>JAEZSE010000005.1 GCA_023421955.1 Bacillota bacterium
TCTACTACACTAATGGCAGCCTGACCACTGGTAGGACCTATTATTACAAGGTACGTGCCTATCATCTGGAGGGTACTACGAAGGTTTATGGGTCATGGTCGAAGGTGGTGTACGCGAAGCCCTGAGCCAAATAAAGATGATCAGAAAATAGCCCGAGAATTTATTATGGGTGATCTCAAGAGGGGAAGGATCCACTTAAACAATGCCTAGCGATGGTTTGGGTGGGCATAGCATGTCAAGAGGATCCCGACTCCGGCCGGGGTCTTTTTCATTTCCTATACAATACGTATAACACATCATCAATGGACATGATATTGTGCTATGAAGATGAGATGGTACCGGCCAGGTACGACCTTGAATCAACGCTGCTTAAAGTAGGCCATCATCTCTCTCCAATATGTATTGGTGTCCTAAAACTTTCAATTCTTAAGGAGTTAATATGCAATTGAATTTAACACAAAAAGGTCGTATTATAATTTATAAATATGGGAATATATTGAAGTTAACTACCGATCTAGATTCAATTGTTTCCAGACATATCGGGCAAGACATAAATCATCCACTAAATAGATATGTTTATGTCAATAAATAGTAGCTGAGAGGGTGGGATTTGAGCCCATGCATGCCAAAGTTTCTCCAGGTTTTGAGGGGTAGTTGTATACAGGTATTCCGTGGTTGAGAAGCAGAGGTGCGCCAATGAATGCGAATCCTATGTCGATTAAGGAATAGTATAGGAGCATGCTGCGCAACCGGACACTGACTGTGAGACAGAAACTTGCTCTGTGCAAGGCATATGCCTAAGTGAATACCATATACCCTTATTTCTGTATGGGAGCAGAGTATGAATAGAATCGCTTTCCTGTCCCTCGCCGCACTAATATGTGCGTCCCTATGCTCATGCGGCGCACCCGTCGCACAGCCATCCGCCTTGCCGTCGCTCTCATTCACCCTGGAAGTGACAGCCGAGCCGACGCCCACCCCTACACTTGAACCAATCCCCACGCCCGAACCCACACCGGAGCCCACGTCCACACCTGTGCCGAGAGCGCCCGTAACGCAACTCGCGGCGGGCTATCATTGCTTCTTCCTCCTGTGTGAAGACGGTTCTGTATGGGCTTGGGGAAAGAATCAATACGGGCAGCTTGGCGATGGCACAACGGAGGACCATTGGAAGTTTGTCAAAATCATGGAAGATGTCAAAAAGATCACCCCCTACTTTGCAATCAAGAACGACGACAGCCTGTGGGTATGGGGAAACGGTGACTTACCGCTGCACCGCAACGGTAGCACGCTCTGGTCGTGGGGTGGGGAAAGCCCCGCGCCGCGGCAGATCATGACGGGCGTCAAGGACGCCAACATGAGCCTGATCTTGAAGACGGACGGAACCCTTTGGGCATGGGGAAGCATGCGGTTCTTCCTCGGGGATGGATATTCCGGCGATTATGAATGGCTCAACAGATATCAAAATGAAGAGCTCGGTTATAATCCGATCGAAAACGCCCGCAAGATCATGGACAATGTAAAGAGCATCCCCCAAACGGAAGGCCAGACATTCATCGCAATCAAAAAGGACGGCTCGCTGTGGTTATGGGGTGATACGGGTCTAAAGAAATATCCTAAAAATACGACGATGGACCCGTTTAAGACTGAATCCAGTCTGGAATTTGGCGGGCAATTAATTGAAAGCACGACGCTCATAAAGCCTGAGAGAATCCTAGATGGCGTGCAGTCCGCTGTGATATTGAACGGCGGGTTGCGCAGCGCCGTGGTGGTGCTGAAAACCGATGGGACCCTGCAGGGATGGGGCGAAGGCATTGACAACGATCACAGCTTGAAAAGCATCGCGGGAGGTAAAAGCGGTTCGGTGAAAAAGTTCCCTGAAATACTGGCATTGTATAATGAAGACAATAAAAAAACCCGGATGATCACTGGATACGGATCGGTTTTCTATATGGTTACCGAGGATGGGAACCTGCTTTGTAACGGCATCCAACCAATCGCAACGGATGTAAAAATAGCAGCTGCCGGTCCCGGTGGTGTGCTGGCATTGAAAAATGACGGGAGCCTTTGGATGAAGGGCGAGTATGACGCTTCTTCAGACACCGCCAGTTGGGACATGATTGCAGAGGATGAATGGAACACCGGCATTGCACCCATCATGAAGCGGGATGCGTTCGGCGTCCACACAGGGATTTCTGCCACGGCCACATATAATATGAATGACATGGTGGTGCAGTCCTTCATGGTGGATGGATCCCGGAAAGACCTGTTAACCCGCAGCGACTGCTATTTCGGCGTTTCTTCACCGATGATGAATATCGGCCCATCATTCAACAATGCGTTTTACCTGAACTATTTCGAACTGGCTGATGCCTTTACCGGAAAAACCATATGCCGCGCGTTTCAAGGGTTTTCGCTCGTCAAGATCAATGAGAATTTCTTTGGGCCGGAAGCGGAGGTTTCTTTAACCAATTCTTATCCCCTCTCCCTGCCGGAATATATCGGGAAGTATTCTGCCGATAAATCCATTGTAGTGCCCAAAACCTGCACTGTGGTGGAGCTTGAGAAGTTGTATCAACAAATCGTGCCGAAGGAATACAACTATTACGCACAGCCGGATCCGATTCCAGAAAGGGTAGACTCCCGGATACCGCGCGATCGGGATAATGAGCGGCTCACCGGCAATTATCACCACGGCGACGATTACACTCCCGAACCTGGGACGGGAGAAAAAAGTATTAGCGTTGCGGTGGCCCGATTTGCCGATGGGAGCGAGAGGGTACTGCTTGTGGAAACGGAATTTCCGGACGACAAGAGGATTATCCAGAGGGAGTTATTCTCAGGAACCGTGCTTAGAAAATACAACAAGACGACTAAGAAAGCGGAGTGGAATCGCACATACCTCAGGAAGTTGAATCCGAAGTCAAAACTTGTTGAGCCTATCAAGGATCAGCCGCTTGAAAGTTATAGCGGTGGCCTAGAGGCATTGGAAAGCTATGTGCAAAAAAAGGATGTCGCTTCTTTGAAAAAGATCGTCCGTGAAGCCAAAACAGTCGGTGACCTTCGAAAGGCATACGAGCTGCTTCTGGACAAATACTGGTACATCCCTGCTATGAAAACTAAGTAGGAGTGGATACCATGAAAAGACTGTGGAAAAAACTGTCTGCTGCAACCATCCTGATCGTTGCAGTGCTGTTCTATTTCGCGGCAAGCGCCATGGCGGAAGAGTCTGGCGATTTCGCCTATGAGGTCGTCAAAGGAAAAGCGACGATCACTGGTTACAACGGCAACGGCGGCGCGGTGACCATACCATCTAAATTGGGCGGGTATTTGGTGACCGCCATTGGAGAGAACGCTTTTGGGGATAATCAACTTTTAACCAGCGTGGTTATCCCGGAGGGGGTGACCAGCATTGACCGCAGTGCGTTCGCATTCTGCATAAAAATGACGAGCATAAAAATCCCCGCCAGCGTAACCAAAATCGGGGAGGAAGCTTTTGTTTATTGCGAGTTACTTGCAGACATTCAAGTCGATGCGTCAAACTCAAAGTATTGTAGTCAGGATGACGTTCTATTCAATAAGAAGACGACACTGATACAATACCCTCTCGGTCACGTCAGAACAAACTATACGATTCCAAAAAGCGTAACCAATATAGTAGACAACGCGTTATCCGGTTGTAATTACCTCAGAGAGATTATTGTTCCGGCGAGCGTGACCGACGGCCTTGCGGTAAATTTGGGTGATTGCGTTAGCTTGGAAACGATCACTGTTAATGCGGCGAATTCCGTATATGCCAGCCAGGATGGTGTTTTATTCAATAAGGCGAAGACCATTTTACTAAAATACCCAATTGGTAATGTGAGAACCAGCTATACTATCCCAAGCACTGTAAACAGGATTGAGGATTGGTCATTCCATAATTGCAGCAACCTCACAGGTGTTGTGATTCCCAATAAAGTAACCTATATCGGGGATGGAGCATTCAGGTACAACAACCTATCCAGCTTAACAATTCCCAACGGCGTAACCTACATTGGGTCAGAGGCGTTTGGCTGGAGCTATATGCTAACGAGCGTATACATCCCCAGTAACGTATCCAGCATTGGTACTGGAGCATTTTGTTGCTGCAATAACCTGACGGCCATAAGCGTAAGTGATTCAAATTCAGTTTATTCCAGCCAGGATGGTGTACTATTCAACAAAGATAAAACTCGGTTGATACAGTACCCCAACGGCAATGACAGAACATCATATACAATTCCAGACGGCGTGATCAGCATAGAGGCACACAGATCCTTCTTTGAATGTACTAGATTGATAAATATTTCTTTTCCGGAAAGTATAGACAGTATCGGTGAATGTGCATTTGCTGACTGTAGAAACCTCGTTAGTGCAATTTTTAGTGGGAACGCGCCATCCAATTTTGGTAATAGTGCTTTTGCAAATTGTTCCAAAAGCTTCACTATACTCTACGAGCCTGGCGCTTCGGGCTGGACTAACCCCTGGAATGAATATCCAACATCAGTCTTTGATTCAAATGCAAGTCATACCATCACAAATGATGTTAACGGTGTAACAGATAGTAAAGAACCCATAGAAAGTAAACCATACAGCGCTTCGACGGACATCAAGACCACAATCAACACGCCGGTGATCCCAACATCCGAAGAGGAACCTGCCCCGCCAGATAAAGGCAACCAATGGTGGATCTTTGCGCTGGTCGTAGCGGGACTCATCGCCGTGGCATTCATCGCTTTGCATCTCGGCAGGATAAGCCGCAGGAAGATGCAAATCCATAAGCATTGAAGTTTTCGATCGGTGCAGCTCTGACTAGATCTGAGAACATAAGGCCACTACGCCATGTTTGCCATAGCGTTCTATAACTATGAGGAATAAAGATACGCAGGAGGAGAGCATGAAAAGAATCGCATTACTTTCCTTCGCCGCGCTCGTATGTGCTTCTCTCTATTCGTGCAATGCACCTGTCCTACAGACATCCGTTTCAACGCCTACGTTTGCCCAGCAAGTGACCGCATTGCTCACGCCCAATCATACGTTTACACCTTCACCCGACCCCACACCTGTGTCTACGCCAACACCCACGCCGAGATCACCGGTCATACAACTCTCAGCGGGTAATCATTGCTTTTTTATACTGTGTGAGGATGGTTCTGTATGGGCCTGGGGCAAGAGCCAATACGGACAGCTTGGCGACGGAACGACGGAGGATCGCTGGAAGTTTGTCAAGACATTGGATGGTGTTAAGAAAATTTCCCGTACTTCGCAATCAAGGATGATGATAGCCTTTGGGTTTGGGGAAACGGCGATTTCCCGTTACACCGCAATGGCAGCACGCTCTGGTCATGGGGCGGGGAGAGCACTGCGCCGCGGCAGATCATGGCGGGCGTCAAGGACGCCAACATGAGCCTGATACTCAAGACGAATGGAACGCTTTGGGCGTGGGGGAGTACACGGTTCTTCATTAATGAATATAACTTCGATAACCAGTGGCTTCAAAGATATCCGAATGAACTTGACGTGGCTAGGTTTGGTTCTTATCCGATTGAGAACCCGATAAAAGTAATGAACGATGTAGCGAGCATTCCCCAGACGGATGGCCAGACATTCATTGCGATCAAAACAGATGGATCGCTATGGCTTTGGGGGGATACAGGCCTTGAGAAATTTCCCAAAGATACGACTATGGACCCATTTAAAACAGAGTCTGACCTGGAGAATGGAGAGCAGTTAACTGAAAGCACGACGCTCATTAAGCCTGAGAAAATCTTGGATGGTGTGCAGTCCGCTGTCATACTCAACGGTGGTCTGCGCAGCACCGTGCTCGCATTGAAAACTGACGGAACACTGCTAGGGTGGGGCGAAGACATCTATGATGGACGCTACAGGCAAATCTACTGTAGCGGCAAAAAGGGAGCAGTGAAGAAATTCCCGGAGATTCTATCTTTATCTCTCGGATCTGAGCAGAAAGAGCAGCCGACACCAGTTGGCCAAAAAGTACGGGAGATAACCGGATATGGCTTTGACTTCTATGCTGTGACTGAAGAGGGGCAGCTGGTTTGGCGTGATATATATCCACTTGCCACGGATGTTAAAACAGCTGTAGCGGGACCAGGTGGCGTGCTGGCACTGAAGAATGATGGAAGCCTTTGGATGAAACGTGAGTATAACGGGCCACTAGATGCGCCACTTCGGATGATAGATAACTACACCTATGTTGAGAAGTTCATCATCAACGGGCAAGAGAAGTTATTGTTCGTATACCGACCCACAACCGGGATCTATTCACTGCCGGACGACACTGATAAGTTCTGCTACACTTACGGCTATGACTTTTACAGCGGTACTAACATGGATAACCCGTGGAGCCTGGAACTTTACATGGATTATGTCGTTAATGGTACGGTTCAAAATTATGATGAAACACCCAAATACTACAACCGGGAATTCCCCAATAAACCAGTGTTGTTCTCCAAGTATTTCAGTAAGGTGAAGTATAAGAAGGTCATGACGAAAGCTGAGCTAATTGCGTTCTATAAGGCCAACGTTCCGGCCAACCAACAGTTCTTCTTTTCAAAATACGAAGCTTTCAGGCAACATGCGACGGACATTGTTGATTTCATGAATATGGCTAACAGAACAAACCCCGGAACATTCGTGGCTGTGCCGGAGTGGAAAACCTATTCCGAGTTAGTTGAAGCTCTTAAGGGAGCGATTAAACAAAAATACGGGGTGACGGATGAGGACCTTACACTATACCCACTATTCTGCGATGAGGAGGTCGTAAATGCTTTACGGTTGATTGCCTTTGATGCTATCAGCGGGAGCTTTTCCGTCTGCAGCGATATGTTGAATCAAAGCTAGAGCATACCGCGGCGACATCCGGCACTGGAACCTTCACGCTGCTGACTACGACGTCATGCACCTATTACACCAACACCAGTGTGTACACCGGTACTGCGTAATACTACAAGGTTCGCGCCTATCGGCTGGTGGGACCACAAAGGTGTATGGCGCATTCTCTGCGGTGGCATCTGCCAGGACTGCTCTGGGCACCCCTGGCTCTGTGAAGGCTGCCCCTGTGACCTACAACAGCATCAAGGTAACATGGAGTGCAGTGAGTGGTGTCACTCGATATGAACTGTGGCGCAGCACATCCTCTGGCGGTACTTACACGCTGGTGGCGGTAACGGCTTCGCTCTACTACACTAATGGCAGCCTGACCACTGGTAGGACCTATTATTACAATGTGCGTGCTTATCTGTACAGCAAGAAGAAGGAGGTTGTCTGAGACCTAGACACATACTTTCACAATACAACTGATAATTATATTGACATATTTTTACTTGCGCATTATCATTTTACCACTAATAACAATATTGCATTAGCTGAGAGGGCAACTATGAAGAATTTTATCAAAGCATCTCTAAGCTTCATCATGGCAATAGCTTTTTTGCTTTCCCCTATACGGTTGTCAAATGGACACTTCTCCCAAATAGCTCGAGCTATAGAAAATTCTGATGTATATGTAACCAAAATTCCTGATAAAGTAGTTAAAGTGGCTGCAGGCTCTGGTTGGTCCGCAAACTCTGCCAGCCATTCGTTGATTCTTACAGAGTGTGGAGATGTTTGGGCATGCGGAGCAAATTCGTATGGTCAACTGGGGTTCGGATCTGTAACCTATTCTGAAAAAACACCACGCAAAATCCCAAACTTAGCTCATGTACGAGATATAGATGCAGGACAACGCTTATCTTTAGCAATTACAGACACTAATGAGTTGTGGGCATGGGGCCAAAATAGTTACAATATATTAAGCCAAGACTCTACGAGCTATTATGCAAGCCCTGTAAAAATTGCTGATGATGTAGTTGACGTAGCGGCTGGTAATTCCAATATCTTAATCTTGAAGTCAAACGGTGATTTGTATGCACAAGGTTATTGGGGATACCATAATTCGGTCAGTTCCGATGTGGTGATTAATAGGTTAGTAAAAGTATCGAGCAACATTAAGTCAATAGATTCGGGATATTATCACTCATTAGCGATTGCTACAAATGGTGATGTATATGCTTTTGGTGCATATGGCCTTGGCTCAACTGCCAAGTATTACGGCTCATTTGATGGCGTAAAATTCACCTTATCTAAAATTAACGGAGTAATCAATGCAAAAAAAGTAATTTGCGGTGATAATCATAGTTTTGCAATAACAACCTCAAATGAGCTTTGGGGGTGGGGTGCAAATTCTGATGGCCGGTTAGGAACATCACAATTCGCGGCTTGGAATACTTTCGTCAACCCTACGAAGATTATGGATAATGTCAAGGACGCCTCTGGAGGTTGTTATCACTCACTCTTTCTAAAAAATAGTGGGGAGCTATATACATCAGGACGAGGTTTTGAAGGCCAACTTGGTGTTTCAAACCCTTATGATAACTACGCCATACCGCAATTAATCATGACTGAGATGAGTGCTATATCGGCAGGTGAAAGGCATTCATTAGGTGTAAAAGCCGATGGTGATATGTTTGCCTGGGGTAGTAATGACATGGGGCAGCTTGGTGCAGGAGATGGTCATCCACAAATAAACACGCCTACATTAATCATGGACAATGTTCAGAACCCCATCTCAATACCCGTTGTTAGTAAACCTAAGAAAGCTATATACATACTTCCTGGATTTATGGGGTCCCGTTTATATGACATTAGTAATGATTTAGCATGGGTTAATAATGATGTAGTTAGGGATGATGTATTAAACGCATTTGCTTTGAAGTCAACGTTATTTACATTAAACAATGATGGGTCTGGATCGAAATTACATGCCTATTTACAAGGTGGTGGCAGTCCGGACGACTATTCAATCCAAGATCCATATGGGACGGACGATGCATATAAAAACCTATTTCAAGCTTTATTGGCAGAGTTCGGCAGTCAGTATGATGTCATCTTTTATAATTACAATTGGCTAGGCGATCTCAATGAATCAGCACAATTGCTTGCAAATGATATTGATAAGAAAGGATACGACAAGGTTGTACTTGTAACCCATAGCACCGGCGGTTTGCTTGCGGCTACATATATAGCATCTAGTAACAAGAATGTTGCGAAAGTCGAGCGCGCAGTACTAATAGCAGCACCGTTGTTAGGAACACTGACATCGCTTGAACCAGTTGAGACAGGTAAAACATTATCGCTGGATAAAATGCTAAAGACACATCACATAGAGAATGACTTTGGCTTGACGTACCCACTCATTCACTCCTGGGTTCAGCAAGTCACTGAAAACTCACCAACAACATATCAACTTATGCCTGGGGTTGAGTACTGTAAAATACTATCCCCAATAATGACTAAGGATCCTTTCGGCGACTATAAACCTGTATCAGGGAAAAATTACTATGCAACAATAAATAAAAGTCCGAATATGAATCGGAACTTAACGAATGGAAATCAGAGGAGCAACTCATACATAAGGGATGTGGTGTTTTGTAAAGACATTGTTACAGTCTTGAAGCGTGTTAATACAACGTTGATAGGGAGCAGTGGCTGCATTAGCCGAGATCGCGAGGTCCGGAAGAGATTCTTGACACCCTATGTAGCGAACTATATTGACAGTCCATCTGCCGGATGCCGACTAGTTGACATATGTTACGATTATAACGGAGATGGAACCGTACCTGCCATCAGTGCGTTCGCTGCCAAGTCGCCTGATGAATGTCAATTCCAGTACGCAGATTTTTGTACCTTAAATTTCAATCATGATGACTTAGCAAAGAAAGACGAAGCTATAGATTGCGTTATTGATGTCATTCACGGAAAGCAACCGATAGTCCCAATAGCTTCGCAATCGACTCAAAACGGTACCTCTAGAATGTTGCAGAGTATTAACACAAGTGATTTGGGGTTAGTTAAAGCCTATATACAAGCGGATCAATGTGTTCGTATGTATGTTTACGATATAGCTGGCAACCTTGTTGCAAGTGCTTTAGGTAGCGAGACTGTCGGGTTCGTAGAAAGTGATTTAATCTTTACGTCGTTTTCTGAGGCACCGAATTCCACAAATGCGACACTTTACCTACCAAACACAGGATATAAAATTGTGTTTTCTTACGGCGATGAAGCGGGTGTTCCTATCAATCTGGGCGTTTCTCTTTCCACACTAGACGGTGATGGGGTCCCTACAAGTAAGGGAAGCTACATAGCCACTGTAACAAAGGATCAAGGTGAACTTATTCGGTTAGATATGACCTCTATTGTTGTTGACAGCCAGAACATTGGGTCGCTGTCTTCTTCAGGCGATGTACCTGTTCAAAACTATTATGACCAATGGGAGACTATGGATAGCCTTACGCTAAACTCCATCGGGGAGACAGCGGATATTGCGCTATATGGCGATGATGTTGTCTTGGGAAACATCAATGTTGACGATTTGTCTTGGACATCTAGTGATCCCACCGTTGCAACTGTATCTGAATATGGTACAGTAACAGCTACGGGTTATGGAACAACAGCAATTTACGCAACAGCAAAGGACTCCAGCGGGCGCACGAAACTGTGCGAGGTTAAGGTAAGACATCAGATAGATAATCTTGTAATCAGCAATAAGAATCTGGTGGCTGGCAGTCAGGTACCTATTGATGCGGTAATTTCTCCCGATACTGCCACAGAGATAGCTCTGACCTATTCATATGATGTTTCCAGAGGTGTAATCAGTATCGATGAAAACGATGTCGTTCACGCTCTTGCGTCCGGAACTGTCGATGTAATAGCTACCGCTCCAAGCGGCATATCAGCTACGTTCCGAGTTGTTGTCTGTGACATAGTACAAATTCATAATTTTGTAAAAATTGACCTAACAAAACGATCTGGATCGAACGGCTCACTCACAGTTTATGCGGCCGGAGGATCTGGATCATATGAGTACAGCATCGATGATGGGGCTAGTTGGCATGATTCTAGTTTCTTTTCCAACATGCCAGCTGGCACCTATAAAGTTCGGGCCAGAGATAAGCAAAATCAAGTAAATGAGTCTACACTAGAGATACTGGAGCTTATAGAGCCACAATCTGTTACTTTTGTGTATCGAAAAGGAGATGCAACAGCTTATGGGGCAGCTGATGGAACGATTCACATCGATGCTACCGGCGGATTAGGCGACTATGAATTCAGCGTCGATGGTGGAATAACGTGGCAAACAAGCGCCGATTTCTTAACACTAAATGCTGGATTATATTGTTTGATGGCGAGGGACTCCGTTGATAAAGAGAACGTATCATCTCCAACTGACGTTTCAATTTCCGAGCCTAATCTCCAACATGTGGTATCATTTGACTCAAAAGGTGGAAACGAAATAAGTATTCAAACAGTAGACCACAACGGTTTTGTAATAGAACCTGAAGATCCAGTAAGACAGGGCTATTCCTTTATCGGCTGGTACAAGGAGCCATCTTATATTAGCGCTTGGAACTTCGCTTCAGATACAGTGACTGCCGATATCACATTGTATGCAGCTTGGTCTGCTAAAAGCTATACGGTCACATTCAAGGACTGGAATGGAGACATCCTAAAGACCGAAGAGGTGCATTACGAAAGTGCAGCCACCGCTCCAGCCGATCCTAAACGCATGGGTTATACATTCGCCGGATGGGACAAGGCATTCGACTGCATCACCGATAATTTGATTGTGACAGCGCAATACACTATCAACCGGTATACCGTCACCTTTGACAAAAACGGTGGTACCACTGAAGCGAGCCCAATGACCAGAACTGCCGATTACAACACCACCGTTGAACTGCCTGCACCACCCGCCAGGAGGAATTCTTCTTTCGTTGGTTGGAACACTAGAGCCGATGGCACTGGCGAGTCCTTCACTGCCGCTACTGTTGTAAAGGACCACATTACTGTTTATGCTCAATGGCTCACCACACCGGAAATTGTTTCGCCGTTGAGATCCACCTATAATAGCTTGAGATTAAACTGGGCAGCTTCCCAGTATGCAACCGGTTACGAGGTGTATTGCGCGACATCTCCTACCGGCAATTATACCTTGATCGCCACGGTAACAGGGACCTCCTATACGAGCAATAACCTTGTCACCAGTCAGTCGTATTACTTTATGATCAGAGCCTACCGCAGTGGATCACCCACACTTTATGCTGGGTACTCACCAATTGTTTTTGGCAGGCCAGTTCCCGCTGCGCCCGTTGCGTTCTCCGCCGCATCGGCATCCTATACCAGTATAAAGGTATCCTGGATCGCAGTCTCTGGGGCCTCGGGATACGAGGTGTACCGCGCTACTACCAGGGGCGGCATCTTCGTGAAAATCGTCACGACATCGGCTTTGACCTTTACCAACACGAGCCTCAACACCGGTTCGATGTATTATTACAAGGCGAGGGCTTACCGCACTATAAACGGCGAGAAGGTCTATGGGCCTTTCACTGTAACGAAGAGCGCTCGGCCCACTATTGCCATTCCGGTCTCGGTACGCGCTGTACGGGCTTCCGCCACCAGCGTTAATGTGACATGGGACGCCGTGGCCGGAGCATCAGGCTATGAGTTGTGGTTTTCTACTTCGCCTTTTGGTACTTATGTACTGGTGAAATCCACTGCAAGCCTTTACTACACCAGCACCCACCTAACCACTGGCAAGACATATTACTTCAAGGTAAGGGCCTACCAAATTGTTGGTTCTGTAAAGGTATACAGTGGGTTCTCAGTTGTCGTTAATGCCACGCCTTAATACGCTTTGAACTAGAGACCTCAATTTACTTGTTATATGAGGGTTTGGGTGACCTAATTCGATGTGTACCATGCTTTAGGATATTCTCAATGCAGGGGAAGGGTAACTTCGGTGGAGGACGATTCTACGGTGCTAGCTGGTCAATGAAACGGTGTATATATGACCATCTCAGGCGATATGACATGTAAGCGAACAAACGCTATTATCTTTGATATTTTTGTGAGGACAATGTCACTAATTGAACATCAAGCTTGTGTTCTTGGTTCACATTTGGTTCACTATACTTCACTAGAATGTGATACAATGTGTTTTATAAAGATATTATAGGCGGGAGAAACTGCGTATTTAAGCCATTTGTTACATGATGAAATACATTGAGCAATGGCCTAAATCATTTTCCTAAACCGGAGGTCGTACGTTCGAATCGTATCGGGAGCGCCAGACTCCAGGGCATATAGCCCTGGAGTTTTCTTTGTGTAACAAAACCCCCAGTTCGACTGGGGGTTTTGGAGCACTCTTAGACAAGATGCAAACAGGTCTGCCAACCGAGAGCATCAAAAGGAGGAACGAAAGATGGACAGTAGCAGTCTAGTACACACAAAATGGAACACAAATACCACATAGTGTTTGCACCGAAGTGCAGAAGATAGATCATCTTCGGGAGAATGAAAGGATCAGCAAGATACTACGAGAACTATGTCAAAGGAAGAACGTAGAAATCATAGAAGCAGAAGCATGCCCGGATCATATTCACATACTCGTGAGTATACCACCGAAGCTCAGCGTATCGGAGTTCATGGGATATCTGAAGGGGAAGAGCTCACTCATGATCTTTAACCGGAGGGGCTTGCCCGTGAACACAACGCGGTTGGCAGACTTTCAGAGCGCCTTAAGGCGCAGGCTAGTAACATGCCCTTATAGGGCGGATGCAAGCCACCGGCTTAGCCGGTGGTAATGACTTTTATAGCTCTCTCTCACTAATACCATGGGCAAAGGCGATTTAGCAACATAACTTGAGGATGAATTTGATGGTTTATGTTAAAATTATGTGATAAGTGGTTATGCAGATTGATAGAAGCGTGTTTCTATTCATTATCGGCTGAAATCAAACGCTATCTAGCTGTTTCGGCATGAATGATCTTTTCTTTTGTAGAATTTGCATATTGTAGAATTCTGTTTCAAGTTGTATTATGATAGTATCCTGCAATATGGAGGTGAACGGCATGGAATGCGAGCCTGGTGGTAGTAGCTATAAATTCAGTATCCCGCGCTATGGGCGTTATTGCATGCCGTCAACCATCCGCTGACGAATACAAACACGCCCTACAGAAACAATGAAAGAGGGTGTGTATTATGATCAAATTCCTCAAGACCATCGGAGATGAGACTGGTCTTTCCACAAATTACGAGCTTGCCAATCTGGATGACTTTGAGAGCGGCTGCTGGATTCACATGGCCAACCCTTCTGAAGACGAAATCAACCAGATATGCGTCATGCTGAATCTTGAAAACGAGTTCATCAAACCCGCCCTGGATGAAGAAGAACGCCCACGCATAGAAACAGAAAATGGAAACACACTGATCTTGGTCGATATTCCGATCGTGGAGATTGATGGCAATCGCAACATTTACTCCACGATCCCGCTGGGCGTGGTCTTAACCAGGGAGTGCATCGTGACCGTCTGCTTGAAAGACAACCCGATTGTCAACGATTTCATCAATAAGCGCGTTAAGTCGTTTATTACACAATATAAGAGCCGCTTTTTGCTACAGCTGTTATTCAAGAACGCGACTTTTTATTTGTATTATCTGCGGCACATTGAGCGCATCAGCAACAAGATTGAAAACGACTTGCAGCGCTCCATGAAGAATAAGGAGCTTACACAGCTTCTAAAGCTGGAAAAGAGCCTTGTATATTTCTCTACGTCGCTTAAGTCAAATGAAGTGGTGCTGGAAAAGCTGATGAAGCTGGAAGCCATCAAGAAATATCCGGAAGATACAGAGCTGTTGGAAGATGTCATTATTGAAAACCGGCAAGCCATTGAGATGACCAATATCTACAGCAGCATTCTAAGCGGCATGATGGACGCCTTCGCATCTATCATTTCCAATAATCTGAACATCGTGATGAAGTCCCTCACGATCATTACGATCGCAATCTCAATCCCAACGGCAATCTCCAGCTTCTTTGGAATGAATGTGCCGAATTTCCTAGAAAACAACCTGATGGCTCTACCCATCGTCGTGGGTGGTTCGGTTATTGTTTCGGCACTTGCCACGTTCTTGCTGATGCGCAGAAAGTAGTTTTGACGATGAACATCCGATAACAGCCCGCTGGAATAACTGGCGGGCTTCTCTCACTCTCGCCATCCCCAACCCATTTGCCTCCACCATTTGGCTGCCACACGTTTCCAGATATGGTTCGGGATGAGCCCCAATGGGATTCCCTCCTCCCGCATGACACAATGGGCTTCATCCAGGAAATGGAGGTTGTGGTTTTGCCCGGCCTTCACACTCTCGAAGGTGATCCTTGTCCAAACCGGTGCGGCCTCCATCAAACCGCTGGTTACCAACCGTCGTTCCAATGCTTCGAAATCATATGACACTCTCCTCAGTTCCGCCGAGTATTGTCCGCTCTTTTGGGTCAAAATTGCATATTCCGCCTTGCATTCCTCGTTGAAATGAACCCCCACCGATCCAGGATTCAACAACAGTCGGCCATGTACCATCCCACTCCACTGAATGTGGTTGTGTCCGAAAACCAGCACCGGTTCCTGCACGGCCAACGCGCACTTCTCCACAGCGGCCATGTCTTGATGGGGTTTCAGTAGTTCATACATGTTGAATGGCGAGCCGTGTACTATACGCAGTGACTGCCCATATTCCAACTCGACGGCAGCTTGCTCAGGCAGTGTGGAAATATAGCGGAAATCCTCATCACCAATGCTCTTGTTCGCCCAGAGTACAGCGGCCATCTGAAGGCTACCGTCCCAGTTTGGTTTCTCACCATTACGATAACGTATAATATAGTCTTCGCGGTTTCCCATGATCACGGGGCATTGCAGTGCGCGCACCCGTTCCAATACAGCCGCTGTGTCCGGCCCATCGGTAATCAGGTCACCGGCCACGGCGAAACCATCTACATGCTGGGTTTCGGCATCAGCCAGCACCGCTTCCAGCGCAAGGAGGTTAGCGTGGATGTCTGAAAGGATTGCAAATCTCACGGTGTGGGTTCCTTGTTGTTTTGGGACAATATATCATATCGAGGATGTTGAATGCAAAGGCTTCCAGGGTGTTCCGGGAAGCCTTATGCTAAATTTGGTCAATCAGAGATAAGAAATGTAGCGATCAGTCCGTAGTTCTGTGCCATTTCCTGGATAATCTATCCAATATGGATAGACAAAGGGCGGAAACACTAAGTTTCAGGTGTGATTTTTTTGCAACATACCCTATTGACTCAGTCGGAATTGCGTGCTATATTATATCCGAGCAAAACACTTGGAATTGGGGGTGCCCGCAATGAAGTTCTCCACGCGAAGCAAATATGGCCTCAACGCCATGTTTGAGCTAGCGCGCAGGCATGGCGGAAACCCTGTCTCCGTTAAAGATATTTCAGAGGCGCAAAGTATCCCGGAGGCTTATCTGGAGCAACTCTTTATGAGTTTGAAAAAGGCGGGGCTGATCACGGCATCCCGAGGGGCGCAGGGCGGTTATACATTGGCCGGTGATCCGGCTAGCATATCGGTGGGGGAGATCCTCCGCACGCTGGAGGGCCCGCTTGCTCCCACTGACTGCCTGGATGACGTTGGCGGCGGCTGTGAGCGCGGAAATGCTTGCCCTGGCAGAATCATCTGGGAAAAAATATACAGCAGTATCAATGATGTCATCAATTCCCTCACGCTGGCCGACATTATGGGGGAGTATGACATGAGAAACAAGGGGGATACCTGAATGGAAGCCAGAAAGGTATATCTGGACAATGCAGCCACGACCAAAGTGCGGCCAGAGGTTCTGGAAGCCATGCTGCCATGGTTCACCGAAAACTTCGGCAACGCGTCCAGCGTGCATTCGTGGGGAAGAACATCATTGCGTGCGGTGGATGAGGCGCGCGACAGGATCGCCAAATCGCTTGGCGCCACCGCGCAAGAGGTTTATTTTACTTCGGGCGGTACCGAAGCGGACAACTGGGCTATTAAGGGGTTTGCCCTGAAAAACCAGAGCAAAGGCCGGCATATTATCACCAGCGCCATCGAGCATCACGCCGTGCTGCACACCTGTGAGGTCCTCAAGAAGCGGGGCTTCGAGGTGACTTATCTGCCTGTTGATGAGTTTGGCCTTGTACATCCCGATACACTGAAGGCGGCCATGCGGCCGGATACCATCCTGGTAAGCATTATGCTTGCCAACAATGAGATCGGTACCATAGAGCCCGTCGCGGAGTTGGCGAAAATCGCCAAGGAGGGTGGCGCTGCCTTCCACACCGACGCGGTGCAGGCGGTGGGCCACATCCCGGTGAATGTGAAGGAGTTGGGCGTGGACATGCTCACGCTGTCCGCTCACAAATTCCACGGCCCTAAAGGCATCGGGCTGTTGTATATCAGAAAAGGTGTGAGCCTTGAGAACCTGATTGATGGTGGTGCTCATGAGCGTGGCCGCCGGGCAGGCACCAGCAACCATCCGGGCATCATCGGTATGGCCAAGGCGCTTGAGCTGGCAGTAGCTGAAATGCCTGAGACATCCACCAGAATCACAGCGCTGCGTGAGCGTCTGATTAAGGGTGTTTTAGATACGGTGCCGAATGCCCGCCTGAATGGCCACCCCACAATCCGGCTGCCAGGCAATGCCAATTTCAGCTTCTCAGGCATGGAAGGCGAGGCTATGGTGCTGAGCCTGGACATTGCGGGTATCGCGGCTTCCAGTGGTTCCGCATGCTCATCCGGCTCCTTGGAGCCCTCCCATGTGCTGATGGCCCTCGGCATCCCGATCGGCGCGGCGCATGCGTCGCTCCGCCTCACAGTGGGCGACGACACCACGGAGGATGATATTGACTACACAATCGGCAAGGTCGCTCAGATCATTGAACGTTTGCGCGCGATGTCGCCGATCGCATAAGGAAGGAGAATTTACATGCTATACAGTGAAAAGGTGATCGACCATTTTTCCAACCCGAGAAACGTCGGGGAGATCGAGGATGCCAGCGGTGTGGGTATGGTGGGCAGTGAGGCCTGCGGCGACATCATGAAGCTTTATATCAAAGTGGAAGATGGCGTCATCACCGATGCCCGCTTCAAGACTTTCGGCTGCGGCGCAGCGATTGCTTCCAGCTCGGTGGCAACCGAGATGATCAAAGGCAAGACCGTGGAAGAAGCCCTTAAGCTCACCAATAAGCAGGTGATCGAAGAATTGGGCGGCCTGCCGCCAGTCAAGATCCACTGCTCGGTGTTGGCAGAGGAGGCGCTGAAGACAGCCCTTGAGGACTACATGAAAAAGCAAGAAGCAGCCAACGCCTCAGCCTGAACTTACTTATTCGGTGATGTAGCTAAAAAGCCAGCAATTGTCTGGCTTTTTTTCGTTTTATCGGAGCAATATAGATCAGAGCCTTAACCGATGGCAGGCTGATGATCAGGTGGTTGCAATGCGTTACGATTCCCAGTTATTCGATTTGCCTGTAGTGGACAGGCTTTCCGGCGATGTAGCCGGCTTTATGCGAGGTGTGGTGTGCCAACCGGGGAGGAAGAGGATCGAGGGCATTGTCTTTGAGGAGCGCAGCCTGTTGCGGCGATGTCATTTTGTTCCTTGGCAGGCGATCACTGTCATAGGGGAGAAAAGCATTATCGTGGATACCACAAAGAAAAACCATGCATCCCGCACAGTGGCCTGTGCTGGCCGAGATAGCAAGGTTTTCAATTCAAATGGCAGCTATATCGGTCACATCAGCAATTATATCATTGACGAACGCACAGGGTCTGTGACTGGTATTGAGATCTCAGCCAGCTTTATGGACGACCTAAAATTTGGCAGGAAAATTATCGAAAACACGGGCAACATAATGAAAGGGGAAGATTTCCTCATGCTGATGGACAGCACATCGGAAGAGTCACCAGAGCTAAATGAAAGGAGGTCAGAGTATGAGGGGTTATCTTAAGGGCATGTTGATTGGCGGAATGGTGGGCGCCGCCGCGTCCATGATGATGTTGAATTACTACGAGCCAAGGTCAGCCCGTTCGTTGATGCGCAGGGGCCGTGGCGCGGTTCGTTACGCTGCCAGGAAAATGAGGCATTATACCGGTATCTAGCCGGAAATCTGGTGTGGACGCGGGCGGGCAAGCTGCATTCGAAAGGCAGCGCCGCCCTTTCTTATTGTTTACTGGATGTGGTTTGGAATGGATAGAACAGCCAGAAATATTCGAATCATTGTAGCCGTGGTTATTTTGGTCGCGCTTGCGGCATTGTTGTTTACCAGGTTACGAGGCCTTGTATTCACTTTGCTTGCTTCCGCGATGGCTGCCTATCTTATCAATAAACCGCTTAAAAAAATCGAAAAGAAAATCCGCAGGCCGTGGGCATTGCTCATCATGTTCGGACTGATGGCATTGGCAGTATTCTTGTTTGTTTATTTCGCGATTCCTGCATTTGTGCGCCAGGCTGTAGACTTCATAACTTTTATGCCTCAGGTGATGCAGAAGATCAGTGATTTAATGGATTCTGCCGGTACCAATGCCGGTGAGCCGATGGCTGGAATCCTGAGCGATACATTTGCCGGCTTCAGCAAACGTGTGGCGGATTGGCTTGGAGGTGCTACGATCAACTTGGCTCAGGTCAGCTATTCCAGCCTTGGCTGGGCGCTTCTGCTGCCATTGTTCTCGTTTTATTTCTTGAAAGATCAGGAGTATTTTATCGATCAGATTGGGTATCTGGTACCCATCCGGTATAAAAATGATCTGCACACGTTATATTGCTCCATCGACAAATCTCTCGGTCTTTTTATGCGAGGGCAGCTTTTGGTGGCCTTGAGTGTATCGCTCATGACTTCAGCAGGCCTGCTGCTGGTGGGTGTGCCCAATGCGCTCCTATTGGGATTAATCTGTGGAATATGTAATATGATCCCGTTTGTGGGACCTTTCATCGGTGCCGTTCCCGTTGCGCTGGTTGCCATCTCCTTGGGTTGGAAGATGATGCTGATTGCTGTGCTGGTGGTGTTGCTTGTGCAGCAGTTGGACAACACGCTGATTACGCCGAAAATTATCGGAGACAGCTTGAGGATTCACCCTGCCTACGTGATTGTGGCCATCATCGCCGGCTCCGGGTTGTTCGGCCTGGTTGGGCTGTTGCTGGCAATGCCGGCACTCATTGTTACCAAGGAAGTGATTGTTTTCACCTTTCGAAAGAGGCTGTATGGACAAAAGCGGGAGCCTTTGTGAGTTATCTCCGATTGACTTTTTTGTGTCTTAACAATATAATACACTAAACAATCTGAGTTGAATGGCATCGCAGGGAAAATGACTGCCCACCCTTCGGACAAGAGAGGGAGATCACCGGCTGAAAGGCTCCCACGAAGAACGCAGACTATCCCGTCCCTGAAGCCGCGGAGGGGTCGCAACCTCCGCCGTTCGCCCGCGTTATGGGTCTTAAGCGCCCGGACAAAATGAGGCGAAGCCTCCCGGGAAGCAAGGTGGCACCGCGGATATCCGCCCTTGAGTTCGAGGGCGGTTTTTTGTTATTCGAGTTTCATTGAAAGGGTTGAGACATATGGCAGGCAAGAACCAGGAATTCGTGACACACATCGCCGACATCAGCGTTGATTTCCCCCAGTGGTACACCGACGTGATTCTGAAAGCCGAACTGGTGGACTACGGCCCGGTGAAGGGCACAATGGTAATCCGCCCCTACGGTTATGAGATCTGGGAGCTGATCCAGAAAGAAATGGACGCCCGCTTTAAGGCCACCGGCCACAAGAACGCCTATTTTCCCATGTTCATCCCCGAGAGCTATCTCAAGAAGGAAGCCGAGCATGTGGAGGGCTTCGCACCGGAGGTGGCTGTGGTGACTTATGCAGGCGGCGAGGAACTGGCTGAAAAGCTGGTGGTGCGCCCCACCTCCGAGACGATCATCTGCTCGATGTACTCCAAGTGGATCCAGAGCTACCGCGACCTGCCGGTGCTGATCAACCAGTGGTGCAATGTGGTGCGCTGGGAAAAGAGCACCCGGCCCTTCCTCAGGACCAGTGAGTTCCTGTGGCAGGAAGGACACACGGTGCATGAGACCGAGCAACAGGCAGAAGAGGAGACGCTCCGCATGCTGGAGGTCTACCGTGAGTGCTGCGAGAACGTGCTTGCCGTGCCGATGACGACTGGCAGAAAGACCGAGAAAGAAAAGTTTGCCGGTGCCAAGGCCACATATGCCATCGAATCCTTGATGCAGGATGGTAAGGCGCTGCAGAGCGGCACTTCCCACTTCCTTGGCCAGAACTTCGCCAAAGCATTCGGCATCACGTTCCAGAGCCGCGAGGGCCGTGAGGAGTATGGTTGGTCCACCTCCTGGGGCGTGTCCACCCGCTTGATCGGGTCACTGGTGATGGTGCATGGCGACCAGCGCGGGCTTGTGCTGCCCCCCAAGGTAGCGCCCATCGAAGTTGTGATCCTGCCCATCGCCGCCCACAAACCCGGCGTTACCGACATGTGCATGAAGGTTCGCGATGAGTTGAAGGCAGCAGGCATCCGCGTTTATCTGGATGACCGCGACACCGTGTCCGCCGGCTGGAAGTTTAATGAGTGGGAATTGAAGGGCGTGCCGATGCGCCTGGAAATCGGCCCCCGCGACATTGAAAACGGCGTGGCCACGGCTCTCCGCCGCGACACGCTGGAGAAGTTTACGCTGCCGCTGGATGGCATCGGTGAGGCCTCCTTGACCAAGCTTGCTGTGATTCAGCGCGACCTTTACACCAAGGCCCAGAAGTACCGCGACGAGCACACCTTCGATGCTATTGACTTTGACGAGCTGGTGAAGGGCTTGGATATCAGCCGCGGCTATGTCCGCGCGATGTGGTGCGGTGATCGCGCCTGTGAGGATGCCGTGAAGGAGAAGACCGGCGCTACGGCGCGCTGCATGCCATTTGAACAGCACAAGGTGGGCGACAAGTGCGTCGTGTGCGGTGGAGAAGCCAAGCACATGGTGTATTGGGCCAGAGCATACTGATCCTGGTTTCTACGGGCCGGGGGAATCCCCGGCCTTTTCCATCGGAAAGGGGGAGACGAAGTGAGATTGGTTCAGCCAAAGCGGCTTGTGGCAGGCGACAAGATCGCGACAGTCAGCCTTTCCTGGGGTGGCGCTGGGAACCCTGATATACTGTGGCGGTATCAGCAGGGTAAGGAATACCTGCAGCGTGTGTTTGGCCTTGAGGTTGTGGAAATGCCCAACACTTTGAAGGGAGCGGCCTGGCTTTATGAGCATCCAGAGAAGCGTGCTGAAGACCTGATGCAGGCTTTTGCGGATCATACTATCAAGGGTGTGTTCTCCTGCATCGGCGGCAATGAAAGCGTCAGGATGCTGCCATATATCGATTATACTGTGATCAGGAGCAATCCCAAGGTGTTCTTGGGTTATTCGGATACTACGGTGACTCATTTCATCTGCCGGAAAGCGGGCCTTTCCAGCTTCTACGGGCCGTCCATCCTGGCCGAATTCGCAGAAAACGGCGGGCTGCATCCATACACAGAGCGTTGGGTCAGAAGTGTTTTATTCTCCGCTGAGCCAATTGGCAAACTGGAGCCACCGGATGAATGGACCAGCGAATACCTGCCCTGGTTGGAAGAGAATAAAGCAAAGAAGCGGGCCTATCAACACAACACCGGTTACGAGCTGCTCCAGGGTGAGGGGATTGCCAGTGGCCCCCTGATTGGGGGCTGCTTGGAAGTGTTGGAAATGCTCAAGGGTACCGAGCTATGGCCGGATCCCGAGGAATGGAAAGGTACGATCCTTTTTCTGGAAACTTCCGAGGACATGTCGGTGCCAAGCTGCGTAGAATACTGGCTAAGGAACTATGCATCCCAGGGTATCCTTCGGCATTGCGCCGGCATTGTCTTTGCCAAACCATATGGCATGAAATATTATGAGGAGTATAAACAAGCGATCAGTAAGGTTTTGGGTGAGGATCCGAAATTACGGAAATTGCCGGTGCTCTGTAATGTGAGTTTCGGGCATACATCGCCGATGGCCTTGCTGCCATATGGAGCGATGGCGAGGATTGACTGCGATCCGGTTTGTTTCTCTATCCTGGATGCAGGTGTGGTGTGATGCCTTTGGAACGGAATTGTGCTATCTGCCCCCGCCGCTGCGGGGTTGACCGATCGATTCAAACAGGCATATGCGGCGTGCGGGAATTACCCCGCGTGGCCCGTGCCATGCTGCACCGGTGGGAGGAGCCCTGTATCAGCGGCACTCGCGGCTCCGGCACGGTGTTTTTTTCCGGGTGCCCATTGAAGTGCTGTTTCTGCCAAAACCACGACATCAGTGCCGGAGCAGAGGGGAAGGACGTGCCTGTCACGCGCCTTGCAGAGATCTTCCTGGAGCTGCAGGGGCAGGGGGCCCACAACATCAATCTGGTGAGCCCGACCCACTTCGCACGGCAGATTGCGGAGGCGCTGCGGCAGGCAAAGGCCAATGGCCTGACGCTGCCCGTAGCCTGGAACTCCGGCGGTTATGATTCCTCGGAGGGGCTCGCCCTTGTTGATGGCCAAGTGGATATCTATATGCCGGATATCAAATACATCAATTCTGATCGCTCCAGGAAGTATTCCGGCGCGGCTGATTACTTCGCTGCCGCGTCAAAGGCCATCCCGGAGATGGCCCGGCAAGTGGGCCCAGCTCGCTTTGATGAGGATGGGATCATGCAAAAAGGATTACTGATCCGCCATCTGGTGATGCCCGGCGGCGTCTCTGACTCCATTGCCATCCTCGATTGGGTTGCTGCCACGCTTGGAACAGAGAGCGTTGTGATCAGCCTCATGAGCCAATACATGCCCTGCCACAGAAGCGCAGAATATCCGGAGATCAACCGTAAAATCACCTCGCTTGAATACGGCAAGGTGTTGGATCACTATGACAAGCTGGGATTTAAGCTTGGATACTGCCAGCAAAAAAGCTCCGCCTCGGCCCAATTCGTGCCCGAATTCAACAAACAAGGCGTATAAATGGCATTTTTGTGGATTTTGTTTGCATCCATTGTAATCATATGCTATAATTCCGTTTTGAGCCGACTCGCTCCGCGCCAAGTCGCGGGGCCATTCGTCCAAGAGGAGGTGAACATATGAACAATTATGAGGTGCTCTATATCCTCAACCCCGAGCAGGATGACGAAATCATCGCCACACAGGCCGAGAAGTTCGCCAATCTGGTCACCGCCAATGGTGGTGAGGTGTTGAAGGTGGATAAGTGGGGGCGCCGGCGTCTGGCCTATCCGATCAACTTCAAAAATGAAGGCTTCTACGTGCTAATGAACATCAAGGCCGGTTCCGAGCTGCCCGCGGAGCTGGAGCGCAACTTCCGGATTTCCGATGAAGTGATGCGCTACATCGTCGTCAGGCTTGAGGACTGAACTCTGAAGGAGGCCGCATTGATATGAACAAATGCATATTGATTGGCAATCTGACCAAGGATCCGGAACTCAAGACCCTGCCAAGCAGCGGCATTTCGATGGCCAAGTTCACTGTGGCGATCACCCGCGGGTTTTCGAACCAGAAGGGCGAGCGCGAGGTGGACTTCATCCCCGTGGTGGTGTGGCGCGCACAGGCCGAAAACTGCGCCAAGTATCTGCGCAAGGGCAGCCAGGTTGCCGTATGGGGCTCGATACAGACCAGGACCTATGAAGCGCAGGATAAGACCCGCCGTTATGTTACTGAGGTTGTTGCAGAGGAAGTGAAGTTCCTCAACCGCGTGGCCGGAAAGGGCGATGAGCCCGGTGCGCCGCAAGGCGGCCAGCAAGGTCAACGCCACGACGATTATGACAGTATGGCGGACATGCAGGAAATTGACGAAGACATGCCATTCTAAGGTAAAGGAGGTCGTACCATGAGCGAGAACGATGGCAAAAGGCGCAGAATGACACGGCGCAAGAAGCCCTGCAGCTTCTGCATCGATAGGGCAAAGATGATAGATTTCAAGGATCTGCCCAAGCTTCGCCGCTTTATCACCGAGCGCGGCAAGATCATGCCCCGGCGCATGACGGGCACCTGTGCCCAGCACCAGAGGCAGCTTTCCGAGGCGATCAAGCGCGCCCGCATGATGGCGCTGCTGCCCTATTCGATCGACTGAGATCGTGTAAAGGTCATTAAGCCCGCTTCGGCGGGCTTTTTCATTGTTGAATAAAGCGCACTCCTCAGGAAGAACCTACCCTTATTCGCAGAATTGGAGTGCGCTGGATGAATCACGCGACTGGAAATTATGGCACCGAACACTTTGGCAGACTGAAACGCGTGCTGCTGCACCGGCCTGAGCAATCGCTCAAGCTCATCACTGAGGACAACCGTGAGTTCTTCCTGTTTGACAGTGTGCCCGATGTAGATCGTTATCTTGAGGAACACAGCAGGTATGAAGCCTTGTTGTGCGGCAATGGCGTTGATGTGGAGTTGCTGATCAATCATGTGCAACGCAATGTAGACTTGTTAAACAAATTGCCAAACCTGGCTTATCTGCATGACACCGCTGTGGTCAGTTCCCACGGCGCGCTACTTTCCAAGATGTCTGGAATGGCACGCCGTCATGAGGAGATCGTTGTGCGGGAAGCACTGGAAAGCCTTATGATTCCAGCTTTATATGAACCCCCCGAAGGAGACGCTTTTGAGGGCTGCCTGATGATATCCCCCACAATACTGTTTGTCGCAGATACGGAGCGGCATGATAAAAGGGCGATCGAACGGTTCATCGGCTTCATGCTGCAATACTTTGAAGATGTGCTTTATGCCGTCATACCGCAAGAGCGGCGCTTCATGCATCCGGACATGGTATTGAACCGTATGAACAACCGCTTGCTGGTCTATTACCCGCCGGCGTTCCTGCAGACATGGCATATCACTGCGCGTGAACGGGAAGAGGTTTACATCAAAGGCTTTTTGAATGGACGGGGGTTTGATATGATTGCACTCACTGACCGCGAGCAACAGCGGTGGGGGAGTTCCTTCGTGCCACTGGAGCCAGGGCTCATCATCAATTATGATATATCACTGGAGGAGAAAACGGTGGCGCTGTTGGAACGGGAGGGCGTGCGCTTCTTGCACTTTCACCCCGACGCTCTGCTGGCAGGCGGTGGTAGCCTGCGGTGCCTCACATTGCGGCTGTTGCGCGAATGAGGAGCACCTTTGTCGAAACCCCTACGGCAGTTGAAAATCCTTTCCTGCACATCCAAAATACTGTATAATGGATTGAACCATCCACACGAAAGCGCACGGAGGCCTCCAACATGCGGAAACCCGAGGAATTCGACGTCGCCAGAAACATCAAGGAAATCGAGACATTGAAGACCGGATTGCTCTCCGGCGTGGCGGAGGTTTACCAGCTTATGCAGGATGGGGCAGCCGGGCGAGAAGCCCTTGGCGAGGCGCTTGCAGGGCTGATGTTCAACACGTTGGAGCTGGCAAGCCGCGTGGGTGTGACGGTGGATGATCTGGACAGGCGGGTGACGCGGAGGATCCGTGCCAAGCGCCTTGGCACAGGCTCTGCCCAATAATGGAAACCGGGGAGATTCATGGCATCAATTCAATCGACTGATCAACGCAGCAGCAGGATTGCTTGGGCTGTGTTGACACCTTTTGTGCTTGCTCTGGCAGCGGTGAGCCTGGCGGGCTTTTTCTTCATTCCTGCCATTTGCCTGTATCTGGATGGCAGGAGCCGTACCTATACCGGCGCGGCCACGGTGTTGATTGCCACAGCGGCGGCTGCAATTTTCTTTGGCCCAACCATTGCGGGCCTTTTTGCGTTTGTCGCAATCGCTACAGCGGGGGTGTACGTGCTGGCCCGTATCAAGCAGCCGTTCACCATTGGGCTTGCAGGCTCGGCAGCCGGCGGTGTGCTGGGGGCGATGGCATTTATCGGTATTCTGGGTGCGAGTCTTGGCAAGCCGATCGGCGAAGCCGGCGCTCACTATTTTTTCAATGCGATGAATACACCCATCGGGCTGTCGCCATTGGATTATCTCGATGCATTCGCTGCCTGGGTGAAGGGTGTGCAGAATGCGGAGCAGACAAGTATTTTTTCTGCATTCATAAATCCAACCCCGATTGAAATTGTAGCTTTACCGGATGAAGAAAAGGCTAAGCTGCTATTGCCTTTGATGGAATCGGCCATCGCCCAGACCCTGCCAGGCATGGCCCTTGTTGCGGGCCTGCTCACCGGTGGGCTTGGTTATTATCTGCCTGTGTTTGGGCTTCAGGCTGCGCGCCACCGCGGCAAAACAACGGCCGGAGATGCGGTGGAGGTGCCGCCGTTTAGCTCGTTCAAGTTTCCCAAATATGTGGTGATCACGATCTTCCTCTTTCAGTTCATTGCCTCGATGGGGGCGGAAACCAGCGGGCTTGCCACACTGTATATGGCGGCTATGATGCTGTTCAATCTGACAATGACGGTGCAGGGGCTGGCGTTCCTGTCTTTTTTGCTGGAGCGTAAAAAGCTGGGTCCTTGGCTTCGGCTGGTCATCCTGGCACCGGCTCAGCTGTTGTTCTTCTGGATCATGCCATATGTGGGATTCTTTGACGCGCTCTTTGATATGCGCTCGGTCATCACCCGCGTGGATGCGTTGAAAGCCAAGGGCAAGCAGGTTTTTACACAGGACGGCCTGGAAGAGCTTCGAAGGATGGAGCAAGACCGAAAAGATAAAAAAGGCAACGATGGGGAGGATGACAATCAATGAAGGTGATTTTAAGCCAGGACATCAAAGGCACCGGTAAAAAGGGTGATCTGATCAATGTGAGCGACGGGTATGCCCGTAACTTCCTGTTCCCACGCCATTTGGCCATGGAAGCCACTGAGGGAGCGGTGAAGGCTGTCCAGCAGCAGAAGGACGCCGAGGCGCACCGCAAGGCCGTGAGCGAGAAGTCTGCAAGAGAGATTGCCGCCCGTGTCAAGGAAATGACTGTGGAGATCAAGGTGAAGGCGGGGGAAGGCGGCAAGTTGTTCGGCTCTGTGACCGGCAAGGAAATCTCCGAGGGGTTGCTTGCTCAGCACCATATCGAGGTAGACAAAAAGAAGATTGAGATGGATGAAGCCATCAAAACCACTGGGCTGCATGAGGTGAAGCTCAAACTGTTTGCTGGTGTGTCAGCCACGCTGAAGGTGCAGATCACCGCCGGAGAATAAGATGAGCGATCTGAGAAGTGAGGGCCGGGTGCCCCCGCACAACCTGAACGCGGAGAAATCGGTGCTGGGTGCGATGATGCTGGACCCCTTTGCGGCCACGCATGCGGCGCGCCTGAAGCCCGAGGATTTTTATTACCCTGCCAACGGCCAGATCTTCGGCGCCATGCTGGAGTTGATGCGGTTGAATAAGCCGGTGGACTTCATGACGCTGTCCGACTTGCTGGAGCGCCAGGGTGTGCTGGATTCCTTGGGTGGCCTGGACTACCTGCTCGAAATAAACCGCTTCGTGCCCTCTGCCTCAAACATGGAGCATTATGTGGCGATGGTGATGGAGCGCTCCATGCTCCGGCAGTTGATCCGCCTGGCAGGGAAAATCACCGACGAGTGTTATGAAGGCGCCCGCGAGGCCAAGGCCATCCTGCAGGATGCGGAGAAGTCGATCTTCTCACTGTCGCAGCGAGAGATCAAGCGCGACTTCATGCCGATGTCCAGCGCTGTGAAAGAGGTTTATGAAAAGGCCGAGCAATTGCTGGAGAATCCGGATAGTGACCCGGGTATGCCCACCGGCTACTCCACATTGGATTACAAGCTGGGCGGAATGCTGCCGTCGCAGCTCATCCTGATTGCGGCCCGACCCTCCATGGGCAAATCAGCCTTCGCGATGAACATCGCGCAGTATGTGGCTACTTACCGGCAGAAAAATGTGGTGGTTTTCTCGCTGGAAATGCCATATGACCAGCTGGCGCAGCGTGTGCTGAGCACCGGTAGCAAGGTGGCACTTTCCAAGATCAAGAAGGCGGAGCTCGAACCGGACGAATGGCTGATGCTCGCCAACGCCGTAGAGGAAATTGAGAAGACCACGATCCTGGTGGATGACACACCTGGCATCACCATCATGGAGATGCTTAGCAAGTGCCGCAGGGTGAAGCTGGAGCGGGGTTTGGACCTGATTGTGATCGATTATTTGCAGTTGATTTCCTCCAATGCCGACGGCAAATCGAAGGAAAACCGTCAACAGGAGGTCAGTGAGATGACCCGCGCGCTGAAGCTGATGGCGCGCGAGCTCAATGTGCCGATCCTGCTGTTGTCGCAGCTCTCCCGCGCGGCAGAGAAACGAGAGAGCCACCGGCCTGTGCTGGCGGATTTGCGTGAGTCCGGCGCCATCGAGCAGGACGCCGACATCGTGCTATTCATCTATCGTGATTCCTACTACAAGAAATATGAGGGCGGAAACGAGGCCGAAATCATCGTGGCCAAAAACCGCAACGGCGCCACCGGCACGGCCACTGTGGCGTGGAACGAAACGATCGCCAGTTTCCAGAATGTGGACATGGTGCACGAGGCTTACTGATTTATATCAGTTAACGTCTTGTCTGAATAAAGGCAGCAGCAGGAATGCTGCTGCTTTTTATTATGTTGGGTCACCACTTTTCACCACCTTTTTGCCAATCAGTCCACCACTTTTCACCACCGGCTGGCTGTTCTGCATTAAACTAACGTTGTAGAGAATTAACAAATACAACTATAGAAAAATAGATGCTTACTGCCTTTTCTGCTAGATGTTGAACCACGCCAAGTTATCCACAGGTGATCCGCTACAAATTGTATGGTATTAACATCACGCCCAACTAAATGTTGTGGGTGTGCAAAACCCTGTGCATAATATGCAGCGGTTAACGCTCTTATGCATTGCCCCCCACAATCCCCCACAGTGAAATTGTGCCTGGAAAACCACGGAAATAAGCCATTTTTTACGTGATTTGAGCTCCTTTGAAATCAAAAATTTGTTTGCAATTCCATGCAGGCGGGGTATAATAATGGCGATGTGGTGAAAAGTGGGGGATCATTCCACTCAATTGGAGCCACAGGGAGTATCCGGCAAGAAGGGAGGTGGAGAAGTCATGTTCATGGGCACTTATGAGCACACGATGGATTCCAAGGGCCGCATGTTCATCCCGGCTAAATTCCGGGAAGAGCTGGGCGACGATTTCATCATCTGCAAGTGGATTTTGAATAACTGCCTATACGTGATGTCCCGCGATGCATTCGAGCGCTTCTCTGCCGAACTGGATAAAACCCCCATGGCCAACGAGGACGCAGCGCTGATTGACCGCCTTTTATATCCCAGCGCCACCAATGTGGAGTTGGATGCCCAAAACCGCGTGCTGATCCCGGCGGACCTGCGCGATTACGCGGGCCTGACCAAGGATGTGGCAGTGGTGGGCGTGCGCAGCCGTGTGGAGCTGTGGGATCTGCAAACATGGAAAGCCAAGATTGCCGCCGACTCTGCCAAGGTGCGCGACTCCATCGCCAACCTGCGCGGCAGCGGCGTGAAGATTTAGCATGGACAGACAGTTTGAACACGCGCCAATCATGCCGTTGCGATGTGTGGAATACCTAAGGCCAGCCCCCGGCAAGACCTATGTGGACGGCACGTTGGGCGGGGGAGGACACGCCGAGGCAGTTCTGGCACACTTGCTTCCCGGCGGCAAACTGATCGGCATTGACCGTGACGACGATGCACTCAACGAATGCCGCAGGCGGCTGGCCCCTTTCGGGGAGGCGTTCGTGCCGGTGAAGGGCAATTTCAAGGATGCACCGGAGCTGCTGGAAGGTATTGGGATAAGCCGTGTGGACGGCATCATGCTGGATCTTGGGGTATCTTCCTGGCAACTGGATGAACCGGCCAGAGGGTTCTCCTACAGCAACGACGGCCCGCTGGATATGCGGATGGACCAAAGCGCAAAGCTCACCGCTTATGATGTGGTGAATGGGTATGACGAGAAGCGACTTGTGCGGATTATTCGGGATTATGGCGAAGACCACTTCGCAGCCAGGATCGCCTCCTTCATCGTCAATCGCAGGGCAATCAAACCCATCGGCACCACGACAGAGCTTTCTGATATCATCACCGAGGCCATCCCGGCCAAGTTCCGGCGGCAGGGGCCGCACCCGGCCAAGCGTACCTTCCAAGCCATCCGCATTGAGGTTAATGCCGAGCTGGAGGGATTGGAGCAGGCAGTGGAGCGACTGGCCGGATTGTTGAGCGAAGGCGGGAGGTTATGCATCCTCACCTTCCACAGCCTGGAGGACAGGGCGGTCAAGCAAGCGATGAAGCGCATGGAAGACCCCTGTGACTGCCCGAAGAATGCGCCTTACTGCATTTGCGGGAAAGTATCCATGGGCAGGATGCTCACCAGGAAACCTGAAACACCAGACGACGACGAACAGCGGGAGAACCCACGATCCAGGAGCGCTAAACTGAGGGTGTTTGAGCGGGCGGGCGGTTCTACCGGGAAAGACGAGGGAATACAATGGCAGTAGCATACAGCCGCAATGTCGCATACGACCGCCGCTTTGAGGAAACCGCCGAAGGCTGGAAGCCTGTGGAGACTCCTGTGCGCACACAGAGGGCCAAAGCGCAGTCGGCGCTGCTCCGTCGTACATTGGTGATGGTCGCGGCCATTGCTGCCGCGGCGATTTGTATTGGCTTGCTCTATATGAAGGCCCAGGTCTTCAAGACACAGCGCGAGATCAACAGCATCCGGAAGCAGATCGCTGTCGCTGACAAACTCAACAGCAACCTGAGCGAGCAACTGAGCGAGGCCACCAACATCAACATCATCATGGAGAGAGCAACAGCGCTTGGCATGGGATATCCGGATAACAATCAGGTGCTCTATGTCTCGTTGGGCGGCAAACCAAATGTCGAGATGAAGAAGTGATTCCAAGGGGGCACTGAAGGAGGCATATGCAGGTGTCGCTGCCAAAGGTCAGCAGCAGAAGAAGAATCAACGCCATCGTGCTTGGGTTTACGGTGGTGTTGTGCGCAACTCTCATCTTCCGTGTCGGATATTGGCAGATTTACAAAGCAGATTGGCTCAAGGAAAAAGCTGCTGACCAGTGGACGAGAGAGCGGCCAGTTTCGCCCCAGCGTGGCAGCATCCTGGATGTCAACGGCAAAATGCTCGCGCAATCCGCAAGCTCTGAAATGGTTGTGATTAATCCCAAACAGGTTGCTGCGGCCGAGCAGAAATCACCGGGTGCGTTTGAAAATGTGGTGAGTAACCTTGTTTCTGAACTAGGCATGAACCGTGACACAGTGCAGCGTAAAGTGCAGGATACCACAAAGTCGGAGATCCTGATCAAACGGCAAATCACCAGGGAGCAGGCGACCCGTCTCAGGGAGCTGAAGCTCCCCGGTGTTTATCTGAGCGAAGACATGAAACGGTATTACCCGGAAGGCAGCTTCCTCACGCAGGTGCTCGGCTTCACCTCGGTGGATGGTGAGGGCCTGGAGGGAGTCGAATCCCGATATAATAAATATCTTGCAGGAACAGCTGGAAAAATCGTCAGTGAAACTGACCGGGATGGCCTGACGATCCCTGACAGTGTGGAGCAATATATCCCACCGGTGGATGGAAACAACGTGAAGCTGACCATCGACTCAGTGATCCAGAGCTTTGCGGAGCGCGACATGGCCAAGTGCCTGAAGGAGCAGAACGCAAAGAAGGTCACCTGCATTGTGATGGAGCCCAAGACTGGTAAAATCTTGGCAATGGTGAACAAGCCGGACTTTGACAACAACAGCCCGCCTCGCGACGACATGGCGCTGCTGCAGGCCGCGATGCGCAACACTGCCGTGGCCGACGCGCTGGAGCCGGGGTCCACCTTCAAGATCCTAACGCTGGCTTCAGGTCTTGATTCCGGCGTGATCAACGTCAACTCCACGTTTGACTGCGTGGGCTACAAAATTGTGGAGGGGCAAAAGATCAAGTGCTGGAGTTCCCGCTCTCATGGACACGAGACACTTTACGAAGGCGTGCAGAACAGCTGCAACCCGGTCTTCATGACGATCGCTCTGAATATGGGCAAAGACCGGTTCTATGAATATCTGTATGCCTTCGGGCTTGGCAAGCAAACCGGCATTGACCTGAATGGCGAAGCCACCGGCATTGTGACTTCCCCCAAATATGTTCGCGACATCGACCTGGCTCGCATCGGTTTCGGGCAATCCATTGCCTTGACTCCCTTGCAGCTCATCGCGGCAGCGTCTGCCGCCATCAACGGGGGCTCGCTGATGAAGCCCTATATCGTAGATGAAGTGACCACACAGGAAGGCAATGTTGTATTACGCAACGAGCCGGAGAAACTAAACCAGGTGATCAAGCCTGAAACATCTGCTCTTGTGCGCGACATCTTAAAAGCTGTAGTGGAGAAGGGCAGCGGAAAGAACGCCCGCATCAGCGGCTATGAAGTGGGTGGCAAAACGGGCACGGCCCAGAAATACGGCGCGGACGGCCGTATCATGCAGAACAAGCATGTGGCCTCCTTCATTGGGTTTGCGCCTGTCAATGATCCCAAGTACATTGTGCTGGTGATCGTGGATGAACCCAATGTGGCCGTTGATTATGGCAGCATCGTGGCTGCACCTTATGTTAAAACGATTCTGGAAGACTCGTTGAAATACGGCGATGTGCAGCCCACCGTGCAGGGAACGGAGGAGCCCGCCGAGCAGGTGGAAGTACCGGATCTTTCTGGCATGGAATTGGAGCAGGCCGTAGTGGAATTGCAGTCCAAGGGCTTCAAGTATGTTGTGGAAGGCTATGGCGGCGCCGTCTCCGACCAAATGCCCAAGCCAGGTTTCGCTGCCGATAAAGGTGCCACGGTGATGATCTATCTCAAACAGGAAGATGACGGTAACGCCGATAACCAACGGGCAATGCCTGATTTGAGCAACAAAACGGCGATCGAGGTAAACACAATCCTGGAATCATTGGGTTTGCAGTTGAAAGCGCTTGGAATCGGCGGCAAGGTTGTGCGGCAGGATCCGGCGCCAGGCACCACCGTATACAGCGGTGAGATTGTGGAAGTTGAATTTGCTTATCCGCCGAATGCTGACACTGGCGGTGAAGGCAATGAACCGGAGAACTGACCCGAGCAGGAGGCACATGCGATGAAACTGGCACGGATGCTGGAAGGATTATCTCATGAGGGTAAGGGACCCTTGGATGTTGAGATTTCAGACATCGTTATTGATTCCAGAAAAGTGGCTCCGGGAGCCCTTTTCGTGTGCATTCCCGGCGCAAAAGCTGATGGCCATGCTTATGCCGGTCAAGCGGTGGAGAGGGGAGCTGCTGCTCTCCTTGTGGAACGCTTCATTGATGGGATTGATGTGCCACAGGCCCGTGTGGCAGACAGCCGTGAGGTGCTTGCCCGCCTCTGTGCAGCCTATCATGGTAAACCTGCGGATCAACTAAGCATCGTGGGTGTGACCGGTACCAACGGGAAAACTACGACTACCTATCTGCTTAAGTCCATCTTCGAGCAAAACGGTGAAAAGGTGGGGTTGATGGGCACCATTGCCACAATGATAGGCGATGAGGTGCTGCCGCAAGCGCTGACTACGCCAGACCCAATGGACTTCCATGCCACATTGAGGCAGATGGTGGAGGCAGGGTGCAACCGAGTTGTGATGGAGGTATCGGCCCATGCGTTGGCGCTGCGCAAGATGGCAGGCGTGACATTTGATGTGGCGGTGTTTACCAATCTCACACAGGATCACCTGGATGATTTTAAAACGATGGAAAACTACAGTGCTGCCAAAAAACTGCTATTCACAGATGGTTATACCCGCAAGGCGGTGCTGAACGCCGACGATAAGGCATGGGCCGCGATGGCGGAAGGCTTTGGTGGGCAGTCTTTGCTTTATGGGGCGGGTGATACCGCAGGACTTTGTGCCACAGACATCAATGTGAGGCCCGACGGATGCAGCTTCACAATGAATTTCCAAGGTTGGAGCATGCCTTTGACGCTGAAGCTCTCCGGCCACTTCAATATCTACAATGCCATGGGGGCTGCTGGGGCAGCTTTACTGCTGGGTGTATCCAAGGAAGCAGTGAAAACTGGGTTGGAGCGCGTTGAAACGATGAATGGCCGCATGGAGCGGGTGGAAACCAGTAGAGGCTTTACTGTAATTGTGGATTACGCCCACACACCGGACAGCATTGAGAACGTGTTGAAAGCCGCAAGGGTGTTTACGCAGAATAGGGTGATTATCGTGTTTGGCTGCGGAGGCGACCGCGATCGCACCAAACGGCCCATTATGGGCCGGTTGGCGGGAGAACTGGCCGACTATATTGTGCTGACAAGCGACAACCCCCGCACAGAAGAGCCCGAATCCATCATAGACATGATTGAACCCGGTCTACAAGGTTGCGGGAGGCCCTGGGTGCGCAACGCTGACCGTCACGCCGCCATCGGCCTTGCCATTGGTGAGGCGAAACCTGGAGATGTGGTGATCATCGCCGGTAAGGGCCATGAGACCTATCAGGATATGATGGGTGTCAAGCGCCACTTCGATGATCGCGAGGTAGCCAGGGAATGGCTTTCAAAACTGTGACACACACTGAAATCGATACATAAGATCCCGCGAAAGGACGCTTCCCAATGATTTTGCAGGACATTCTCCTTCCGGTGCTCGTCTCCTTCCTGGCCTGCCTTGCGGTGGGCCCGGCTGTGATTCCGCTCATGCAGAAATTGAAATTTGGCCAGATCATCCGCGAGGAAGGTCCGGCATGGCATGCCAAGAAGAGCGGCACACCACAGATGGGCGGCGTAATCATGTTGGTCGCACTGGCGGCTACTAGCCTGATCCTCATTCGCCGCTGGGAACCAAGCGCCATTGTGGGTATGGTGCTCATCCTGGCCGGAGCGGTGATCGGCTTCATTGATGACTTCACAAAGCATGTGATGAAGCGCAATATGGGCCTGCGGGAGTGGCAGAAGTTCCTGCTGCAAACAGTTGTGGCACTGGCGGCGGCATGGTATGCTTCGGTGCATATCGGTACTTCAATCCGTTTACCCTTCACAACTGCTCAATGGGATCTTGGTTGGTTTTACATCCCTTTCACCGCATTTGTGATCGTGGCTGCAATGAACAGCACAAACCTGACTGACGGCCTGGATGGTTTGGCATCCGGTGTTGGGCTTGTGTTTTTCTCTGCGATGACGATTCTGATACTCTATCTGAGCACCGATAATGTGGGCGAGCGCATGCTCAATGTGAGCAATTATCTCACCATCGCCGGCGCGCTGGCCGGGGCTTGCCTTGGTTTCTTGCGGTTCAATGTCTTCCCGGCTCGGATCTTCATGGGCGACACCGGTTCGTTGGCGCTGGGCGCTGCAGTTGCCTGGCTTGCCATTGTGACCCGCACACCTCTGTGGCTGCCTGTGATGGCTGCGATGTATATGGCCTCCACAATCTCAGACATCATCCAGATCGTGTCTTATAAAACACGAAAGAAAAGAGTATTCAAGATGGCACCCCTGCACCACCACTTTGAGATGCTGGGGTATCCAGAAACCAAGATCGTATCCATGTATATGATCATCACGGCGGTGCTCTGCCTGATTGGGTTGGTGGCATTACGGTGATGGAGCGGTTTGGAAAGGTGGGGGATCCCATGTGCTTTGCAGGCAGCAGGGTTTTAGTGGTGGGCATGGCGCGCAGCGGCCTGGCTGCAGTCAAGCTGCTTTCCCGCAGGAATTGCCTCGTAATCGCCAACGACACCAAGTCGGATGAGGATCTGGCTGATGTGGTGGAGGAACTCTCTGGCCTGCCTGGCGTGCGGTTGGAGCTTGGGCGCCCCGCAGAGCAATTTGTGCGCGATGTTGAGGCTGTGTTTATCAGCCCCGGTGTGCCGATCGACTCGCCGTTTATTATTATGGCACAGGAGCTTGGCAAGCCAGTGATTGGCGAGCTTGAGCTTGGCTTTATGTTCACCAAGGCGCCGGTGGTGGCCATCACAGGCACCAATGGCAAGACAACGACAACAGCACTCACCGGGCTCATGTTTAAGCGGGCCGGCTACAACACCTACGTGGTTGGTAACATCGGAGATCCGCTTTCCGGCCACGCGCTGGATATCGCGCCCGAAGACATGGTGGTGGCGGAAGTCAGCTCCTTTCAGTTGGAAAGCATCCACACATTCCGACCAAAGGTCTCGGCAATCCTCAACATCACACCGGATCACTTGAATCGCCACCACACCATGGAGTGTTATACCGAGATGAAATCCCGCGTGTTTGAAAATCAACGGGATGACGATGTGGTGATACTCAACTGGGACAATCTGCCCACACGGGCGCTGGCGGAGCTGGTAAAATGCAAGCTCATGTGGTTTAGCCGCAAGGAAGAGGTGCCTGCCGGGTGCTTTATCCGTGATGGCCGCATCGTCTGGCGGGATCTGGAGGGGCAGGAAATCGTGATGGGCCGCACGGAAGAGGTGCGCATCCCCGGAGACCACAACCTGGAAAACGCACTGGCTGCGTCTGCCTGCGCGTTGTCAATGGGTGTCAGCCCGATGATCGTGCGCCACAGCCTGGCCGCCTTTGAAGGCGTGGAGCACCGGCTGGAGTTTGTGACCGAGGCACAGGGTGTTCGTTTCATAAACGACAGCAAGGGCACCAACGCCGATGCATCCATTGTGGCTGTGCGTGCAATGTCACTTCCCACAATCATCATCGCAGGCGGTTATGACAAACACTCAGAATTCGATGAGTTTATAGCTTCTTTTGCCGGGAGCCGTATCGCCGGCATGGTGGTGCTCGGGCAGACAGCTGTAAAACTGGAAGAAGAGGCGAAGAAGCATGGCTTCGCGCCGGTGGAGCGGGCAGACACGTTGGACGACGCCGTATATAAGGCATATACAATGGCTCGCCCCGGATATAATGTACTGTTATCTCCGGCTTGTGCCAGCTTTGATATGTTCAAGGACTTTGAGGAGCGGGGCAGGGCCTTTAAAAAAATTGCAACAGAAATCGCGGCGGAAGCGGGGCGTAGATAATTGAAGCAGAAGCATCCCCTGGACTATTTGATACTGGGCATCACGATCATCCTGACGCTGTTTGGGTTGGTAATGGTGTTTTCCGCGAGCTTTTATCTTTCGCAGTATAAAGGCGGCGAGGGCACCTACTTTCTGATCAAGCAGCTGGTGGGAGCCGGTATCGGTTTGGGTACGCTTCTTGTTGCGTGTTATCTGCCGTATAAAATCTATAACCATGCGTTTGTGCCCTTTGCGATGATGGGCATCAGCGTTGTGCTGCTGGTGGCGGTGCTGTTCACAAAGGAAGTGAACAACGTTAACCGTTTTCTGACTATAGCCGGAGTGCAATTCCAGCCATCTGAGATTGGCAGGGTGTCTTTGATTCTGTTCATTGCATGGTGGGTTTCTGGGCACAGTGAGGACCTCCGAAGTAAGAACTTCAAGCGGTTCCTTTTCAAGGGGATCGGTATGCCGCTCCTGGCAACCGGCCTGATCACAGGGCTGGTCCTGATGGGAAAAAACCTTTCCATGGCTGCCAGTACGCTGATGATTGCTCTGGTGATGTTGCTTGTGGCCGGTGTGGATTGGCGGCCGTTTGTGTTGCTGCTGACCGGCGGCGCTGGATTTGCCGTAATCTTCACCGTTTTGGAACCGTATCGTTTGAAACGGTTGATGATCTTTCTGGATCCATGGAAGGACCCAAAGGATACAGGGTATCAGCTTGTGCAGTCGCTCTATGGATTGGGCGCCGGTGGGTTGTTTGGTGTGGGCCTGGGCAACAGCCGCCAGAAGCTTTTATTTCTGCCCTACGCGGAATCAGACTTTATTCTGTCCATCATTGGCGAGGAATTTGGCTTCATCGGCATGATGCTGCTGATGGCAGCATTTTGGATCCTGGTTTGGCGGGGGATGCTGGTGTCAGCAAAGGCCCCCGATGAGTTTGGGATGATGCTGGCTGCCGGCATCACTGCGCTGTTCGCAATACAGTTTCTGATCAACATCCTTGTGGTGACAGCGTCCATGCCACCCACCGGTGTGCCGCTGCCCTTTATCAGCAACGGCAACACCTCGCTGGTGGTGTTTATGACGGCGGTGGGCATCCTGCTCAATGTGTCACGACACCAGGTAAAGACCTAGCCCGAACGAAACGGGCGCTCCTGCATACTATGGTATTGACTCTATAGCGCAGGAGGTACGCCATGTCAGGCAGCTTTCTTGTGAAGGGCGGCAGGCGGCTTTCGGGCAGCGTCAGGATAGGCGGCAGCAAAAACGCGGTGCTTCCAATACTCGCGGCATCATTATTAACCGATGGCGAGATCCTCCTTGGCAACTGCCCCAGGCTGAGTGATGTGCAGAACATGCTGGAGATTCTGCGGCACCTGGGCTGTGAGGCGAAGTTTTCTGATGGCACCGTCACATTGAACACCAGCGGCGCGTCGCTGTGGGAGATGCCGGAACATCTGTCCAGAGAGCTTCGATCCTCCATTTTCCTGCTTGGGCCCATGCTGGGCCGTTTCGGTCGGGCGCTGTTTACTTATCCCGGGGGCTGTGAGATCGGTCTGAGGCCCATCGACCTACACCTGAAGGGGCTCCGCGTGCTGAACGCTGGCATCGAGGAGACTCATGGATACATCATCTGTAAACCTTCGAAGCTGAGGGGAGCGGTCATCAACCTCGACTATCCCAGTGTGGGGGCCACCGAAAATGTCATGATGGCGGCGGTGAAGGCCGAGGGGCGGACTGTGATACATAACGCGGCGATGGAACCAGAAATTGAGTATCTTCAGGATTTCATCAACGCAATGGGCGGCATGGTGCGTGGAGCTGGGAGCAGTATCATTGAGATTGAGGGCGTAAAAAGGCTCCATGGCGCCGAATTCCAGATCCCGCCGGACAGGATTGTGGCCGGTACCTATATGACAGCGGTAGCAATCGCAGGTGGCGAAGTGGAGCTTAGAGACATTCCGATGGATTGCAGCCAGCAGGTGATCGGCAAGCTCAGGGAGGCTGGCTGCGAGATCATGACCGACATCAAGCGGGCCATCGTGCGGTGCGACGGCAGGCCCAAAGCGGTGCGCTTGATTGAAACTTTGCCTTATCCTGGCTTCCCGACTGACATGCAAGCGCAATTCTTCGCCCTCTCCACGATTGCAGACGGCACCACCATGATCGTGGAAAATGTGTTTGAGAGCCGATTTCGCCACGCAGCGGAACTGATCCGGATGGGAGCCAATGTAACAATCCGTGACCGCATGGCGATCATCCACGGCGTGGAAAGGCTCACAGGTGCCGCTGTGGCGGCAGGAGACCTGCGCGGCGGAGCGTCGCTAGTGCTGGCCGGCCTGGCAGCAGAAGGCGCTACAAGGGTGGATGACATTCACTACGTAGACAGGGGTTATGAAGCCCTGGAAAAAGATCTGGCGCAACTCGGCGCAGATATCGAACGGATTTGAGAAACGGGCCAGGACGGCCCAAGACACGCGAGGTGCAGCATGCTGAAGATGGAACGTGGCGCCGCAGGTGCGGCCAGCCGGAGAAACTCCAGAGTGGTAGACATGGATGAATTGAAGAAGGCCCGCGAGCGTAGGGCCTCTTCGGCGCGCCATCCCGCCGATACGCCGATTTGGGAAGGCCGCCAGCAAACCAGCCGTGCAACAGGCAGAGAGCGTGTACGTGAGCAGGAAGAATTCCGTCATCCACCGGAGCAAATGGAAGACGACAGGCCTTTCTGGGAAAAGGACAGCCCCTTTGCGGAAGGGAGCAAACCCAACTGGCAGCAGGGTCGGCCCCAAGGCAGCAAATCCGAGGATTGGCAGGCAGCACCGAAACGAGCATCGGCCCAGGAGGAAGTGTCGGTTGAGACGCGGCCTGCCCGGGGGAGAAGGAGCGCGGTCAAAGGCCCTGAGTTACCGGATCGCGAGCAACGCCCCAACGACCGAAAACCACCGGTCAAACGCGTGCAGCAGAACCCGGCAGGGCTCAGGGCACTGCTGGTGCTTCTGGCGCTTCTGGCGCTCACCGTTGTGATCGGTCTGAAGGTGTTTGAGATCCAGGAAATTGAGGTGAAGGGTGCCGATACGATCACACCAGACAGTGTGATCGCTTTGTCTGGCCTTGCCAAGGGAGAAAACATCTTCAAGACCAGTCTCACGCAAGCCCGTAAGAACCTGGAGTCTGACCCACTGGTGGAAGTTCTTGGCATATCGAGGATTTTCCCGGACAAAATAAAAATTGAAATCCGTCAACGCAAGCCCCACGCGGCTGTAGCATGGCTGGATGGGTATGCGATCATCGACGAACGGGGCTTTACGCTGGATGTGCGCGACTCGTTGCCGGCTGGCCAGTATCCGCTCGTCACTGGCGTGGACATTGAGCCAGCCCATAAGGGTTCTCCGATCAACGGGGTTGATGCCACCAAGATGGCGGTCCTGGAAAAGCTGCTGACGGCGCTCGATTCCCAGGGAGCGCTGCAATTGGTCAGCGAGGTCAACCTAGCGGATCCGGGCGAACTGAAGATGCTGACCGCTGAAGGCCTCCAGATCAACATGGGAGCTGCCACCGATCTGGAGATGAAGTCCAAATGGATCGCCGGCTCAGTGCCAGAGCTAAGGAAAAAGGGATACACATCGGGTGTGCTGTATGTCACAGGATCCAAGGGGCCTGTTTACTCAGAGGCGGCCGGAGTCAATCAAGGAGGCAGTGAGGATCAGAACCAAAATGGTGGTTCACAAACAGTAGGTGACGACGAGGAAGGTCAGGAGGGGCCTGAAAACGCAGTTTGAACAAATGTTAATCAGACAGTTCCTTCCTTGCCAATTTTATGGTAATATTAGCTTAATTATAAGCCCGGCCAGCCTTGCGCCGGTTTTCACGGAAGGAATGTACACAGGAGTATGTCGCGTTGGGCCGCCGCCATCGATTTTGGGACTTCAAAGATTGCTGTAGTGGCCGGCGTGTTGGATGAGCGCGGGGCGCTCCATGTGTTGGGTGCCGGCCAACAGGTCTATGCCGGCTTTCGCGACGACGAGTGGCTGGACGTGGAAGGACTTGAGGACGCAATCCTCAGTGCCCGCAAGGCTGCCGAGAAGCAGGCAGGTCGGCGCATCCGCGATATGTTCGTGGCTGTGCCCGGTGAATACATTCAGGTGGCTTTCAACAATGCCGAGGTGGAGATCAACAACCGTTACGGTCTTGTAAGCCGCGACGATGTGGAAGAATTGATAGCCAGAACGGGTGATTTTGATCATCCGGACGGCTACATTCCCCTCCATAGGACCCCGGTAGCCTATCTCATCGAAAACCAGACGCGCTTCAAGCCCCCGGTTGGTGAAAAGGCGCGATATCTCAGTGGTTATGTGTCTCATGTACTGGCTGCTGAAACCTTTGTGGAAGATGTGAGCGCGACGCTGAGCAACCTTGGTATCGGCGTGATGGGCATGATTGCCGGCCCAGTGGGCAGCGGCTATCTGGTACGGACAGACAACGAGGCGAAACGCACTGCCATCGTAATCGATACCGGCCATTTTTCAACTGATGTCATGGTAGCCGAAGGCGAGGGGCTCGTGTTTCATGACAATCTTCCCGTAGGCGGTGGCTCGATCACTAGAGATATTTCTCTACTCTTGGGTATGCCGCCTGAAGAGGCGGAGCAACTGAAACGCAAGCTGGTGCTGGGTATGAATCGTGGTGACGGCATCCCGATGCATCGGGCCGGGCATGGGGCCCTGGCTGACGCGCAGGAGATCGCCGAAGCAAGAGTTTGGGATATGGCGGATCAGATCGCAGCGCTGCTCCGGGATTGCGGTGTCAACTGTGACGCGCAGACCGGGATTTATCTCACAGGTGGAGGATTGAGCCAGCTTCGGGGCGCAAAGGACATCCTGAGCGCTACATTGGGAAGAATCGTGAAACCTTACTCCCATTCCTCACCGCTGTTGAGCGGGCCAGCCTTCACGACAGCAGCAGGGACGCTGTTTTATGCGCTGAACGTGCTGCAGAAGACTCCGGTGAGCAGCTTCATCGCGTGGCTCAGAGACCTGTTCTAGATATAGATACGAAAGACGAGGAGGAGACAGTTCGTGTTGGAATTTGATATTGATGCGGCCCAATTTGCCCAAATCAAGGTAATCGGGGTAGGCGGGGCAGGCAACAATGCAGTCAATAGAATGATAGAATCGGGCCTGAAGGGTGTGGAGTTCATCTCAATGAACACAGACAAGCAGGCGTTGCTTCTGTCCAAAGCCAACCAGAAGATACAGATCGGGGAAAAGATCACAAAAGGTCTTGGAGCCGGAGCCAACCCTGAGGTAGGCCAACGGTCCGCTGAAGAAAGCCGTGAAGAGATTGCCCAAAATCTGAAGGGTGCCGACCTTGTGTTTATCACAGCTGGCATGGGCGGCGGCACTGGCACAGGCGCAGCACCTGTGGTAGCGGATGTTGCCCGTGAAATGGGCATCCTCACCATCGGTGTGGTCACCAAGCCGTTTTCTTTTGAAGGCAAACCCAGGATGCAGAATGCCGAGCGGGGCATTAAGGAAATGGAGCCCCGCGTCGATACTCTGGTTGTGATCCCCAACGACAGGCTGCTGGGTGCAGTGGGAAAGGGCACATCACTGCTGGAAGCCTTCCGCGTGGCCGATGATGTGCTGCGCCAGGGCATTCAGGGCATCTCCGATCTTATCTCAATGCCCAGCCTCATCAACCTGGACTTCGCCGACGTGCGCACCACGATGAAGGAAAAAGGCCTGGCTCACATGGGCATCGGACGGTCCTCCGGTGACAACAGGGCATCCGAGGCCGCTAAACAAGCGATATCGAGCCCGCTGCTGGAAACCACGATCGACGGTGCCCGTGCGGTGTTGATCAATATCACCGGCGACCCAACGCTAGGCTTGATGGAAATCGAAGAAGCCGCCTCGCTTGTAGCCAAGGCTGTGGATCCGAACGCGAACATCATCTTCGGCGCCGGCATCGACGACACGATGGACGATATGGTTCGCATCACCGTAATCGCCACAGGCTTTGAGGGCGGCAGGCCCTTGCAGCGCAAGCCTCCGAACAAGCCGCAGGGCGACGAGGCCGACCAGCAGCGCCAGGCCGGTGGCCGTGACCAAGCGCAGACTGCGCAGCAACCACAGGGTGGGTTCCGCCAGGCGCCAGCCCGGCCAGCTTATACCGATGAAAGCACGTCCACCTTCACACCACAGCGTGACCGCGCGCCGGAACGTGACCAGCGCAATTATGACCGCGACACGCGCGGCGGGTTCGACCAGCAGCGTGGCGGTTATGACCGTGACCGTGGCGGCTACAGCCAGCAGGACGTGCGTGACCGTGATCGTGACCGTGACCTTGACCGGGGCCGTCAGGACACCGCCAGCATCCCCAGGCAGAAGCCCAACATCGTCATTGAGGATGATGACCTGGATGTGCCGCCGTTCTTGAGGCGTAGAAGGTAATCGTATTGACATTGTCAATTATTTGACATCGAAGTTGCATGGTAAATGCAAACGCAAGACCAGTTGGCGGAGACATTCGTCAACTGGTTTTTGGTTATGAGAGCTACTTTACACCGTTTGTTGTGCTGGGGGAGGGCTCGGGAGTGGAATTTGTATATCATGGCGCGATGGCTGATGAAGTGAATGAGGTGCTGGCCGGCCTCGTCAATGCATTTTGCACCCATATCGGGGAAAATCTGAACGGCTTGTACCTCCATGGCTCTCTGGCGATGGGCTGCTTCCGGCCCTGGAGCAGTGACATTGATCTGTTGGCCGTTACCCATGCGCCGATGCAGCGGGAGGAAAAGCTCTCGCTGGTGCGTGTTGTTATGGCCGTTGCAGAAGCGGGGGAACAATTCCATAAGGTAGAGTTTAGTGTGGTAACGGCGGAAGATGCACTCAGGGCATCTCACCCGATTCCATACGTCCTGCACTACTCCGACAGTTGGCATCAAGCATACAAAGAGGGCAGGGCGGAGCATGTGATTACCGGTGGACTGGACGACGATCTAGCCGCCCACTTCATGGTGCTCCGCCAGCGCGGCGTCGCTCTTTACGGCGTGCCGGTTGATCAGGCAATCGGCCAGGTATCTCGCGAAGATTATCTGAGGGCTGTATGGGCTGACATTGCAGGGTCTGCATCGAATGTCGCTGAGCGGCCAGCCTACACAGTGCTGAACCTTTGCCGCACGATAATGTATCTGCAAACCGGTTATGTTGGCTCCAAGAAGGAGGGCGGGATGTGGGCGATGGAAGTGCCGGAATTGACACAGTTTGCGCCGTTGATAGCGGAAGCGCTCGGGGAATACACATCTGGGCAGCCGGGTTGTTATAACGTCGCTCAGGCCTGTATACTCGCCGGAAGAATGATGGAGCTGATAAGACCCTTGATGAATATCACGTTGCCGCCGTCATAAGCATCATACAACCGGGCATTCCTCTTCTGCTCCCATGAAATCGTGGTATAGGTTGGCAGGGGTCAACATATACATCAATTGAAGAATTGAACCATTTCATGCCGCAAAGGAGTGGGAGCATGGCTGACATGGATATCTACAAGGAGATGGCGGAACGTACCGACGGTAATATATATGTGGGCGTGGTGGGCCCGGTGCGCACGGGAAAATCCACCTTCATCCGGCGCTTCATGGATCTGATGGTGCTGCCGGAGCTGGAAGAATCCTGGAGTAAGGAGCGCCTGATCGACGAACTGCCTCAGAGCGGAGGCGGCCGCACGATCATGACCACCCAGATCAGCTTTGTTCCCAGCGAAGCGGTGGAGGTGAACTTATCAGACAATGCCCGCTGTAGTGTGAGAATGGTGGACTGCGTGGGCTACATGGTCGAAGGGGCATATGGTGACACGGAGAATGGTGCCCCGCGCATGGTGCATACCCCCTGGCAGGAGGATGAAGTTACCTTTGCGATGGCAGCGGAAATGGGCACCCGCAAAGTGATTGAGGACCATTCCACCATTGGCCTTGTGGTGACCACAGACGGCACGATTACCGATTTGCCACGGGCCGGCTATGTGCATGCCGAGGAGCGGGCCGTGGGCGAACTCAAGGCTCTGGGTAAGCCCTTTGTGGTTCTTTTAAACAGCCGTGCGCCGATGTCTGAACAGGCACAGGAGCTAAGTGGGTCTCTTTCAGACAAATACGGCGTGCCCGTGATCGCAATGGACGCTTTGCGTATGAGCCGTGAAGACGTGCAACAAGTGATGAAAACGGTGCTCTTTGAGTTCCCGGTGCGGCAGGTCGATTTTGAGATGCCCACATGGGTGCGCTCACTGCCCTGGGGGCACTGGCTGCTGAGCTTCATTGTAGATGTGGTGAAGGAAGCGGCGCTGCAGGTGACCAAGGTAAAGGATTATGAGCGCCTGGTGGAAGCGTTCAGTGCCGCAGAAAACATCGATGGCCTTGAGATTACCCAGATCCATGCCGGAAGCGGCATCGTGGAAGCATCCATTGTACCTGAGGGTTCATTGTTCTACAGGTTACTAAGCGAGGAAAGTGGTCTGGACATCAATAATGAAGCCTCTCTTATGTCGATCATCTATGACCTTGCACATGCCAAGCGCGAGTATGATCGTATGGCAGACGCAATCTTTGATGTACGGGATAAGGGCTACGGCCATGTGCGTCCAGGTGTGGCCGATATCAAGCTGGATCCACCGGAGCTCATCCGGCAGGGCGGGCGCTACGGTGTAAAGTTCAAGGCCACCGCGCCATCCTGGCACATCATCCGGGTGGATCTTTCCACCGAGGTGGCGCCTACAATCGGCTCGGAAAAGCAGGCGGAGGACTTTGTGCACAGGCTCAACGACCAATATCAGCTGGATCCCAACACGCTGTGGAACACCGATTTCTTTGGAACAACGCTCTATGACATGATCGGAGAGGGGCTGGCCAGTAAGAACGGAAGCCTTCCGGCTGTCGCTCAGACCAGGATGCGGCATGCGCTGAACAAGATGGTCAATGACGGGAAGAATAATTTGATTTGTATTCTGTTTTAAATTGTGATCGATAAATAGAGGCCTCTCCCGGATTGGGAAGGCCCCTTTTTTATGCTACATTATCATTCTGATTACTTATATCCAAGTAAAACTCCTTAATTGTTTTCTGTATTAACTCATCAAGGGCATTTGATGAAATTCCCTTCATTCCTGCTAGTTTTTCTTCTTCAACTGCGATGAGGTGTTCCCGAAGACGGAGCATGCTTTCGCGGTGGGCAGATAAATAAATATCCATTACAACGAGGTCTCATTCGCCGTTTTTCGTCAAGCTGGACCGGTTCGCCGGATGATTTGCACAACGCGGCTATTTCATTGTATTTCTTGCGAATTGCGGTAGATGGCTTGATAACCATGGAAAGCCTTCGGTAATAATAATTTACCAAAATGTTATCCATATGATACTACAATTGTTTCTGAAGTCAAGTTGACAGGATGATATGAGGTGCGAATCATCTCTCAATAGTAGGGATCTAGTATCATGATTATATATGAGTTTTCACTTTCTTTGTGTCTCGATTGATTATATCTTGCATTACTTATACAAACAGGTTATTGTTATTGTATATGAAGGACCTGACAAATATGAAGGGATCCGATAATGAATAGTTTTTCCTTGGAGAAAAAAATAAGAAGTAAAGCTGTTGCTAGAATCTGTTTATCATTCGTTTTCATATTGGCTGGTGTTCTGTATATGGTTCTGATGGCAAGTTATGGCTTATTTTCAATGTTAGGATTTTTTGACCCAATCAGCCTTAATGATGCACCAGGTGAGCTTGACAGATTATCACGCAGCCTGTTTCCTAAATCCACAAGCATCGTTTTAACGGCTGAAGGTGATGACATTATAGACGTCGGTATTGAATCTATATATCTCAAAACAAGCAGCATGGAAGGGAAGTATTTTGCTGTTCCACTAGAGGGGAGATACATTTTATGTCTCATGGAAAAAGAAATATCAAGAAACAGTCTCAGTTCTTCCACATTCAGTTTTAAGGGAGTACTAATGCCAATCGATAAGGAAGTTCATGAAATCATGATAACGGAAATGACCGAAGCCGGTTTTGACAGACAGGAGGCTTATAATTCCCTATGCAGCATGATCATTAATACCAACGTTGAGTCAGGCGTCGTTTACAGGTTATTCAATTATACTGCGGCGCTGGTATTATTCGTATTGGGCAATCTGTATATGATTCGTAACCTTTCTGTCATCTTTAATGTATGTAGGGATAAGGGCTTAGCTGTATACTTGTTGAGCGACAAAATTTTTAGTGACGTCGACAAAGCTTATTCAGATATGGGTAACGACTCGAAATATCCCTTAGGTGGCATATCTAGAGCTGTTTATCTTCTGGATTTTTGGATTATCAGGGAAACCTTGTTTGGAATGAGGTATTACTCGTCTAGTGAGCTAATGTGGGTATATAAGTCACATTTCCTTGGAATGAAAATGAATCATGTACCTACAATGCTTGTGTTGCATGTAAAAGACTGGGTGATCAAACTATATGGGAAAGAAGCGATGATCGACGAGATTCTCCATGCTGTTGCACAGAGGTACCCGTGGGTTATGGTTGGGTATTCTGGGCAGTTGGAAAGATTGTGGAAATCAGACCGTGAACAGTTTATCAAGGTCGCTCGGCATAACAGCGTGGCAACGGTCTGAAACGAGGAATAATGATGAATGCTCCGTATTTATGATCTGTGATATTGCTGCTACAGTGTCTATAATGTATAATATAGACAGCAACGACCAGGCCAGTACCCCGCGCACCCCGCCAGAGAGGAGCCGCCGCCGGCTGCAAGCGGTTCCAGGGCAATGCATGGGCGAATGACGCCTGCGAGCATGGGCGAAGAGGCCGTTTTGGCAGTAGACCGCCCCGCATGCCTGCGTTACGGGCCTTGAGCAGGGCGGCCATGCCGCCAATGCGGGTGGCACCGCGGGTTTGATTTCCCGTCCCGGAAGATTTCTTCCGGGGCGTTTTATTTTGTCAGGAGGGTTATTAATGAATATAGTCAAAGCCAATCCCATGCAACTGCCAGCGCTGCCCGACAATCCCGCTGACGGCAGCCCAATCCATTTTCATGGTTCCATTTATCGAATCCGCGAGATGAGTGGGTTTGCGTTTGTGATTCTCCGCACTGCAAGAGATCTTGTTCAAACGGTCTATATCCCAAGTGAAGCAGCTTTCGACCTTGCCGCCATCCACGAGGGCGACTGTGTGGAAGTGATAGGGGCAGCAAAGCCTGAGCCCCGCTCCAAGCTGGGCTATGACATCATCCTCAAAGAGATGAGCGTGCTGTCTATACCGGTCGGTGAGCTACCCCTGGTCATCAACAAGAAGGAACTGGGTTTGCCGCTGGATGTGAACCTGCAAGCCCGGTCGCTGTGCCTCCGCAACCAGCGAGAGCGGGCGATCTTCAAGCTGCAGGAGGGAGTGGCGCGGGGCTTCCGGGAATACTTAACCGGAGAGGGCTTCACCGAAATCCACACGCCCAAGATCGTTGCTGCCGGTGCTGAAGGCGGCTCCAACATCTTTGCGCTGGACTATTTTGGCCGAAAGGCTTATCTGGCTCAGAGTCCCCAACTCTACAAGCAGGCAATGGTGGGTGTGTTTGAGCGTGTGTTTGAGATCGGCCCTGTGTTCCGAGCGGAAAAGCATGACACATCCAGGCATCTCAATGAGTATACCAGCATGGACTTTGAGATGGGCTATATCCATGATCATCATGACATAATGGCCATGGAGACGGCGATGCTTCACCACACAATGGTTTTGTTACAGGCGGATTATGCACTTGAGCTCAAAGAGCTCAATGTGAAGCTGCCGGAGTTTACGGAGATCCCGTCAATCCGCTTCATGGAAGCAAAACAAATCCTCCAATCTGAGTGCAGGTATCATGTGACGGATTATCATGACTTTGAGCCTACAGAGGAACAATTGCTGTGCGACTGGGTGAAAAAGCAAACCGGCAGCGAGTTTGTGTTCGTGACCCATTACCCCAGCGCCAAGCGGCCCTTTTATGCAATGGATGATCCCGCTGACCCAGCATATACACTGAGCTTCGATTTACTATTCCGTGGCTTGGAGGTCACGACCGGCGGCCAGCGCATCCATGGCTGGCAGCAGCAGGTGGACAAGATGCTCGCCCGGGGCATGAATCCTGCCGACTTTGACTCCTACCTGCTATGCCATAAATCAGGTTTGCCGCCCCATGGTGGGCTTGGGCTTGGGCTGGAGCGGTTGGTGATGAAGCTTGTGGGGTTAGACAATGTGCGCCGTGCCTGCCTTTACCCACGTGATATCCAGCGTTTGGAGCCATAATGGAGGCAAGTAAACAATCTTTATCTTGTGCATTTTTAGAAATTTACTTAAGGAAATGCACAAATTGTGCTTGACACAGCAGGAAGGCCACGGTTAAAATAATCCAATGTAAAATGCCAGTGTTATTCATACATTCGACATATTTCATATTGGAGGTCGCATGAGCACCAAATACGTGTTTGTCACCGGAGGCGTGGTTTCATCGCTGGGAAAGGGAATCACCGCCGCCTCTCTTGGGCGTTTGCTTAAGAGCAGGGGGCACAAGGTATCCATCCAGAAGTTCGATCCATATATCAATGTGGATCCGGGCACGATGAGCCCCTACCAGCACGGCGAGGTGTTCGTGACCGAGGATGGCGCAGAAACAGACTTGGATCTGGGCCATTATGAGCGGTTTATCGATGAAAACCTGAGCCAGGATAATAATGTGACCACCGGCCGCATCTATAACACGATCATCACCAAGGAGCGCCGAGGTGATTTTTTAGGTGGCACGGTGCAGGTGATCCCGCACATCACAGAAGAAATCAAGCGCAACATCGTGGCAGTGGCCCGCGGGGGCGCCCACCCAGATGTGGTGATTACTGAGATCGGCGGCACAGTGGGCGATATCGAGAGCCTGCCATTCTTGGAGGCCATCCGGCAGATCCGCTGGGAAGTGGGCCCGGAAAATTGCCTTTATATTCATGTGACATTGATGCCCTATCTGTCAATGTCCGGCGAGCTCAAAACTAAGCCCACGCAGCATAGCGTGAAGGAGCTCCGCTCCATCGGCATCCAGCCGGACATTATTGTGTGCCGGTCTGAGCGCCCCATCAGCGCGGACCTCAAGCGGAAGATCTCCCTGTTCTGCAACGTGGCGCAAAACTGCGTGATAGAAAACCTCGATGCCAGCAGCATCTATGACGTACCGTTGATGCTGGAGAGCGAGGGCTTGGCAGAGCGCGTTTGCCAGAAGCTTGGCATGGTCAACTGCGAGCCGGATCTTTCCGAATGGATGGCAATGATTGATTTGCGCAAGCGCCCCACTCAGAAAGTTCGTGTGGGCATTGTAGGAAAATACGTGGAGCTGCATGACGCGTATCTGAGCGTGTCGGAGTCGCTGATCCATGCAGGCATCCACAATGAAGCATGCGTGGAGATTGAGTGGATCCAGTCTGAAGACATCAACGAGGAGACGGCCCCCCGCAAGCTCGCAGGGTTGGACGGCATTTTGGTGCCCGGCGGTTTCGGCGACAGGGGCATCGAAGGAAAGATTATTACTGCGAAATTCGCCAGAGAAAACGGCATCCCATATTTCGGATTATGCTTGGGGCTGCAGGTGGCCGTGATTGAGTTCTGCCGCAATGTGCTGGGATATAAAGATGCAAACAGCACAGAGTTTGCGGAAAAGACAACCCACCCAGTGATCGACCTCATGGAAAATCAGCGCTCAATCAACACCAAGGGTGGCACAATGCGCCTTGGCCGTTACGAATGCAAACTCAAGGAGGGCACAAAGGCGCGAGCTGCCTATGGCGAAGAATTGATCAGTGAACGCCACAGGCATCGCTTTGAGCTCAACAATTGTTTCAGGCAGGCCATGATTGATGGTGGCTTGGTGACGTCCGGCGTCAACGAGGAGCTTGATCTGGTTGAAATCGTAGAGCTTCCCAATCATCCGTGGTATGTCGGCACCCAGTTCCATCCAGAGTTCAAGTCCCGCCCCAACCGCCCGCACCCATTGTTCCGCGACTTTATCAAGGCTGCGCTGGAGCGCAAAGGCAGGCAGCTAAAGATCACGATGTAAAGAATCCTAATCTTTATATATTCAACAAACCCCTGCGGAGCCTATCCGCAGGGGTCTGTATGTCTTGAAACGATTCAATATGCTAAACTATTGCGCCGCTTTCACCCTCAGCCACACCTCTTCATACTTGGCATTGTAATCACCCAGGTCGCGATAAGAGGTGCAGCGGGCTTTCTCCTCATCTGTGGGGTAGAGGGCCGGGATGGCCTTGAGCTCGTCAGAGAGTCCGTCATAGGCGGCCTTGATCGGCGGGGCGTAGCAGATGTATTCTGCATTGCGGGCGGAGATCTCGGGCTTGCAGAGGAAATTGATGAAGGCTTCGGCCTCAGCCTTGTGCTTGGAACCCTTCACGATGCACAGGCTGTCCATCCAGATGTTGCTGCCTTCCTTGGGGATGCTATAGCCGAAATCCTTACCGGCCTCCTCAGCCTCCTGTTGAATCAGCACTGCGTCGCCCGAATAGACCACCGCCATTGCGGCCTCACCGGCCAGCATCTTGTCACGGGTATCATCCAGCGTGTAGGAGAGCACCAGAGGCTTCTGGTCGATCAGTGCCTGCTCAGCCTGAGCCAACTCTGCGTCATCCTGTGAGTTGGGCTTCAAGCCCTTATAGAGCAGCGCCACAGAGATGGAGTCGCGAGAGCTGTCATACATGAAAAGCTTCTTGCTGTATTTCTCATCCCAGAGGATGGACCAGCTGTCCACCGGCTCCTCCACCATTGCCTTGTTGTAGACAATGCCCACGGTGCCCCACATATATGGCACGGAGTATTTGCCTTCCGGATCGAAGGCCATGGTTTGAAACTCCTTGTCGATGTTGGCATAGTTCGGGATTTTGCTCTTGTCAATCTCCTCAAGCATGCCGGCTTTGGCCATGCGCTCCACCATGTAGTCGGAGGGCACGATCACATCATACTGGCCGCTGTTTTTGGTGAGCTTGGCATAGAGCTCCTCGTTGGAAGCAAACGTGGAATAAACCACCTTTATCCCGGTTTCCGCCTCAAAATCCTTCAGGACCTGGCTCACGCCGTTGTCGTCCACCTCAATGTAGTCGCCCCAGTTATACACATACAGCACTTTCTGCTTCGGGCTGCTTCCGCAGCCGGCGGTGAGAAGCAATGGCAGCACCAACAGGCAGGCCAACGCGATTCCCAGGATTCTCTTCATGTTCAACGCTCCTTTACATAATAGTTAAATTTCCTGCTTAACCTTCTCGGATTTTCCAGCGATCAATGCTGAACGGCGGTTTACGATGATCAGCAGCACCAGCACTGTGAGGAACATCAGTGTGGACAGCGCATATATGGATGGATTGATACCTCTGCGTGCCTGTGAGTAGATGTAGATGGACAGGTTCTGCACATCAGCTGATGTGAAGAAGCTGATCACGAAGTCGTCAATGGAGAGCGTGAAAGCCAGGATGAGCCCTGTGATCACGCCGGGCATGATCTCCGGTAGAATGATCTTCCACAATGCCTGCCCCGGTGTGGCGCCAAGATCCAGCGCCGCCTCATACACATGATGGTCCAGCTGAATGAGCTTGGGCATCACCGAAAAAATCACATAGGGGATGTTGAAGGCAATGTGGGCCATCAGCATCGTCCAGAATCCCAAGTTTAAGCGGAAAAAGATGAAGAGTATCATCAACGAAATTCCCGTGACGATATCAGGATTGATTACCGGCAGATAGGTGATGTTTGTGATGATGGTCCGAACACCACGCCTCATGCCGAATATCCCGATTGCCGCCATTGTGCCAATCACGGTAGCAACGATGGCGGATAATACAGCGACCATCAGTGTGTTCTTTAGTGCGTCCATGATGATGTCATTCTGAAACAAGTGGGTATACCACTGTAGCGTGAAGCCGCCCCACACGGACCGGGATTTGGAGTTGCTGAAGGACAGATAAATCATTACGAGGATTGGCAAATAGAGAAATGCCAACACCACGGCCAGATAACCATTTGTGAAGAAGGAGCGCAGCTTGTGTTTGGTCAAATCAACTGCCCCCTTTCATCTTCAGAGCCACCCAGGCGGTTCATTATCGCCATGCTGATCAGAATCAGCACCATCATAATCACAGAAAGCGCCGAGCCGAAGTTCCAGTCAGCGGTCTGTAAAAACTGCTGCTCGATCAAATCACCGAACAGCATGAATTGCGACCCGCCTAGCAAACGGGAAATCACAAACGTAGTTACTGCAGGCATGAAAACCATCGTGATGCCGGAGATCACGCCGGGTAGTGATAACGGCACGATCACCCGGCGGAAGGTCTCGAAAGGGTTGGCGCCCAGGTCGCCGGCTGCTTCCAGCAGCGATTTGTCCATCTTTCTGAGCACGGTCATGATCGGCAGGATCATGAAGGGAAGGAAGTTATACACCATACCCAGCAGCACAGCGTTTGAATTATAGAGCAACGTTGCCTGCCCGAGGCCCAACGCCATCAATAGCTTATTGGCAAGACCGGTGTTTTCCAGAATGGACATCCAGGCATAAGTGCGCAGCAAAAAGTTCATCCACATCGGTAGGATGAACAGCACGGACAACACGCCGCCTTCCTTTTTACGCGATAGGATGTAGGCCACCGGGTAGCCGATCAGCAGACAGATCGCTGTGCAGAGCAACGCAAGCCAAAGCGACCGCAGCAAGATGGAGATGAAGATGGAATCCTGGAAAAACTGTGCAAAGTTTTGCATCGTGAATGAGCCGCTGGCATCGGTGAGCGCATAACCCGCCAGCAAGCCAAGCGGCGCCACGGTAAACACGATCATCCAGGCGATATAGGGGGCTGCATACCATTTGATTCTCAACCGGGCACCCCCCTTGACATGACGTGGATGTCCTCCGGGCGCACAATCAAGCCCACTGTAGATCCCTCGGGCTTCATCGTTGTGTCATGCACGAGGAAAGTGAAGTCGCCGCAGTCAATGCGCATCTCAAAGTGAACGCCCTTGAAGATCACACTTTCGACCACGCCCTTGATCGAGCCGTGGGATTCGTCCACCAGGTAAATGTCTTCCGGGCGGATCACAACCTCCACCGGCGCGTTTGGTGCAAAACCGCCGTCCACGCAATCGAGCGTGTGGCCAAGGATGCTGACCAGCCTGTCCTGCACCATTTCACCGGGGATGATGTTGCTTTCGCCGATGAAGTCGGCTACAAAGGCGTTCTTCGGCTCGTTGTAAATATCCATCGGAGTGCCGATCTGCTGGATCTTGCCATGGTTCATTACCACGACTGTGTCCGACATCGTCAGCGCTTCCTCTTGATCGTGGGTCACATACAGGAATGTGATGCCCAGTTCCTGCTGCATGTTTTTGAGCTCCACCTGCATGTCTTTGCGCATTTTGAGGTCCAGCGCGCCGAGAGGCTCGTCCAGCAGCAACACTTCCGGCTCGTTCACCAATGCGCGGGCAATAGCCACCCGCTGTTGCTGCCCGCCTGACAGCGCGTCGGTGCTGCGCTTTTCATAACCCTTCAGGCCCACCATATCCAGCATTGCCGCTACTTTTTTGGCGACCACCGGCCCATCCAGTTTCTTGATCTTCAAGCCAAAAGCGACGTTCTCAAACACGTTCATATGGGGGAACAGGGCATAACGCTGAAACACCGTGTTGACGCGCCGGCGGTAGGGGGGCGTGGCTGTGATATCCTTGCCGTCCATCAGGATCGTGCCCTCGGTGGGGTGGTCAAAGCCCGCGATCAGGCGGAGCATCGTGGTCTTTCCGCAACCCGATGGGCCCAGCAACGTCAGGAATTCCCTGCGTCGGATATATAGACTTATATGGTTCAGGGCAATGGTTTCCTCGTCATAAGCCCTTGTGATGTCTACCAATTCGATGAAGCGGGTGTTCTCGACCATCTGTCGTCCTCTTTCACTAGAAACTGGGAGGGCAGGCGACCCAGAGGATTTTCGCCTCGGCCTTGCCGGTGTTTTGAATCTCGTGGTTCATGCTTGACTTGAAGTAAAAAGATGAGCCACGCTTCACCTTGTGTTTCTGACGGCCCAGCAGCAGAGTGATCGCTCCGGATAGTACATAGCCATATTCTTCGCCGGCGTGGGGCTCATGGGGCCCATAGGAGCCGCCTGGTGCCAGCGTGAGCAGAATGGGCTCCATTGCGTTTTTCTGTGCGTTTGGCACCAGCCAACTGATGTTGTGGCCGCTTTCGGTGTTTTCTTTCACAAAAGCATCCTCGCTGTCAAACACCACTGGCGAGCCGGAAGCGTCACTGAAGAAATCCTTAAGATCGGTGCCAAGGCAGGCCAGGATATCGATCAACGTCGAGATGGAGGGGGAGGTCAGGTTGCGCTCCAACTGGCTGATAAAACCTTTTGACAGTTCTGTCCTGTCTGCCAGGTCTTCCATCGTCAGGCCATGCATTAATCTCAAGCCCTTGATCTTGCTGCCGATGTCCATTTCCTCACCGCCTTGTTTGATGAACCGTTACAATTTGTTTAGTTATGCTGTGGTTTTGCCTTTGGTTACTTTTTGTTTACTTAAAGTAAACAACGAGAAACATTAGCATATTTGTAATAGGATGTCAATATAGACGAATGTTAAAATTCGGCAAAATGCGGCAGGAGAATCTGGTACCACGCTGAATAACAGTAATACAATCAATCTTCCATTATGCTTCAGCCTTGATAAATGGTTTCAAATATACAGGGAGCTTAGAATATTGCAATCAAAAGGTGAACGTGATGGGGTTATTCAGCAAGTACAAGGCTGAATCTCTGAAGGAAGTCAGGCGTTTGTTCCTTTTTTTCATTTTAGTTGTAGTCATTCTTGTTTTGCCCCTCGTGATATCATCTATCATAAATGATATCGGTCTTGCCCTGTTTTCTTTACAGTTGGAGAGATGCACGCTGCCGCCCGATACCGGTGTGCTTGATCATGCCGCCGTCTGCGGCAAGCTCAATGGCAATGGAAATGGCATGGACTTCCTGGCGGTGATTTTGGTTCAATCCGAGCAGCTGCAGGAAGATCTTGTTCAATACTTCAATAGCTATTCGTTCCGACCGGTAAAGGGAAAGGATGCGAAGCAGGTTACCATTGAAGTGATGCGGGCAGCGTCGCCGGATGTAGCGATAGGGAAGAAGACCAAATTGCTCATGACAACTGCTATTATGTGATTTTGTATGACAGTGGGATACGGAGCTCTTTTTGATATCCGCGGGCACTGAAGCATCAATAGATGAGTTAGACCGCTGCGATTCTTTGATCTTTTTCACCATTCCACAGTTGTGATATAATAATTTAGTATGAGGGGAGGGCATCCTGTGAACAAGATCAAACTCATTGCCGACAGTACCTGTGATTTGTCTGCGGAATTGATCAAGCGTTATGATATTCTCATCATGCCATTATATGTGAATCTGGGCGATGTAAGCCGCAGAGACGGTGTCGACGTGACCGTGCAGGAGCTGTTTGACTACACCAACAAGACCAAGCAAACACCTAAAACCGCTGCCATATCAATTGCTGATTATCAGGAAGCTTTCACTCCCTGGATTGATGCTGGATATGACATCCTGTTTGTCGGCATCTCTACCAAGTTATCCTCCACCGTGGCCAACGCCGTCATCGCTGCGCAGGAATTCCCAGTCGGGCGCATTGAAGTGGTGGACTCGATGAACCTTTCCACCGGCATTGGGCACCTAGTGCTACGGGCGGCAGAGTTGGTTGAGCGGGGCGAAGCACTGGCTGATATTGCCGAGCACCTACGCCAGACAGCGCCAAAAGTGCGGGCAAGTTTTGTCATCGACACACTGCTGTATCTATATCGTGGCGGCCGCTGCAGCGCTTTGCAGGCCTTCGGGGCCAACGCACTGAGCCTGAAGCCCTGTATCGTGGTGGCTGACGGTGCCATGCGCCCAGACAAGAAATATCGTGGAAACATCGTGCGCTGTGCAGAGAAATATGCAGCCGACGTGCTGGCTGCTGCAGCCGGCACCGCTGACCGCAAGCATGTGTTCATTACCCACACGCCCTGTGACTTAGAGATTGTGCAGGCGGTGAAAGCTATTGTGGAAAGTTCGGGCCTGTTTGAGCAGGTGCATGAGACCGATGCCGGCGCCGTAATCGCCAGCCACTGTGGGCCTAATACGATCGGCGTGTTGTATGTAGAGAAATAACCTGAAAAAGATACTTGGAGAAGGAGACCGATCGCCAATCGGGACAGTAGTTTGGGAAACTGGATCAAAGTCATCAATATTATCAAGGAGCAGGGGCGTGTTGCAGTCGCCTTTTCCGGCGGTGTGGACAGCGCCCTTCTTTTGCGCCTGTGCGCTGACGCATTGGGCGTGGGAAACGTGCTGGCACTCACTGCTGTGACCGAGCTCAACCCAGCCAGGGAGCTCAGCGCCGCAAGGCAGATTGCAGCCCTCTGTGGTGTGCAGCTGCTGGAGGTGCCGATCAACGCGCTGGCTGTGAAGGAAGTGCGCCAGAACCCCAGGGATCGCTGTTACCACTGCAAACGGGCCATTTTCGGCACCCTGTTAGCCGTGGCAGTGCGGCAAGGATATCCTGCCTTGCTGGATGGCTCCAACGCCAGCGACCGGGGGGATTACCGGCCCGGCAAGCGTGCAGCCATTGAGTTGGGCGTTGTGAGCCCCTTTGACCAGGCGGATATCACCAAAGAAGAGATCAGGGCAAAGTCGAAGGAGCTCGGCCTGCCCAATTGGGGTGCCCCGGCTGCAGCGTGCATGGCATCGCGTATCCCCTATGGCATAGAGCTGACCGAAGATGCGCTTCGCCGCGTGGAAATAGCGGAAGATGCGCTAATTGCCCTTGGGTTTGTTGGCTGCCGGGTACGGCTGCACGGAAATGTGGCTCGTATTGAGGCTCCGCAGGCGGATATATCGCGGCTGGCAGATTATGCAACCAGAGAGGCATTGCTAGCCGAAATTAAGCCACTTGGGTTTGAATTTATCGCGCTGGACTTGGAAGGCTACCGAATGGGGAGCCTGAATTAAGAGAAAGCGGCAGAGAATCGGCGGGCTGAGTGAGAGCCTGACCCCCTGCTGGGAGGTACTTTTGGAAGCAGACAACATCCGTAAATTGCTCGAGGGCATCAAGGACGGCGTCATGACCGTGGAAGACGGTATGAAGGCGCTCTCCAATCTGCCCTTTGAAGACATTGGCTATGCCAAGATCGACCACCACCGCGCCATCCGCACCGGATACCCTGAGGTGATCTTCTGCCAGGGTAAAACGATTGCACAGATCCGGGGTATTGTGGAGCGCATGATGGCTCATGATGACAGCAACATCCTTGGCACCCGTGCCACAATCGAGGCCTATGAGGCCATACGTGAATTGGCCAGGGAGTCAGTTACCTGGCATGAGGCTGCCCGGTGCTTTCTCGTGAAGCGCCGTGAAATCGAGCCAACCCAAGGCATCGTGGCTGTTGTGACCGGTGGCACAGCCGATATCCCGGTGGCCGAGGAAGCTGCCATGACTGCTGAAGCCAACGGCAGCCGTGTGCTGCGGATTTATGATGTGGGCGTGGCCGGCATCCACCGGCTCTTTTCAAGACTGGAGGACATTCGCTCAGCCCGCGTCATCGTAGCGGTGGCCGGCATGGAAGGCGCGCTGGCCAGTGTCGTAGCGGGCCTTGTGGATAAGCCGGTGATTGCCGTGCCTACCAGTGTGGGCTATGGTGCTAACTTCGGCGGGCTTTCCGCGCTGCTCACGATGCTCAACAGCTGTGCCAGCGGCGTTTCTGTTGTCAACATCGACAACGGCTTTGGCGCTGGGTTCCTCGCGTCGATGATCAACAAATTGGGGGAAGAATGAGGATACTCTATTTTGACTGCCCTGCAGGTCTTAGTGGTGATATGACATTGGGGGCATTGCTGGATCTGGGTGTGGACCGTGCCGCGTTTGAGGCGGAGCTTCAAAAGCTTGGCATGGCGGGGGAGTATGAGCTGCATATCCATCGCGATCAAAAGCTCGGGATCACCGGTACGGCGGTGCACGTGCATCTGGCTCATGACCACCATGAGCACGAGGGCCACGACCATGACCACCATCACCACCACCGCAGGCTGAAAGATATCTTGGAGCTAATCAACGGTTCAGCATTGACCCAGACCGTGAAAGACAAGGCGTCGGCGATGTTCACTCTGTTGGCTGAGGCAGAGGGCAAGGTGCACGGTGTGGCGCCCGACGAGGTGCATTTCCATGAGGTGGGCGCGGTGGACTCCATCGTGGACATTGTGGGAGCCTGCATCTGCTTGGATATTCTCAAGCCAGACCGTATTGTGTTTTCACCACTCAATACCGGTTCCGGCCGCGTGAAGTGCGCCCACGGCCTGATGCCAGTACCGGCACCTGCCACAGCCGAGCTGCTCACCGGCGTGCAAAGCTATACCGATGGAACAATGAGCGAACTCACCACGCCCACTGGCGCGTTGATCGCCCGAGTATTTGCCGATGGTTACGGCCCCAGGCCGCAGATGACCATCGAGAAAACAGGTTATGGCCTGGGTTTCAAGGATTTTGAGTTTCCCAATGCCGCCCGCGTGTTCCTGGGCAGCGATGCGGCAGGCGAAGCACAGACAGTCACCGTGATTGAGTGTAACATCGACGACATGACCGGCGAGGCGATGGCCTATGCGCTGGAGCGCGTGTTTGCCGCCGGGGCGCTAGATGCATTCTATACACCAATTATCATGAAGAAAAACCGCCCGGCCCAGAGGCTCACGGCCATTTGCGCCAATAACAAGCGTACCGATGTGGAACGGATAATTCTTGTGGAAACCACCACGCTGGGTGTGCGCAGTTATGAAGCCCGCCGCACTACGCTGCTGCGAAGAATTGAGACAGTGGCAACGCCTTTGGGCGATGTGCGTGTTAAGATCGCCCAGGGTCCCGCAGGCCCCAAGATCGCGCCGGAATATGAGGACTGCCGTTGCATTGCGGAGAGCACCGGCCAAAGCTTCCTGACCGTTTACGCCACGGCACAAAGCCTGGCGCAACAGAAATTTCTGCATTCGGAGGAGTAACTCATGCACCAGGAGACCGTGATTGTGCTGGACTTTGGCGGCCAGTACAATCAGCTCATCGCCCGCCGCGTTCGGCAGGCTCATGTCTACAGCGAGATCCTGCCATACTCAGCACCCATCGAGCGCATCAAGGCGCTGAATCCCAAGGGGATTATCTTCACCGGCGGCCCAAACTCGGTTTATGAGTCTGGCTCGCCGCTGGCAGACCCCGCGATCTTCGAGCTGGGTATCCCGATCCTTGGCATCTGCTACGGTGCTCAGGTGTTTGCACAGCTGTTGGGTGGCCGTGTTGCCCCGGCAGCCCGCCGTGAGTATGGCCGCATCGGCATCCGCCATGACGGCTCTTCACCTTTGTTTGACGGTATCGACGCCGATATGGAGTGCTGGATGAGCCACACCGATCAGGTGATGAATGCGCCGCAGGGCTTTGCCATCACTGCGTCCACTGGCTGCTGCCCCATCGCGGCGATGGAAAACCCCGGCCAGAAGCTCTATGCCGTGCAGTTCCACCCGGAGGTGGTGCACACTCCCAAAGGCCAGAAGTTACTGGAGAACTTCCTTTACAAAGTGTGCGGCTGCCAAGGCCTGTGGACGATGAGCTCCTTTACCCGTGAAGCTGTGGCTGCCCTGCAGAAAAAGGTTGGAGACAAGAAGGTGCTGCTTGCATTGTCCGGTGGCGTGGACTCGTCGGTGGCGGCAATCCTGTTGAACGAAGCGGTGGGCAAAAACCTCACCTGCATCTTTGTGGATCATGGCTTGCTGCGCAAGGACGAGGGCGATCAGGTGGAGCAGACCTTCAAGGGCAAGTTCGGCCTGAACATGATTCGCGTGAACGCGCAAGACCGGTTCCTCTCCAAGCTTGCCGGTGTGAAGGACCCGGAGCGCAAGCGCAAGATCATCGGTGAGGAATTTATCCGGGTTTTTGAAGATGAGGCCAAGAAGATCGGCCACGTGCATTTCCTGGCACAGGGCACGATCTATCCCGACGTGGTGGAAAGCGGCGCTGGCCACGCGGCTGTCATTAAGAGCCATCACAACGTGGGCGGCTTGCCGGACCATGTGGATTTTGATGAGATCCTGGAGCCTCTTCGTGACCTCTTTAAGGACGAGGTGCGCGCCGTGGGTGAAGAGCTGGGCATCCCTGCCGAGCTTGTGTGGAGGCAACCGTTCCCTGGCCCCGGTCTGGCCATCCGCGTGATGGGCGAGGTCACACCGGAGAAACTGGAGATCCTGCGCGAGGCTGATGCCATCTATCGTGAGGAAATCGCCAATGCCGGCCTTGCCCGCGAGGTGTGGCAGTATTTTGCAGTGCTTACCGACCAGCGCACTGTGGGCGTGATGGGCGACGCCCGCACCTATGACTGGCTGCTGGCGCTGCGGGCCGTGACAAGCGTGGACGCGATGACCGCCGACTGGGCCCATCTGCCTTATGAAGTGCTCGGGAGGATTTCCAACCGGATTATCAATGAGGTCAAACACATCAACCGGATCGTGTATGATATAACGAGCAAGCCTCCGGGTACGATTGAGTGGGAATGATTTGAAAGGCGGGGAAAAGCCAGTAAATATGCGGCTTTGCAGCTTCTCAAGTTAACCTATGGCAACGTTTTGGCAACACTGATTGTATCAGCCATATTGAAGAGCTAACTGATTTTGAGTACCAGTTAGCTCTTTTTCGTTGCTCGCTTGGTTATTTAGGGTTGGGTATTCTTCTGCACTCTGCGGGCATTCTGTGCTGCCTTGGTATGATCTGCTATACCATTCTGGCAATCTTTGATATCTGGTTTCTCTTGAATACACTAGTGATTCAGCATACAATGTTTCAGGCAGATATTTGGATCATACTATTTTGTATAGGAAATACCATGTGTACCTACTCAAGCAGAACTCGATTTATCGTGCTGGAGCCAACATGTTCAAAAACTCGGCAAATATGAGGGCAATGTAGCGCTTGCATGGTTACTGACCAATTCGTCTAGTAAAGAGCCAATTATAGGCCTTCAACTGTGGAGCACCGGCTCCCGAAGCATACGCTTGGTACAAATTCGGATGGGCATACAAGGTTTGTTGGCCTCAAATGATTGGATACTAAAATATTCAGGAGGATTACTGTGAAAGCTACCCCACTACTGGATTTATTGCCTATGTTCACCGCCGCCAATGTTCCGGCAGTTGGCCCTGAGGAACAACCGATTGACCCACCAAGCTGGGTTGTTTCACAAAGCGAAACAGACCCTAAAATGCCGGGCGGCGGTCTATCCCGCCATCCGATGGTTTATATTGGTGAAGGCTGCAATACAATGTTCCTGGTCGATAAAGGTAAGGTCATTTGGACGTACTCCACAGGGACTGGCTGGGAATATGATGACATATGGATGATGACCAACGGTAACATACTTTTCTCACGCTTGGCTTGGGCAGGCGAAGTTACTCCGCAGAAGAAAATTGTCTGGCGAATCAATGCAGCGAAAGGAACCGAAATACACACTGTGCAGCCAATCGGGCTAGACAAGGTTCTACTCATGATCAATGACAATCCACCCAGACTGATAATCATCAATAAAAAGACCGGTATTGTGGAGCTGGAGCGAGTGATTCCCTATCCAGAAAACTCAAGTGTACATGGTCAAAACCGTAGGCTTCGTATCACCGATAAAGGTACATTTCTCATTCCCTTCCTCTCTTTGCATAAGGTTGTGGAGTATGACAGGGACCTCAATATTATATGGTCCTATAACATAAAGAGCCCTTGGGCAGCCGTTCGGCTAAAGAATGGCAATACGCTGATTACCGGCGAACAAGATAAACTGACCCGTGAAGTCAATCACAATGGTGAAACCGTGTGGGAAATCAAGCTGGCAGACTTGCCGGAGGAGTACAGACTTGATGATTGTCAAAGTTGTGTTCGCTTGGCCAACGGTAATACAATCCTCTGCTCCAGAGGTAACGGCGGCATGAGCCCGCAGCTTGTGGAAGTGACGCCGGATAAAGAAGTGGTATGGGTTATCAATGACTGGAAAAATTTCGGTCCAGCTACAGCAGTACAGATACTGTCGGACCCGGGTATTCCGGAGAACCCAGGTGACTGCCAGCGCTGATTGATTTGCGACTGATCGCACCAAGACATGTAGCATAAACAGCGAGTTTTCTGAAAAGCCCAGTCTCTCCCTGGTTATATTGCTTCGTGGGCTTTATTCTGTTGGCCCATTGCGGATCGGCATACAGATCTCGCACATATGACGCTGGACTTACTTGAGGGCATATCATTCCAACATGGGTCCTGCAGTATCCCAGCGAATGCCCTAGCTTGTGCATTTCCGGGAGAATGTCATTCCACGCTTTTTGCATCGCTTTCAGTGTGTGTTCGATTGTAAACTCCGCATAATCCCCGCTTGGAGATATGTCGTAGTGCAATTTCGTCATCGAGGTATCTGTAATCGGAAACCACCAGGAATAAGTCATACCTGCAGTCTTCAGGTTTTGTTGTTTCAGGGTTATCTTGAGGAATTCCTAGTATAATGGATTTTCCATCCAGTAACGCATCATTCTGCGACAAGATATCATGTTAATAATTTAAATAAAGTTATTATATTAGAAATTTCACACATAGAGGTATCAATATGACCGTAAATAGCATAGCTCAACGTTACATGAGATGACATATGCTTGTAAAATGAATGTACATCGCATAGAATGAGGATGCTTTAGGAACCAATAGGAATGAGGTTTCAGCCACCAATGTCAACCCAATTCGATGGATCATTCGGCGTTCTGAGCCTTGTGCTATCATCTTGTTTGTTGAGGTTGCTATGCTAAACTCGGGTGCAGAAAAGAAAACCAAGCGGTTGATTGAGCACACAGTAAAGAGGCGGATATTTCACAAATTATTCACGCTTGCTTTGGTTGTTGCAGCTGCAATCATCCTTGTATTGGCTAGCACAAACCTTGCAGTCACATCAGGCGCATATGCCCACATTGTTGCCCAATCCGATGCCCAAAAAGCCGACGCCATCATCGTGTTGGGTGCCAAGGTGTGGACCAGCGGCCAGCCCTCCTACATGCTGCAGGACCGGCTGGATGTGGCTTATGAGCTTTATACCGCCGGTGCAGCGCCCAGGATACTTGTGAGCGGCGACCACGGCACTGAGGGGTATGACGAGGTCAACAATATGCGCCGTTATCTGGAAGGCAAGGGTGTGCCCACCGAAGCAATCTTCATGGATCACGCCGGGTTTGATACCTATTCCACGATGTACCGTGCGCGCGATGTGTTTGTGGTTAAGAGCGCTATCGTTGTCACACAGAAGTACCACCTGTATCGCGCAGTGTTTTTGGCCGACAGCATGGGTCTGGATATACAAGGTGTGGCCTGTGACCGATATAGGTCGCCCAAACAGCTGCTTTTTGACGCTCGCGAGCTTTTGGCTCGCACCAAGGATTGGTTTGAGGGAGCAATCATCAAACCCAAGCCCAGATATTTAGGTGATGAGATCCCTATCAGCGGCAGCGGGCTGCTCACCCACGACGATTTACCGTGATCTGTCTGTGAGGAACTGACGATTATATCATACACAGAGCGCGCGATATTGCAGAATTCGACATCATACACCCCATCTGTGTATGGACTTGGTGTGAAAGCTGTGTTACTGTATTGCAGGTTCCTTGACAACCGAACAGTGCAGCCGGATTCCAAGAGGAAGAATTTATGATATTCACCACACGAAAACAACCACCAAACACAGACCAGGCATTACAGTCTTTGATTTATGTTGACTATGAGTCATTATTTTATGGGATGTACGACCGGTTCAAACTCAAGCCCAACCTTGTCGCACTGCTGGATGAACTGAAAAGCCAGGGCCGTTTCGCCGAGAGCATCAAGGTATTTGGTGACTTTTCCAACGAGCTCATCAAGTCTGAGCAGGGCAAGATCCGTACAATCACCAGCACAATCATCGATTGCCAGCAGCCGAATTTTGAAGGCCATAAAAAGGATTACACCGATTTTCTGATGCTTGACAGTATATATCAAGACAGCATGACCAAACCCCATGTGGATCAGTTCATCCTGATCACAGGGGATAATCACTACTCCTCCGTCGCCACATTCCTGCGCACGCAGAAAGATAAGGTGATCGGGGTGTACGCAGTGGAAGGCACGTTGGGCAGGCAATTGGCCGATTGCTCCAGCTGGGTCAAAACGATCTTGCCAAAAGATGCCACGGAGGACAAGTATCGCGAAAACCTGGTGCTTTGCATGTTGAGCGCGCAGGAGAAGAACATCAAGTCCACATTTATGAACACGCTGAACCACGCCGCGACGTATTACGGCGGCATATTTGACATGTACCGCAGGATCCTGAGCGATATGATTGCTGAAGGGGCGGTCACGCAACAAATGGAAGATGCACCCGATGGCACACCGATCCGCACGATCCGTTTGAAACAAGAGCCAATGCAGCAGTAGAGTGGGGAAGAAGAGACGGTAAACTGAATGGGTAAGTCAAGGGATCAAATTATCAGGCTGCGCTGCCCGGTTAAATATACCACTCAAACTTAATGTCTCCCATTAATATTCTGGCCCTGTCGGATAGAATCCTCTGCACATCAAGGAAGCGGGCTCCATCGTCAGGATAGGTGGATGTTGCTGAAACCAGCTTCACATATTGAGGCATGCCGCGGTTGGTATACAGCTCACTAAACGCGGCGCGCATCTTGCCTTCCAGAATTGCCACATTTTCCTTGGTGCAGAAAGGGAATACGCCCAGATAATACTTGGAGTTATAACGGATGAACGCGTCAGTGTCCCAAAAGAGCTTTTTGATTGTTTCATAAAAGAGGTTTAGATAATATGCATGACTCATCGCATTGCCCTGTTCTTCGGGATCGTCCAGCCGTACCGTGGCAAACATGAATGTCAGGCTAAATTTGCCCTTTTCAGCTTTTCTGAATTCTCCCAACAGGTATTTTTCAAGGTCAAATGTGATCATCTCGGCGCTTTTTTCGCTCTGAGCGTGATAACAGTCCATCAGTTTGGCGCGGATTGTATCATCACCAAGCGGTTTGACCACAAAGCCGGTCACACCCCAGCGTATCGCGCTCACATAATAGGCTTTATCCTTTTCAGAACTCAATACAATCAGGGGCACGCTCTTGTTGATGGCACGCACAGATGTGCAGAAAGTCCGGCCCTTGTCATCGTTTGTGTCGCTATCCACCAGCACACAGCCCACAATAATGTTTCGGGAGTTGAGCAATCTGCGGAGATCATCATTGCCTTTTGGGGTCTGAAATTCCAGGGCTAATGGTGTAAGCTTGCTGCGGATCAACATTTTGGTTGTTTCCGGAAGGCCCGATGTCACAATGAGCATCGAATCACCAGCCATGCATGCACCCCCCTCGCTGTTTGACTACAATATTATTATATGGCAAAATTCAACATGCATCAACACGAGTGATCTCTGCATATACACATCTACTTTGTTTCGGAGGATTTCCTATGATGCGTATGGCCATTGAGGAAGACATTCCTGAGCTCATAAAGCTGCGCGTGGCTTTTCTGAATGAAGTGAATGGCAGGAGCATGCCACCGGATGACTTTGAACAAAGCCTTAAGCACTACTGGGCAGCTGCGCTGGCAGATGGCACATTTGAAACATGGGTGTGGGAGGATGCCGGGCGGATTGTTGCCACTGGCGGCATATGTCTTCATTGTATTGCGCCCAATTATTCCAACCCATCGGGCAAGTCGGCATATGTATTGAATATGTTTACGCTTCCCGAATGTCGCGGAAAGGGTTATGCTTCGGCACTTTTCGCCAAATTGATCGACAGGGCGCGGACACATGGGTGCGGGCAATTGTCTTTACATGCAACCGAAGCTGGCAGAGGGGTTTATGAAAAGTTCGGCTTTCTGCAAACCCGGGATGAAATGATTCTGCATTTACAGGGAGAATATTGATAAACCAAGATATCAACAGTATAATATACCATATCTGGTGAGTTTTCCAGCTCAATTATACCATTTGCGGAGAAGCAATGAAGCGTAACCATTCCACGCGCACCCATGGAGAGGCGTCACTTATTTTCAGGATTATGGGCTGCATCCTGGCCGCCGCAATTACCGGGTGCCTGTTTACCCCTGGTGTCGCAAAGGCGACCGGTCTTAGGGACATGGTGGTAGTGAACGCGTCATCGCTCAATATGCGGGCAAGCGCCAGCGCCACTGCCCGTGTTGTTAAGAGTCTTTCCAGAGGCGATGTGGTCAGGGTTGCCTCTGATGCCGGTGCATGGTGCAGCGTGGTCACCTCAGGAGGGCAAACCGGGTGGTGCCAATCAGCTTATCTGGCTAATTACCCGGGCACAGTGGCGCCGAGTAACGCAGCCATGCTGGAGTGGCCCAGCGAGGATATTAGCCTTTCGGCAAGCTTTACCGTCACGCAATGCATGAGAGACATGAATGAAATTGTAACTCGTTATCCCGGTAAGGCCAGGGTGGAAACGATTGGCTTGAGTTATATGGGAAACTCCATTAAGGCCATTGTGATAGGTAATCCCGAGGCTGAAGTGCGAATCCTTGTGCAAGCCGCCATACACGCACGGGAGTGGCTGACTTCGCTAATGGCGCTGCGTCACGCCGAGACAGCGCTGAAAGCCGGCGAGCTAGGCGCGTCTTACAAGGGCTCCTCAGTGCGCAAGATGTTGGAACAAGTAGAAATCTGGATCATTCCCGAAGCCAACCCCGACGGTGTGCGTTTGTGCATGGAGGGCTTGGCGTCAGTGCCGGCATCCATGTCAGACCTGAAGACAGCTCTGGTTTCCATGAACGGTGGCAGCACTAGTTTCATCCGCTGGAAAGCCAATGGCAGGGGTGTGGACCTGAACCGCAATTTTGATGCCGGCTGGAGGGTTGACCCAAATTATACCAAACCGGGTCCTTACTATTACTCTGGCCCACGGGTGTTTAGCGAACCGGAATCTGTTGCCCTGAGAGATCTGACCATTTCCGAAGATTTTGCACTTACAGCCAGTTACCATTCATCCGGCGAAATGATCTATTGGTATAACCCAAATGGTGCGGGGAACAAGATGAACCGCTTCATTGCCGAGCAACTCAGGCTGCTCAATGGATATTCTGTGCTTTCCCCGTCATCGCAGGCATCTGGAGGCGGATACCGGGATTGGTTCGTTGAGAGCACCGGTAGGCCGGGATTCACCATTGAGGTTGGCAGCGGTTACTGCCCGCTCCCACAAAGCAGTTTCTACGAATATTGGCAGGATAACCGCTATATGCTGTATGAGCTCATGTGGGCTGCAATGCCAAGAAACGTTGGGAAATACGCACGAGTTACATATCATTTTCCTAAGCGATAACACAGTAAAGGCGGCCACCGGCCGCCTTTACTGATGATATCAATCCCGATCCTTATTCTGCTCCTTGAGCAAATCGCGTATCTCTTCCAGCAGAACCTCGCTCCTGGCGGGTGCAGGCGGCGCAACCACAATGACGGCTGCATCCTGCTTGCGCTTCAATTTGCCGATCAACTTGATGAAGAAATAAATGCTCAATGCGATGATCAGGAAGTCCAGGATGCTTTGCAGAAATGCCCCATATTTTAACGACAACTCCGCAATGTCTTTCACCCCATCATTTGAAGCGGCTCGAAAAATGATTTTGAGTGTGGAAAGATCCATTCTGCCGGTGAGCAATCCGATCAACGGCATGATTATGTCATTCACCAAAGAGGTAACAATCTTGCCGAAGGCGCCGCCGATGATCACGCCCACAGCAAGGTCCAGCACATTGCCTTTCATTGCAAAGCTTTTAAAGTCATCAAATCTGGACTTTATTTTCGTATTCAAGTCGCCTTGCATATTACTTATTCCTCCTTAATCTTTTCTATGTTAAATCGATCTTATCATACGCCATCGTTTGTGTATACGGAAGTGGCATTTTATATATAGGTGTCGTTTTCCTGAATTTTTTAGGCGCACTGTCGGATGCTATCAACATGGGTCTTGATTTCTTGGGGAAATCGGATATAATGATAATAAGGTCAAAGATGGTCAAAGAGGTGAGCCCGGATGTCGATGTTGTCAGACAACATAGAATCATTCATAAAATCCCTGTTTGAGGATATGCATCAAATAGACGTGCGCAGAAATGAGCTTGCTGAGTATTTCCGATGCGCGCCATCGCAGATCAACTATGTGCTGGCCACACGGTTTTCGGCCGACAAGGGTTACTATATTGAGAGCCGGCGCGGCGGCGGGGGCTATATCCGCATCATGCGTGTGGATATGGATGAGGGAGACTACCTGATGCATTTGGCCACGCAGGGCATCGGCGACGAGGTGTCGGAGAACGATGCCCGGCGTATCGTGGAGTATCTTCTGGAGAAAGAGATTGTGGAGCCTAGGGAAGCGAAGCTTCTGAGGGCTGCGGTTTCCGCCAGGTCAATCGCTGCCCCTATGCCCATCAAGGACCGATTGCGGGCCGGGATATTGAAGAATATGATAATGGCGCTGCTGCAAGGCAGAGAGGATGAATAGTATGATGTGTGACCGTTGCGGCCAAAGGCAGGCCACAATCTACCTCACCAAAGTAATGAATGGAAACAAAACGGAGCTTCATCTGTGTAAGCAGTGCGCAGAAGAGGGGGACAGCGAGTTCTTTAAAGATATTTCGCTCGTAAATATCTTGGCGAATCTGGCCAGCGCCCAGCAAAAGCAAATGCCTGCCGAACCGCCTGTGGTCTGCCCCGATTGCGGTTTTAACCTGGATCGCTTCCGTCGTGAAGGGCGCGTCGGGTGTGAGCAGTGTTACCGGCAGTTTTCTGGCGAACTGATCCCGATGATGCGGAGAATCCATGGCTCATTGCAGCACACCGGTAAACGGCCGGGGCTTTCTGCCCCAACAAGAATTGCCATGGCGGAGAAGAGAAAACCGAACCGGATTGATGAGCTGCGTGCACAATTGAAACTGGCAATCAAATCAGAGGATTATGAGAAGGCAGCCGGTTTGCGCGATGAGATCCGGTCGCTGGAGGCGGCCGGAGATGGAGCGGTAAAATGAATGTTTGGGAATCAACAGGCCCCGGCAATGATATCGTGATCAGCAGCCGTGTGCGGTTGGCCCGCAACATTGCCGGAATGCCTTTCCCACCGGCGATGAACAGCCAACAGGCAGACGCTGTGTCTGACCGCGTGATCGCCGCAATGAAAAAAGCCGAGGGGATGGAGTCATTCCGTTTCCTCCAGCTTCGGCTCATGGATGAAACGGACCGGCTTGAGCTTGTGGAGCGGCACCTGGCCAGCACCGACCTATTGAAGAAGAAGGATTGCGGAGCGCTCTTGCTCAGTGAAGACGAGACGGTGTCGCTCATGATCAACGAGGAAGATCATTTGAGAATCCAGGGCTTACTGCCTGGCAGCCAGATTGTGGAAGCTGCTTCCAAAGCTCTGAAGGTGGAAAGCGTGCTGGAGAAAATTGTACCCTACGCCTATGATAAGGCGCTTGGTTACCTGACCAGCTGCCCCACCAACGTGGGTACCGGCATGAGGGCCTCGGTAATGGTTCACTTGCCCGCCTTGAAGCTCATCGGTATGTTGAAGATCCTGATCGATTCAGTCGTGAAAGCAGGCCTTGCAGTACGCGGAATGTATGGTGAGGGTAGCGAAGCGCTTGGGGATATGTTCCAGATTTCCAATCAGATCACACTGGGCGTGACGGAGGAAGACATCACCGGCACGATCAAAGCGGTATGTGAGCAGATCATGGAGAAGGAACGCGCGGCCCGCGACTTCCTGCTGCACAACAAACGGGTGGAAATTGAAGACAAGCTGTACCGATCCTGGGGTTTGATGAAGTATGCCCGTTCGGTTTCCAGCAAGGAGTTCATGCAGTTGCTTTCAGACGCCCGGCTGGCGGTGGGCCTTGAGCTTCTGCCCGATGTGAACCAGACTGAACTCAACCGCCTGATGATTGCCGTGCAACCGGCTGCGCTGCAAAAACATGAGGGTCGCGAGCTTAATCAAGAGGAACGCGATATCGTGCGGGCGAGTTTCATTCGGGAAGCGTTTGGCAGTAAGAGGTAATCCTGATAGAGGTGGGGTTCCCCCCCAACGCTGTTACCATATAGAGAAATGAGGAGAGAATATGTCATTCCAAGGAAGATTTACGGAGAACGCCCGCAAGGCGCTGGGCTTGGCCCAGGAAGAAGCCCGCAGCCTCGGCCATAACTATGTGGGCACCGAGCACTTGCTGCTGGGCATTATTGGTGTGGATGATAGCACGGCGTCTGAGGTTTTGGGTGAGATGAATGTTACGCCCGCTGGCATCCGCGAGCAGGTGGAGCGCCTGGTGGGCAAGGGGGATTTTAACTTCACCGATGCTTTCGGCTATACGCCACGCACCAAAAACGTAATTGAATACAGCCTAGTGGAGGCCAAGGGCCTTAATCACAATTATGTGGGTACTGAGCATCTGTTGCTGGCGCTGGTGCGAGAGCGCGCCAGTGTGGCGGCCAGGATTCTGATCGACATGGGCGTAGACCTGAAGCAACTGCGTGAAAAACTGATCGGTGGCATGCGTGACGAAAGCGGCAACGCCCCGAAAAGCCAGCCCGGCGGAAAAACACCAAAGCTGGACAAGTTTGGCCGTGACCTCACCCAGGCTGCGAGAGAGGGTGATCTTGATCCGGTAATCGGCAGGCAGAAAGAGATTGAGCGTGTGATCCAGATTCTGAGCCGACGCACGAAAAACAACCCAGTGCTTATTGGCGAACCGGGCGTGGGCAAGACCGCCATCGCCGAGGGCTTGGCTCAGCGCATCGTGGAGGGCCGAATCCCGGAGCTGCTGCGCGACAAGCGAGTGGTGACGCTGGATCTTTCCGGCATGATCGCCGGCACAAAATATCGCGGCGAGTTTGAGCAGCGGCTCAAAGACGCCATGGAAGAAATGCAAAAAGCCGGCAACATCATCCTCTTCATTGACGAGCTTCACACGATCATCGGCGCCGGTGCAGCCGAGGGAGCCATCGACGCGGCAAACATCCTGAAGCCTGCGCTGGCTCGAGGAGAGATTCAGGCTGTTGGCGCCACCACGCTGGATGAATATCGCAAACATGTGGAAAAGGATGCAGCGCTGGAGCGGCGTTTTCAGCCGGTTACGGTGGGCGAACCGAGCCGAGAGGAAAGCGTGGAAATTCTGAAAGGTCTCCGTGACCGTTATGAGGCCCACCATAAGGTGCGCATCACCGATGAGGCCATCAAAGCCGCAGTGAATCTTTCTGACCGCTACATCTCTGACCGGTTTTTGCCGGATAAGGCAATCGATCTGTTGGATGAAGCTGCTTCGCGTTTGAGGATTATGACCTATACAGCCCCGCCGGACATGAAGCAGTTGGAGGAAAAGTTGGCCGAGATCCGAAAAGCAAAGGATGAGGCCGTCAATAACCAGAACTTTGAAAAGGCTGCGGAGCTCCGAGATCGCGAACGGGAAGCACTGCAGGAAATCGATCAGCGCCGCCAGACCTGGGAAAAGGATCGTAACACCGAAGACAACGTGGTGGGCGAAGAGGAAATTGCCCATATTGTATCCAGCTGGGTATCGATTCCGGTGCAAAAGCTGACCGAGGGCGAGTCGGAGCGGCTGTTGCATCTGGAAGATGTGCTGCACAAACGCGTGATCGGGCAAGAGGAAGCTGTGACAGCTGTGGCCAAGGCTGTTCGCCGTGCCAGGGCGGGCCTCAAGGACCCCAAGCGGCCTATTGGTTCCTTCATTTTCCTTGGGCCCACCGGAGTGGGTAAAACTGAGCTCAGCAAAGCTCTTGGCGAAGCACTATTCGGTGATGAGGATTCGATGATCCGTGTGGATATGTCAGAATACATGGAAAAGCATTCTGTCTCCAAGCTGGTTGGCTCACCGCCCGGATATGTGGGCTTCGACGATGGTGGCCAGCTCACGGAGAAGGTCCGCCGCAAGCCCTATTCGGTGATCCTGCTGGACGAAGTGGAAAAAGCCCATCCCGATGTATTCAACATCTTGCTGCAAATTATGGAGGATGGGCGGCTCACTGACGCCAAGGGCCGAACGGTGGATTTCCGCAATACTGTGATCATTATGACCAGTAACGTTGGGGCTGCCGCCGCACAGAACCCGATCGCGTTGGGTTTTGGCAGTGTACGCAACAGCACGCAGGATTACGACCGCATGAAGGTGCGCATGCTGGACGACCTGAAGAAGACATTCCGCCCGGAGTTTTTGAACCGCATCGACGAGATCATCGTATTCCACGCGCTTGATCAAGCCCACACACGCAAGATCGTGGATCTCATGCTCGCACAGGTATCCGCGAGGCTCAGTGAGAAGGACATCCACATTGACGTAACCGATGCTGCCCGCGACTACCTTGCCAAAGAGGGCTTCGACCCGCAATTTGGTGCCCGGCCTCTGCGCCGTGCGATCCAGCGAACCGTGGAGGACAGCCTTTCCGAGGAGATCCTAAGCGGGCAAATCAAATTGGGTGATCATGTGCTGGTGGATGTGGAGGGAGAGAAGCTTGTATTGAAGCGGAAATAGACAACTAGAATCAGCAATGCCCTTTCGGCTTCGAAGGGGCATTCTTTCTGATTGATTGATTATGCTAGGCCATAGGGCTCAAAGTTCGCGCTAAACATAACGCAATCACGATATTGCGGTAACAATCTCAAAGTGATATGATACGCATTATTCTTTATTCAGTAATCGTGCAAAGGCATAGAAATGAAAGGCTAAGGTTTGAATGGGCAGTAAGTTAAAGAGTGTGCTGATCGGCAGGCCGCTTCGCAATGAGGCAATCCATGGTCAACTGCTGGGCGTATTATGGGGGTTACCGATACTGGCTTCGGATGCGATGTCATCAGTTGCTTATGCCAGCCAGGAAATATTGATGATCCTTCGCAACCCAGCTCACGACCTGGGGCAGGATGCATATAAATATTTGCTTTATATTTCAGTGGCTATCATCGGATTGCTAGCGCTGCTTGTGCTTTCCTACCGACAGACGATAGACAGCTACCCCAATGGTGGCGGGGCCTATATTGTAGCCAAAGAAAACCTGGGAATCATAGCAGGCGTCATTGCTGGGGCAGCGTTATCGGTGGACTACATCATGACCGTGGCAGTCAGTGTGTCGTCCGGCATGGAGCAGATCGTTTCGCTCTTTCCCGTGTTGAAGATGGATATCTTGTTGCTGGGGCTTCATATACCGCTGCCTGTAATCCTGGCAGTTTTGTTCGTTTTCCTGTTAATGATAGGCAACCTGAGGGGCATCCGTGAGTCATCCAGAATTTTTGGTTTACCTACATATGCCTTTATTCTGGGTATTGGAGTGCTGTCGGTGGTCGGTTTGATTCAGATTATTTCCGGCACAGCGATGGTAGCGCCTGCACCGACATTCGAAAACATCTCAAAGCCCATGTCAACCATGCTGTTTTTCATCATCCTCAGGGCATTTTCCAACGGCTGCGCTGCATTGACCGGCGTGGAAGCAGTGAGCAACGCAGTTCCAAACTTCAAACATCCCTCAACAAAGCATGCAAAAATTGTTCTGTTGTTGCTGGGATCGCTTGTGTTGCTGTTGTTTGGCGGCACATCGTTGATGGCCACGTATTACCAAACCCCCGTGGGTGGGAACGTAACCGTGCTGGTGAGGCTAGCGGAGCAAATCTTTGGAGCCAAAAACTTCATGGTGTTCTATGTGGGCTTCTCGGCCTTTGTCATCCTGATCCTTGCAGCAAATACTGCCTATTCCGGCTTCCCGCTGTTGGTCTCCATCATGGCCAAGGAAGGTTATGCACCGCGGCAATTGGGCATGCGTGGCGACAGATTGAGCTATTCGAACGGCATTATCATGCTGTCGGTGACAGCTGCAATCCTGATCGTTGCATTCAGCGCAAACGTTACGTCACTAATCGGCCTGTATGCCATCGGTGTGTTCATTTCCTTTACGCTGTCACAATCGGGCATGTTTATGAAATGGATCCGGCATAAGGGAAAACACTGGGCAGTCAAGGCAGCCATCAACGGGTTTGGGGCCCTTGTGACCGCCTTGGTTGTGGTCATCATCGCTGTCTTCAAGTTTGAGGAAGGGGCTTGGATCGTGGTTATCCTGGTCCCGGTCCTGGTAACGGTGATGCTGAAAATCAAACGCCACTATTCCGCCGTTGCCAAGCAGCTGCGGATTCCCGATGAAGCCTATGCCACGCTGGATATTTCAAAGGAGCATTACCGCAACCGCGTGATTGTGCCGATTGACAATGTGAATCAGTCAAGCGTGCGCGCGCTTCGTTATGCAAAGACGATCTCAGACAACGTAACTGCATTTTCTGTAGCCATCGACGAAGAGGCCGAAGCCAAAATGCGCGCCCGCTGGAGCAAGCTGAGGCTGGATATCCCCTACATCATCAAGTATTCCCCCTACCGCAAGGTGGTTGAGCCCTTGTTGGACTTTATCCGCTCTGCAGAATATGACTACAAAAAGGGTGATATGATTACGGTGATCCTGCCGCAATTCTCGGTGAAGAAGTGGTGGAACAAGCTGCTTCATAACCGCACCCGCGCCTATATTGAAAAGCAACTGTTGAAGCACAAGCATGTAGTCGTTGCTGTGATGCCATTCCAACTGAAGGATGATAAAACCGCAGTTGGCAATGATGATTACTTAATTTGACAATTGCTTTAGCTGCTTACTTGAAACAGCCCCCATCCCACAAGGATGAGGGCTGTTTTACTCCTGTATCAAAACTTTGCTTGGTATCATGATGTCATACATGGTAGAATTCTGGCATACATTCGCTCGGGATATGCTGAACTGCGATAAACAGGATGGATTGATGAGCAGGAAAAGACCAAGAAAACGGGGGTTGGCGTTATTCTTCCTCATTTTAGTGATGGGAGGAGTGGTTTATCTGGCTTCCATGTTGCCCAAACAAAACCACAATCAGGTCGTGGATGATCCGGAAAGCGTTGAAGTGTTTGTCAGTAAAGCAAACAAGCTGCCCGATGGATATGAACCGCCCGATCTATCACTTTGCAATGTGCCTGGCGTGCGGGAGATCGAAAAAAAAGAAAGCATGCTACGCGAAGAAGCAGCACGGGCACTGGAAAAAATGTTTGCTGCCGCGATGGATGAAGAAGGCTACACCCTTTACATGATATCCGGTTACCGATCTTTTGAGCACCAAACCGGCACTTATAACAGCGTGAAGAAGGCAAAGGGCGAGGAATACGCCAACCAATTCATCGCGGTGCCCGGCCACAGTGAGCATCAGACAGGCCTTGCGATGGATATTACGAACATAGACCATATGGATGACGACCACGAAAAGCAACTGGGCACGATGCCGGAGGGCATCTGGCTTCGGGAGAATGCCCACAGGTTCGGCTTCATCCTTCGTTATCCGGAGGGAAAGGAAGACATTACAGGCTACAGTTATGAACCCTGGCATTTCCGCTATGTGGGGGTGGAACTCGCGACTGAGATCTATACCAAAGGCGTCACACTGGATGAATACATGCAGACAATACAATGACAATACGGAGAACAGATGAAAACTGAATTGGCCAATTATGAGATTTCCCCCAAAATGCTGCCTGTTGACCGGGAATCGGAAATCATAATCCGGCCTTTGGGTGCGCACGCTGCTTTTGAAGATGGCGTGCTCTATGTTGTTCAAGTGCTTCCAATGACCGGAGGGGAACCGCAAAGCTATCGCGAGCGGGCTGCCGGCGGGTTGCTCCGGTTCCGCCACTTCTTTGCAGGAGAACAAGAACACTCGGTGCGGGTGTTTGCAGATTCGGATGAGACTGAGCGTATTGTTTCGCTCGCTGTATACTCACTTCTGCCGGACCTATTCGAGCGTCGGCCATATAAAGGCGATTTCCATGCCCACAGCTGCCGGTCTGACGGCAAGGAAGCCCCAGCGGTGATGGTTGCCAATTACCGCAAGGCCGGCTTTGACTTCATGGCTGTGACCGACCATGGCCAGTGGGATCCGTCAGACGAAGCTGTGCAGGCATGGGCCGGGCAGCCCGTAGATATCCGTGTATTCCACGGTGAAGAGGTCCACAGCCCCGGTAACCACATCCACATTGTCAACTTCGGCGGCTCTTTCAGCGTAAACGAGTTAGCGCTGAATGATCCAGCTCTGTATGAGGTGGAAGTGGAGGCCATCCGGAGAGATGTGGGTGTGCTGCCGGCCAGGGTGAATGGCTTTGAATATGCCGCCTGCATTTGGTCGTCTCAGAAAATCCGCGAGGGCGGGGGAATGGGAATTTTTTGCCACCCACACTGGATCGCCAATGCTTATCATGTGCCCGACGCGATGTCATGGCACATCCTTAGAACAATGCCGCTGGACGCCTTCGAGCTCTTTGGTGGCCAGACAGTGCCTGAAAATAACATGCAATTGGCAATGTACAATGAAGCAAGGGCGCAGGGCTGCCAGATTCCCATCGTGGCATCCAGCGATTCCCATGGCACCGTGAACGCTCACTGGTTCAACTGGGTTTCCACCGTTGTGTTTGCGAAAAGCCTGGAGCTTGCCGACATCATCGAGGCTGTGAAATTAGGCTATAGTGCCGCGCAGGAGCATTACCCCGGTGAGCATCCGCGTGCTCATGGAGCATATCGCATGGCCAGCTACGCAATGTTTCTGCTGCGCGAGTATTGGCCGCTGCACGATGAGCTGTGTATTGAAGAGGGAAGAGCGATGAAGGCATTCCTCTGCGGCGATACTGATGAACGGAAGATTCTAGAATTGGCACAGGGCCGCACTACGAGGTTGCTGGAAAGATGCTTTGGAGATCAGGGCAATCAGGGGAGAAGGATGGACAGGACAGTTCGGATTGGCATCATTGGCGATTATGACGGACGGGCATCGCATCTGGCCACTGACAGTGCCTTGCACCATGCTGCAAAGAGAATGGGCTTGCAGCTTGAAATCCAGTGGTTGAACACGCAACAATTGGAGGGCCAGGGCGCAGAAATCATTCGATCCTGTGACGGCGTGTGGTGCGCCCCCGGCAGCCCTTATCAAAGCATGCAGGGCGCACTTGACGCAATCCGCCAGGCGCGTGAGCATGACATCCCATTTATCGGCACATGCGGCGGTTTCCAGCATGCGGTAATCGAGTTTGCCAGAAACGTGCTGGGTGTTGGCAATGCTGCGCATGCGGAAGTTGAGCCCACTGGATCAAGCCTATTCATCACGCCTCTGGCCTGTTCGCTTGCGGGCCAATCCCAGCCAATTCAGATCAGGCGGGGCACACTGTCATATCGGTGTTATGGTTGCCGAAGCTCTACAGAAAGTTTCCTATGCAGTTTTGGGCTGAATCCAAACCATCAGAAACTGCTTGAGGTGCATGGTTTGCAAACGGCTGCGATCGATGAAAACGGAGAAGCCCGTATCCTGGAATTGGCGGGGAACCGCTATTTCGTCGCAACACTATTTGTTCCCCAGCTCACCTCCACCGAGGACCACCCACACCCGTTGGTGCTGGCTTTTATTTCAGCGGCTGCCGGGAAGGATTAATCTATAATCTGATCCAGTCTGACCAAGTTCGTTTGAGGTTCACTATGAGTTGCTTAATTAAAGAGTCCATGACAATTCTGTATGTACAAAACCAAGCAAGATCGGTGGCGTTTTATCGTGCGCTTCTGCAGAGAGATCCGGTGCTCAATGTGGAGGGCATGACAGAGTTTGACCTGGATGGCAACGGTAGGCTTGGGATCATGCCTGCTATAGATATTGCTCCGATCCTGCAGCACAAAGTGAAATGCCCGCACCAACTGAGCAACGCTCCAAGAGCCGAGTTCTATTGGGTTGTGGATAACCCCGGTGAATGCTATGAGAGGCTGACTCAAGCCGGCGGTGCTGCTATCAGCAGTCTCTCCCTGCGGCCATGGGGTGATGAGGCTGCCTATGGCCTGGATCCAGATGGTTATTTATTGGCGTTTGCACGCCATAAGGCATAAGGGCGGGAATCACTCCCTGCCCTTCAACACATAATCTTCAATCCCCGGCAACAACGGGTAAAGCTTTAACCCCATTTTGTCCTCAAAATACTTCTTCAGTTTGAACGCTGCCCGCCATTTGTCCAGCGTGTATTCGTTGAATCCCCGGCGCAGCGTCACGTCCACCATGCGCTTTTCCAGAATGCAGAACCCCCATGGGTCGCCCAGGTAATCGCAAAGCTGGATCAACCGGTCATAATCGTCATACTCAATGCTGTCCAGATAAGCTTGCACCATCGCGACATCCTCTGCAGGGCAGTCCCAATTACCAACAGAGGTGTATGCATCTTTGATCGCGAAGGAATGGGTCAGGCTAATGCGGGCCACGTCCGGCAGCCCCCGCGCCATCGCAAACCGGTAACCCTCTACAATGTGGCGCATGTCCACTGGCCCCACGCTGCGGCCGATGTCGTGCAGCATTCCCAATACTTCTGCCTTCTGTTCATCCAGATCCGGGCAGTGGTGTGCGATGATTCGGGCTGCTTCACCCACCCTGCGGCAATGATCAATCCACACGCTGGGGTTTGTCTGATAGCCCGCCAGAAGCATCGCCTCGGCGTCCGACCGTGTTAAGTGGGTTCCCGGCATGGTTCCTCCATTGTCAATATGATTGGACAATTCATGATACAGCATTTTTGTTTCAATTAAAATCATGCCAAACACAAACTCTTGATTCTTTGAAAAATGTTCCTGCTCTGCTTTTCCCGTTTGCGGACAAGCTAAAGGCAATCAGGAGGTGTTTTTCATGCCCATCGGGTATATTCTGTTGATCGTGGTTTCATTGTTGATCGTGTTTGGCGTGGCACAGCGTGTGTTGGACCGCATGAGGCTCACCGACCGTCAGGCGCTGCTGTTTGTGGCGGCGATTTTCATTGGCGGCATCATCCCGGACATCCAGTTGGGGCGGGTTTCCTTCAACATCGGCGGGGCGCTCGTTCCCTTCGCGCTCTGTGTCTATCTTTTCATTAAGGCAGGCACAGCAAAGGAGCGATGGAGGGCTATTGCTTCGTCGGTACTGGCAGCGGCAACCGTGTTCGGTTTGGGGAGGCTATTCCCTGACGAACCGGAGTCAATGCCATTCGATATCAATTATCTTTATGGTTTGGCGGCAGGTTTGATCGCATACCTGTTTGGGCGATCCCGGCGAAGTGCTTTCATCGGCGGTGTGATGGGTGTGCTTCTGGGGGACATTGCACAGGGCATCGTCAATACGTTCAATGGCCTTACAACCACTCCGATCCGCCTTGGCGGAGCAGGAGCGCTGGATGTGGTGATCATCTCTGGTGTATCCGCCGTGCTGCTGGCGGAAGTGATTGGTGAAGTCCGTGAGCGCCTGCAAGGCGGCAGCGCGAAAAAGGAGGCCGGACTGGAGTTTGATGAGGGAGAGTTTGTGCATGCCAAGGAGGGTCCGCATGATGACGATGATTAAGAGACTTACAGTGTTTTTAGTTGTGTTCGTGATGATGACTGCTTCGGCGCCGGTTGCATTGGCAGACGATTGGTATCTTGATCCTGGCGGCTACTACACGGTAAGCACACAGGATGGACAGATCCTATTTACCTATGCCGGGCAAGTGTCGGTGGATGATGAATATATTTCCAGTGACAACAAACGGTACCGTATGGTTCAGGTGGACGATTCCGCCCGCACTGCCGTTGCCCAGTATTTGGAAGATGTGGTGTTGTGGAGCGATTACGATAGCATAATGCTGAAAAGGACAGTAGCTCAACAGGGGCAAAAAAAGGTTGCCCTGTATTGCACCCACACCGATGAAAGCTATGTGCCCGGAGATGGCACACAGGCCAAGCCGGAGAAGGGCGGAATCCTGGATGTGGCAAACCAGCTGACTGAAGCGCTCAAGAAGAAGGGCGTGGAAGCGGTCGTGGATGACACACCTCACGACCCTCATGATGCTGGTGCTTATCGGCGATCAAGAACATCTGCAATGAATTTGATGGAATCGGTGCGGCCTGACTTGCTGCTGGACATCCATAGAGATGGTGTCCCCGACCCAAAGGAATATGAAGAAAACCTCAAGGGGGATCAAATCTCGAAATGCAGGTTTGTGCTTGGCCGAAGCAACCAAAACAAGCAAGCCAATGAGGAAACGGTTAAGAAGATCAAGAAAATCGGAGATGACATCCACCCGGGCTTGATCAAAGATATCTACATCGGTAAGGGGAGCTATAACCAGGACCTGACGCCAAATTCGATGATCATTGAGATTGGAACTCATACCATTGAGAAGGATAAGGCGCTGAAGACAACCGACTACATTGCCGATGTCATCGCCGAGTATCTTGGGGTTTCTGGTGGGCAAAACGCGCAAGGCCAGAATCAAGCACCGGGTAAGGCACAGGGGCAACAAGGGCAAGCGCAGGGTCAAGCTTCTCCGCAGCCAAAACAACAGAGCGCTCAGCAGAAAGGCACAGCGCGCACTTCAGCGTCCAGCATCGCATGGATCGTGGGTGTGGTGGGTGGTCTCGGATTGATTTTCCTGTTGATCGCCACAGTGCGGGGCCAGCGTAAGGAACGCGTCGGAAACTTTTTTAAAGAGGTTACCGGTGTTGGTAAGCACCGTGACAAGGATAAGTAAATAGAGCATGCCAACCCCTCTTCCTGTATGGATAGAGGGGTTTTTATGGCAGTATTGAAGAAGCAGCCTTACCATGGGGCCGAAGATAGCGCTTCAGTAAATAAAGGCATTTAGGGTCATTGGTGATATAGTTCATGCCTGTGGAGCAGGATAGTGTGGCACGAAACCCCAGCTCCTTTAGGATTGAGACGGACTCAGTGCTCACAAGACCAAAGGGGTACGTGTATGCTTCCGGCAGCCGCCCGGTTTGAATATCCATTAAAGCCTGCATGCGGATGGCATCAGCCACCAGAGCCGTGCGATAATGCTCCGCTGATTCGCCGCTCACCTTCATGCTTGCCGTGCGGTTGCTTGTGATTGAGTGCATGTTGTAGGAATGGTTTTGCAGCTCCATCACGCCTGCGTCGCTCATTTCCCTCAATTGTACCCAGGTGGCGTGGGCATATTCCGGATTCAAGTCCCCTGAAAGGCTGTATTGGTCAGCGTAGCGACCCACCGGCGAAAGCACGGCTTTCATACCGTATTGTTGCAGCAATGGATAAGCATAAAGGTAATTGTTGTAGTAGCCGTCGTCAAAGGTGAGCAGGATCGGCTTGTCTGGCAGTTGCCCATTTCCGTCCACATAGTTTATGAGCTCACGCACCGTAACGGTCTGATACCCATTTGCCTGCAGGAAATTCAAATCTCGTTCCAGCTCAGAGGGGCTGATCACATAGGTGCTCCAGCAGGAGGGGTTTTCCACAATGCTATGATACATCAGGATTGGAAGAGGGACACCATCGTTTCGGTCTGTGATTGCAGGCAATTCCGCTTGTTTTGACAAAAGTGCGGCAATCAGCAGCACCCCTGCCGACAAACACATGACATACCGCCTGTATCTGTTCATACCATTTCCAGCCCTCCTATTCATGATATGGAGATGAGGGAGGAGATATTATTGTCGCGGTTAGTCGTTCGCTTCTTTTCAGTTCACATATGTAGCAAATTGGTTTATAATAAAATTTATACGTTCTGAAATATTGGTTTCCAGGGCGTTTGTAGTACGGCAGCATGGTAGGAGCAGGCTCTTTTTTTGCTTGCGCCCCGTGCAAGGGGAGGCATTTTGATGATTTGGGATCGAAAAGTGGAGACATTGCAGCGCGAGGAAATGCGCGATCTGCAGTTCAGGCGGTTGAAAAAGGCGGTACAGCACGCCTGGGAAAACTCAACGCTATATCGCGAGAAATTTGAAGCTCTGGGTTTGAAGCCCAAACACATCCAGTCACTGGAAGATCTCAGGCTGATTCCTTTCACTGTGAAGGATGACCTCAGAAACACCTATCCCTTTGGGATGTTTCAGGCGCCGATGAAAAAGGTTGTGCGCCTGCACGCCTCCTCCGGCACCACCGGGAAGCCCACTGTGGTCGGCTATACGAAGAAAGACCTGGGTATGTGGGCGGACAATATGGCGAGGCTCATTTGCATGGCGGGCGTCACCGAAGACGATGTGGCCCAGGTGGCATTTGGATACGGCATGTTCACCGGCGCGTTGGGGCTCCACTACGGCCTGGAAAAGGTGGGCTGCACAGTGATCCCGGCCTCCGCCGGCAACACCGAGCGGCAGCTGATGTTCATGCGAGATTTCGGCACCACGGTGCTGGTGGGCACCCCCTCCTACGCAATGTATATCGCGGAAGCCGCGGAAAAGCTGGGTGTGGATGTGCAAAAGGAGTTGAAGCTCCGTGTCGGCCTGTTCGGAGGCGAGGGCCACAGCGAAAAGATGCGCGCCGACATCGAGCGCAAGCTTAACATCCTGGCCACGGAGAATTATGGGCTCTCGGAAATCATCGGGCCTGGCGTGTCCGGCGAGTGTGTGGAAAAGGCCGGCCTGCATGTCAACGAGGATCACTTCATCCCCGAGATCATCCACCCCGAAACCGGCGAAGTGCTGCCGATAGGCGAGAAGGGCGAGCTGGTGATCACCGCAATGACCAAAGAAGCCCTCCCGATCCTGCGCTATCGCACCCGCGACATCACTTGGCTGGAGGAAGAACCCTGCAAGTGTGGGCGCACGCTCATCCGCATGGCCAAGGTGCAGGGCCGCTCCGACGACATGCTGATCATCCGGGGCGTCAATGTGTTTCCGACGCAGATCGAGGAAGTGCTGCACAGCGTGGTGGAGGTAGGCCCCAACTACGAGATCATCGTGCGCCGTGAAAACTATCTGGACACGATGGAGATCCTGGTGGAGCTGATTGACGCTTCCCTGCTGGACCGTTATAGTGAGCTGGAGGGCTTGACCGAGCGCATCCGCAATAAGCTTCACGGGATGCTGATGCTGGACGCCAAGGTACGCCTGGTGGAGCCGCTCACGCTGAAGCGGTTTGAGGGCAAGGCAAAGAGAGTGACTGATCTGAGAAATTGACCTTTGAGGTGACATTGTGAAACAACTGCTGCTGGGCAATGAGGCCATCGCAAGGGGAGCATGGGAGGCAGGGTGCAGGGTTGCATCTGCCTATCCGGGCACACCGAGCACCGAGATCACCGAGAACATCGCCAAATATCAGGAAATATACGCCGAGTGGTCACCGAACGAAAAAGTGGCCATGGAGGTTGCCGTGGGCGCCAGCACCGGCGGAGCCCGGGCCATCGTGAGCATGAAACACGTGGGCCTCAATGTGGCCGCCGACCCGATGTTCACCGCGTCCTATACCGGCGTAAACGGAGGGTTGGTCATCATGGTGGCCGATGACCCCGGCATGCATTCCAGCCAGAATGAGCAGGACAGCAGGTTCTACGCCCGCATGTCGCTGATTCCGATGCTGGAGCCTTCCGACAGCCAGGAGTGCCTGGATTATGTGAAGCTGGCGTTTGAGTTGAGTGAGGAATATGACACACCGGTGTTGATCCGCCTGACCACCCGTGTGGCTCATTCGCGCACCCTGGTCGAGATGCATGACCGCATGGATATTCCGCTGAAGGAATACAAAAAGGACGCGCAGAAGCGTGTGATGATGCCCGCCATGGCAAAGGCCCGCCATCTTTTTGTGGAAGAACGCATGCGCAGGCTGGCCGAGGCCACCAACTCCATGCCCATCCATCGTGTGATCAAAGGCGCCGGCCGGTTTGCCATCGTGGCGTGCGGGATTGTGTCGCAGTATGTGCTGGAGGCCATTCCCGATGCCGATTTGTTTAAAATCGGAATGGTCTACCCGCTGCCGGTGGAAGCCATCCGCAAGTTTGCCGCCCAATATGACAAGCTCTATGTGGTGGAAGACCTGGAGCCCTTCATTGAGGACACACTGAAGGCTGCCGGCATCGCCTGCACCGGGGTGGAGCTCTTCGGCGTGCAGGGGGAGCCCGACGCGCAGATGATCGCCGAGAAGCTGAATGGTGTCGTGCCAGCCGCCCAACAAGCTGCCGACCTGCCCATCCGCCCGCCGGTGATGTGCCCCGGCTGCCCCCACAGGGGTGTCTATTATACGTTCTCCAAGCTGGGCCTTACAGTCAGCGGAGACATTGGCTGCTACACGCTGGGCGCGTTGGCACCGCTCAATGCCACTGATATCTGCCTTTGCATGGGTGCCTCCATCGGGATGGCCCATGGGTTTGAAAAGGCCAGGGAAGGCCGCCAACCCAAGCTCGTGGCAGCCATCGGTGATTCCACATTCATCCACTCAGGCATCACAGGCCTGATCAACGCCGTTTACAACCAGAGCAACATCACCGTGGCAATCCTGGACAACTCCACCACCGGGATGACCGGTCACCAGCACCACCCGGCCACCGGCAAAACGCTCAAAGGCTCCGACGCCGCCGTGCTGGATCTGGAGGGCCTTTGCCGGAGCGTCGGTGTGCAGGATTTGAAAGTGGTGGATCCCTTCGACCTGAAGGCTGTGGATGCCGCCCTGAAGGACTCTCTTGCCCGCGACGGTGTGTCGGTGGTCATTTTCCGACGGCCTTGCGCCTTACTGCCCAATCAACCCAAGCAGGGCCTGTGCGCCGTCAACAAAGAAAAATGCCGCAAATGCAAAGCCTGTCTGAAGATTGGCTGCCCGGCCATCGAGGCAACAGCTGATGGCGGCGTCGTGATCAATCCCACACTGTGCACAGGCTGCGGCTTGTGCATTCAGATGTGCGCTTTCGGCGTGATCGGTAAGGAGGCGCAGTGAGATGAAGAGCTGGAACATTTTGATTGCCGGCGTTGGCGGGCAAGGCACGCTTCTCACCAGCAAGATCCTGGGCACTTTGGCCCAGGAAGCCGGCTATGACGTGAAGGTTTCCGAAGTGCATGGCATGGCTCAGCGCGGCGGCAGCGTGGTCACTTATGTGAAGATGGCAGACAAGGTGTATTCCCCGATCATCGAGTATGGAGATGCCGATGTGCTGCTGGCCTTTGAACAGCTGGAAGCGCTGCGCTTCGCACCCTATGTGAGGCGTGGCGGTTATATCCTTACAAACACGCAGAAGATCCTGCCAATGCCTGTGATCACGGGCAAGCAGCCATATCCGGCAGGCATCATTGAAGAGCTTGGTAAATATGATGTTACCGTGATTGCCGCAGACGCGCTGCAAAAAGCGCTGGACGCAGGCAACGCCAAAGCGGTGAACACCGTGATGCTGGGCATGCTCTCTCGCGTGATGGGCATTGACGAGCAGAAGTGGCTGGATGCGCTGAGGGCCTGTGTGCCAGCCAAGCTGCTGGATGTAAATTTGAAGGCATTTGAGGCGGGGAAGCAGTAATCTCCCTGTCGCCTGCAGGCGACATCTCCCCTTGAACGCCTTCGGCATCGATAAGGGCGGGTAGGGATGGCGTAAGATGTGTAGGGGCGGTTCATGAACCGCCCGTATCCCAAGCAGAGACATTGAGCCGAGAGGAGACGAGAAAGCCCATGTACTGGAACAAAACCTTCGAATGCATGCCCCGCGAGGAATTGAACCGCCTGAAGCTGGACAGGCTTCAGAAAACGGTGAACCACGTTTACCAGAACGTGCCGTTTTACCGCATGCGCATGCAGCAGGCCGGCGTGCTGCCCGGTGACATCCGCACGCTGGAGGACCTGAAGCTACTACCCTTTACGACCAAGCAGGACTTGAGGGATAATTATCCCTTTGGGCTGTTCGCCGTGCCGCAAAGCGAGATTGTGCGCATCCATGCTTCCTCCGGCACCACTGGCAAGCCCACCGTGGTGGGCTACACGCAAGGAGACATCAACACCTGGAGCGAGCTCATTGCCCGCAGCCTCATGGCTGCCGGTGGAGACAAGCACAGCGTGATCCAAATCGCCTATGGTTATGGGCTTTTTACCGGTGGCCTGGGCGTGCATTATGGGGCCGAGCGGCTGGGTGCTACGGTGATTCCGATTTCCGGCGGCAACAGCAAGCGCCAGGTGATGCTGATGAAGGACTTTGGCACCACAATGCTGGCCTGCACGCCGTCCTACGCGCTTTTTCTGGCCGAAGCCATCGCTGAGGAGGGCATCCAGCTTTCGGAGCTCAAGCTCCGCACCGGTGTGTTCGGAGCCGAACCCTGGACGGAGGGCATGCGACGGCAAATCGAGCAGCGTTTGGGCATCCGCGCAATGGACATCTATGGCCTCTCCGAGGTGCTCGGCCCCGGTGTGTCCATTGAGTGCGAATGCCAGCAAGGCCTGCATGTTTTTGAGGATCATTTCATCCCCGAGATCATCGACCCGGTCACGTTACAACCGCTGCCGGAAGGGGAGAAGGGCGAGCTGGTGTTTACCACGATCACCAAGGAGGGCATCCCGGTGATCCGTTACCGCACCCGCGACCTCACCAGCCTCAACTATGCTGTGTGCGACTGTGGCCGCACCCATGTGCGCATGAACCGCATCATGGGCCGCTCCGACGATATGCTGATCATCCGGGGTGTCAACGTGTTCCCCTCGCAGGTGGAAGGTGTGCTGGTTAACTATTCCGACGTAGAGCCCCATTACCTGATCGTGGTGGATCGCAAAGACAATCTGGATATCCTGGAAGTGTGGGTTGAAATGTCGGAGAAGCTATTCTCCGATGAGGTGCGCGTGATCGAGGAAGCCCGACAGCGCATCAAGGACGACATTGAGTCGGTGCTGGGTGTGAACATCTCCATCAAGCTGGTGGAACCCAAGTCCATTGAGCGCAGCCAGGGTAAGGCCAAGCGCGTCCTGGATAAAAGAGTGTACGACTGAGCGCAAGGAGGGTAAACTATGGTAAAGCAGCTTTCGGTCTTTATTGAAAACACCAAGGGCAGGCTGGCCCACGTCACCCGCGTGCTGGGCGATGCAGGCGTGGATCTGCAGTCGCTTTCCATTGCCGACACCACAAACTTTGGCATCCTGCGCGCCATCGTGGATGATAGCGAGAAGGCATTGAAAGTGCTGCGGGAGCACGGCTACACCGTCAACATCACAGAGCTTTTGGCCGTGGCGGTCAACGACATTCCGGGGGGCCTTGCCGAGGCGCTGGATGTATTGAGCGACAGTGGTGTTGCCGTGGAATACCTCTATTCCTTTGTGCGTAAGCCCACGGAGAGCGCCTTGATCCTGTTCAAGGTGGACGACCCCAATAAGGCTGTGGCTGTGCTGGAGGGAAGAGGGCTCAAACCCCTTGCACAAAACGAGCTGATATAACACATTGGGAGGCATCCATTGTACAGAAGCCATGCCGTGATTGACCTCGCGGCAATTAAAAGCAACCTGAACCATATTTCCACGCTACTGCCCGCCAACACTGGCATCATGGCAGTGGTGAAGGCCAATGGCTACGGCCATGGTGTCTTGGCCGTTTCTCGTGCGGCAGCGGAAGCCGGAGCAAAATACCTGGCGGTAGCCGATGTGTATGAAGGCGTGGAGCTGCGTGACGGCGGCTTTACAGCTCCCGTGCTTGTGATGGGGGGCATGCTGCCGGAACTGGCGACCATCTCTGTGGAGCACAACCTTGCCCAGACGGTCTATTCGGTTGAGATGATAGACGCGCTCGAAGCCGCCTGCAAGCGTATGGACAGGAAAGCCCGGATCCACATCAAGGTGGAGACCGGCATGAACCGCATGGGTGTGCGTGCCGGTGAAGAATTGCAAGCGGTGCTGGACCGGGCAAAGACCGCAGCCGGTACCATTGAGGTGGAAGGGCTCTACAGCCATTTCGCTGTTTCGGAAATTGCCGATAAATCTTTCTCAGAGCAGCAATACAATCGCTTCGAGCAGGCGGTTAGGCAGTGCCGCGATGCCGGGTTCAACCCCCTGCTGCACATCGGTAACAGTGGTGCAGCTCTGGAGTGCCCGTTTTCCCACCTGGATCTGGTGCGTGTGGGTATCGCCATGTATGGCCTTCACCCAGCCGGTGTTACCGATTGTGCATTGAAACCGGCTTTCGAATGGAAGACCAGTGTGGTGCAGGTGAAGACCGTGCACGAAGGAGACACTGTAAGCTATGGCCGCATCTGGACCGCGCCCGGCGACCGCGTAATCGCCACACTGCCCGTGGGGTATGCTGATGGTTACCGCCGTGTCCTTGGAAGCAAGTCAGACGTGCTGATCCATGGGAAGCGTGCGCCCGTGGTTGGCCGTGTGTGCATGGATCACATGATGGCCGATGTGACGGACATCGGTGGCGTGACCGTGGGTGATGAGGCAGTGCTGATCGGCCGAAGAGGAGAGGAGGAGATCTCCGCCAACGAGCTGGCCGAACTTTCCGGCACGATCAATTATGAGATCATCACCACCATCGGCGACCGCGTAAAACGCGTATATGTAAATGGCTGAGCTGGTCACTCGAAAAAAGGCAATCCGTAAGAAGATCCTGTCTGCTCGGTCTGGCCTGGACAGTGCCCGGCGCGCGGACTGGTCTCAAAAGATTTGCCAAACAATCGCATCATTGCCTGTTTATCAGGATGCAAGTAGCATCCTGTTTTTCATGCCCTTTGGCGATGAGGTCGATATTTCACCGCTTCTCAGAGTAGCGCTTGGTAAGGGCGTGTTGTGCGCCTTGCCCAGGTGCTACAACGCCAAGGAGCTCAAATTGTTTCAAGTCTCGAATCTTGAGACTGATTTGGAGCCAGGACGATGGGGTATCCGCGAACCTAAAGATTGCCTGAACGAACGCACTGTCCATGATTTTTCTGTTATAATTGTGCCCGGAGTGGCCTTTGACAGATCAGGCCACAGGCTTGGTTATGGAGCCGGGTATTATGACCGGATTCTTGCGAAGGCGCGGGCGCTCACAATCGCACCGGCGTTTTCGGTGCAGGTTCTACAGGATCTGCCCTATGGCAGTTATGACGTGCCTGTTCAAATCATCGTGACCCAAGATGAAATCGTAGACTGCCGCGTGGCAGGGGAGTAAGCATATGGTCAAAAAGCTCTTTTCTTTTGCAGGCCGCTTGCTGATGTTGAATGCCATTGCCGTATTGTTGGCGGTATTTATCATGCTTCCAATCATCAGTAACTGGAACAATGTCGTATTTGGTTGGATCATCACGATCTTGTTTTCTCTTGTGATGCTTGGCCTGGTGTGGGTGGATGCAGTTAATTCCGGCACCAAGGATGCCAAGAATGATAAAATCGCCAGGAAAGTCTATGAGGAGGGCACCCCAAGAACGGAAAAGAGCCCTCAATTGGTTTACAGGAAGTGGTTCGGTTTTGCCGGAGGTGCTCTGGCGCAAGCCATGGCCTATGCATTTATTGCCATCCTGGCATATGTTCTCAATGCCACGCATGCCTTGGGTGGTTTTTTGGCTGAGGATTCCTGGGCTGCCATCATGACAACAGGATTGAAACTCTGGAACATGACTTATCTGAATGCTTTTTTATCTTTTGAAAAGGCTGCATTGGTTCTATTCCCTGTGTTCTTTCTATTATTTGTTTTATCTGCTGGCTTGGGTTATCTCAACGGCCCTGTGCAGCAGCGGCGGTTGGAGACAATTATTGAGCGCAACAAGGCTCGTAAGGCCAAACGGGTGCAAGATGATCTGAAGAATAAACAGAAAGCCCAATCCAAAAAGCCCGGCGCCCGGAGCTAGTAGGAAGTTCAAGATTCTTTAAATTTCTCTGCCGGCGGTATATTGCTCAAAAATGTGGCAATACTGGTAACGCAGGAAGCGGCGGGGCAGTCGCACCTTCTGCTGGAGATACTCCGCAACGTTCTTCCTTCAAATTCTCCTCTCCCCAATAGCCGGAACCTCCCCGTTCCGGCTATCATTCTGTCTTCAGAAAAGGTGTCGTAGACAATTCCACAGTGTTTTTGGTTGACAATTTTTGACCGTTTTACTATCATTATCGCATGTGCATTCCGCAGATGTGGAAATCATATCGTTGTGGCATGACCATTTGGCCGAGCAAGGTGAATGAATGAAATTGTTGGAACCATGGATGAAGGTGGACAAACTGCCCGTGATCGATCTGGAGATGCTGCGCAAGCAGCAGATTGACACTTTACTTTTGGATATGGACAATACTGTTGTACCTTGGCATACATTCAATATTGATGAAAAGACCTGCATGTGGATCCAGAACGCCAAGCAGCTTGGGTTTAAGATCTGTATCATTTCAAATAACCAGAAGTGGCGTATCAAGAAGCTCACAGCCATCCTGGAGGTGGAGGGTGTCTGGGGAGCCTGTAAACCACTGCTCGGCGGTTACCTTAAGGCTTTGAAATCTCTCAAGTCGCACCGACACACCAGTGTTTTTGTGGGCGATCAGGTGTTTACTGACATCTTCGGCGCCAACATCCTGGGTGTGCGTACAATACTGGTCAAGCCCATTTCCAACCGCGAATATAAATGGACCCGGTTTATGCGCCGGTTTGAGCGCCTGATCACCGGCCGCACGTTTGACCACGAGGCAGGCGAGCATGGCAAATGACTGGCGCATCCGCTTTGGCCCGGCTGGTAACTCAAAGAGCTTTTATGAGCAAGGTCATAAGCGAAGCGACGAGATGCCCCAATGGCTCAACGGGCTTGGGTTGGATGCATATGAATACTCCTTTGGCAGGGGTGTTCGGCTGACCGAAAGCCTCGCCGGCAGTCTGGGCGATGAGGCATACAAATTCGATGTAGCACTTTCTGTTCACGCACCGTATTATATCAACCTGGCAAACCCCAGCGAAGAAGCCCGGATCAAATCCAGAAAGTACTTGTTTGACAGCGCCCAGGCCGCAAGCATGATGGGTGCTACCCGGATTGTGTTCCACACGGGTTCGTCGGCGGGGCAGGACAGGGCAGAGGCGATGAAGATTGCCATGATAGAATTGGATTTGGTGCTGGCTGGTTTACAGGAACAGGGGTTGGGTAACATGATCCTCTGCCCCGAGACGATGGGCAGGCCCACTCAATTGGGCACGCTGGACGAGATAATTGCCATGTGTCAGCTGGGCAGCAATGTTTATCCAGCCATAGACTTCGGGCACATCAATGCGCTGGAGCAGGGCTCACTCAAGACCCCCAATGATTTCCGCCGGATCGTTGACGCAATAGGAGCGCAGCTCGGGCCTGAGAAGTGCGATGGTTTCCATGCCCATTTCAGCCACATCCAATATGGCAACAAGGGTGAGATCAAGCACCTCACCTTTGAGGAGCATGAATATGGCCCGGAGTTTGCTCCGCTTGCACAGGTGCTGCATGAAGGAGACCTCCATCCGGTGATCATTTGCGAGTCCAGAGACGTGATGGCGGAAGACGCCAAGCAAATGAAGGCCATTTATACTGCGTTGAGCTGTTAATTCTTGTTAAGAATCGTCATGATATGGTATACTGTTGCGAGTGTTGCGATCAAACACTGAGGAGACACCATGAGAAGGCGTATTGAAAAGCTGTTGTCCGGCCTGGCGGCTGCGGGCGCGCAGGGGGGGCTGCTCCACAGCCCGGAAAACATGCGTTATTTCACCGGCTTCACCGGCGAGGGTTGCGCATTCATTGCCGATGGCGTTTCCGTCGTGCTGACCGATTCCCGTTATACTGAGCAAGCGCGCAAGCAATCACCCGGTTGCACGGTGCTGGAGCCGGAAAACCGAGATTACCCGCAAACCATCGGGAAGCTTGTTCGAGAGCATGGCATGTCTGTGCTTGGCTTTGAGGATGAGTTTTTGCCCGTTGCCCAGCACAGCCAGTTCATCAAGGCACTGGATCCAGCCCGGCTCATCCCGATGGGAGAGCTCTGCGTTGGCATCCGCGCAGTGAAAGATGCCGATGAGATGAAGCTGCTGCGCGAAGCCTGCCGGATCACCGATCAGGCGTTTCAGTATTTCCTGGCCATCCTTAAGCCTGGCGCGAGTGAGATTGAAATCAGTGCCGAGCTCAAATACTATATGGCAAAGCATCATAAAGCCGCACAGTCCTTTGAATTCATTGTGGCGTCCGGCGAAAATGGCTCGATGCCCCACGCGATCACTTCTGAGCGTCTGATCCGCGCCGGCGATATGGTTACGTTGGATTTTGGCGCTGAATATTGCGGTTACCACGCGGACATGACCCGCACGGTCGCTGTGGGTAAACCTCAAGACAAGATGCTGGAAATCTACCGGATCGTGCAGGATGCGCAGGCGAGAGCCGCTGAAGCCCTGGCACCGGGCAAGAGCTGCCGGGAGGTGGATGCCATTGCCCGAGACCTGATTCGCCAACATGGTTATGGTGAGAACTTCGGCCACGGGCTGGGTCATGGCGTAGGCTTGCAGATCCATGAGCAACCGGTGCTGAGCGGCAGGAGCAGCACAATACTGGAGCCGGGCATGGCGGTCACCGTGGAGCCTGGGATCTATCTGCCGGGGGTTGGCGGCGTGCGGATTGAAGACACCTGTCTTATCACAGATACCGGTTGGGAAAGCCTGTTTGTCTCTGAGAAGAGCCTGATAATATTGTAATCGGAGGAAGAACATGATCAACGCCAGTGATTTCAGAAAGGGATTGACGATTGAGATTGACAACAACGTCTTCGTCATCGTCGATTTCCAGCATGTCAAGCCGGGCAAGGGTGCCGCGTTTGTAAGGACCAAGATCAAGAACGTGATCACCGGTGCTGTGCTGGAGCGCACCTTCAATCCAACGGACAAAATGCCCCGCGCCATGATTGAGACCAAGGACATGCAGTATCTGTATGAAGATGGCGAGTTCTATCATTTCATGGACAATGAGAATTTCGAGCAACTACCGCTGACCAAGGATCAAGTGGAGGAAGCGCTGCCATACCTGATCGAAAACATGAGCGTGCAGATCAGGTTCTTCAAGGGCAAGCCGTTCTCGGTGCAGCCCCCGAACTTTGTGGAGCTGAAAGTTGTGGACACCGAGCCAGGCTTCAAGGGCGACACCGCCACCAACACATTGAAGCCTGCCAAACTGGAAACCGGATACACGGTCATGGTGCCGCTGTTCATCAACACCGGCGAAAAGTTGCGGATAGACACGCGCACCGGTGAGTATATGGAGCGTGCCTGAGGCATCAAATGGTAATGAATAACCCTGACGCCAGCTGGCGCAGGGTTATTTGTCTTTGTTGCTGCAATGTCTCTGTTCTTTTCTGGCCATGGAAAAAGCTGTTCAACCGGTGTAGAATATTGGCTGCATGATAATGAGAGGTGCTGAGATGGAAAAGGAACAGGTCATCGGGAGAATCCTGGGCAGCGGCTTAGTCGCTGTGGTTCGCGCCGAGAATGGGGAGCAGGCTAAACGGATTGCGGAGTCCTGTCTGGAAGGCGGCGTGTGTGCGATGGAGATTACGTTCACTGTTCCTGGCGCCCATCGGGTCATTGAGGATCTGGCCAGGCAATATGCCAATGGGGAGATGATTGTGGGTGCCGGCACCGTGCTGGATCCGGAGACGGCCCGCATCGCCATCCTTTCTGGCGCGCAATATGTGGTGAGCCCCTACTTCGATGAGGCGACGATGAAGCTCTGCAACCGATACCGCGTGGCATGCATGCCCGGGGTGATGACACCGAAAGAAGCTGTGCAGGCGATGGAAGCCGGGGCGGATGTGTTAAAGGTGTTCCCGGCAAACCTGTTTGGGCCGTCCATCATCAAATCCCTGCTCGGGCCGCTGCCGCAGGCAAAACTGATGCCCACCGGCGGTGTCAGTGCAAGCAACGCGGCGGAGTGGATCAAGGCTGGCGCTGTGGCGCTGGGTGCCGGCAGCGAGCTCATCAAGGGCGCAAGTGCAGGCAACTATACTGAGATCATGGAAATCGCAAGGCAATATATGAAAGCCATCCAAGCGGCCAGGGCCGGAAACTGAGGGGTAATGATATGGCAAGAGTGGTGTGCTTTGGTGAGATCATGCTCAGGCTTTCCACGCCCGGTTATCAGCGTTTTTTACAGGCACGGTCCTTTGATGCCACCTATGGCGGCGCGGAGGCCAATGTGGCTGTGGCATTGGCCGGCTTTGGTCTGGAGGCTCGCTATGTGACCAAACTGCCACAAAACCTGCTGGGCGATGCTGCCCGCAATGAACTCAGGCGCTTCGGGGTTGATACCTCCTGTATTTCGCGGGGTGGAGACCGTTTGGGCACTTATTATCTGGAGACCGGCGCTTCCATGCGGCCCAGCAATGTGATCTATGACCGGGCGGGCTCTTCCATTGCCTGTGCCTCGGCAAACGATTTTGACTGGGATCAAATATTCGACGGCGCTGATTGGTTTCATTTCACTGGCATCACACCGGCGCTGGGCGGCGACATGGAAGCCATCACGTTGGCAGCCTGCAAGGCGGCCCGTGCCCGCGGCATCACTGTGAGCTGCGATGTGAACTACCGCAAGAAGCTATGGAGCATTGAGAAGGCAACCGAAGTGATGAGCACCCTGTTTGATTATGTGGATGTGGCCATTAACCCAGCCGACGTGGTGCCTGTGGATGTGGATCAGCCATTCACCAAAGAGCGCTGCCAGAAGATGGCCAGATATCTTGAGGAAAAGCATAAAATCAAAACAACTTCGTTCACCATTCGGGAGAGCATCTCAGCTTCCGACAACGGGTGGTCTGCAATGCTTTATGACGGCGGCCAGTTTTTCTATTCGAAGCATTATGACATCCGCATTGTGGACCGGGTGGGCGGGGGAGACTCCTTCAGTGCTGGTCTCATTTATGGTCTAACAGGAGGCATGGACCCTCAGCAGTCGTTGGAGTTTGCGGTTGCGGCTGCCGCCTTGAAGCATACAATCGCGGGGGATTACAACCTCGTGTCAGTGCAGGAGGTTCAAACACTGATGGGTGGCGACAGCACCGGACGTGTGCAGAGGTAACGATTCGGATACAAGAAAGGCGGAGGGATGATCCTCCGCCTTTCAATCTTCACTCAGGCTTTTCCTTGCCCATGAAACAGATGCCAAGCACGTCGGGCCCGGCATGGGTGCCAATTACCGGCCCCACAAACTGCACAAACACTTCCTTGAACTTCGTGTGTGCCTCAACCAGCTTCTGCAGTTCCTCCGCGTCCTCCAGGCAGTCACCGTGCAGGATCACGCAAGCGCTATTTTCTGCGTCCAGAGCGTATTCGCGCACCTTTTCCGATAGATAGTTGATGGCTTTGCGCCGGCCCATCACCTTGTCCAGCGGCACCACACGGCCTTCCTTGTTGAGGATCAGGATGGGTTTTACATTAAGCACCGAGCCCACAATGGCCGTGGTGGCGGAAAGCCTGCCGCCACGCCGCAAGTGGTTCAGGTCGTTCACGGTGAACCAGTGCTGGGCGTGATCGGTGTTGTGCTCCACCCAGGCTGCCACCTCGTCCAGTGATTTGCCGGCTCGGTATTGCTGCAACGCGCGATAAACGAGCACAGCAGCGCCACCAGAGATGCCCTTGAGGTCCACGGTGACCACGCGCCTGCCGGAATCGCAAAACTCACTGTTCAGCAGATCGCGCGCATCGGATAGATATCCATAAGCGGCGGAGAGTTTGGAGGAAAACCCGAGGTGAAGCACGTCTTTCCCCGACTCCAGCATGGGCCGCCAGAGATCCATATAGTACTGCGGAGGATAAGTGGAAGTGGTGGGCAGTTTTCCAGAGCGCACCGCGTTGAAGAATGCCTTGAAATCGGTGTGCTCACCAAGATCATAAAAGTACTCCTCACCATCCAGCAGATAGTCCATTGGTACATATGTTACGTTATATTCTTTGGCGACGGATAGTGGTAATTCGGTATTGGAATCGGTTGTAATGATATAATTCACTTCAGCCATGAGTAATCCTCCGTATATCGACAAGTGATGAATAACTGCATTACTATCTTACAATATAAACAGTGGATAAACAAGCAATATGTCGGTTTGATACAAGAATCAGTTGCCGTGAACGGAATTCCTTTGCTAATGGCAGCATAACTTGTATACTGGTAATGTTGTCCATCTTGGCACTGAACCTAGATGCGGTGCCAAACGACCAATAGATAAATTGCTTGGAGCAGCCAGATGATCAATCTTCTGTCACACATGAGCGCAGGCATCCGCACATTGCTTCTGGATTCGTTGAAAGCTGCAGTTGGAAACCCTGCACAGATCAAATTCCTGCGGGCTTTCCTCAAAAACCTCACAAAGTCTCAGAAACGCAGGGAGAAGCTGGAAGCGTCCGGTTTGCATGTGCCGCCTTTTCTGATTGCCAGCATTACCGCCAATTGCAACCTGTTTTGCACCGGGTGTTATGCCCGGGCGAACCAGCAGGCATGCGGCGGCTCGCAGGGAAAGCTGCCTCTTGACGCATCCCGCTGGGATTCACTGTTTACAGAAGCGAAGGAAATGGGGGTGTGCTTCATCCTGCTGGCCGGAGGCGAGCCTATGCTTCGACTTGACGTGCTGGAAGCAGCGGGGAAGCATCCAGAGATCATTTTCCCTGTGTTTACCAATGGCACATTGCTAAGCGGGGAGGTGCTGGATTTCTTTGAGAAACACCGCAATCTGATCCCTGTGATCAGCCTGGAAGGCAGCCAGCAAACCACCGATAACCGGCGCGGCGCAGGTGTCTATGAGAAAGTAAACGAGGCAATGGCAGCTTTAAAAACCAGGCATGTTTTCTTCGGCACTTCCATTACAGTGACCAGTGAGAACATCCCAAGTGTCACAGCCCCGGATTTTGCCAATGAGGTGAGGGCGAAGGGCTGCAGCCTTGTGTTCTATGTGGAATATGTGCCGGCTGACCAGGTCAGCTCCCATTTGGCCCCCACAGCGCAGGACAGGGTGGTTCTGGAGAAAAACACCCAAGTTCTGAAGGATACATCCGGAATGCTCATCATTTCCTTCCCAGGTGACGAGAAGGAAACCGGTGGCTGTCTGGCTGCGGGCAGGGGCTTTGTGCACATCAACATGGATGGCAGCGTGGAGCCATGCCCGTTTTCACCCTATTCCGATACCAACCTGAAAGATATTTCACTTGCACAGGCGCTGCAATCGCCATTCCTCAGTAGGATGCGGGAGGGCGGGTTTTTGATGGGTGAGCATGTCGGGGGGTGCTTGCTGTTTGAGAAGCAGGAGGAAGTGCAAGAACTGCTCAAAGACGCGCTTGGATGACAAAAAAGAGGCCCTAGGGGCCTCTTTTGATCGTACCTGCGTATTACTTGGTGGCTGTGGGTGCAACGGTTGGAGCAGCAGATTGAGCTGCCGCTGATGCCCGCAGTGCTGATTCCAGCGGGCCTAGGTCAGCGACCTTGGTCAGCACATAGCTGGCATCAACATCATCCGGGAAAACAGTAAGCTGTGGAATGGTGTTGCCGGTGCTTTCGTCTTGTTTGAAATCGATTTTGAATGAACCGGTGACATTCATCTGACCATCATCACTTTTAAATGTGAAGGTATCCCGGTCCATGGTCCACTTTCCAAACGGCTCGTCAAACATGTTGAGTGTGCCATTGGGATAAATATCCACAGATAATGGCAGATAATACTCCTGCTGGTTTCCCCCATTGCCGGCACCTACGGTGGCCAGTTTCCACCGGCCTGTGACCATTTTCAGTTTCCCGCCGCCGCAGCCACCCAGCAACAGCATGGATGCCAGGAGCACCACGACGACCAGAATTGTCACTATCTTTTTCATATACCTTCTCCTCAGTGATGCTATTTTTTTAACCCACGCATATAGTCAATGTAATGTGCAAAGGCGATGCCAGGTTCCTCCAATGACATATCCCATCGTCTGATCCACTCAAGAGTATACCATCCATCATAACCAATGTCACCAAGTGCGGAGATGAAGTCTTTTATTGGCAAATTGCCTTCTCCAAGCATCCGATAACGCACACTTCCGCCTTCAATCACCGAATCCTTGATGTGGATATAACGGATCCATTTGCCGATGCGGGCGATTGTCTCGGCTGGTTTTTCACCAAAGAAGCGATACGGATGGTGTACATCCCAGAGGATGCCAAGCCCGGGCTCTTCAATTTCAGAATACAGCTGGGCAAGCCTGCTGCTGTCTGCATACCAGCCATTGGTTTCCAGCAGCACAGTTACGCCACGGGGAGCGGCATAATTACCAAGCTCACAGAGCGCCTTTTTGACCAGAGACGTATCCACGTTCTTTTCCGGAGCCGCCGTGCCCTCACACATCACGCGTACAAACTGGGCACCAACAGTTTTTGCGGTGTCGATATAGGCGCGCCCTTCCGCCAGCGCCGATTGGTAACCGGACTCCGCTCCAAACACGCAGGCCGAAGCCAGGCAGGGAATTGCCAAACCCAGCATGGCAAGCCTGTCTTTCGTCTGGCCGATGTGGCGGTGTGTAAATTCCGAAATGGACGGAGCGTACAATTCGTTGCTAAGCCCGCGGATTTCCACCCCATCATAGCCAAGGTCAGAAGCGGCGGACAACACATCATCCCAACCCCACTCGGGGCAGCCAAGCGTTGAGAATGCAAGCTTCATCTCTCAATCTCCTTTACAGCGGCATATCCACATTATACCATAAGGAGCCCTTCCATTTCAGCAACCGCCATTCCAAACTTCTTGAGGCAGGCTTCCACGGCGTCAGGCTTTGTCAAATCCACTCCAGCTTCCCGAAGAAGGTTCAGCGGATAATCCCTGCCGCCGCTGCCCAGGAACCTCAGATAGCGATCCCGCGCCACCTCACCATCGTTTAGAATGCGCTCAGACAACGCGATGGCGCTGGCATAGCCGGTGGCATATTTGTATACATAAAAGCTGCGGTAGAAATGGGAGATGCGGGCCCACTCCATGTCAATCTCTTCATCCACCACCATATCGGGGCCGTAGTAATCCACATTGAGCTGGTGGTAAACCGCGCAGATGGACTCCGGCGTCAACGGCTCATCCTTGGCAGCCATGCCGTGGATGATTTTCTCAAACTCCGCAAACATCACCTGGCGGATCACCGTGGTGCGCACCTGCTCCAGTGTCTGGTTCAGCAGAAACATCCGCTGCCCCTTGTCGGCTGTGCTCTTGAGCATATGGTCCATAAACAGCGCTTCGTTGCAGGTGGATGCCACTTCGGCCAGCAGGATCGGGTATTGCGCAATCATATAGGGCTGCCGGTCGGAGTAGTAACTGTGCATCGCGTGGCCAAACTCGTGGGCCAGCGTGAAGGCATTGTCCAGCGTATCGTTCCAGTTGAGCAGCACATAGGGGTGAGTGCCCCACACACCCCAGGAATAGGCACCGGCGGTCTTGCCCTGGTTTTCATACACATCCACCCAGCCTGCGCCCATGCCGCCTTTCATCGATTCGACATAGTCTTTCCCCAGCGGTGACAGCCCTTCGGCAACCATCGCGCACGCCTGCTCATAGCCCACTGGCATTTCCACGTCGTGTACGATTGGCACATAGAGGTCATACATATGCAGCTCATCCAGATTAAGCGCCTTTTTGCGTAAGCGCATGTAGCGGTGCAAAGAGGGCAGGTGAGCCCGTACCGCGGTGATCAGGCTGTCATATACCTCGACGGGTACTGCATCGGAAAAAAGCGAAGCTTCGAGCGAAGAGTTGAATTTCCGGGCCTTGGATTCAAACAACTCTGCCTTGACACTGGCCGAGAGTGTGGCCGCGACGGTGTTTCTAAAACTGCCATATGTGCTATAAAGGCTATGGAAGGCAGCCTTCCTCACGTCGCGTTCGCGGCTTTCCATCAGTGGGATGTAGCGCCCATGGGTTATCTGCACATCCTCGCCATCCGAACCCTTGATCGTGGGGAACTTGAGGTCCGCATTGTTGAACATCGTGTAGACAGTGCCGGCACCCTGCAAGACCTCACCGGCCATCGCCAGCAGTTTCTCCTCCGCCTGCGATAGAGTGTGCTCACGGCGGCGGGTCACCCGCTCAATGTTGTGTCGGTGCACAGCCAGACCCGGTTCCTCTTCGAAAAAGCTTTCCAGCCGCTGTGGGTCAATTGCCAGTAGCTCGGGGTCAAAGAATGACAGTGCGCTGGAGAGCCGCACGCTTAATGCCCCGGCCCTGTCAGTCATGCCCTGGTAAAGGCTCATGCCATTATCCTCGTCACGGCGCATATGGGCGTAACAATAGAGCCGCTCCACGATCAGTGAAATAGAAGCGATTTCTTCCAGCGCCTGCAACAGCGCCGCGGCGGATTCGCCCAGGCGGCCCTCCCAGGCAGCTACCTTTTGCATGATGTTGTCGGCGAGCCTGTAATCCTTTTCCCATTCCTCGTTGGTAGAATACAGATCTTCGAGCCTCCATTGCCATTTCCTGTCTGCGGACTGGCGATCAGGCAGTTTCTTTTCCGGCATTCGAATCAACCCCTTCACTGTTTGTTTCATTGTTCTCCTTTTTGCCCTGTTTCAAATGTGCGATGGCTGGCAAAAGGAATAATACGATGATCAGCCGCAGCACGCAGGCTCCGGCGAAAAGCAGCTTGTAACGATCGAAATGCACACCCCAGAATGTGAAGCTGATTTCTCCTAGCATGCTGAGCAACTTTCCACCGACGAGATTTGCCAAAGACATGCCCACGGTTGATGTGATCACCATATACATAGCCACATACATGCTGCGGTTGCGCTGTGGTGTCACCGTGACCAGCATTTGCACCTGCGTCAGATCCACGCCGCTGAAGAAAACACCGATTGCAAGAGAAAACACGAGCATCGGCCAGAAGGAGCCGGGCACCGCGAAAACCCAAACCAACGGCAACGCGCACAGAACCAGCCCGCAGCGCCAGAGCACCCAGAAATGGCCATGCTTGTCCAACTGCCGGCCCCACCACTGCACAAACAACACAGCCATCACGCCATAGGCCACCTGGCCGGTCAGTGTTGTCACAGAGAGGGAAAGCCCCAATTGATCCATGTTGTATTTGTTATAGAAGGGGCCTGGCAGGTTCCATGCGAACATCCAGGCGGTCCAAAACAGCAAATACAGCAGAAACCCCTTGTCTTTGAGCACGTTGGAAAAAGACTTGAACAATGGTTCATGCTCCATGACGTGCATCGGTGGGTCGCGAATCCAGATAAACATTGCGATATCGGCAACGCCAAACAGGGATACGGCTCCGAATACGATCGCATAACCGGTTAAGCCGGGGAGCAAATCCAGCATAAAGCTGGCCAGCAGTGCTGCGACAAGGCCGGAGGCCATCTGTATGCTTTGACGCAAGCCCAGATAACGGCCCCGGATATGAATTGGGACGATGTCTCCGAGCCAGGAGAAGAACGACACGTTCATAAACATGTTTGCCACAGAGGATACGGAGATCAGCCCAATCACAACCCACAACCGAAGCATTGGCTTGTCCATAGGGACGAACAGCGGCACCAGGGCTACCGGTATCCACAGCGCTCTCTGAATAATGCCGGCGATGACAAACATGGGTTTCCGTTTTTTGGTCCGCTCCATGAGCCAGGATGCAAAAAACTGCAGAAAGCTGACAGCGACTGGCACAGCCATCAGGATGCTGAACTGCAGGTCGTTGGTGCCCAACGCGCTGGCAAAGCCGGTAAATGGTGCACCACCGGAGACGGAGAAAAAAACTGAGCCGAGAGCGATGGCATATATGAACAGATTGAGATCCCGCCTCAACCTTGGGTCAGAGATACCATTTTGGTCATACAGGGACCTGAGAGGATTGGACATGCGTTTTTTCACGAGAGACACCTCAAAACATCCGGTCGATGGTGATATCTATGAACTCAATTGTTGCGGGCACTCAATCAGCTTGAGCCCCATCATGCTTCAATGCTTTTCCCCAACTGTCGGAATCCCGCAGCGTGATGCCGCACAAATCAAAGATCTCACCACCGCGATCCAGATGGTCCAGCACGCTGCGGCGCAGCGTTGTATCCCGCGGCGCGGTTTCACGGGTAACTCCTTCGCCAAAGACGAAGCTCCACAAAAAGCTCACGCTGCCTGCCGTTGGCATGCGGTAAAACTCGTCCTGAAAAGCAAGAATATTGCTGCCGGCCGGCAAAAACTCCGTTAATTGCGCTGTGAAAAGCCATGTGTGGCAGTAAAGGGCTTTCGGGCGAATCCGGGGGAAGTGGGTTTGATAAAACTGCTCAGCCATGGCAATGGAGACTCTGCATTCATCCGGTGTGAATGAGCCATCCTTTGGGATATGCAGGTCCAGCACCCAGTCGCCTTTCTCAAGGACAAGCTCCCACTGGCTTTTTGGTAACGTCACTACATCCTTTAGAACATAGCCTTCCCGGTGCAGGGGGTTGCCGGTCCAGGAATCATCGGTTTCGGTAAACACACCTCTCCATGACGTATCAAAGCGGCCACCAGCACCATTGGCCCAGCCGTCCTCACGCAAGTCCAGATCCGGGTCGCAGAGCATGACAAACTCTCCATCGGCCTTACGGCGAAACAAACGCTCCGCCCTGGGATACTGGATTGCCATATACTGTATGCGGCCCAGGCGAAACAATTCGGCGCTCAGGTGGCGCCAGATCCAACCAAACCCTGTATAAACCCATCGGCCTGTTGCGTCGTACTTCTCCAAAAACATAAAAGGCAGTTGGGCCATCGTGTGGTCAAATATCTGCTCCGGAATGCCCATCTCCTGATACCGTCGGAGAGTCCATGGAAGCGCGCTCAAATACGACAGATAATAAAACTGCGATGGTTCGGGCATTGCCTGGGTAACAACCTCATCCATCGGAAGAGGGTCCCAGGACCGGTGCCATTGATTGTGTTCACCGTGCAGCCGCTGCTCAGCCAGAAAAAGATCCTTCAGGCGGTGGTCCGCCGAGATGCGCCGCGCCGCCTCACAAAGCACTTCTGACATGTCTTCGCGTGCACCAATCCTCACAAGCCAGTATCGCAGTGTCTGTTCGGAAAGGAAATTGCAGTGTTCCATACATGACTCCGGATAGTATAATCCATGCATCATTATATCAACCGCAGATAGTTTCAACAAGGAATCCAGAAAGATTCCTTCCGCTTATTCTTGGCTTATAAAGCTGTTGATCCTACCATATCATGGTCAAATGATGTAACATGTCACTGAGGTGAGCGCAATGCGGCCTGTCGCGATGCACAATGCTCCGGTGAAGCTCGTTCCGAAGTACCTCTCTTATATTTGGGGAGGCACACTACTGCGGGATTCGCTGGGTAAGAATATCCCTTCCGATGACACTGGTGAAAGTTGGGAGGTCTCGGCTCACTCTAAGGGCCAGTCCTTGATCGCGACCGGCCCAGACGCAGGCATGCCGTTGGAGCAATATGCACAGGGTGGGTCCTTTTATGGCGCCGCGCAGTATAACGAATTCCCGCTGTTGATCAAGCTGCTGGGTGCCTCGGCCAATCTTTCCGCGCAGGTGCACCCCGGTGATGACAACTGCCGCCCCGGAGAGTCCGGCAAAGCTGAGGCCTGGGTGGTGCTGACTTGCCCGGAGGGTGCTGAGCTTATCTATGGCATAGAAGGCACAGTGGAGGAATTCACTGCGGCGGTGCGGACTGGCGCAATAGAAAGCAAATTGCACAGGCTTGCTGTTAAACCCGGTGACGTGCTCGATATCCCCGCTGGCATGGTGCATGCGCTCACGGCGGGTATCGTGGCATATGAGGTGCAGCAGAATTCGGATACGACCTACCGGCTCTATGATTGGGGCAGGGTGGATGCCGCCACCGGAGCGCCCCGTGAGCTGCATATTGATGAAGCCCTTCGGGTAGTGAGGGCTTATCCGGGCTTTGGCCCTGTGTCAGGAACCGTGACAGTTGAGAACAATTGCATTCGCACCCGATATATCAACAATCCCCATTTCAAACTGGAAAAGCTGGAGATCAGCAGTCCTTTTGTTGATCACGGCCATCATGGTTTTGCCGCCTACACAGCCATTGATGGCAGCGGTTCAGTCTGGAAAGATGGCGCGAAATGCTTTGACGTCGCCCTCGGCGACACCTTCGTAAGCCCAGCCGCTGCCGGGGCTGTGGAACTGGATGGCAGGATGGCAATGTTGAAGTCGTATGTATAGTCCATAACGCATTTTGGTAGGGGCGGGGTTCCACACCCGCCCCACATCTGTATTCAAGCCAAGTAAATGAGGGAGGTACTGCCGAAGCAGCGGAGGGAGTATTGTCAATTTCTTGCCCATTCTGCTGCATTTGGCACACCAGATATAGTACAATCAATATATCCACTGATTCCCACCGACAGGAGGGACGCTGATGCTGCTCAGATTTGTGGCTGGCCGGGCCGGTTCCGGCAAATCCACATGGGTTTATGATGCGGTCAGACGAGACATGGAGACCGGCTCCAAGCCGGTCTATGTGGTCGTGCCGGAGCAATACACACTACAAACAGAGAAGGAACTGCTGGCAGCGCTTGGCAAGAAGGGTTTTTTACAGGCCCGTGTGACCAGCCCCACCCGCCTGGCTGAGGAGGTCTTTGCCCAGGTGGAGCAGAGCCGACGCACCGCTGTAGGAGAGTCAGGCCTGGCGATGGCTCTGCGGGCGGCTGCCTCGCGCATCGCGGGTGAACTGGATGCCTTCCGGCCAGTGCTTGCTTTTCAGGGCTTTTCACAGGGTATGGTGCGGCTAATAACCGAATTGAAGCGATATGATGTAGCGCCGGAAGAGCTTCTCACGGCTTCCCAAACGGCAAAAGGCGCGCTCAAAGCAAAGGTGAAGGACATCGCCACGATTTATCGGGAATATGGTGCGTTCCTGGAAGCCCGCAGCTTTATGGACAGTGCGGACCGGTTCAATGGCTTCATTGATGCCATTGCCAGGGCCGAGTTCCTTCGGGGCTGCGCTTTTTATTTCGACGGATTTGACACGCTCTCTCCGCAGCATTGCCGGATGATCGGCGAGTTGCTGGCTTTGGCGGATTCTGTGACTGTGACGTTGGACTATGACGGCTTTGAAAGCTCGGACACTGGTCTGTTCCGGGCTGCCCAATGGAACATTTCGCGTTTAAGCGCCATTGCGGAGGGGCTGGGTGCGGGCATCAAGTGGACTCATTTGCGCGCCGGAGAGCGGCAGAGGGCCATGCCGCCAGATGTGGCCCATTTGGAGCGGGCGCTGTTTGCGTGGCCAACGGATCCAAAACGGGCAGAGGGCGGTGTCACGCTGTGCAAGGCCTCATGCCCAGAGGAAGAGGTCGAGGCCGCTGGTGTTTGGATTGTGGAGAATGTGCGGCGCGAGGGCGTGCGCTGGCGGGAGGTGGCTGTGCAGTGCGGCGACCTCAACGCTTATGGGCCCATCGTGAGCAGGGTGTTTACCCGATGCGGCATCCCGGTGTTCATTGACAGCCGCAAGGCCATCATCGGCCACCCGGCGGTGCGCTTCATCCTATCGTTGATTCGCGTGGTTGAGCGGGATTACCGCGTAGACGATGTGCTGCGGTTGGTCAAGACCGGCTTTGCGGGTGTAGGTGCAGAAGCGGCGGACAGGCTGGAGGTCTGGCTCACCGCTTTTGCTCCCCTCGGAGCCCGTATGTGGGCCCGGGATTGGGAAAAGGGGCAGGACTCCTTTGACCTTTTGGAGCTCAACAAAAGCCGAAAAGCCATCTATGAGCTTGCACAGGCGCTGGTCAAGCGGGCAGGCGGCAAAAAAGCACCGGGGAGCAGTTGGGCAAAGGCGCTGTATGGGCTGCTTGCCGACCACAAGCTGGATGAACGGCTGGATGCTCAGGCGGCATCGCTCAAGCGGGAGGGGCTTCTGGAGGAAGCCGCAGTGAGTGAGCGGGTTTGGAACGCTGTCATCGATCTGATCGATCAATTGGATGAGATCATTGGCGATGAGGAGCTGGATGCCGCCGGGTTCCGGGCCATTCTGCAAAGCGGTTTGGAAGCCGTGGAGGAGGGCATCCTGCCCACCGGTGTGGATCAGGTGCAGGTGGGCAGCATTGGCCGGGCGAAATACAGCGGGTTGAAATATATGTTGATCCTGGGCGCTTCCGACGGCAGCCTGTCCGCAGTGGCCCCGGAAAGCGGCAGTATTTTGACCGGCCGTGATATCGACACGCTGGCGGCGCTGGGCGTGGAGGTGGGCCGGGGCAGCGCGCTCAAGGAATCTCAGCGGCGGTTTGCGCTGTATCAGTCCATTGCGAAAGGCGCTTCCGGCCTCTATATGAGTTGGTCTGAGCAGGGAGATGGTAAACCGGACCGCATTGTGGAGCGCATCAGGGAGTTGCTGAGGTTGGCACCAAGTGATGTGCTGGATGCCTCCGAACTGGCGGCCCAGCCTGCCACGGCGGCTGGTGGCTTTGCCCGGTTGCCGATCAGGCTGCGGTTGGCGGCGGAAGGCACAGAACCTGGTGAAGACCTTCTACACGAACTGAAATGGTATCTGTCTGAACCAGACTACCGAAGCCGTGTAATGGGGCTCATGCAAGGCGTTACTGGCGAAGTGCCGCAGGAATACTTGCCGGCAGTGGGACTGGCACTGGGCAACGCCACTGCCATGTCAGCCAGCCAGCTGGAGGCTTATTGGAATTGCCCGTTCCGCCATTTCGTGGATTATGTGCTGGTTCCCCAACCATGGCGGCAACACGGTGTGGAGAGCGCTGACGCTGGCCTTTTCATGCACGCGGCAATGGAGCGCTTCAGCCAGCGGCTGCAGGCCATCCGGTTTGATCTCAGCAAACTGGACGGAGGCCAGGTGGCCGCGATGATGGCGGGGGAGACTGCCAGGTTGGCCGAAGAGTTTCAATATGGCTTGCTCAAAGGCTCTGCCAGACTCAGCTGGATAGGCGGCAATTTGCAGCGCACCTGCGCGGTGGCGGCGGCGACGTTTGCCCGGCAGCTCATGAGTGGCGATTTCGTGCCATATGGGCAGGAGGTGCGATTTGGCAAGGGCAGCTTCCCTCCGGCAGCGCTTCCGATGCCCGATGGCTCCCATTGCTATTTGCAGGGCCGTATCGACCGCATGGATGTGTGGCATGCAGGTGATACCGACTTCCTGCGCGTGATCGACTACAAAAGTGGCCGTGCCACCATCGATGTGCACGATGCGGTGAACGGTCTTGACATGCAGACATGGCTTTATCTCTATGCCCTGCGGCAGCTCTGGGCCCGTGTGGGCGGCAGGCCGGCAGTGGCAGCTGGGGCATTCATCTTTCCGCTGATCGATCCGTGGGTGGAGGAAGGCGATGAGGAAGAGCAGGAGCGCCGGAAAGAGCTGCGGATGCGGGGCTGGTGCCTGAACGACACCGTCGTGATCACCGCAATGGATCGCAACGCTGACGGCGGCAAGTCGGAGCTGTATGGCTTCAACGCGTCCCGAAAATCAGGTGTGCACGACAGCAAAGCCGTGGATAAGGCGCTGGATCTGATTGCCGGCAACGCAAGGGAGTCCATCGCAAGCATCCGGAAGGGGCATGTCGGGGTCAAGCCATGGCGCAGCGGCAAGGAGACAGCCTGCGGCAGTTGCCCCTATGGCGCGTTGTGCCGGTTTGATGTGTGCGACCCCAAACGGTATCGGACTCTGCTGGATGATGAAACGATTGACCAAATGCTGGCGGGAAAGGGGGAAAGCGGCGATGAAATGGACCGGTGAGCAAAACCAGGTGATCCGGCAGCGCGGCTGCAACCTCATTGTTTCCGCGGCAGCGGGATCCGGCAAGACGGCCGTGTTGGTGGAGCGCATTTGCACGCTGGTGTTGGAGGAAAGGGCAGACCTGGAGCGGATGCTGATCGCCACCTTTACTAGGGCTGCTGCGGCGGAGATGCGGGAACGCATCGTGCAGCGCTTGATCAAGGCCATTAATGACAATCCGGCTGATGCAAGAAGAATCAACGACCAGCTCGTCAAGATCGACCGGGCGATGATCGGCACGCTCCATTCCTTTTGCGGTGAGATCTTGCGCCAGCACTACAACACCGCTGGCATCGAGCCCACATTCAAAACTGAAGATGACAGCATCACCCAGGGCATTTTCGACGAAGCGCTGGAGGCCACCCTCGACGATTGCTTCGAGGTAGGCAATGCCGGCTTTATCGCACTGGCAGACTGCTGGGGCGGCAGGGCTGGCGGTGGATTGGCGGACTTGGTCAGAAAGGTCTATCACAATGCACGCAACCAACCGAATCCAATGCAATGGCTTGCAGCCAAAGTTGAGTGTTTTGATTTTGCCGATGCCACAACCACACCCTGGTATGCAGTGCTTTATAACAAGCTTTCGCAAAACCTGGCACTGGCCGCTGAAGCGCTGGAGGAGGCAATCCGGATCGCTTCGCACCCACAAGGGCCTCAGAGCTACCTGGTGAGGCTTGCCGAAGAACTCTGTGCTGTGCGGTCACTGGCCGTGTTGTGTGAGCAGGGTGATTTGGAGGAGCTTAGTCAGGCATTGGCAAACCCCGGTTTGTTTGGCCGCTTGCCTGCCTGGAAGGATCCAAACGGCACTGGCCTGGGCGAGCTTGCCAAAGAGCAGCGGGAGGAAGCCAAGAAGCTTCTGAAGAAGGTGCGAGAAAACCCTGTTGTCTGCGACCTCGTGGGTGCAGCGGAGCGCACCCGTGCGATGCTGCCGCAGATGAGGGCCCTTTGCCAGCTGGTGGAGGCGTTCGATCAACGGTATACCGTCGAAAAGCGTTATGCCAATGTGCTGGACTTTTCTGATCTGGAGCATCTGGCGCTTGCCGTGCTTGATGACGAAGCCGTACGGGAAGAAGTTCGCGAGAGTTTCGATTTCGTATTTGTGGACGAATACCAGGACATCAGCCCCATCCAGGACGAGCTGCTACGGCGGGTGAGCCGCCCCGGTGCGTTCTTCTGCGTGGGTGATGTGAAACAGAGTATCTACCGTTTCCGCTCGGCGGAGCCTGAGATCTTCATTCGCAGGTTGCTCGAGGCCAGCCGAATGCCAGGAGCTACCGAGCAGCGAATCGACCTCAGCCGCAATTTCCGCAGCGCCAACCGCGTGGTTGAGCTGGCCAACTACCTTTTCGAGAACCTCATGTCGCGGCAGCTGGGCGGCGTGGACTATGCCGGTGGGGAGGCATTGGTGCTTGGAGCGCCGCAGCCCGATGTGGTGATGAGAGAATGCGCCAACGAACTGATGCTGATCGACAACGAGGGCAAAGGCGAGGAGGAACTGACCCGACTGGAGGAATTGGCGCAGATCGAGCGCGAAGCCACCATGGCGGCGGGTCGCATCCAGGCGCTGCTGGGCACCGACATCTGGGATGGCAAGGCCAACACGTTCCGCAAGGTGCGGCCTAATGACATCGTGGTGCTGCTGCGCACCGTATCTGGTGTGGCTGCCGAATATGCAGAGGTGTTCCGCCGGGCTGGTTTGCCGGTCTATGCCGAGGCGGAGGGAGGCTTTGCCGGCGAGCTGGAGGTGGAGCTGCTCATAAACCTGCTGCGGCTCATCGATAACTCCCAGCGGGATTATGAGCTCATCACAAGTATGCACTCACCATTTGGGCAGTTTTCTCTGGAGGACTTGCTGGAGATGCGGGGCTTGTTCCGCGAGGGCAGCTTCACCGGCGCGGTGGCCCAATACCGCGCACAATACGATACAGATCTTTCCGAAAGAGTTGGCGCGTTTCTCGATCAACTGAGCCGTTGGCGCGCCGTCGCAATGCATGCCGACGTGGAGAAGCTCATTTATCGTGTGTGTGACGACGCAGGCTTTCTCGACTACGCCGGCACATTGCCGCAGGGCGAACGCAGGCAGGCCAACATCAAGCAGCTGGCAGAGATTGGCCGTGCGTATTCGGGCAGGCTTTATGACTTCATCCACGAGTTCGCCGCATTGGCCGCCACCGTCCGGCCCCGCTCAGCCGGCCAGGCCGCCGGAGCCGTCACGATCATGAGTGTGCACAAATCCAAGGGACTGGAGTTCCCCATCGTAATCCTCACGAACGTGGGCAAGACGATGAACATGCTGGACATGACCGACAGCATGCTGATCCATGGCGAGTTGGGCCTGGGGCCCCGTTATTTCAACGCCGCCAAGCGCACCCGCGCCGACACACTGGCCCGCGCGGCTTTGGCGGAGCGCATCCGGCAAGACACACTGAGCGAAGAAATGCGTATGCTTTATGTGGCGGTCACAAGGGCCCGCGAACGGTTGATCATTGTGGGCACCGTGCCCAACCTTGTCAAGAGGCTGCGAAAATGGGTGCTGCCCTTGTCGCCCGCAGGGCTGTCCAGCCGGGCGCGCAGCTGGGTGGACTGGCTGGGGGCAATGGCTGTGCGCACACATTCTGGCGTGGATGCATTTGCTCCTTACGGGCTGGATGCCGCACCCATTCCTGGCAACCCTAAGGACTGGCAGATCACCTTGTTGCCCGGTGCGGAAATACGAGCCCTTCGCCCGGCGCAGGTGGACCGAGCCACGGCGATGGAGCGGTTGCTGGCTGCTGCGAAGGAAACGGCGGCTTCACAGGAGCTATCGGAAGCATATGCCTGGCGCTACCCGTGGGGTGATGTGTCGGCACTGCCCGGCAAGGTTTCGGCCACCTCACTCCTGGACCGTGACCGCAACTGGCGCGGCCCCATCCCGGCCCCGGAGATCAGGCGGGTACCCCGGTTCCTGGAGCAGCGCAAGGCCTTCAGCGCCACCGACCTGGGCACTTTCGTGCATACAGCCCTGCAATTGCTGGATATCAACCTGGAGCAATCGGCCATCCCGCAGGCGGTGGCCGCGCTTGAGCAGCGGGGCCTGCTTCCGGAAGGCGCAGCCGAAGCCATCAACATGGACTGGATCATGCGCTTTTACCAATCAGACATCGCCCGGCGCATGCGCCATTCGTCCGATGTGCGGCAGGAGCTGCCCTTCAATCTGGCTGTGCCGGCCCATGTGGTCTTTCCCGGTGAAACCGGTGAGGAGGAGATCCTGGTGCAGGGCATCATTGACTGCTGTTTTGTTGAGGATGGCAAATGGGTGCTGCTGGATTATAAGACCAACCGTGTGGACAGCCGCAACACGGCTCAGGCCATCGCGACACACTACCGCCCGCAGATCCTGACTTACCGCACGGCGTTGGAGGAAATCACCGGCATTGAGGTTGCGGAGGCATATCTCTATTTGCTGTCGGTGGGGGAGGAAGCAAGAGTTTTATTATAACCAGCATCATACCAAGATTGCCTGTATCTATCCCGCCATGGATGGTATACTTTGGACGACAATAATTTCTGTGGAGTGTACTGCATGAAAATCCTTGTGTCCAACGACGACGGCATCCGCGCTCCCGGCATCGCAGCCCTTGCCGAAGCGGTTTCGGTATTCGGGGAAGTGACCGTGTGCGCGCCGGAAAACGAGCAAAGCGCCGTGGGTCGGGCGCTTACGATGAGCAGGCCGCTGAGGTTGGAAAAGGTGATTGTGCCCGGTATGCCATTCCCCAGTTACAGTGTGGACGGCACACCCACCGACTGCGTGAAGCTTGCCATCGACCGGGTGTTTCATGAAAAGCCGGACCTTGTGGTGTCGGGCATCAACCGGGGCGCGAATCTGGGCACCGACGTGCTCTTTTCCGGCACTGTGTCCGCCGCGATGGAGGGGGCCATGCAGGGCATCCCATCCATCGCCGTGTCATTGGGCTGGGGTGACAACTGGGATTTTGGTCTGGCGGCCCGTTGGGCGAAGCAGGCCGTGGGCATCGCAATGAAGTTTCCGATGCCCTTCGGTACCTTGATCAATATCAACATCCCTCAAGGCGAGCCCAAGGGGATCAAGGTGGCCCGGCTGGGCGTGTTGGACTACGGTGAGAATTATTTGGAGAGGGAAGACCCCAGAGGGCGGAAGTATTACTGGCTGGCTGGAGACAAGATCCCGGCTTTACATGAGTCTGACACAGACGATTCTTGGCTGGAGAGGAATTATATCACGGTGACCCCTCTTCGGTTTGACCTGACCGATGACTCTGTGCTGGCCGATGTGGCAACCCATGTGCAAAAGTTTGAACAAATGCTGGATTTTGTGTAAAATAGAGTCAGAATAACGCTGAGGTGATCCCATGCCGGATACAAAAGACCTGAGCCAACGCATTGAAGCGTCTCTGCCCGACATGAGCAAGGGCCAGAAGCGCATTGCGGACTTCATCATGAAGAACTATGACAAGGCCGCTTATATGACCGCGCTGCGCTTGGGCGACAGCGTGGGCGTGAGCGAATCCACAGTGGTGCGGTTTGCGATGGATCTGGGTTACTCCGGTTATCCGCAGCTGCAGAAGGCCCTTCAGGACATGGTGCGCAATCGCCTGACCACGCTGCAGCGCATGGAGATGACCAGTGATATGAGTCGCTCCATGGTGCTGCGCACCGTGCTTCGGGCAGACATGAGCAACCTCAGGCAAACCATCGAGAGCATCGATGCCGAGGAATTCGACCAGGTGGTGGATCTGGTTTATAATTCTCACCGTGTTTATGTGCTGGGAGCTCGAAGCTCGGCTCCGCTGGCGCAATTCATGGGTTACTACTTGAATTTCCTGCTGGACAACGTGCAGATCGTCACCTCCGGTATCAACGACATCATGGAGCAGTTGGTTCACATCGAGAGTGATGATGTCTTGATCGGCATCAGCTTCCCCCGTTATTCTAAGCGCACGATTGAAGGAGTGCGTTTTGCCAAGGAGAAGGGTGCCAAAATCATCGCCATCACCGATTCCGGCGCGTCACCGCTAAACGAATATGCCAACCATGTGCTGGTGGCCCACAGCAACATCGCTTCCTTCGTGGATTCCCTTGTGGCGCCGTTCTCCATCGCCAACGCCTTCATCGTGGCCATTGGCCTGCAGAAGCGCCAGGAGGCTTCGGAGAACTTCATGGAGCTGGAGCGCATCTGGGATCAATACAGCGTATACATTGAAAAGGGCAGGTAATCCTGTCAACATGAATGTATTGGATCAAGATGTTGTCGTAGTTGGCGGTGGGCCAGCCGGCATGATGGCCGCCATTGAGGCAGCCCGACGCGGCCTTGCGGTCACACTGCTGGAGCGTAACGAAAAACTCGGGAAGAAACTATATATCACCGGCAAAGGCCGGTGCAATCTCACCAATGCCTCTGACCGGGAGCAGCTCATTGCCAACACGGTGCGCAACGGAAAGTTTCTGTTCAGCGCGTTCTCGGCGCTGGGTAGCAGGGACTTGATGGAGGCTGTGGAGCGGCTGGGCGTGCCGCTGGTGGAGGAGCGGGGCAGGAGGGTCTTCCCGGCATCCTACAAGGCCAGTGACATCACCCGGGCGCTTCAGAATGAATTGCACCGCTTGGGCGTGCGCGTGATCCTGAATGCCCGTGTGAGCAGCATTGTGAGTGAGAATGGCGCAGTGTCGGCTGTCAAGCTTGAGGACGGCAGAGAGTTTCCGTGCCGCGCGGTCATACTGGCCACAGGCGGCGCATCCTATCCAATGACCGGCTCCACCGGCGACGGCTACCGCTTAGCGGCGGAACAGGGGCATATGGTGAACGCACCACTGCCAGCACTGGTGCCGATCGAGACAACGGAGAAATGGGCTGCGGAATTACAAGGCCTTGCGCTGAAAAACGTGTGCCTGACTGCCTGGCAGGGTAAGAAGAAAGTGTTTTCCGAGGTGGGTGAGATGCTCTTCACCCATTTCGGCGTGAGCGGCCCGCTGGTATTGACTGCCAGCAGCCTGATCAAGGCCGATGCCCTGGCGGACACGAGGCTCTCTCTGGACATGAAGCCGGGCCTGGAGTCGGAACAACTGGATGCCCGTATCCTCAGGGATTTCCAGGCAAACCCAAACCGGGCGCTCAAGAATTCCCTTCACGAGTTGCTGCCAAGCAGGTTTTGCCCAATTGCGTTGGAATTGGCGAGCCTCGATGGCGAGCTTGCCTGCAATCAGGTCACCAGGGAGCAGAGGGGCAGGCTGGCGGCGGCTCTCAAGGATGTGCGGCTAACACCCAAAACCCTGCGGCCGCTTGCAGAAGCAGTGATCACCCGCGGTGGCGTATCCTGCAAGGAGGTTTCACCCAACACAATGGAATCAAAGCTCGTGGTGGGCCTTTTCATTTGCGGTGAACTGCTGGATGTGGATGCGCTGACCGGTGGCTTCAACTTGCAAATTGCGTTCTCCACCGGCTATTTGGCGGGCCGAAGTTGTTGACTGCACCCAGTATTTGGGTTATGATGAGATATCTTCACGTTTTGTAATGAAGGAGAGGCATCATGGCGCTTTTTAGCATGCTGTTCTTTGGCGTTTTTTTATTGGCGTCCGGCGTGCTCATCCTTGCCACACTGCTGTTCAAGCTGCATGTCAATGTGGGGCGCATGCTGTTCGGACTCTTTGTTCTGCTGGTAGGCGTTTCTCTTTTCACAAGCAACCTGGGCTTGGATCGGTACCAGATCAAAGAGAACAACACAGTCGCGTTTTCCAGTTGGGAGTCTGTGAGTGTAACGGGCAGCGGGGAGTATTTTGTACTCTTCGGATCGGCCAATTATGACCTAACTGATTTGATGCCGGGTTCTGATGTCACCATCCACAGCCTGTTCGGCTCCTGCTCGGTCAAACTCCCGGCTGCAAAGACGAGGGTAAAGGCATCAAGTGCTTTTGGGTCTGTGAACATGCCGGATCAATCCTTCTCGTTTGACACTAAGGAAGAGGAGTATGGATCGGGTGATGGGAACATCATAACAGTGGATGTGTCGACGGCATTTGGCAGCGCCTCGATTACAAAATAAGGCGAGTTCCATAAAGAATCTATTTCAGGAGGCTTATCATGCAACAGGTAACAAAGGATATGCAGATTTCTGACGTACTCAGAATGGATATGTCCACAGCGAACATTTTCCTTGGCTTTGGCATGCATTGCATCGGGTGCCCGATGGCATCTGCTGAGAGCATCGAAGCCGCTTGTGCCACCCATGGTATCGATCCGGACGAGGTTGTTAAAAAGCTCAACGAGCATCTGTCCAAGAAGTAGGGCTGTGGATAACATCGGTCAGGAAACTGCCGTAAATCCGTGATTAATTCGGAATCGTGCCTAATTTCCCGTTCCAGCTGTGGAATTGTGGATAAATTCTGTGGATACAACAGGCTGCCCCCGCGAACGGCCAATCAAGCGGGGGCAGCCTGTTTTGTCTTTTCAATATTCTTCGCAATTGGGTTTCATAGGGTGTTTGCCAATCCACAGGCAGCGAAACACGGTCCACTTAGCAGTTCGCTTTTGGAGTATAATTTGTTATACTGCTTGCATGAAGCGGTATTGAGCCTCACACAGCTCACGGTAGGCACCCTTCTTTTCCATCAGCTCGTCGTGGTTGCCCGCCTCGATGATCTTCCCTTGATCCACCACCATGATGCAGTCAGCCTTGCGAATGGTGGAAAGACGGTGCGCGATCACAAAACTGGTGCGGCCCTTCAGCACTCTTTCCAGTGCTTTCTGGATGAGAATTTCGGTGTGTGTGTCGATGGAAGCGGTCGCCTCATCCAGGATCAGGATCCTGGGATTGGCCAGCAATGCCCGTGCAAAGCTGATCAACTGCTTCTGGCCGGTGGAAAGGCGGCTGCCGCGTTCCCGCACCTCAGTTTGGTACCCATTCTCCATTTGCATGATGAACTCATGGGCATGCACGGCTTTGGCAGCCTCCATCACTTCCTCGTCTGTGGCGTCCAGCCGCCCATACCGGATGTTGTCCATCAGTGTTCCGGAAAAGATAAACGAATCCTGCAGCATGATACCCATTTGCTTGCGCAACGATCGAAGGCTCACATCACGGATGTCGTAGCCGTCAATTAGCAGACGACCCTGATTTACATCATAAAATCGGCTGATCAGGCTGACCACCGTTGATTTTCCCGCGCCGGTGGGGCCCACCAGTGCCACGGTGCGGCCAGGCTCCACGGTGAAGCTCACATCGTCCAGCACCACCTGTCCGGCTTCATAATCATAACCAAACGTCACATGATCAAACTCAACCCGGCCCATGATTTCAGGAATTATCTGGCAACCTTCCTTGTCTTTGATGATAGCCGGAGTGTCCATGATCTCAAAGATACGTTCCAGCGAAGCCATAGCGGACAGGATTTCATAATAGATGTTGGAGATCTGGTTCAGCGGCTCCCAGAACCGACCCAGATACCACACCATTGAGAATAGCGTGCCCATCGAAATCGGATCCACCGGAGCGTTCATCCAGTGCACACCGAACCAGTAGACCAGGCAGGTGCCTGTAGAAGCTACCAACTCAAAACCCGGCCAGAATATGGACCCTACAAAGATTGCCTTCATCCAGGTGCGGCGGATCTCCCCGTTGGCCTGCCGGAAGATGCGGCTGTTCTCCTCCTCGCGGGTGAATGCCTGCGTCACCCGCATGCCGGCGAGGCTTTCATGCAGATAGGCGTTCAAGGAGCTGGACTTCCAGCGCACCTCGCGCCAGGCCTTGCGGATCTTCGGCTTCAACACAAACACGATGATGATCAGCAGCGGTAGCACCGAAAAGGCGATCAGCGCCAGCTTCCAGTTTAGTGCCAGCATCAGGCCCGCGATCACCAGAATGGAGAGCGCGTTGGTGAGCATGTTGACGATGCCCTGAGAAAACAACGAAAGCAGCGAATCAATGTCGTTGATCACGCGGATCATGATTTTGCCGGCCGGCCGCGAGTCAAAGAAATCAAACCCCAGGGTCTGAATATGCCGAAACAGATCCTCACGCATTGTAGCAAGCGCCTTGCGGCCGGTCACGTTCATCATGCGCACCTTGGCCCGCAGCATGATCGCCCCCAGGCCGGCGGAGCCTGCTAACCCCGCCACGATCCAGGGCAATAATGAGACATCACCACCGGTCACGCACCGATCCAGTGCAAGGCCGATGAGCCAGGGGCCTGTGAGGCCGCAAAGCATATTGATGACCATCGCTACAATGGAGATGGCCACCTTACCTTTATACGGCTTGAGGTATGCCAGGGCACGCATGAAATAGCGCGTGTTGAAGCCACTGATGACTTTCTCGTCATCCAGTAGCAGCGCTCGCCTTGTCCTTGCCATCAGCACACCACCAGCCTTTCATTGTTCACATTGGTGTAGTCATTGTATTGATCCATGAATATGCCATAATACAAGCCATGCTTCTTCAGAAGCTCTCCGTGAGTGCCGCGCTCGGCGATGGAGCCATTGTCAAGCACGATGATCTCGTCAGCATCCTTTACGGCAGAGATGCGGTGTGACACGATGAATGTTGTCCGGTTCTCCGCTTCTGCCTTTAAAGCCTGTTGTATTGCATACTCCGTCTCCATATCCACCGCGGAGGTTGCATCGTCAAAGATCAGGATCGCAGGGTTATAGCACAAAGCTCTGGCGATGGCGGCCCGTTGCTTTTGCCCGCCGGAGAGCCCCATGCCCCGTTCGCCCACAATCGTGTCATAGCCATCATCCAGCTTGGAGATGTATTCCGACGCGCATGCGGCGCATGCGGCCTGATCCAGCTCCTCCGGTGTGGCATCGGGATTGCCGAAGGCAATGTTGTTTTCCAGTGTCTCGCTGAAAAGGAAGGTTTCTTGCATCACAAAGCCAATTCGGCGGCGAAGCGCCTGCAGCTTGTAGTCACGCACATCAATGCCGTCCACCGTCACCGAGCCGGAGCTTACGTCATAATACCGCCCAATCAAATTGATGATGGAGGTTTTCCCAGCGCCCGTCGCACCCATGATTGCCAGCGTCTGGCCGGGCTTCACCTCAAAGTTGATGTTGTTCAGTATCTTCTCGTCCTCATATTTGAGCGTCACGTTTTCAAACTTCACATGGCCTTTGAACTCCTCGGGGAACCGGGCTTCCGGCTTTTCCTTGATTTCGGAGCCGAAGTCACTGTAGTAAAACAGCCGGTCGCCGGAGGAGATTGCTTGAGTTACCATGTTGATTGTGTTTGCCATGTTCCGGAGCGGCATCATGATCATCCAGATATACCCGATGGCAGCCACAAGGTCGCCGGGACTGATTGCTCCGCCTATGGCGAGATAACCACCAGCCAAAACCAGCAGTGCCGAGGGGAGCGCACCGACGAAATCCAGCATTGCGTGGAAGTCGGCGTTGGTGCGGGTGATATCAATACCAATTTCCAGGTGCTTGTTGTTCAATACATTGAAGGAGTCGATCTCAAAATCTTCACGGGCATATGCCTTCACCACGCGGACACCTGATATATTCTCCTGCGTGCGAGTGTTCAACAATGCGTTTTGCTCCCGGATGCTGGTCTGCTGGGGGCGGGCCACCTTGTCATACTTTTTGGTGAGCAAAGCCACAAAGGGCGTTACAGACAGGATGATCAGCGCCAGCCGCCAGTCCAGCACAAACACCGCGATGATCGAGCCGGTGAACATCACCGAATGCTCCAGCATCACCGGCAGGCCACCTGCCAGCAATGCTCTTACAGCCTCCATATCACCGGTCATGCGGCTCATGATTTCGCCGATTCTGTGGTTGTCATAAAACCGCCAGGGCAAGCTGTGCAGGTGGTCATACAGGCTTTGGCGGAAATCAAAAATAACGTTTTGTGAGATTCTCTCATGTGTGAGGCCGCGGATAAAAATCATGATTGCCCGTAAAAATGCCAGGCCAATCATGAGCAACAGCACAGTGATCAGGTGCTGCAATTGGCCGCCTTCAATTACGTCATCCACAAGGAATTTCGAAACCATGGGCATTGCCACAGCGGTGCCGACGAATCCTAATGTCATTGACATGCCAAGGATGAATTTCCCGCGATAAGGTTTGATCAGGCTGATGATGCGTTTAAAACTGTTCAAGTGGCATTCTCCCACAGTGAGCCGAGATCTCCGGCTTCTTCGCAATTGTGTTGTCTGCATCTTAAGGCAACGCACAAAAAGTTGCACGGTGTTTATTCTAACCATTCCTGGAGCATTGTGCAATGAACAGTGGCACAATAATTCATTAGACTACTAATTTTGTGGAGAATACCAATGGGCGAAATACACATTCGGAGAGTATGCACAAAGATGTCTGCATTTTTCTTTCTATTCGCAGCAGGCATGAGCGCTTATGTCTCCTTTGTGACATTATGGCAGAAGTCTGCCGGCTATTCGGAAATGGCCATTGGCGCCTTGTCTTCGGCTAGCGCGCTCATTGCGATACTTCTTCAGCCAGCCCTGTCGTTAGCCGCGGACCGAGCCCGTGATAAAAACGTCGTTTTGCGGATTCTGCTTGCAGTGCAGGCGATATCTGCGTTTCTGCACAGGATTTCCGGCCCATGGCCCTATGTGCTTGCTGTGATGTCAGCACTTACTGCTGCACAAAGCGCTGCTCTGGGGCTATCCAACGCCGTTATCCTCGATGAGTTGCGCCATGACGGCGCACCTGATCGGTTTGGTGGGGTGCGAATCAGCTATTCTTGGGGATTTGCGTTGGCAGGTCTGTTGGCCGGCGTTGTAGCCTCCGGAGATCCCAGCCGGGTTTTTCTACTGTGCGGCATGATCGATCTGCTGGCGTTGGCAGCAAGCTTCCTGCTTCCCGATGTGCCAGGCTATCAGCACAGCGGCACCAGAATGGGTGTTCGGCAGCTTCTCAAATATCGTGAATTCTGCATCCTCCTGGCATACAGCCTGGTGGTTCACATCACCCATAGTCTGGCGGTTGCTTTCTTACCGATCTATTTCAATTCCTTGGGAGCACCAGGTTGGGTTTATGGCATTGGAATATTTGTTATGGCTGCTGCTGAGACGCCGTTCCTGCTGTGCAGCGGCAAGATCCTGCACAGAATATCCATTCGCAGCCTGTTGGTTGTCCCGGGAGTGGCCTTTGCTTTGCGGTGGTTTCTTACGGCGATTGCGACGCAGTGGTGGCAACTATTGGCGCTCTACGCACTGCATGGTGCTGGAGTGATCGTGATTTATCTGGCACTGGCCCGATATGTGAACGACAACCTGCCCAAAGAGCTGTCAGCGACAGGGCAGGGGGTGGTGAATGCGGCTGTCATCAGTGCATCACGGGTGGTCGGTGCTTTGCTGGGTGGGGTATTGTCCACCTGGATTGGTATGCGTGCAACATTCCAGGCGATGGGGTGGGTCACTCTTGTCGCCGGTGCTGGATTATTTCTATTCACCAAGTTGCGACGGGAACACGGCAATAACCGATGACTGCCACTTAACCTGGCCCATATGTGCCGGTGGACGTGTCCAAAAACAAAGGCAAATGTGGTGGGTAAAAAGTGAATGCAGAAAATAGCAGGAATATCGCGGTTAGTGCCAGGATTGCCAGCACCCGCCTGTTTCTTGATGCTAAGAGGCTTCGCTCCAAACGCTGAGCCAGCCACTGATACAAGAAAGAGGACGCTGCCAGAATCGCAATGCTTAAAATGACGTTCTCCAGTTGAAAGGCTTCCTTGAAAAGGTAATACGCAGCCGGTATCAAGAGCAGCGAGAGGGGGAGGGACAATGCCCGGGCTTGAAAGAATCTGGTTCTGCTTTCGATGCCGGAGATGCGCCAGTCGACAACCATCCAAAGAAGCGCCGCTGTGCTCAGCAGCTTCATGTGCTCCCAGACACTTTCATTCACCGCAAATAACACTGCCGCAACCGGAGAATTGCCAAGAAGCTTATACAGGAAATGAAAAGCAGATCCGAGTAGGAAAATGACAACAGAGCTCAATACAAGACGATTCTTTGCTCGCACAGATCTCACCTCATATGGTATCGTATGCCATATCGCGGGGAACTAAACCTCTGTCAGCCTTGAGAGAACAGGTGAGGGCTAGACTGAGTGGCTGGCGTTGACCAGTTCATAATACCATTTCAAAGACTCATAATATGCTGTCGCGACCTGCCCCAAGCTCACCCCTAGCTTTGCTGAAGCCTGGTTTGCCTCTTGCCATTGCCCCTGTTCATAGCTCTGGATTAGGTGCAAAGCTTGCGCCATGCTTGTATCCTGAGCCACACCGGTCAGAATCGCGATGATTTCCTCATCAATGTTCATCGCGGGGAGCAATTCCTCAAACGGGCAGCCTGTGAGAGCGTCGAGCAAAGAAAACAACCCCAGGAGGGAATATTCTGAACTTTTATCGGCGCGTCCCATCATCGGGCCGAGCAACTCCATAAACTTGGCACGGATGATGGATGTTGTCACCAGCGCCTCTGGTTTGCCGATGCCAAGGCGGCGGAGGGATGCCAGATAGATCCATCTCCGGATACCGTCCAGACCCAGGGCCACAACCGCTTGCCGCAGGGAAGATATTCGCTGCAGCCTGCCATAATATGCTGAATTGGACAACTTGATCGTTTCCATGGAGAGCTTAACATCGCTTTCGATAGCCGATACGATGGCACGAATGTCGGGATCTGTGCTGTTCACCGCTTGCATAAGGCGGATATGGCCCAATTTGCTGGCCACAATGGTTTTTGTTTTCAAGATCATCGGCTTTGCAAAAAAATAGCCCTGGAACAAACCGTAGCCCATTTCTTTCGCACGGTTGAATTCTTCCTCGGTCTCGATCTTTTCCGCCAGGAACTCAATTCCTTTGTGCCGATTCATCTGAATGGAACGGTATTGATCATCCAGAGAAAGCTGGCGGAAATCCACCTTGATGATATCGGCCAGCTTTGTCATCGGCTCAAATACCGGAGCAAGCACATAGTCATCCAGAGCAAGGCGGTATCCGTTCTGCTTTAATTGCTGGCAGGTGTTCAGGATGTCTTTTGTAGGTGCTACAGTCTCCATGATCTCAATAACAAGCTGGTCTTTCGGCAGCAGGTTTGCCACGCCGCTTTTCAACAAACTCGCGGTAAAATTGATGAATGCAAGCTTACCATTTGTCAGCGAATCAAGCCCCATAGACAAAAAGGCAGAGGTAATAACCCTGGATGTCGCATACTCACCGTCTGCCGAGCTGTATTCATTGAATTTCTCCGATTCTCTATGCAACAGCTCATATCCGACCAAATTCCTGTTTCTGTCAAATATTGGCTGACGAGCAACAAATAAATCCATCCTAATAATCACCTCTGATGATTTAGCAATACCTACTTTTGATTGATGCCCAGGTATCGCATCTTCGTAACAGGTATTTGCGAATTCCAAGAAAAAAGCCTCCCCCTGAGTTGGGAGAGGCAAGACACAATGATAAGCATCAGATCTTTGAAAACACCCTCTTGAACGCCTCCACCGCGGTGTCCATCTGCTCTTTGGTGTGGGTGGCTGTATAGCTTGTGCGCAGCATGCACTGGCCTTCGGCCACAGCCGGTGGGATAACCGGGTTCACATAAACGCCTTCCTCAAACAGCATTTTGGTGATCATGAACGTACGCACCATGTCATAGGTGTAAACCGGGATGATGGCCGTGTCACCGTCAATAATGGGGATGCCGGCTTCCTTCAGCTTGCCGCGCATGTAATTGGCGATGTCAATCAGTGCCTTCTGGCGCTGCGGCTCACTACGGATGATGCGCAACGCCTCCAGAGCGGCAGCGGCGTTGGCCGGAGGGATGGACGCGCTGAAGATGAAAGGGCGAGACTTGTGCTTCACATAATGGATCACCGGCTCCGAGGCCGCAATGCAGCCGCCCAGCGAGGCCAAGCTCTTTGAGAACGTGGTCATGATGATGTCCACCTCGTCCTCCAGGCCAAAGTGGTTGGCCGTGCCCCTGCCGCAGTCCCCCACCATGCCCACACCATGGGCGTCATCCACCATTAAGCGGGCGTTGTACTTTTTCTTTAGTTCCACAATAGCCGGCAGGTTTGCAAGATCTCCGCTCATACTGAACACACCGTCTACTACAATCAGCTTGCCCGCATCCGCCGGCAGCCGCGCCAGTGTCTCTTCCAGATCTTGCATGTCATTGTGGCGGAATTTAACAGTGCGCTTGGCAAAGCTCAGCTTGCAGGCGTCCACGATGCTGGCGTGGTTTTCCTCATCGTTGATGATGTAGTCATGCCAGCCTACGATGGAAGATATGATGCCGAGATTCGTTTGGAACCCGGTGCTATAGGTGAGTGCAGCTTCCTTGTGAAAGAAATCAGCAAGTTCTTGCTCAAGCTGCTCGTGCAGCACCAGCGTGCCATTCAGGAACCGTGATCCGGAGCAGCCTGTACCGTATTGATCAAGGGCATCCTTGGCGGCCTGTATCGTCCTAGGATCGGACGTGAGGCCCATATAGTTGTTTGAGCCGATCATGATAATGCGGCGTCCGTCAATGGTTACTTCAGTATCCTGTGCGGTTTGCAGTGCGTGAAAGTAGGGATAGAGACCGGATTTTATCGCCTCTCTTGCGTCGGTGAAATTGTTACACCTTTCGAAGATATCCATGACATGCCTCCTGAGAATATAGATAAATAATACCGTTGTCATGCAATTATAGCATGTTTCTGTCGCCTTAGCACCAAATAGAGTTTTTTGTCATTATGCAAAAAGTGGTAAATAATAATGATTTAAAGATGGGAGTCCTGCTTGCATTTACAGGGTAAAGGAGATATTATTCATAGATAGCTGACGAATTTGGGTGAAATAAGTCTGCTAATGATGTATCGTGGCGGCAGGGAATGTACAACGGGAAGCCACCTCGGTTTTATGCAAGTATTGGTATTCGATGCATGGAAGCGAAATATAGACTTACGGTTGTTCTTGCTTGTCGCTGTCAGAAGGCTTGATGCGGCTAAGCGCGTTGGCCCAGCGCCGCGCAACGATCCGGGTGCGCCATGATAGCGGGGCGAAGGCGCTAATCCGTGCAATGAAAACGTTGATCCATCCTGGAATGTAGATGCGTTTACCGCGAGAAGCCGCGCGGAGTGTGCCTTCGGCCACGAATGACGGAGGATATGCGGTCACACGGCCCCAGAAACCCTGCGACTCAATGGAGCGCCGCCAGTAATCGCTAGTCGGGATGCCAGCCGGGCAGACCACAGTGACGGTGGCGTTCTGGTGCCGAAGCTCCTCCGAAAGCGCAAATGCAAAGTGAACAAGAAAACGCTTGGAAGCAGCGTAAAGCGCTTTATACGGCATTGGCTGAAAGGCTGCGAGGCTTGAGATGAATACGATACGAAACGGCGCATTGGCATCACGGCGTATGAGAGCCCTCAGCGTCATATCGGCGGCCGCTTCGTTGTTAATGCGCAGGAGCTTGCAAATCTCTCCGGTATCGCGTTCTGAAAACATCCCTTCAAAGTCCGTACCGGCTACGTTGATGATCCAGTTGGGATGATACCCCTGAGCGTCTACGTCACGCCACAGCGAGTCACGGGCGTTGGCGTCGGACAAATCTGCCTCAAAGCATGCGATACGTATGGGGAAGCAATGCAATTCATCGCGCAACGCTTCACAACGGGCTAGGTTTGACGAGCAGAGCAACAGATCATGCCCTAGTCTGGCAAACTCATGGGCAAACGCGCGGCCAAGCCCGCCGCTGGCACCGGTGATCAGCACTGTGGACACAGGTCTTGTACCTTCTTGTAAGATATTTTCTTGCATTATAATATAAAAAACACAGTGCCCGCAAGATTTTCCAGGCGGATGCTGAGGTGTCCCCGCTACGAATCCGGTTTATGTGATAGTGGGCTAGATAATACATGGGAGGCAGTAAAGCAGTATGAGTAAGGTGGTATTGGTGTCAGGCGCATCGTCAGGCTTGGGGCTGGCGACAGCGTTATACTTGGCAGATCAGGGGTATACCGTTTATGCGGGGGCTCGTTCGTATCGGGATGAAGCACCGGAGCGAATGCCGAACGGAAGCGCAGGCGTTTGCCAGAGGGTCTATCTAGATGTATCAGATGAGGACAGTTTGAAAAGCGTTGTCGATCGGGTCATTCGCGAACAAGGCCGCATCGACGTACTTGTCAATTGCGCTGCTGTGATCGCGCTGGGTTCGGTGGAGGATCTGTCGATGGAGGAATACCACGATGTGATCAATACCAACCTATATGGCGTGATCCGGATGTGCAAGCAGGTGCTGCCGCATATGCGGGCTCAGGGAGAGGGTTTGATACTGAATTTCAGCTCCGGAGGCGGCATCATCGGCATCCCGTTCCAGAGCGCCTATTGCAGTTCCAAGTTTGCCGTCGAGGGTTTCTCTGAGGTGCTGCGCTGGGAAGTGAAAAACAGAGGGATCAATGTGGTGGTCCTTGAGCCCGGCGATTGCAGATCGGGCTCTCAGAATTACCGCCGCCGCGCAAAAAATGCCATCTTGCCGGCATCAGAATACCTGGAAGACTTCAAAACAGTCACTGAAAAGATTGATCATGATGAAGCAAATGGCGCAGACCCTGCCGTGGTGGCGAAAAGGGTATATCAAATTCTTATGAGCCGTAAGCCCAAAATCCGTTACAATGTATTCCGCTCGGCGGAAATCCTTTTACCGCTCAAGATGATGATGCCCACATGGCTCGCAGAGATGATGTTTTTCGGGTACTATAATCTGCGGAGCACGGGTCGGAGAAAGTAATATTATGAATTTGATTGTTTATGCGATCACCATATTTTTATTGAGTAATTTAGTTAGATGACTTATAATCTGTGGGTGAAACTTCAAGAGGACCATTTTTGAAAGGGGATTGCCCAAACATGAATGCAAGCCGCCCGATCAAGTTTTTGTTTCTTTGCGTCGTGATGATGCTCACTTTGCTGGCCTCCGGCTGCCAGTACATTCTGCCGGTGGAAGAGGAACCTCTGGCACCACCCCTGGTGGTGCCCAAAGATGTGGACTACACCACGGTTGATGTGGTTAGGGGCGATCTGGTTAATTCCGTGCAGGGCGTTGGCAAGTTGGAAAGTGTCAAGCTGGTTGACATTTACTTCACTGCAGGCGGCGGCCGCATCAAAAGCACAAATGTGAAGCTTGGAGATAAGGTCAAAAAGGGCGATGTTCTGATCCAGCTGGATGTGGATGATCTGAATTACCAGCTGTCCATAGCCCAGTTAAGGCTCAAACAGATGGAAAATAGCTATGCCTCCATGGAAAAGCAGATGAAGAGGGCGCGAGACAAGATGCCCCTCCGAAATGCGGAAATTGACCTCCAAATCCAACGACTTGAAGTGAAGCATCTGAAGCAGCAGATTGAAAATGCCACATTGAGAGCCCCGATTGACGGGTCTGTGGTATATGTGACGTATGCCCACCAGGGTAGCTATGTGGACGCATACACCACTTTGGTGCGTGTAGCTGACCAAAGTGTAAAAATGCTGACGTATATCGACGATTTGAATCGACCCTATTTTCAAATCGGTATGAAGGTTCAGGTTACTCTGATTTCCGATGATAGCACCACGGAGGGAGAGGTGGTCTCCACACCCTTCGAGCGTGACAAATTTGACGAGGAAAAGCTCAGCAAGATGTTGTTTATCAAGGTGCCGGATGATTTTCTGGTCAATACCAAAGTGGGTGATGAGGCAAAGTTGGTCTTGATCCTTGGAGAAAGGCAAAATGTATTGAAGATTCCGCGCAGCGTTGTCAGAACATATCTCCAGCGCAAATATGTTCAGGTGCTTGTGGATGGCGTTAAGGTTGAGAAAGATGTACAGACCGGATTGGAAACCGCCACAGAGGTGGAGATTATTAGCGGCCTGGAGGAAGGCGAAAAGGTCATCGTTCGCTGACAACTCTGGCTTCTGTGAGGGGGGTTCGTCTTGTTCTTTTTAGTTTTAAAGAAAATCACAAACAACAAGTGGCTGATGGGCTGTTTGTTGATAGGTTCCGTCCTGGCCGTTGCACTTGTTAGCAGCATCCCACTGTATACCGGCGGGATTCTGCAGCGCATGCTCACAAAGGATCTGGAGCAATATCAGGTTGATACCGGGAAATATCCCGGACGCTATATCATGGATCTGAATACATTTACCTTTTTCTCTGGCGACGCCAACAGCCGTGTGAATACCTATGGCTGGTTCGACGGGCAAACAGACGGCATGGTGAACAAACTTGGCTTGCCGTACCTCAAGGTAAAGCGCCTTGGAATGGACTACATGACGTTTGTGCCTGAAGTCCAGAAAGAAGAGAAGCCCTCCAGGGTGTACTGCAAGCTGTATGGCGTGACTGATTATGACAAGCATATTGAGATAGTTGCGGGCCGGATGCCTGCTGCCCTGCCAGTGGATGGCGTTTATGAAGTCTTGGCTACTGAGTCCGCACAGAAAAACTCATTGAACATCGTTTTGAATGAAACGCTTGTTCTGAGAGACGAAACCAAGCAGATGGGTGAAATTCGCGTGAAGGTGGTGGGCCTTTTCCGCCGCCCTGCAACAGCAGATATATGGTGGAGCGATGGATCAGGTGTTTATGATACGGCATTGTTGATGGATTATCACCTGATGGATCAGGATGTGGTGCGAAAAAACCATGCGATTGTAACCGCATACTGGTATTACGCATTGGATTATACCAAGCTCAAAGTGGCGGATTTGAAGCAATTCAGCCAATTGCTTGATCAGCAGAAGAAGTTTTTCACAAAGTATGCCGGCACGCAATGGCAATTCCCATCCAAACCGATTCTTGAACAATATGCCGCCAGATCGGATCAACTCCGGGTCACGCTTTGGGTATTACAGGTTCCGATTTTGATGATGCTGGCTTTCTATATTTTCATGGTCAGCCAGCTCATCATAGAAAATGACCGTAATGAGATCGCCGTGCTAAGAAGCCGCGGTGCGTCGGGAATGCAGGTGTTTGGCAGCTACTTGCTGCAAAGCACCATCCTGAGCGGCATATCGGTTGTTCTCGGGCCCTTTGTGGCATTTATCATCTGTCGGGTGCTTGGTGCGGCAAATGGGTTCCTTGAGTTTGTGTCACGCACGGCGCTCCCCTTAGAAATGGATTTCAGCACGGTGCTATATGCAATATACGCGGCGGGTTTCTCCATCCTGATGATGATGATTCCGGCGATCCGGGCGACCAGAACGACTATTGTGGAGCACAAACAAAAAAAGGCCCGCCGCTGGAATGTGCCCCTGTGGCAGAAAATGTTCCTCGACATCATTCTTCTTGGTGTGTCTCTATACGGTTTGTATCAGTATAACATAAGGCAGAAAACCATTCTGGTTACCGCGGCGGAAGGCATGTCTGTGCCGGTGGATCCTTTCCTGTTTATTATATCCACTGCATTTGTCATTGGTGCCGGTCTGTTGTTCCTACGGATCTATCCGCTGGTGATCCGTCTGATTTCCTGGTCCGGCAGAAAGCTCTGGACGCCAGTGGTTTACTCGTCGTTCATTCAGGTCGGCCGATCCGGTGGGCGGGAGCAGTTCCTGATGCTGTTCTTAATCCTGACGATCTCCATTGGTGTTTTCAACGCCAATTCGGCACGGACGATTAACCAGAACATTGTGGATAAAGTCAACTATCAATATGGAGCCGATCTGACGTTGCAGATGGAGTGGTCGAGTAATGAGATTGTGAACACTGCGCCTGCCATGCCCTCAGGAATGCCAGCTTCAAATACAACCAGTGCCGCACAAGTGATCACGTATCAGGAACCCGATTTCAGCATGTATTCCAAGCTCGACGGCACACAGGCCGCCGCAAGGGTGTTTATTCCCAACGGCACTGTGAGCATTTACGGTGCAGAACGGGAGCAACGCGCGGGCAAGTTGATGGCAATTGTGCCAAACGAGTTTGGTCTTGTAGCTTGGAGCAAGCCGGATTTGCTGGATCATCACTTTAACAAATACTTGAACCTGCTGAGCCATTCCCCCAATGCTGTGCTTATATCTCAATCCCTGATGAAAGAGCTTAAACTAAAGGTTGGCGATCCGATCACTTTCCGCTGGGGAAACCAGGATGATGTAGATGGGGTGGTCTATGCTTCGGTGGAGTTTTGGCCCGGCCTAAATCCATATGAGGGTGACAGCAAGAATTTCATCATTGCTAACTTGAATTACGTGCAGGCGAGCACGTCCAAAGAACCTTATCAGATATGGTACAAGAAGACCCCAACTGCCACAACAAAGCAGATCTATCATGATATTGAAGTCAAACAGATGGATCTCAAGTGGATTGAAGATGCGAGACAGGAGATTGTAGAGAAAAAGAACGACGCTCTCCTGCAGGGCACCAATGGTGCGATGACCCTTGGGTTTATTGTCACATTGGCCATCAGCATGATCGGTTTTTTCATCTACTGGATACTGTCGATCCAGGCACGCACCTTGCAGTTCGGCGTGTTACGCGCCATGGGAATGAGCGCAGCGAAGGTCATGCTGATGCTGGTGTTTGAGCAGGTCATGATATCCGGTGCGGCCATTCTGATGGGTTTAATCATTGGAGGTGTGATGAGCAGCCTCTTTGTGCCGCTGCTTGGGTTGGTTTACGGTGCCGCAGAGCAGGTGCCGCCATTCTCCGTGATTGCCAGTCGCGCAGATTATTACAGGCTTTATGCCGTGGTGGGTGGAATGCTGGCCGCAGGCTTTGCGATGCTAGGCATCCTTGTGAAGCGAATTAAGGTTTCGCAGGCCATCAAGCTTGGGGAGGATTAAGGATGGAAAGAAACTCGATCATCTCCACAGATAATGTGAACCGGATCTTCCTCTCAGGCGGAGAACGTGTGCATGCGTTGAAGGATATCACAATCGATGTGATGCCCGGCACGCTGACAGTGCTCAAAGGCCGTTCGGGCTCCGGCAAGACCACGTTGATGAACATACTCGGCGCGCTTGACCAACCCACAAGCGGCAAGGTGTTTTTTGATGGCAAGGATATCACGATGATGCATGAGGGGCAACGCGACAAACTGCGTCGAACCCAGTGTGGCTTTGTATTCCAGTCAGTTGCGCTGATTGGCTTGATGTCCGCCTATGAAAACGTGGAGTTTGCCCTGCGCCTCAGCGGCATCCCCAGGAAGCTCTGGCAACCACGGGTTGAGGAATGCCTGGGCTACATCGGCCTGAAGGGCCGCATGAAGCACCGGCCTGGTGAGCTTTCGGGCGGTGAGCAGCAGCGCGTGGCAATCGCTCGCGCCATCGCCCACCGGCCTAAGGTGATTTTCGCCGATGAACCTACAGCTGAACTTGATACGCACATGGGGCTACAGGTGATGAAGCTGTTTCGGGAGCTGGTGCGTTGTGAAGGCATCACGATTGTAATGACCACTCATGATCCAAACATGATGGATTTGGCCGATCATGTATACGCGCTGGATGATGGGGCGATCGTGGATGAGGTGTTTCACACATTCCCTGCGGAAGGGGAGGCGAGCGGTCTGTGAGTGAGATGATACTGGCGGAAAACCTTGTGAAGATCTATAAAACCTCTGAAACAGAGGTTGTTGCGCTGCAAGGGCTGGATTTAACTGTGGAATCCGGCGAGTTGATGGCGATCATCGGCAAATCCGGCTCGGGTAAATCCACGCTGCTTAATATGATCGGCGGGCTGGACCGGCCAAGCGCGGGCACGCTGCTTGTAGACGGCAAAAACATGCTGAAGTTTACTGAAAAGGATTATGTAAAATACAAGCGTGAGACGGTCGGCTTTATCTGGCAGAACAACGCCCGCAACTTGATTCCCTATATGACCGCCATGGAAAATATCCAGTTACCAATGGTGCTGACCAATGAGCGGGCCCGGCGCGAGCGTGCACGGGAGATGCTGGAACTTGTGGGGTTATCACACCGCTGGAGAAACCGTCTGAGCCAGCTTTCTGGTGGGGAGCAGCAGCGTGTGGCGATTGCCATCGCGTTAGCCAACCAGCCAAAGCTCCTTTTGGCTGATGAGCCCACCGGCTCGGTGGACAACCGCACAGCTGACATGATTCTGGATATCTTCCGCGAGGTCAACCGCCAACTGGGCATTACTATCATCATCGTAACCCACGACACATCTCTTTCGGGCAAGGTGGGCCGCATTGTCGCAATTCGTGACGGCCGCACTTCCAGCGAATATGTAAACAGGGTTTCCTATATGGATGAACTACAAAATGTTAAGAATCTCAACGAAACCGAGCAGCATGTGGAGCTTGCGGTGGTGGATGGTTCTGGTCGCCTTCAGATCCCCACGGAGTACCTCGCTCAGATTGGCATCAGGGGCCGCTCCCGACTGCGTGTGGAGATGGAGGGCGACCGGGTCGTGATCTTCAACCCAAGGGAGCAGAAGCAGGAAGAAGCCAAGACAGAAGCGGAGTAGTGGGGGCTGGCATTTCCTGAAGCACGGAAGTAGTTTCACAAACGTGTTTTCTTCTACTTCTTCCATATACTATGGTATAATACCCACATTGTGGCAGCCGGGCTTTTGCCCGGCAATTCGCCCAGGATTGGATGTTAATCATTATGAGCAGCGATCAGCAGGCAGTACAACCTGTGATGGAGAAAGACTCCCCCGGTCAGTGGATACTGCGCGTGATCAAGGGCATGATCATCGTGTCGGGCTTCCTGCTGCCGGGCATCAGCGGCGGCGTGCTGGCCGTGGTGTTGGGCATCTACGAGCCTATGATGCGTTTCCTCGGTGATTTCAGGCATAACTTCAAGAAGAATTTCCTCTTTTTATTGCCGGTGGGTGTTGGTGCTCTACTTGGGTTGTTTCTGTTTGCAGTGCTGTTGAAGACACTGTTCAAGCAGTATGAGACATTCTTGATCTGGTTCTTCATTGGTGGCATCGCCGGCACGCTGCCGTCCATCTTTAAAAAGTCCGGAGAACAGGGCAGGAAGAAGAGCCACTGGGTAGTGCTTGTGGGCATGACTGTGGTGACTTATGCTGGTTTGTATTTGATACAAAATGCCGGCGCCACGCAGATTCCGACAGATAGTGTATGGGTGTGGCTGTTTACCGGCGCGTTGATGGGCTTGGGCGCGGTGCTGCCCGGTCTTGGCCCGTCCAACTTCCTGATCTTCCTGGGCCTGCTGGAGCCGTTGATGGCCGGTCTCAGCAGCCTCAATCTGGCGGTTATCATCCCGTTCTTCATCGGGATCGCGGCGTGTGTGCTGGCGCTGGCTAAGCTCATGAACTGGCTCTTCGACCATGCCCACGCCACGATGTACCACATCATTTTGGGCATCGTAATCGGCTCCACGCTGATCATTGTGCCAGGCGGGTTCCCAGTGCCGCTCATCTGCACCGTGGTGTTCCTGATCGGGTTGGGCGCATCGCTTTGGATGGGGAAGAAGGAGTCGCTAAAAGAAGGTAAGTAATCCTATTGTTACGTTTGATGGCAGGCGGGGCACATCGCTCCGCCTGTTTTATTTCTTTCAGATTGCACAAATTATCGGGCCAATATTCTAGTTCCTTGTGAGCCACAAAACATTGACAAAACTTTAACAATCTTCTATACTGTAATTGTTAAATAATTAACAATCTCGGGGCAATGCGCAGGCCGGCGGAAGCCCGGAGGAAACGGACTGAAAGGAGTATCCGAGATGTCAAAGAAAGAAATCAACATGGCTGAAAAGCCTGAATACTAGATCCAGATTGATACATTGGTTGATCATGCCAGGCAGGCGCTTGATGGTTTCATGCGCATGAACCAGGAGCAGGTGGATGCCGTGGTGGAGGCAATGGCTCTGGCCGGTGTGGAAAATCATATGAGACTTGCCCGCATGGCCGTGGAAGAAACGGGTAGGGGTGTCTATGAAGACAAGATCACCAAGAACCTGTTTGCCACCGAGAGTGTCTACCATAGCATCAAGGGCATCAAGACCGTTGGCGTTGTGGAAGACAATGAGATGGAGGATTATGAGGAAATCGCCGAGCCCGTGGGTGTAATAGCAGGTGTGACACCGGTTACGAACCCAACATCCACCACAATGTTTAAGGCAATCATCGCATTGAAAGCCCGCAACCCCATCATCTTTGCCTTTCACCCTTCAGCCCAGCGTTGCAGCATGCAGGCAGCCCGCATTCTCCGAGATGCAGCCGTGAACGCTGGCGCGCCGGCGCATTGCATGCAGTGGATCGAAAACCCATCGCTGGATGCCACGCAATACCTGATGAACCATAAGGGCGTGTCGTTGGTGCTTGCCACAGGCGGTGCCGGCATGGTCAAAACTGCCTACAGCACCGGCAAGCCTGCCCTGGGTGTGGGGCCAGGCAATGTGCCCTGCTATATTGAGAAAACCGCCAATGTGGAGCGGGCCTGCACCGATCTGATTCTATCCAAGACCTTTGATAACGGCATGATCTGTGCCAGTGAGCAAGCAGTCATCGTTGACCGTGCCATCCAGGCCAGGTTCGAGCGCTATATGGCCGAGAATGGCTGCGTGTTCCTGGATGAAGCCGGCACTGCCAAGCTTGCGGCATATGCCATTGATGAGAACAAGAAGGCGATGAACCCAGCCGTTGTGGGGCAGCCCCCCTCTGTGATTGCGGCCAATTGCGGCATCAACGTGCCGGAAAACACCAAGATATTGATCGCGAGACTGCAAGGCGTTGGGCCGGAGCACCCGCTCTCCAGAGAGAAGCTGAGCCCGATCCTGGCGTATTATGTGGTGGAAGATTACCATGAGGGTGTCGCGATGAGCGAGACTGTGGTGGGCTTTGGCGGCCTCGGCCACTCGGCGGTGGTGCACACTGAGGACGAGGCCGTAAAGGATCTGTTTGCCCGCACCATCAAGGTGGGCAGGCTGATCATCAACTCACCGTCTTCACAGGGAGCCATTGGCGACATTTACAACACCAACATGCCATCGCTCACATTGGGCTGCGGTTCGTATGGCAGGAATTCCACGACCAGCAACGTGACCGTTGTGAACTTGATCAACCGCAAGCGGGTGGCCCGCAGGAGAGTCAACATGCAGTGGTTCAAAATCCCGGAGAAGATCTATTTTGAGAGCGGTTCGGTGCAATACCTCGAGAAAATGCCAGACATCACCAGGGCTTTCATTGTAACCGATCCCTATATGGTGAAGCTGGGCTATGTGGACAAGGTGTTGTATTACCTGCGCAAGCGCGAGGGGTATGTGCACAGCGAGATCTATTCTGAGGTGGAACCTGACCCGTCGGTGGAGACTGTGATGAACGGAGCCAGGCAGATGGCTGCTTTCAAGCCGGATGTCGTGATCGCGTTGGGTGGTGGCTCGGTGATCGATGCAGCGAAGGGCATGTGGCTTTTCTATGAGCACCCTAAGGCGGATTTTGCCAAGATGAAGTTGAAGTTCATGGACATCCGAAAGCGCGTCTATAAGTTCCCGAAGCTGGGCAAAAAGGCTCGCATGGTGGCAATTCCCACCACGTCTGGCACCGGCTCGGAGGTCACTTCCTTTGCGGTTATCACTGACAGGGCTCACAATGTGAAGTACCCTCTGGCAGATTATGAGCTGACGCCTGATATCGCAATCATCGACCCGGACTTTGTGATGTCAGTGCCCAAGACGATCACCGCCGACACCGGCATGGATGTGCTCACCCACGCCATCGAGGCATATGTGAGCGTGCTGGCCAGCGATTATACCGACGCTCTGGCAATGAAAGCCATACAGCTGGTCTTTGAATATTTACCCAGGGCATACGAAAACGGTGACGACCGAGTGGCCCGTGAGAAGATGCACAATGCCAGCTGCATCGCCGGCATGGCGTTCACCAACGCCTTCCTTGGCGTCAACCACAGCCTTGCCCACAAGCTGGGTGGTGAGTTCCACATCCCCCATGGCCGGGCCAACGCTGTGCTGCTGCCCCATGTGATCGAGTACAACGGGAAGAAACCCAGCAAATTTGTGTCCTTCCCCAAATATGAGAAGTTCATCGCCGATGAAAAGTACGCCGAGATTGCCCGCGCCCTTGGTTTGCCCGCGAACACCGCGGCAGAAGGCGTGGCAAGCCTGGCCGGTGCGGTGCGTTCACTGATGCAGAGGCTGGATATCCCGGCGACCATTGGGGCCTGCGGGGTGGAGCGTGGGGCATTTATGCAGAAGGTACCGGAGCTTGCGGATCGGGCATTTGAAGACCAATGCACCACCGCAAACCCGAGGATGCCTCTTATAAAGGAGCTTGAGGAGATTTATCAGAAAGCATTTTAGTTAAAAGCAGAATGAGAGAACCGCTCGAAACATGAGCGGTTCTCTTTTTGAAATCCTTCGTTATTCTTTTGCCTTGACTGGAATCAACAGATCCAACTGTATGCCATCATCGGGCTGCCCCACATGGTGGATATAGTCCAGGTGTTCTTCCAGCAGCCCATGCATGCATTCGCCGCCATCCTCGATAATGTTGGGTGCATAGTCCGTGTTGTTGTGCGCCCAATCCCACAGCCACTCCCATTCGTGGAAGTTACCCATTGGGATCATGTGCGCGGCATACAGCCCGCCTGGGAAGTTCTTCTTCTCCAGCGGAGCCGGCACATCCATGTCGTCCGGGATCGTCACCCACATCTCGTAGCCGTATGTCGGGCTGTTTTCGCTGGGGTTCGGATGGTTGAACCCATAGTGCCGGAGGTCTGGTTTGATGCCGGTCAGGCCGCTTTCCATTACGAATTTGTCCAGAGCAGCCGCAGCGTTCATTTCCGGGTTCTCTCCCACATAATGGCTGGTTGCCACCGTGGCCGGCGGCAGGTAAACGATGCGCACATCGGTGAGCTTTGACAGGTTTTTACTTGCCTTGTTCAGATCTTCCATGGTTGGTTCCTCCTTGAAGCGGATTTTGTCCAAAGACAAGGATTCGATCAGGTGCAGCAAGGTATCATCGTCAAACAAATCTGCTTTCACTTGGATCTGGTTGCGCTCCTGCAAGCGCCGAATCAATGCGGTTAGGATGGTCCGGATGGTGGAGAGTGCTTCGATCTCAGTATCAGTTTCGGCACAAGCCCGGTGGAATGCATCGAGTGCCTGCGAAGCATCATTGCTTTTCAAGATATTGCCAATGGCTTTCAAAGGGATGCGAAGCTTTCGCAGGATGATGATTTGCTGCAAGCGCAGGATGGATTCCTGAGTATAAGCCCGATAAGCCGAGCCGGGCTGGCGGCAGCTGTCCAGCAGCCCAATCTGCTCATAATACCGCAGCGTGCGGGGCGTGATGCCGAAGGAGTCTGAGACCTGCCGGATTGTGATGAGTCCCATGCGCGCATGACCTCCTTTCTTCCGCATCAGAATAACCGATGACGCGACGTCAAAGTCAACAGTGAGTTTTCTGCTTTGGCGAAAAAAATGCAGGCGGCAAAACCGTCTGCATACCAGTATACCATTCTTTTGCCTTGGTTTTGTATGGGGATTAACCGATCCAGAAACCGAGTGTCACACAGTCAGCCGGTCAAAGTCCAGGTCGCTGCAATCCTCCAGTTCCTTTACAAACAGGCCCCGACGGTAACCCGCTTTGGTCACTTCCACACTGTGCACATAAAACCCGAAGCCATGATAAAACCGGGCCAGCGGGATCATCTTAACTGCCGTATGCAGCGTGACTGCCCGAAAACCCTGCTGCCGGCACCATTCCACTGCCGCTTCCATCAGCGCCGACCCTGCGCCGCTTTGCTGCCAGGTGGGGGGTACGGCAAAACGGCTGATGTAGGCCACGGCATCGTTCAACTTCTTCACACGGATCGTGCCCACCATCTTCATGCGGTTGTAAATAGCCACCAATACAGTCTGGCCCTCAATGGCAGCCCGGATATCTTCCGCCGTCTCCAGCAACGCTGATGGTTTTTCTGAAAGCTTCAACAGTGACTGGTATTCGCCAAAGGATGACTGGAGGATGCCGTAGATTGCTTCGGCATCCTCTGTTTCTGCGGGGCGTACAAACACGCTCACAGCTGGATTCCGCCCATGAGAAGGGCCATGACGGCCTTTTGAGCGTGCAGGCGGTTTTCCGCTTCGTCGAAGACCACGGAGTTGGGGCCGTCAATCACCTGGGCGGTCACTTCCTCGCCCCGGTGGGCCGGCAGGCAGTGTAAAAACAATGCATCAGGCTTGGCATGGGCCATCAGTGCTTCATTTACCACAAAGGGCTTGAAGTCGATCAGACGCTGCTTGGTCTCTGCCTCCTGGCCCATGCTGGTCCACACGTCAGTATAGACGGCGTCGGCACCGGATACGGCTTCCGCAGGGTTGTTGGTCACAATGACCTCGGCACCGCTCAGCTTGCCGTTTTCCACACAGGCAGCCACAATGTCAGCCTTGGGCTTGTAGCCATCGGGGCAGGCGATGGACACATCAATGCCCAGCTTGCTGCAAATCTCCATGAGAGAATGGGCCATGTTATGCCCATCACCCACGAAAGCCAGCTTGAGGCCCTTGATCTGCTTTTTGTGTTCATAGACTGTCTGGATGTCTGCCAGCACCTGGCAGGGGTGGTGCAGGTCGGTGAGGCCATTGATCACAGGGATGGTGCCGTGCTCGGCCAGGCCCACCACATCGGCATGGTCAAAGGTGCGGATCATGATGCCGTCGATATAGCGGGACAGCACCTTGGCGGTGTCTTCAATGGTTTCGCCCCGGCCCAGCTGGATGTCGCCGGAGTTCATCAATAACCCATGGCCGCCCAGCTGGTTGATGCCCACCTCGAAGGACACCCGCGTGCGGGTGCTCGATTTGGCGAAGATCATCCCCAGTGTTTTGCCAGCCAGAATGGGGTGGGGGATGCCGGCTTTCTGCTCGGTCTTGAGCTTCATCGCAAGCGACAGGATCGTGAGGATTTCATTCTCTGTGTAATCCTGCAGGTTCAGCAGGTGCTTTTGCGAAAACGGTTTCTTTGGCTGATACTTCATCAAATCCATGTCAAACCTCCGCCAAAATCCGGTCCAGTGTGTCGCAGAGCCCGTCAATTTCTTCCCTGGTGATTGTGAAGGGCGGCAGGAACCGCAGCGTGTTGTGGTTGGCGGTGCCCACTACATAACCGTGATGCAGCGCGTGCTTTGCCACATTCTTGACTTGCACAGCGCCATCCAGTTCAATTCCAAGCATCAGCCCCAAGCCGCGCACATCTGCCACGGCTGGCTGCCCGGCTTTCAGTTCCAGCAGTCTGTTACTAAAATAGCCACCGTTGGCTGCGCACTGCTCGATTAGGCCCTCTTCTTTCAGGATGCTCATCACTGCCAGACCTGCGGCACAGGCAAGCGGGTTTCCACCGAAGGTGGTGCCATGGTCGCCAGGGGTGAATGCCGCCGCCACTTCTTCCTTGGCCAGTATCGCGCCGATCGGGATGCCGCCTCCCAACGCCTTGGCAGCAGTGAAGATATCAGGCTCAATGCCGAAATGCTCATAGGAGAATAGCTTGCCTGTGCGGCCGATGCCGGTCTGCACTTCATCAAGGATGAGCAGCACGCCGTTGATCTTGCAGAGGTCCGCTACCTGCTGCAGATACTCTGAGCCTAGCTCGATCACGCCGCCCTCGCCCTGGATTGTCTCCAGCAGCACTGCTGCAGTGTGGTTTGTAATGGCGTTTTCCAATGCGTCAATGTCACCGGCTGGCACATTCACAAAGCCCGTCGGCAGCGGTTCATATGGCTTTTGGTATTTTTCCTGGCCGGTGGCCGCCACCATGGCCAGTGTGCGGCCATGGAAGGAGTTCACCAGTGAGATTACCTCATACCGGTTCTTGTTTCGAGCCTTGTGGTATTTCCGGGCAAGCTTGACAGCGCCTTCGTTGGCTTCCGCGCCGGTGTTGCCGAAAAACACGCGGTCTGCACAGGTGCTTGTCACCAGCTGCTCTGCCAGCAAAGCCTGTGGCTCGTTGTAGTAGTAGTTGGAAACATGGATCAGCTTGTCCAGCTGCGCCTTCACGGCCTCCAAAAACTTTGGGTGGCCGTGGCCCAGGGAGCTAACGGCGATTCCGGTGAAAAAATCGGTGTAGCGCCTGCCCTGGCTGTCAAACAGTTTGGTGCCGCTGCCGTGTGTGAAATACACATCGCCCCTGTCACCAGACGTGTTCATATAATACTTACTGTCCAGAGACTTGATTTCATTAATCGTCATCGCAGCTTACCTCGTTAGCATCGTGCCGATGCCCTTGTCGGTGAAGATTTCCAGCAAAATGGGGTGAGGGACTGTGCCGTTCACAATGTGGGTGCGGTTCACGCCCTGCTCAATGCCCTTGATGCAGCCCATCACCTTGGGGATCATGCCGCCGGAGATCACCTTCTGCTCAATCAGGCGGTAGACATTGTCCACCGAGATCACCGAAATCAATGTGGAAGGGTCTTCCGGCTTCATGCGAATGCCATCGATGTCGGTGAGGAACATCAGCTTTTCCGCTTTCAGAGCGGCGGCAACTTCTCCGGCAACAGTGTCGGCATTGATGTTGTAGCTCTGGCCGTCAGGACCCACTCCAATGGGTGCGATCACCGGGATGTATTCCTCCTTGGCCAGCATTTCCAGCAGTTTTACATTGACCTTGCTGACCTGGCCCACATACCCGTAATCCACACCGTCACGCGGAGGCTTTTTCACTACTTCAATGAGATTGGCATCTTTGCCACACAAGCCGATGGATTTGGCGCCCAAGCCATTGAGGCGCGACACCACGTCCTTGTTGAGCTTGCCCATCAGCACCATCTGCACCACGTCCATTGTGGCGGCGTCTGTGATCCTTAACCCGTTGTGAAACTTGGATTCGATGCCCAGCTTATCCAGCATCTGGTTGATGGCCGGGCCGCCGCCGTGCACCAGCACCGGGTTTGCACCAATATACTTGAGCAGCGTGACATCCTGCAGGATGGTCTCCTCCTGCTCGGCGCTTACCATTGCGCTGCCGCCGTATTTGATCACCACGGTCTTGCCACTCAGCTGCTGGATATACGGCAGTGCCTCAATGAGGATGCCGGCTTTCTCAATCAGGTTGAACATATTGTCCTCCCATTATTTGCGTTTTCAATAATTATACGTAGGAGTGAATAAAAATGCAATAGTTCAAATGGTAAATATTTGTCGCCTGTGGTATAATGCCGAAGAACCAATGACATTTGAGGTGTTACGATGGGTCTGAATGAATTAAAGTATGAGGTTTGGCAAGCAAATCTGGAGCTGGTGGAGCGCAAGCTCGTGCTCTACACCTGGGGCAATGTGAGCGCTGTGGACCGCGAGAAAAGCCTGGTTGTGATCAAGCCCAGCGGCGTGGATTATGCCACGATGAAACCGGATCAGATGGTTGTGCTGTCGTTGGAAGACGGCAGTGTGGTGGAAGGATCTCTGCGCCCCTCGTCCGACGCTCCCACGCACCTGGCGCTTTATCGCGCCTTCCCGGGCATTGGCGGCATCACGCACACCCACTCCACATGGGCCACGATGTGGGCGCAAGCCGGGCGGGGCGTTCCTTGTTATGGCACCACCCACGCAGACAATTTCTACGGCGAAGTGCCCTGCACGCGCCCCATGACGCCGGAGGAGATCGCTGATGATTATGAGGCCAACACGGGTAGTGTGATCATTGAGCGTTTTCAGGGGATAGATCCCACGACGATCCCTGCTGTGCTGGTGTTCCAACATGGGCCCTTCACCTGGGGCAAGAACGCCGCCAAGTCGGTGGAAAGCTCGGCAGTGTTGGAGCAGGTGGCGCAGATGGCTTATGCCACGGAGCTTACCAACCCCAAGGTGAAGCCGATCCAGAAGGAGTTGCTGGACAAGCACTTCCTCCGAAAGCATGGGGCGAACGCTTATTACGGGCAGAAGTGATCTTCATACGAATAAAGGGCCGGGGTTAACCCGGCCCTTTTTATCATGAATCCAACTTGACACGATAAAGGAAAACCCCAGGAACCGCATGATTCTTGAGGTTATTGGTGAAGCAAATAGGGCACATGTCGAACCATTGAGGTTATTTTTTGCTGATGGCATTTTTTGGATGCATTTTGATAAATCCCAAAAAATGATAGAGATCGCGCTAGAGAAAGCTAGTCTGCCTGATGATGCGCTTCAGTTCTTCCATTTTTCTCATGACCACCATCATGCGTTCCGATTTTGCGCCCGTCCTCAATGCCGACATCGGCATTATCTTTTGGTTTCATTTTCCGTAGGTCTGCGTTTGAGTGGTCGCGATCCTTCATTCGATTCTTGTTGTTTTTCATCTTTATCGACCTCCCTGAATATTTGCTTAGTATGCCGATAGCGGCACAGGTTTATTACCATCAGAGCTTCATGTTGAAGAGCATGATATCCGGCTAGATAACGATTTTCATAGACGCTTCGGACATTTCAGCGTGCTGGAGCTCTTCTGCTTGCAGATAAACTGTTGAGACCTATGCGATATTATGAATGAAACAAGTAAAAACCCCAGACACCGTATGGTATCTGGGGTTTTCTGGTGGAGATAGTCGGATTCGAACCGACGGCCTCTTGAATGCCATTCAAGCGCTCTAGCCAACTGAGCTATACCCCCAAGGCTTGCAACCAGCGATCGTATCGCAACGTTGCCCGCATATAATACCAAAACGGGGCGCAATTTGTCAAGCATCAATTGATGTCAACATTTATTCAGATTAGCATATCTGTGGTGTTTCGAATTCACGGCAATATGTTTGATAATAGATGCTACTTCACGGGCTATAGGCAGATCTGGAATATGTTCTGCGTTGATTAGTTCATACAGCGAGCTTTTCAATACAACTATTTCTGTAAATTCTCTTTAAAATCCAGATAATTTCAAAAATCGAGTGCTATAATGTGTGAAACATTGATGATATCAATTGCAAATATCCATACTCATTGCTGTGGGGTGAACGATTTGAGAATCTTGTTGGTGGAAGATGATAAATGGCTCGGAAATGCTTTGCTATACCACTTGAAAAAAGAACTATATGCCGTAGATATGGCGATGGACGGAGAGCTGGGCTTGGAGCTTGCGCTTGCAGCAGAATATGACCTGGTGATCCTGGACCGTATGCTGCCCAAAATGGACGGGTTGACCATATTGAAGAAGATCCGGGAGGCAGGAAAGAAGTACCCGGTTTTGTTCATCACCGCAATGGACGCTGTGGAAGAGCGGGTGAACGGCCTGGATGCCGGAGCCGACGACTATCTGGTCAAACCCTTTGCCACACAGGAATTGCTGGCCCGCATCCGCGCTGTGTCGCGACGGCCCAGCGTGGTTATGCAGGAGGAGACCGTCAAGCTGGATGATCTGGAGCTGCTGCCCCGCTCCGGCATCCTGCGCTGCGGAGACTCGGAGATCGAACTCACGCCGAAAGAAACGCAGATGATCGAGCTACTTATCCGCAACAAAGGCCAGGTGCTGCCTCGCGATGTCATACTGGACCGGGTGTGGGGGCCCTTGGAAAGCGTGGAACCAGGTAATATTGACAGTTACATCCATTTCCTGCGTGGTAAGATGCAGAAATTGAACTCCCCGTGGTTGATCCGGACCTTGCGGGGCTTGGGCTACCGCCTGGAGAGGTCCTAACATGTTCAAGAAGCTCCGATGGAAGCTTGCTCTAACGAACGCTGCAGTCGCCGCCGTAATCCTGCTGGCTATCTCCGCAGCATCATATGTAATCATATCCGGAATTGTCTCTAGGCAGTCGCAGCAGGATCTGAGCACAATCACCCGAGATCTTATCGCAGCAGATTTCTCCGGGGCCAACACACCATTCAAATCCATACAGATCGTGCGTGCGTTCCACCCTTATTTTTTCATTAGAATCGATCAGGATGGCAAGATGTCCATCGCCAATTTCGGCACCAGTCTTTCACAAGAGCAAATATCCGAGTTGGTCAGCAAGGCGCTTGAGAATGAGAGCAAAAACACTGACATTTATAAGGTCAGGGAAGAAGGCCCAAATTTTACCGTTTCCGTTATCAGAAACAAGGCGGATGTAGTGAGGTTGAATGACGGCCATGGATATCGTTATAACATCCGTGGATTGCGTGCAAATTCCACCACGGCATATCTCGTGTTTTTGGATATGGCTTATGAAGAATCTCTTCTGGGGAACGTGCTTCTGGCGTTGCTTGGGTGCGTGCTTGGCGGCTTGATACTTACATTTGGTGGTGGGCTTTTCCTGGCGGAACGTTCTTTGCGACCTATCAAGGCTGCATGGCAGAAACAGCGGGACTTCGTGGCTGATGCCTCTCATGAATTGCGATCGCCTCTTGCAGCAATCCGCTGCAACCTGGATGTGGTGCTGGATGACCCCACTGTACCGGTCGGTGAGAAGCAACCCTTCTGGGAGGGTATTTTGGAGGAAACAGACCGCATGTCCAAACTTGTGGAGGAGTTGTTAATACTAGCGAGGGCTGATTCTGGCGCCGTTATACTAAAGCGAGAGCGTGTGCAACTTTCTGCAGTGGCGGAATCTGCCATCGTCTTTATGGCAGCCCTTGCGGAAATAAAGGGCATTAAGCTGTCTGCCGATGTTATGGATAAACCGGTGGTTATGGGCGATCAGGATCGCCTCAAGCAGGTGTTGATCGCATTAATTGATAATGCGGTAAAGTATACTCCGGAGGGCGGCACTGTTATTGTTCGTGTGAAGGCTGGTAAGGATAAGGCCTTCGTGGAAGTGGAAGACACCGGAATCGGTATAGCCAAAGACCATCTTTCAAAGGTTTTTGATCGGTTCTACCGTGTAGATAGCGCTCGTGGCCGGGAAACAGGCGGCCATGGGCTGGGGCTTGCCATCGCGCAATGGATTGTGCAGCAGTCGGGTGGCGCGATTGCAGCCTCCAGTGAGGAAGGGGTGGGCAGCTGCTTCACCTTGCAGCTGCCAATTGCGAAGGAATAGGGATTGTCGCCGAAGATGGCAGTTTCTCCCATGCATTTTGATTACCACCATAGTGTTGTGATTTGCTAAATGGAAATCACAGGGAGTATTGGAGATATCTTGCTCTTGCACTGAGATTCCTGTATTATGTTTGATTGTTGCCGGAAGTCGGCGTAAGAATTGGGCATACTCAAACATGCACCGAAATGATGTAGGAGCCAATGGTCTATGATCATAGAGTTTCTCTGGTATTCCACTGCTGTATTCGCTATATGGGGATCGTCGCTGGGTGGGATCTCAATCCCGGCGGTAGGGCTTATTTATCCGTTCAGAATGGCCGCTGCGCTGCTGTTTGTTTTACTCATATGGAAGAACCGTAAGGAAGGCTGGGGGCTGAACCGGCGAAGCTGGTATACAATCCTGCCGGTCTTGGGCTATATGATCTTGTTCTCCATTATGTCGCTCCTTTGGGTGGGCGATCGGTTGGTCACAGCCAAGGCAATCCTGAACTTCCTCTTTATCGCAGCGTTCCTGGTGATGTTTTTTAACATCGTTCGCGAAAAGAAGCAGTTGGACAGGCTTCTCATTGTACTGTCCGCCAACTTTGCCGTTATTCTGCTTATCGGAGTCTATGAAGCTTTCTCAAATAACTACTTGTTCTGCGATCCAGCCGGTGTGGATATGGCCTGGCGCACTAACGCCTTTGGACTTTCCTACCCTGTGGTGTGTTTCACAAATCCCAACGACTTTGCCTTTTCAATCTCGCTCACTGTGCCGCTAATGCTCTATGTGCTGGATGAGGCACTGAAGTTGCGCGACTGGCAGAGAGTGTTGCTCAAAACGCTCGTAATCCTGGTTTCGTTCTTCGTGATGATGCATACTTGCTCACGACTGGGATATATCGTCTATTTCGTGGTCATGGGTATTTATGTAGGCGTGCAGTTCAAGAAGTCCCGCTTGGAGACAGTAGTGCTTGCTTTGCTGGCTGTTTTTCTTGTGCTGTCACTCACCGGTGCGATCAAACCGAAGATTGAGGTCAAGGTGCCGGGCAAAATCCGCGGTGCTGAGCCGATTACCGAGGTGAGCGCTGAAGACACCTCTACTGTCATCCGCCTCACATTGATCAAAAAGGGCTTACGTGTTACCAAAGACACCTGGGGTTTGGGCGCAGGCGCCAAAAACTCGCCTGCGATCATGAAGCGCTATACAGACATTCCTAAATCGGAGGATTTCGGCATCACAGACTACCATTTATTCTATATGGAATTGATGGCCGATTATGGAGTGATCCCACTTGCTGCCTTGATTCTGCTGCAAGGTGGAGCGTTCTTTGCTGCGATCTATGTGCTTCGAAAAAAGAAAGAGCAAAGGTGGCTGGCGGTGGTCAGTTTGCCTGGTGTGGTGGGCTTTGCACTGGCCAGCGCAAACTGCTCGAGCAGCATGTTCGTTTATATGATGTGGATTCAATTTGCAATATGGTCTTTGCTCACGGCCCGGGTGATTCCGGACTGGCTGGCCGAACGGAAGCAGTTGAAGAAAGACTGCTGACCGGCGTAATGTCCTGATTGACGGGAAGGAGTCGCGGGTGTATGAGCAAATCAGTTGCGATTGTCAGGCAGAGAAACCTTTGCACAGCATGTGGCACTTGCCAGGCGGTGTGCCCTGCGGGCGCGGTGCGAATAGTGCGCAACACTGCGGGTTTTCTTGTGCCTGAGGTGGACGGTGCCAAATGCACTTCCTGCGGCTTGTGCCTGAGGGCCTGCCCCGGTGTAGGGCTGCCCAGAAAGCTGACAGAAGAGTATCAAGACATCTTTACCGGCATGGTCCTTGGCGCTTGGGTGGGTCGGGCTACTGATGAGAGTCTTTGGAAGAACGGCCAGAGCGGTGGCGTAGCGTCGGCGCTGCTGTTGTATTTGTTGGATAAATGTCTGGTGGATGGCGCCATTGTGAACGGTTTTGACCGCACAAACCGGCGGCCGGAAGTTCGGATTGCCAAGAATAAAGAGGAATTGCTGGCCGCGCAAGGCTCCTGGTATGCTCAGTCCGCGGTGAACACAGTCGCGGTGGGTGAGGGGGGCTCCCGCATGGCAGCGGTGGTGCTTGGCTGCCAGGCAGAGGGCGTTATGCTAACCCGGCTACGGGCGAAAGGTATTGAAACGCCTGAGTTCCTGATTGGCTTGGTCTGTGCCGGCAACCACTCGGGGCTCATCATAGACGATCTGGTCAAACAATCCGGCATGAAGCACTCGGAGGTGTCAGAGTTCAGATTCCGCGACAAGTCTGCCGGTGGCTGGCCGGGTAATGTTACGGTGACGGCTCAAAATAGCCGTGCTGTACTGGATAAATCCAAACGGATTGAGCTCAAGGACTGTTATGGTAATTATCGATGCCAGTGTTGCTTTGATCAGATGAACCTTTTTGCTGATGTGGTGCTTGGCGATCCTTGGGGCATTGAGGATGGAAGAGAGCGAGGTGGACGCTCCATTATGCTGGCGCGCACGGAGAAAGGCAGTGAGATTATTAAAGGCGCGCTGCAAGACGGCTACGTTACAGCGGAACCTGTCTCCGAGGGTGCTGTGATGAAGGGCCAGACAGTAAGCTCACGCCTTGTGCCTCAGTTCTTCGCCTTGCGCCGGATAGCCCAAGAGGAAGAGTTGCCGTTTCCGACTTATGGATTCAATGAAGAGAATCAAGCTCCTGTCGATGAAAAAAAGACCAGACTCTATCGGGAATCCATGCGGTATAAGTTCGCCTTGCAGAAACTGGATACAACAGATGGGGTGAATAATGCTGTGACGCGGATGAAAGCGAAGATCCGCCGCCGCGCAATTCCAGGAAAGCTTGCTGCGATTCCAAGGCGGGTGCTTGGAAAGGTATACCGGTTGCTGCTCAAACAAAAGGGGGCTGCGCGATGAACATCCTGCTCACATCGGTGATTCTGAAAGACAACTTCGGGTATCCCTCAATTATTTCTTCCTTGCAAAGCCTCTGGGGGGAGTTTGACCAGAACATCAGCTTGACTGAGCTTACTAGTGATAAAAGTGAGGAAGAAGCGCGCTTGCGGCGGCTTTATGGCCTGGAACACGCCGATCTTGCCAATCTTTCCTACCGTAAAAATTTCCTTAAAGTGCTGTCACTCTGCCGTAAGTATCGAAAAACAGGCACAGTGGAGGACTCAGGTCCCCTTGCGGACAACCTGCGCAAGCTGGCGTCCTACGATGCGATCGTGGAAATGCGAGGCATCTGCTTTTCCGATGAAATCGGTGGACAGAGGCTTTATAATAAGCTGTTTAATTTCCCATTATGGATATTTGGGAAGATGATGGGCATCCCGGTGGTGAAATACACCACAGCCATTGGCCCGGCAAACAAATTCTCCACCAAGCTTTCCATTCAAATTTACCTTAGCCGGTTTTGCGACCTGGCGCTGCTGCGCGATGACGAAAGCTTTGCGATCTGTAAGCGGCTCAATGTCAAGTCCCAATACCTTAATGTGCCGGACACTGCGTTTTATATGCCCATTGCTCCCTGCGACAAGGCGGAGGAGTTGAGCAGTGCGAAAGGCACGCGACCCATCGTGGGCATCTCGGTGAGCCACCAGTTGAAGGGCCGCGCACCGGGCTATCTGGAATCGATGGCGGAGTTGGTGAATCACCTCACCCAGACAATGAATGCCAAAGTGATCCTGATTCCCAACGAATATACAAGGGATCTGTCGGAAGACGACAAAGCCGTTGCGCGCAAGCTTTATGAGATGACAGGGCAGGACGGCGTGGAGGTGCTAGAGGTGGACAGCCTCACCCCCAACCAGATCAAGGCTGTGGTGGCCGCCTGTGACACGATGGTGTGTGCCCGCTACCACAGTGTGGTTGCGTCGCTTTCGGCCGGCGTGCCGGTGCTGGCGCTTTCCTGGCACCACAAATACCGTGAGGCGATGAAGCTGTTTGGCCAGCAGCGCCATGTGGTGGAAAAGGAAGAGATCGGCAAGTCTGTGGTTGCCGCTTTCCATGAAGTATATGACAACCGGGAGGCCATTCGGGCGGAACTCAAAACCCACTTGCCGGAAGTGCGAGCACTGGTGCGGCGAGGTGCAGAGGCGTTTTATGCTCTGATGGGGCAAAAGGACCGCTCACATGAGGGCAGGGGATGAAAGCAAAAACCCAAAGTCTGGCCAAGAGCAGCCTGACGCTGATATTCGCCAGGGCAATTGTAAATGTCTCCGGAATCGCGCAAGGAGTTATTTTATCTCGCCTGCTCACCAAGGCAGACAACGGCACATATCAGCAGATTATCACTGTGGTTGGGTTTTATGTGATTCTGGCGCTGGGCTTGCCTGAGAGCATTACGTATTTCATTTCCAAGGCTACCACTGAGGAAGAAAAAGTAAAGAAGCAGTCCGCCATCATGACGATGGGGGTGCTCCTAAGTTTGATTCTGATCTTGGGCGCAGCGGTAGCTGACCCATTGTTTGTCCGCTTTTTCAGCAACACCCAACTAAGCGGTCTGGGCTGGTGTATTGGCATCATTTTGGCCGGCAACGTGATTCAATCCATGTTTCAGAATACCAGCATTGTCATGGATCATGTGCGCGATGCGGCCACCATGTCAATCAGTTATTCGCTGGGCAATGTGTTGATCTGTGCAAGTTTGTTTCTGTATCGGGACAATGTGCATTTGTTTATCTACTTGCTGGCTGGTTTTAACCTGCTCATGTCCTTGCTGCGGATCGGTACTGTGACGCGGTATTTTGCATTCAGATTGAGGCCAGTCTGGGAGATGCCGTTACTCAGGGAAGTGCTTGCATTCAGCCTGCCCATCTGCCTTTCCAGCGCCATTGGTACGGTGTCCAGATATATGGACCGTGCCGTGATCGGCCTTTTTTATACACCTGCGCAATTTGCTGAATACGCCCAAGGGGCTCGCGAGCTGCCATACAGCATTATTACCGGTGCTATCATCTCCGTTCTCATGCCCCAGGTCATCAAGAACTTCAACACAGGCGGCGTGAGCAACAGCATCGAACTTTGGAAAAAGGGCATGGTGTCTTCCTCCTACCTGATCTTCTTTGCCATCGGATCCAACATCCTACTGTCGCGAGAGATCATCACGGTGCTCTACAGCGAGAAATATCTGCAGTCGGTACCTGTTTTTATTGTCTATACATTATTGCTCGTATCCAGAGTCACCTATTGGGGTATGTTTTTACAGGCAATGAAAAAGCCCAAACTCGTGATGGTTGTATCGCTTTTCTCCCTTGGTTCAAACCTGGTGCTGAATTTCGTGTTCATCAAGTTGTTTGGTATGATCGGTCCTGCAATTTCTGCCGTTACCACCAGCTACGCCAGCGTTGGGATTTATTTGTATTTGAACTGCAAGAATCTCAATGTAAGTCTCAAGGAATTTCTTCCATTGAAAAAACTTGGCGTAATCATTGGTGTCAACGTGCTGGCATTTGCACTGTTCGGATTATTAAAATATTACTATCTGGACAGAATAGTCAGTGACAACCACACGGTTGACAGCATCATACGGATACTGATTGTCGGCGGCTTGTGGGCTGCAGGTTATGCTGCGGTGTTCCGAAACGATCTGAAGAAGATCATCGTCAGTCTCCGGCAATAATTCAACATACAGCTCTTGATGATTGCCATCAGGTGTGAAAATCGATTATAATCTTTATGGAGTGATGCAAATGATAAAATTGTTGAAACATGGATACATGCTTCTAGCCGCCCTTATGATTGCAGCGGTTCTCACCGGTTGTGGGCAGGGTGAGGGCACAACCAGCCCTGTTACCACCACAGCAGCGCCTACCGACGCACCCACGCCCACTCCAACACCGGAGCCCACCCCCACACCCACACCCACTCCCAGACCCATTCTCACCGTAACGACACTGTTGCCTGGCGAGGAACCCAAGGGCTTGGCCGCTGTGTTTGAGGTGCTGAATGAGCGTCTCGCTGCTGACATTTTTGGCAGCCTGAAAGTATCGTGGACGCCGCAGGATGACTATGCAGACGCTATTGCAGCTGCTGTGGCGGCCGGAAGCGTTGATTTTGCCTGGATCGGTTCATCAGTTCTTACTAATTATGCGGATAAACAATTGATTCTGCCACTGGACGAACTAATTGCTTCGTTTGGGCAGCCCATCCTGGACAATACTCCTGAGCAGGTTCTGGAGACTGTAAAGATCGGTGGCAAACTGATGGCCATTCCCGGCGCTGGCAACATGCCATTGTGTGACACCGCAAACGTGCTGGTCGTGCGCGACGACCTCAGATTGAAATATGGCCTTGATCAGCTGGACTCGCTGACTGACGTGGAAGGGTACTTCAAGGCGGTTGCAACCAATGATCCGAATATTACCCCGGTTTCAGCCAGTAACGCTGCCTTCGCGGTTATGAAGGCATATGGCAATGAGGAAATCCTTGCAGGAACAAACAATTCAGTGGCCTATCTTGCTGGGGAGGATGGTGCCGTCACCTGCGTGAGCCTGCAGGACGCGAAGAGCTTTAAGAGTGCCGCAGCACGTGTTCGAACCTGGTACAAGGCCGGATGGCTGCCCAAGGCAATGCCTTCGGTGAAGGACCCCGCCGCAGCGTTTAAAAATGGCACCGCAGCAACGCTAGGCTCCAGGGCTATGGCCGCTGTATCTCTGACGAAAACAATTGTGAAGAAGGTACCCGACGCCGTATTGTCAGAGGTACCAGTTTTCGGCAAGGTGAAATACCTTTCTGGTAACGGTGGCAATGTGCTGTGCCTTTCTGCTGCAGGCAAAAACCCAGAAACAGCGGTGCAGTTCTGGGCCTGGGTGTTATCCAGCCAGGATAATTACGATCTGTTCTGCTATGGCGTTGAGAATGAAAACTTTGAGATTTCAAACGACAGGATCACGATGCTGAATGAAGATTACTCAGCTTTTCCAGCATTGTTCCAGAACATGAATTTCCGTCGCTTTCCGGCTGGTGTGAGTGATGAATACATCCAATTGCTAAAAAGCTGGAATGATGGTGCGCTGCCTGATCCGCTGATGGGATTTGTGTTCGACACCCAAAAAGTGAAGAATGAGCTTGCGAAGGTCAAGTCTGTTTACGCACTCTACGGCGCAGCCTTACAGACCGGATCCACCGATACGGATACGCTGCTCAAGGAGTTTGCTGCCAGGATGAAGGCCGCCGGTCAAGACAAAATCGTTGCCGAGGCGCAGGCGCAGGTGAACGAGTTTCTTGCTTCAAAGAAATGATCATATAACAGGTGTCAACAAGCGCGGCATTCCTGCGGGCTGCCGCGTTTTTTCATGAGGAGGACATGTTGAACCAACAGGGTGTCGCGACATTTCTGGAGCAGGCAAAAGTATTAGGGTCGCGGCTGGGGCTGGAGCGAATATCCAGGCTCTGCGCGCTGCTGGGCAACCCGCAGGACAGCTTGCCGACCGTGCATGTGGCCGGCACCAACGGCAAGGGCAGTACCGCTTCAATGATCGCCGCTGGTCTCACTGCGGCGGGTGCCCGCACTGGGCTTTACACCTCACCTTATCTTATAGACTTGAAAGAAAGCCTCAGTATAGATGGCACCCCCATCACCCAGGTAGAGTTTGATGAAATGGCAGCGATTGTCGCGGAGCAGGGAAAAGCGTTGGAGATTGATGGCCATGGGCCGACGGCCTTTGAGTTGGAGACTGCGATGGCCTTTCTCTGGTTCAAACAGCGGAACTGTGACATTGCAGTAATCGAAACGGGGTTAGGCGGCAGGCTGGATGCAACCAATGTGATCCGAAAGCCTGCTGTTTCGGTGATTACCAGTATATCGTATGACCATGTGAACATCCTTGGAGATTCATTGGCAAAGATCGCTTTTGAAAAGTGCGGCATTATCAAACCCTGTGGGATCATTGCTTGCTACCCATTCCAACCTGAAGAGGCGTTGGCGGTGATCCGCCAGCGTTCTGCAGATGAGGGAAACACACTGATCGTGCCTGATACCGGCGCAATCACGGTGCAGGAGTCGGGCCTTTGGGGAAGCCAGTTTGAATATGCCGGTTTGGAGTTATCAGTCAGGCTGCCGGGCAGACATCAGGTGTATAACGCGGTTGCCGCAGTGGAAGCGCTTCGGTCGTTAGGTCCGGCTTGTGGCATTGCCATTTCAGACAGGCATATTGCTGCCGGTATTGCGGCTGTGAGGTTACCCTTGCGGCAGGAATGGATTGAGGGCTGTCCGTCGGTGCTGCTGGACGGCGCTCACAACCTGGACAAGATCACTGCACTCTCAGAAACGATCCGGGTCCATCTTGCTGGACGCAAGGTTGTGGTTGTGATGGGCATGCTGAAGGATAAACAAGTTGAGCCATCGGTTGCCCTGATCGCGGGGCTGTGCCACAGTTTCATCGCCTGTGCACCGCATTCTGATCGGGCGTTGGATAGCCAGACCACAGCGTCAATCGCGCGCTCTCACTGCCAAGAGGTGACTGTGGACGATAATGTGGAGCGGGCGGTAACACTGGCGATTCAATCAGCCGGAGAGGATGGTATCGTTGTTGCGTGCGGGTCGTTTTATCTGGCTGGGCCTGCTAGGGCGGCGCTGATTGGCATGACACAATCATTGTATTTGAAGTATTAAGTTTGCAAGGTGATATATAAATGAAAAACCAAACCAAAAACATGGTGCTGTCGGCCTTGTTCATTGCCCTTAGTGTGGTGCTGACCAGGCTTCTTTCCCAACAGATCCTTATTGCTGGTGTGCCAGCCAGCAGGCTATCTGCCGGTTTTGTGCCAATCATTCTTACCGGGATGATCTGCGGCCCGATGTGGGGTCTGCTTGTTGGTGTGCTTGCTGATGTTGTGGGCTTTGCTATGTTCCCCAGCGGCATGTATTTCCCGCTGCTTACTGTGACCAGCGCCTTGGTGGGTCTCTTACCCGGCTTGATTGTGCGGTTCGGGGTGAAGCTACCAGAATGGCTGAAGACTCTGCTAAGCGTGTTTACAGCACAGATCTTTTGCTCCATGCTGCTTCAGACATTTTTTCTGGCCATATCCTTCGGAAAGGCGTTTGAGGTGCTGTTCCTGCCAAGGGCCATTGTTGCGCTTATCATGCTGCCGGTCTACTTCCTGCTGGTGCATGGTGTCCTCGTCGCACTGCGCCGCGCAAGGCTCATCCCGCTAAAACTTGGTAGTAGGTCAGAGTGACTGTCAGCGATTCCTTGGGTCGGTGCGGGTGTCGTCCTTGTTCCTCATGTACTGCTGGCGTTTGGGCGAGACTGTTTTGCTGAAAAGAAACGTTCTCAGGAAATCATACAGATTGAACGGCCCAAACGGTGCCAGATAGGGCACGCCAAAGCTGTTGATGGAGACCATTTCTGCTACGATTACAGTAATGCCCAATATGAAACCATAAAACCCGAACATACCAGTGACCAACATGAGCAGGAACTTGATCAGGCGGAATGGGTTTGCGGCGGTTTGTTGAGGGATGGCGAACGATGCCAAAAATTCCACTGATACGATGATGAGCAGTAATGGGCTAAACACGCCGGCCGATATGGCAGCTTGACCAATGATCAGAGCACCCACGATGGCAATTGCTGAACCGATCTTGGTAGGCACCCGCAGGAGCGCCTCCCGGATCAACTCCATGATGAATTCCAACAATAGCACACTGAGCAAAGCGCTGAATGGCACCTTTGCCCTGGCTTGTGCAATGGCGATTATGAACCCTGCTGGAAGCACATCGCTGTGAAATGACACGACTGCTACCCAGTAGGATGATGCTGTAAACGATATGAAGAATGCTGCATAACGCAAGAGGCGCATGAACATGCCAACATACTTGCTTTCATATCGGTCATCGCTGGCATACATGAACTCCACAAAAGTAACAGGGGCCGATATGGCATACGGGCTGCCTTCCACGAGCAGCACAACTTTGCCTTCCAATAGGGCCTCGGCAGCCATATCAGATCTCTCGATGACCATCATCTGTGGAAAGGGGCTTAGTTTGTTGTTTAGCAAGTAGGCTTGTAGTTCGCCGGATTCCAGAAATCCGTCTATATCGATTTGGTTGAGCCGCTTCCGCATCTCCCCAGTCACGGTGTCGCTAGCGATGTCCTGGATGTAGAGCAGCGCCACATTTGTCAGCGTCCGTTGCCCCAACTCAATGTTCTCCACGCGCAGGTTTGTATCTTTCAAACGGTATCGCAGCAGGGAAAGATTCACATCAAGGTTTTCCACAAAGCTGTCTCTGGGAGCCCGCTCGTTATAAGTAATTTCCGGGTCGGTAACAGGCCTGTGCTCAATCTTTTTCAAGTGAACCACAGCATACTCTTTGTCTGATGAGAACAGAAGCACTGTCATTCCGCTCAGGATTTGTTTCTCAATTTCACTTTCATCCTGTGCCAGTGTGCAGTCATCGGCATAGATGATGGATTCGATTGCCTCTGCTGCCTTCAATGCGTGCTTCGCCACTTGGCAGTGCTCTATGAGTGGCTTAATGACGAAATTGGCCAGCGCGTCCCTGTTGGTGATCTGCTTGATATATAATATTGTGACTGTTTCATCTTTGCACTGTATTGTGCGGGCGGTAATATCAGAATTCTTTTCAGTCAGTTCTTTAATCAGATTCTTATGGGAGTCGCTGCGCAACCACATCGCGTCAACCTGCTTTCATTATTTCTCTTCATAATCGACCAATGCGTTCGGCTTCAGTTCCACGGAGATGGAGAGGTTCAGAGAAACATTCGGGTATTCGCCTGCCCAGTTCATTTTCTTCGCATCCTCCGGGAAGGTGATTCGAAATGGCGACCAGAGCCTGAAGGTATCAAACTTGTATTCAGTTTGGGACTTGTGGAACATCTCTGAAAATTCCTTTTCCAGCATCGCCTGCAGCGTGGCCTGCAACACCGCTATATCTGTGCCGGTTACCGGTTTGGCCTTTGCCGGATACAGTAGCGTTGCCTTGAAGGCCAGAACAAGGTCAAAGCTGATTTTGCCGTCTACATAATATGGCGTAGTATTTTTTTTACCAAGTTTCACTTCCAACGTAGCACTTGTGTCCTTATATGGAACTGTATAAAGTGCAACGGCATTTTTGGAATGCATAAATACGATGCTTTTGCATTCGGAGGCTGGAATGAAAGCAGTCTTCATACCGCCTGAGAATACGGAAAACCCTGTAAAACATGGTTCCTGATCGACTAAATCAACAGTGGGCAATAGATACTGTTTATAGGATGATGACAGCCTCTGTAAAACGTCTATAAGTGAAATATGATAAAGCTGCCCGGTATTGATCATGCTTGTTAACGTTTGCTCAATTGCGAACCCGACTGACTCGGCATTCTCCGGGGTGTCCGAAAGCAATTGCTCAGGATCTGATGTTGTCACAACAAGATGGACAGTCTTCCTATAGTCTGATGTCTGCCGTAATCTCAGAACGTATTCCTCAACATCATATCGGGCAAGTTTCTCTGTAAGGATTAATGTTTGCACCGCGCCGAGGTAAATCGGCTTATCCATTTTCCAATCAAGATTCTCTCTGGTCTCAACAAATGTCCTTCCCTCGGACTTCAAAATAATGGGCTTCGTTTTCTGACCGCCTTCGTTGTTTGATGTTGCAGTTAACTGAGGGATTTCTGCATATAGTGCATAACCGTAATCGGTCTTGTCCACCAAAACGGCGGTGACGATGTTCCTGTCATTGATATCCACTGCATCCCAGCATCCAGTGCAAGTAACTAATAACATGATCAGCAATAAGGTGTGCTTAAGCAGTCTTCTTAGTTCCACGATTTTTCACCTTTGTAATAATGTATAGCATGAGGGGTACGAGGCATGCCGCGAACACTCCTGAATATGTGATAATCTCTTTTAGCATTATATTGATGTCTTCAATGCCATAAATTACTGTTTCGGTTAGTATGGCAATGACACCGATTGCGATCACAATGATGGAGCGTTTTATTTTAGGCAGCATACGGCAGATGAACTCTACGATACTCAGATATATTACTGAAAGCCCGCCAAACAACCCGATAAATCCCACCGTTAAGTATAAGACATCGATCCTCTGAAACACCTTCAACAATGGGATTTCCACCTGGCGGATCGCCACAACCAAAGGGAAATTATAATGTTTGATCTCATCGACACCAATCATCATGATGTTGGTCTCTACAATCAATACATAGAATAGACCAATCACCAGTAGAGCAATGGCGGCAATGGCACCGGTCTTGGGCCCTTGCTTAACAGAAAATGGGATGACTGCCAGCACCTCGAAGCCAAGAAAGGAAAATGTAAACTCCTTCACAGAAGAGAGTATTTTGCCTGTATCGGCAGGGTTGAATAGTGGGAGGATGAAGTATTTGTCTCCTTCCATAAGCATAATTAAATGCACAACTATGGAGGTTACAATTAGGATGACTCCATATATTTCCACCAGCCGGGCTGTATTGGTTACGCCCTTGTATGCCACGAAGCCGATCACAGGCAATGAGGCCAGTGACGTAGCCCAAACGGGCGTTTTTGGAAGGAAGTTCGATTGAAGTATGGCGGACATGGTGATGTTGAGCGAAACTAAAACTGTAATAAAGTACTGTGTGAAATACAGGGCAAGAAAATATGCACCAGCCTTGCCGACGAGCTCCTTACTGTAGTCAAAAAGCATCTTACCTTGGTGAAGGTTATTGAGTTTAGTCCATAAAAAGGCCGCAGCAGCGAATAGGATGGCCGTTAGCAGGATGGCGATCCAGCCGCTTCGCCCGACATTCTGCGCGGTGACCCTTGAAATATCCGATTCCGCGACAGCGGTGATACATATAAACAGCATCAGGAACATCTGCCGGTTTGTAATGGTATTTGGCATGGCTTTCCCTACCCAGTTAAGGATAGGATAGTGTTTGAGAATCACACATAAATATGCCTTTGACAGCAGGCATGTAGGGAAATAATACCCCTGCAACCTGAGGTTGCAGGGGGGCTTTCTCAATCCACTATAAAGACCAATTCACCATTTTTTGCATCAACGAGGATGCTTCGGTTATCAGTCACCTCACCGCCCACGATCATCCGGCCAATTCGCGTTTCCAGGTGTTTTTGCAGGTAACGCTTGATGGGTCGGGCGCCATAAGCAGGGGAGTAGGCCTCATCTGCGATCAGGTCTATGGCTCCATCGGTGAGCACAAGGCCGATGTTGCGCTCGGCAAGTCTTGCGCGAAGCTCCTCAGCTGCCAATCCGATGATTTGCCTTATGTGATCTTTTTTGAGCGGGTGGAACATCACGATCTCATCGATGCGGTTCAAAAACTCCGGCCTGAAACGGGTGCGCAGCTCGCCCATCACCATGCGTCGGGTGTCTTCTGCGATGTCACCGCTTTCATCCAGCCCTTCCAGAAGATACTGGCTTCCGATGTTGGAGGTCATGATGACCACTGTATTCTTGAAGTCCACCGTGCGGCCCTGGCTGTCTGTGAGCCTGCCATCGTCCAGCAGCTGCAGCAGTGTGTTGAAGACCTCGGGATGGGCTTTCTCAATCTCGTCAAAAAGGATCACCGAGTATGGCTTTCGGCGTACAGCTTCCGTGAGCTGCCCGCCTTCCTCATAACCCACATAACCGGGCGGTGCGCCAATGAGTCTGGCCACGGTGTGGCGCTCCTGGTATTCGCTCATGTCGATGCGCACCAAGTTTTCCTCGGTATCAAACAGCACCTGTGCCAGCACCTTGGCAAGCTCCGTTTTGCCCACGCCGGTGGGCCCGAGAAAGATGAAGGAGCCGATGGGGCGACGGGGGTCTTTGAGCCCTGACCGTGCTCGGATCACCGCGTCGGCCACTCCGGAAACGGCTTCATCCTGGCCGATCACACGCTTGTGCAGGATTTCTTCCAGCTGCAGCAGCTTGGTCTTTTCGCTCTCCACCAGCCTTGTCACCGGGATGCCTGTCCACTTGGACACTACCTCAGCGATTTCTTCCTCGGTTACGGCCTCCCGCAGCATTCTTTCATCGCTGCCTTTGGCAGTTTCTTGCCTTCGACGTGTCTCCTCAAGCTTTCGTAGCAGCTCCGGTAGCCTGCCGTGCTTCAGCTCCGCCAGCCGGTTCAGATCATATTTCCGTTCGGCTTCTTCAATTTCGTGGTTGACCTGCTCAATCTGTTCCTGGATGCGCTTGACCTCTTCAATGCCCTGCTTTTCTAGCTCCCATTGGGCTTTCATTTCTGTCTCTGTGGCTTTCAGGCTTGCAATTTCCTCGGCCAGCTTATCCCTGCGGGTACGGGAGCCGTCGTCATCCTCCTTGCTCAGCGCCTGGTTTTCGATCTCCAGCGTGAGGATTCTCCGGCTGATCTGATCGAGCTCCGCGGGTAAACTGTCAATCTCGGTGCGTAGCATTGCGGCGGCTTCGTCCATCAAGTCGATGGCCTTGTCCGGCAGGAAGCGATCGGTGATGTAGCGGTTGGAAAGGGTGGCGCAGGCGATCAACGCGTTGTCGGTGATGCGCACGCCGTGATGGATTTCAAACTTTTCCTTCAAGCCCCGGAGGATTGAGATAGTGTCCTCCACGGTGGGCTGGTCGATCAGCACCGGCTGGAAGCGCCGTTCCAGTGCCGCGTCCTTCTCAATGTATTTGCGGTATTCATCCAGTGTGGTCGCGCCGATGCATCGCAGCTCGCCACGGGCCAACATGGGCTTCAAAATGTTACCGGCATCCATGGATCCTTCCGTCTTACCGGCACCCACGATGGTGTGCAGTTCGTCAATGAACAAAATCACCTGGCCATCACTCTTCTCAATCTCGGTGAGCACCGCTTTCAGCCGTTCCTCAAACTCCCCGCGATATTTGGCCCCGGCAATCAATGCGCCCATGTCCAACGAGAAGATCGTCTTGCCCTTCAGGCTGTCGGGCACGTCGTTGCGAACGATGCGCTGGGCCAAGCCCTCAACCACGGCTGTCTTGCCAGTGCCGGGCTCGCCGATCAACACCGGGTTATTCTTGGTGCGGCGCGACAGAATGCGCACCACGCGGCGGATCTCTTCGTCGCGGCCGATTACCGGGTCCAGCTTGCCGGCCTTGGCGGCCTCCACCAGATCGCGCCCGAACCGTTCCAGCGCCTGATAGGAGCTTTCCGGGTCTTGGTTGGTAATGCGCTGGTTGCTCCTGACTTTACCCAGGGCGGCAAGGAATTTCTCCTTGTTCAGGCCGTGTTTCTGGAACAGCTTTGCTGAAGGGGTGCCATGCTCCTCCACCAGCGCCAGATATAGATGCTCCACACCGGCAAATTCATCCTTGAATGCCTTTGCCTTGTCCTGCGCGTCCAGCAGCAGCTTGTTGAAGCGCCGCGTGGCATAAAGACCGTCGCCGCCCATCACTTTGGGCAGCTTGTCCAGCTCCGCTTCCACATCGGAAAGCAACATTGCCGGGTCAACGCCGGCCATCTGCACTAGCTTTGGGATCAAGCCATCTTCCTGCGAAAGCAACGACTTATGCAGGTGCTCACCATCCAATTGCTGATTGCCCATGCGCACAGCCACATCTTGCGATTCCAGGATGGCTTGCTGCGCTTTTTGAGTGAATTTATCAATGTTCATGATAACACCTCTATGTAGTTAGTAGTCAATAAGTACGATTCAATACGAGTATGGCAGTCAATGTAGGGGCTGGGCTCTATACCGGCCTATTTCAAATCATCCGTTACCGGCATCAACTATAATTCACATATCACCTTGGCCGAAATCTCGACACCCTTGCTAATTCCTCATATAGCTTTTTTTCCTCGTCGGTGAGGGAGGGGGGGTTGACGATTTTCACAGTCAAGAATAGATCACCACGCTGCCCTTGCCGGTTGCGGTAGCCTTTTCCGGCAATGCGGATCCGGCTGCCGGTTTGTACGCCATGGGGTACTTTCACCACGATATCGCCGTCTATAGTCTGGAACGATGCTTTCGTGCCAAGCGCCGCTTCCCATGGGGCGAGCTTGATGTCGGCAGTCAGATCAAGACCACTCAATGTATATTTCCCGCTTGACAGTTTTGCGGTCATCAGCAGGTCGCCGCTGCCGCCCATGCCTGCGCCCGGTTCACCCTGGTTTGCCAGCCGGATACGCTCGCCTTCCAGCGTACCAGCGGGGATAGTGAAGTCGATGGTTTTTCGTTTTCCGCTGGTTTCCAGCGCAATACGCTTCTTTGCACCGTGGAAGGCTTCCTCAATGGTCAATTCCACAGTGGCTTCCACATCCTGGCCCCGCAGGTCGGAGGAGTACTGACGGATGTTGTTGAACATATCCGCTCCGCCCATGTTGCCCATGCCGCGCCCCCGGCCGAAGAGCATCTCAAAAAAGTCTGAAAACCCGCCTTCCCCGCCGGTAAAGACTGTGGATCCGTTGAAGCCTTCAAAGCCGTTGAAACCCCGGCCTTGCGCCTGCCCATAACCGTATTTGGAAGGATCGAAGTTCGTTCGGTCGCCGTTTCCGATGTTTTTGCGTAGGTCGTCATATTCCTTGCGGCGCTGCGCGTTGCCCAGCACCTCATAGGCTTCGTTGACCTTTTTGAACTGCTCTTCTGCCTTTTTATCGTTTGGATGCATATCAGGATGATATTGTTTGGCAAGCTTGCGAAAGGCCTTCTTAATGTCGGCCTCTGTGGCTGACTCGCTCACGCCCAGCGTTTTATAGTAATCCTGGTACTGCATGCGATCACCTTCTCGAATGTTTGACTTACTTTGACCAATGATAGTTTATACCAATTTCTGCTCCTTTGCAAGTGGTATTGTGCGCAAAATGGTCAGTATCCGCGGCAAATATAAGGGGATCAATGAATCTATAGAATTCTCCACACCCAGTGATGGGAGAGGGGTAAGGGGAGAGGGTCTTGTGATGGGTGAAACAAAGGAAGATGCCCCTTGTGATGTATCCAAGGGGCGTGTTCCATGAGAGCAGTGAAAAGCCAGTTTCCCGAAGATGGGAGAGGGCATAAATGGGGAAAGCATCTAGTCAAGCAGACTTGTCCGTTACAAACCGTGTGTTTGTCACTGTTGCTCGTTTTGCAGTGCCAGAATCCTGCGTTCGGCATGCCGGAACCATTTTGTACCGCGCACGCGGATGTAGTAGAGCGTGCCGCGCACCGCCCAGTCTACGCACATGCCCACGTAGATGCCGACGGCACCCATGCCCATCGTCACACCCAGGATGTATCCCAGCAGCACGCGGAACACCCACATGCCGATCACTGTGGTAAACATTGAATACTTGGCGTCGCTGGCACCTTTGAGGCCCGCCGGCAGAACGAAAGACACCGACCAAAACATCGGCATCATCACGGCGATGATGTTGATCATCGAGATCGTGATGGGAATCACCGATTCATCGGTAGTGTATAGACCTACCAATGGCCGTGAAAACACTGCCATCGCGGCACAAGTGACTGCCAGGCCAAGGCTGGAAAGCCAGTTGACATATAGCAGTTTGTCTCTCGCGTCATCAAATGTTCCACGTCCTACACTTTGGCCCACCAGCGGCATCGCGGCGATGGAAAAAGCGTTGCCTGGGATGCAAATCAGGCTGAAGATGGAACCGGCGATGATGTTGGCATTCATATGCGCCTCACCGAATTTTACAATGATCACGCCGGTGATCAGCTTGCCCACTTGAAACAGCAGCGACTCCGCCGTCATCGGCACGCCAATGGACAGGATGGATCGCTGCAAGCCCCAATGCACGCGGAAATCTTTCAGTTGAATCTTGATGGAGCGTTGCCCGCGCAGCAACACATAACCGATGAGCACCGAAGCAAACAACCTGGAGATCAACACGGCGAGCGCCGCACCTTGAATGTGCAGAGCGGGCAGCGTAATGTGCATCCCAAACAGCTGGAACTGAGCACCATAGATCAGCAACGCCGAAAGCACCGCATTGAGGATGCCCATGATCACTGTGATGATCATAGGCGTTCGGGTATCCCCCGCGCCGCGCAGCACACCGCAACCCACGGAAACGACGGCCAAAGGCGGATAAGAAAGCAGCGATGGGATCAGATAGCTTGGGATTGCGCTGCGGATGGCGTCCCGCTGGCGGCCATAAAGCAGGTCGATCAGCGGCATTCCGGCGAGAGCAAGCAAAACAACCAGAATTACAGATATTGCCAAAGAGGTGGCCATAGCCTGGCGGGTGGCCTCGCTTGCCTGCTCCAGCTCGCCTCGGCCTGTGTGCTGGGCCACCACGACGGTGGCTCCGGCGGCGATGGAGGTAAAAAACAGGATGAACAGGAAGTGGAGCTGATCCACCATGCCAATGGGCATGATAGCTTCCTTGCCCAGGCGGCTAGCCAGCACCGTGCCCACAATCCCCATGGAGGAGATGATCAATTGCTCCAACATGACCGGCCCCACCATACGCATTACCTCGCCGCGCACAGGGGCTGTCACACGCAGCAATGCCGGAGACTTCATACATTTCCCTTTCATTGAGCTAGTTAAAACTTATATATCATAACACTTTGTTATCTATGTGTTAACACCGCATTTTAGTTTCACACAATGACGGCAGATCTGTTCCGCATTCCTGCCCTGTGTTATAATCATGGAAATGAATCTGTCTTTGGATGGGAGACCTGATAATGCCATTTGTTAAAATACAGCAGATCCCAGACCCGGAGTATTTTCTTAAGGAGCTTCCGGTGCCAGAGCACTTGCGCAAGGTGAAGGCTGAACGCGACCGGCTGATTGCCGCCGTGCTCAATGGCTCGCTGGACAGGCTCTTGATGATTGTGGGCCCTTGCTCGGCAGACAAGGAGGATTCGGTCTGCGAGTATGTGGCCCGATTGGGGGCGCTGCAGCAGCAGGTGGAAGACAAGCTGGTGCTGGTGCCGCGCATCTACACCAACAAACCCCGCAGCACCGGCGAGGGCTACAAGGGCATGATGCACCAGCCAGACCCCACCGCCGAGCCGGATATTTTGAAGGGCATCCGGGCGCTTCGCTCCATGCACCTGAGGGCGATGGGGGAGTCGGGCCTCTCCGCCGCCGACGAGATGCTCTATCCGGAAAACTATGCATATCTGGAAGACCTGCTGAGTTATGTGGCCGTTGGGGCGCGCTCCAGCGAAAACCAACAGCACAGGCTTGTGTGCAGCGGGCTTGATGTGCCTGTGGGTGTGAAAAACCCCACCGGCGGTGATCTTTCAGTGATGATGAACTCTATTTTTGCCGTACAAAACTCCCACAACTTCAAATACCACGAGTATGAGGTACGCTCCACCGGCAACTCCTTGGGCCACGCCGTGCTGCGGGGGGCAATCGATCATTCAGGCCGTAACATCCCCAATTTCCATTATGAGCACCTGATGCTGGTGGCCGACGAATACAGCCGCCGGGAGCTCAGAAACCCCGCTGTCGTGGTGGACACCAACCATGCTAACTCGATGAAGCAATACAAAGAGCAGCCACGCATCGTGTTTGAGACGCTCACCAACATGCGATATGCGCCGGCACTTCGCAGACTTATCAAGGGCTTCATGGTAGAAAGCTATTTGGAAGAGGGGGCGCAAGCCTTGGATGGCGGCATCTATGGCAAGTCGGTGACAGACCCCTGCCTGGGTTGGGAGGAGACCAAGCGGCTCATCTTTGAAGTGGCGGAGATGTATTGAAGACAATGTATGACAGCTCTAGGAACGAAACAGGGCAGGCCACGCGGCCTGCCATGTTTGTCTGGTTCCGTTGTTCAGTCTTCCCGCCGCTGGCGGCGGATCAGCATCACAGATACAACGATGGAGATGATAGTAAATATCAACAGCAGCGCCTTTGTGGCGTCGTTGTTCACAAGCCCTCGGGCGTTATTGAAATTGTCAATGATCACAAAGGTCAACATCATGCCTGCCAGGATGATGCTGATATGAGGTAGGATTTTTTTGATATGCTCCATTCTACACCTCAGTTCGCTTCGCCGATGATGGCGATGTCGCTGACCGCGCGGCCATCCTTATAGGGCTTGTTTAGCAACTTGCCCATGAAGAACAGCATGGAGGACTGTCCGCCGTCCATGTTATAAGCCACGGTGCAACCCAGGTTCTTCATCAGCTGCGACATTTCCTTCAACGTCAGGCCTTCTGAATAATTGTCCTGCCTGCCATCCACCACCACAAAGCAATAGTGTCCCGGCTCGAAGTACCCCATGGCGCTGCGAGGATTCTTTGGATTCACCTTGCTATTGAATTTATCCATCGTTTCACCGTCCTGCAACAACTGCGGGCCAAAACTCCACACCTGCCAGGCGTCGTTGATGTCTTCCAGGCTGTACTGCCCCTTCAGAAAGGTTTTCATTGTGCCGTCGGTATAAAGCACCAGGATATCTTCGAATTCAGAGTCACGAGCCAACTCACCATTTTTTACGCAGTAGCCATTAGGTAGGTCGCTGTAGTTGTCGGTATTGATGGAAAGGATTGCGTTGCTTCGCTTGGCCATCGATTCCTGCGACTCTTGCTGAGACTTTCCCAATTTGTCGTTGGCCAGCACGGTGCGGAAATTTTGCAGGTTGCGCACATAGATGTCCGCCACAAAATAAGTCAGGTTATCTTCCTGCACCTTTTTGATGGTGACATTGATGTCTTTGCTCTTATATGAGTTCTCGGTCTGCTCTGGTTCACCTGCTGCAAACTTGTCGGCAAACTTGGCACCCCACATACCCTGATCCACCGGCTCAGGAGTGCTGGTTGCCTCCTCCGTCTGCCCATATAAATCGTCAGTTTGGGTGCCATCGCTTTCCGTTGGGCTTGCCTGAGGTGTTGATAACGGAGACGGGCTGGCGGAAGGAGCTTTGGTCTCCAGCTTACCGATGGTCTTCGTGCCCTTAAACTCAGAAGGCATTGAGTTTAGAATTGCGAAAACATTCAGCGCCACTCCCAAAAACATGATGTCAATCACAACCAGCAGCCACACCGGCATCCGGCGGCTGTGGCTTGTGAAACTCTGCGGCCTGTGATTGGAAGAAGGGCCCGATGGGTGGCTGCCGCGCGCGCCGCCCCTGCCACGATACATCCGATGATCGCTCAAGGCTACCTCCGATGTGCTTATCTTTTGCGATAACCAATATCATAATACTTTTTGAGAAAACTGACAACAAGATGCGGAGGAGAATGCAACTTCTAGTCAGTACTGGTCAGTGTTGCCACGTTGCACTTTATGGTAACAATTCATCATGCATTGCTGGAATATACAGGCGAACTTGGTGTATAATCCCTGTGAGGTGATACGATGAATTGGTTACAGGCTCTGGTGCTCGGAGCGGTGCAGGGGTTGACGGAGTTTTTGCCGGTGTCCAGCTCGGGGCACCTGGTGCTTTTTCAATCGGCGATGGGCGTAGAAGGCGAGATGCTGCTGTTTGATACGATGCTGCATGTCGGCACCTTGATTGCTGTATTCATCCTGGTTTGGAAAGATGTGGTCGCGCTCTTGAAGAAACCATTCAGCACCGTGATGCTATATCTGGTGATCGCCACGATCCCCACAGTGATTGCTGCGGTTTTCTTCAAAGATCAGATTGACGCCGCGTTCAACAGCAAGGCCGGCATGCCGCTGGGCATCGGCTTTCTCGTCACATCCCTGCTCATGTTTGTTACGCCGCTGTTTCGGCGCGATCGGTTTGAAATGGAGAAGATGGGTGTTTTGAGACCATTCATCATCGGTATCGCGCAAGCCCTTGCCATACTCCCCTCAGTGTCCCGGTCCGGCAGCACAATTTTCGCCGGCTTGGCTTGCGGTGTGAAACGGGAGGATACGGCGCGGTTTTCTTTTTTGATGGCAATCCCAGCGATTCTGGGTAGCGTGGTGTTTCAGGCAAAAGATATCTACGAGATGGGTGTGGGGCAGGCAATAGATGCCGGTTTAGTCCTCATCACTCTGGCCGGTATGATCATTGCTGCGGTTACCGGATATCTTGCATTGAAATTGCTTATAGACATTGTGAAAAAAGGCAAGCTATGGGTGTTCGGCATCTATACGACAGTGCTGGGACTGATGGTCATTTTTGACACGCTGGTCACGCACATCGTGTTTAAGGTCGTGTTCTGATCGATTGGAGGATTGCCCGGTGCCCATCAAGGCGATGCTGGTTGATTTCTATGGCACGCTGGTGCGCGAGGATGACGGACTTATCCGGGATTTGTCACGGCGTGTCAGCGAGACAACGCCGCGCATTGTGGCGCCCGGTGACGTTGCCCACTTCTGGTGGGAGACCATGGCTGCGCTGTTCCGCGACCACAGCGGCATTCGCTGGCGCAGCATGGCGGAGTTGGAGGAACAGGCACTTACTGAGGTGGCGGAGCGATTTGAGTCGCACATCGATATCCGCGCTGCACTCAATGACATTATGTTGTCCTGGCAGAGACCGGTGGCGTTTTCCGATACCCGTCAGTTTATGACCAACTTGCCTCTGCCCATTTGCGTGGTCGCCAACGGTGATCGCGAAACGATTGCGGCTGCCATCGCCCACACACACCTGGAGGTACAGGCGGTTGTGACCAGTGAGGATGCCCGCAGCTACAAGCCCGATCTGGGCATCTTCTATCAGGCAATGAAGGTGATGGGTGTGAAGGCATCTGAAGCGCTGCTAGTGGGTGATTCACTGCAATTTGACATCCAGCCGGCGCAGAGCGCTGGCATGTATACCGTCTGGGTCAATCGCACAGGCCGTCCGCTGGGTAGCAGGTGCTTGCCAGACGCAACCTGTGACAACCTGCAGCAACTGAGGAGTATGATCCGCAGCAGATAATCCGCTGGCGGTTCGGATGTCGCGATCGGGGCATATTGCATTTGGCTCTGGTGGAGCCGTCATATGGTTTTTATCCCATTTGTGCTATAATAGTTGCCAGTCGCTGAGAAGGGGAAAGCCAATGGAGCATTTATTTGGCCTGGGTGACCGGGTCATGATGAAAAAGGAGCATCCCTGCGGATCGGGTACCTGGCAAGTGATCCGTATCGGGGCGGATATTAAAATCAAGTGCGAGGGCTGCGGTCGCATCGTGATGCTGGATCGCCCCACTTTTGAGAAACGCCTGAAAAAGGTGCTGGGCAAGAAGACGGAGGAGCCCGCCAGTGACGGCTGACTATCCTGAAAAGAAAAAGAGGGCTGCCAAAGAGTTACTGGAATGGGGCATCTCCATCTTGCTTGCCATTGCGCTGGCGGTGGGCATCCACACCTGGGTGGGTCAGCTAATTACGGTGGACGGCCCAAGCATGGAGCCGAACCTGCTCACCGGTGAGAGAGCGCTGGTCGGCAAAGTGGAGTATTGGTTTCACAAGCCCAAGCGTGGAGACATCGTGCTGGTGCGTTATCCGGGTAGCCGTGCCGACTTCATCAAGCGTGTCGTGGCTGTAGCCGGAGAGAAGGTTTCCATCGTGGATGGCAAGACGTTAATTGATGGCAAGACTCTGGACGAGCCCTATGTGCAGTACCCGCCCTTCGCAGAAATGGAGCCGGTCACTGTGCCGGAAGGCAGCATCTTTGTGATGGGAGACAACCGGGCCAACAGCACCGACAGCCGCGACCCTGTGGTGGGGCCGATTCCGTTGGATCATGTTGTGGGACGGGCTTATCTGCTGGTATGGCCCTTGAGCAGCGCAGTGAAATTGACGGACTATTCCGGAAAGTTGGAACAATGAGAATCAGATCAAGCATGCAAACCCCGAAAGTGAAGCCGAAGAATTCTGTGATGCGGGAGATCGTGGAGTGGATTATTACACTGGGCCTAGCCGTTGGCCTGGCGTTGTGTGTGCACACCTGGGTGGGTGAGCTCATCACCGTGGAAGGCCCCAGCATGCAACCCAACCTGTGGGACAATGAAAAGGTGCTGATGGGCAGGCTGGAGTATTACTTCAAACAGCCCAAGCGCGGAGACATCGTGATTGTAAAGTATCCCGATCGGGAGGAAAACATCATCAAAAGAGTGATCGCCACGGCGGGGGAGAGGATCCGCATTTCCGGCGGCAGTGTCTATATCAATGGTGCGCGGTTGGATGAGCCTTATATCAAGGAGGAGATCCTGGGCGATTATGACGAAACGGTTGTGCCGGAAGGCATGATCTTTGTGATGGGTGACAACCGCAACGACAGCCACGACAGCCGCAGCCCTTCTGTTGGGCCGATCCCGCTGGATCAGGTGAAGGGCAGGGGATATTTGATTGTGTGGCCCTTTGAGAAGTGGGAAAAGATCTCCGGCTACACAGGTGAGTTTGACAGCTAGAGAGCAGCGCTTACATAACATATACTAAGTACATTTGCAATGAGAAAAGCCCGTTGATCGTTGGTCAACGGGCTTGTTTTTGTTTGTTAGCAAATGGTCTTACTTTTGTATCAGGATCGCAGAGCCAGCTTCCTCATCCCGGAGGAGTTGATGCACCCCAAAACGGAATGGATAGATCAGGATACCCATAATGGATATCAGCAGTAAACCCAGGATGCCCGCCCAACTCTTCATAAAACTAAGGATATTGATCAAATAGCCCATTGTGTCTGCGGGCAATCCTGTGATCAGAAGATAAGCCACATACAATACTGCATAGATGAAGCCGGGCACCAACGTAATCAGGGCCTTGCCGCCCAGCATTCGGGGCAGCTTACGGAAGCCCTTTTTGCTGAATAGCAATTTGAAAGCATCACCAAACCCCCGATCGGCCAATGCTGGCAGGAAAAGCCCAAAGATCGAGGACACAAGCAGTTCCAGGACGTACACAATGCCTCCAAAGACAATGGCACCAACAAAAATTGGCGTCATAATGCCTGACATGATGCCATTTAAGGAGTCCAATGACGAAGAATCACCGTAATTGCTGATGGAACCCATCGTCAACCCCGTGGCTGCAAACGTCACCAAAACGATAAAGACAATATACAGAGGAATGAACAATACTGCAAAAATGCCCCCGGTGATTGCGCTGTCCGTGATCGGCTTCCACCAGTGGCGCCTCATTCCCCTTGTGAACCATCCGGGCGAGGTTTCTCTGCCCGCTGCACCGTCAGCCAGCAATTCCATTGCGGCAGGAACCAGTAGGAACGCACTGCACAACGACAGAATGGCTGAAACGGAGCTGACCAGCATCGAGATCATATTGGTGATCATCATGTTCTGTGTGGCATTCATACCGGATGCGTAGTTCATCAGGTAATCCATATCCATCATTTTGCTCAAGTCTGGAAGAGCCTGAAGGCTGACCGCTGATACGATGACTGAAATCACCGGCACAGGCAGCAGCAGCAGCAACACCATCGGTTTGCGTCTCAACGTTTGAAACGCCAGGACCATCGCGCTTTTCTTCATGTCTTTTCCTCTTTCGTCAATTGTTGACTGATTTGTGGAGTTAACCAATGTGTCTCCATATCATGAATTCTCTACAGCAGCAGGTTCGGGGTCAATTGTCGGTGGTAAGGTTGCTGCCGCTTCCTTGTTTTTGACCTCCTGAAAGACACAGAACTCATAAGCAAACCGATAGATCTCCATGACTGAATACAGGAGCCAGCAAACGGTCACAATGATTGCGGTCGGCAAGATATCTTTGTAACTGAATGCCTCAAAGGGATCCTCAAGTTCATATGAGTAATCTTCTCCATAGGAGTATGGCTGCTCGCTGGCAAATGATCCCATTTTGTCCCATTGAAAATCTGCCTGTGCCAAAAATGCCGCGAAGAAACCGCCGAACGCCACAAAGGCGACCAAAATTGTCGCCACCAGCGAGATTACAAACCGGCCCCCAAGCAGCTTGTAAAATTTCTTCCGTCCAGTCTTTCCAAACACTGCCTTAAATGATGAGACAAAGTCACGGTCTGCAAAGGCAGCTAGCAAATATGCGCTTAGGCTTTCCACAACAAACATCACAAGCGCTGATACGATCGAGATCAAAAACATCAGCACGTATAGGAGCACCATAATGGTGATCATTAGCCCGACGCTTCCCGATCCTGCCGCGCCGGTTATCGGGATCATCATGAAGGCCATCGGGACCATCATGACAAACTGCATGGCAAAAGAAAGCAACATGCTGATGGAATACTCCGCGCACCCCAGCACGCCCCGTTTCCACCAATGTTTCTTCACACCTCGCAGGAACCAGCCATCCGGTGTTTCCGCACCTGCCGTGCCATCCCGCAGCAGCTCCATGGCCGGCGAAACCAACAGCACTGATCGTGCCAGTGCGTATAGTACTGTAAGCAAGAATGCCAGCAGCACAACAGACATCACAATGGCGACTATTGCATCATCGGAGATTGGCTCCATCTGATTGAGCAAAGGCAGCAGTAGCAACAGCAATGGGGAGAGTGCGTGGATGGGGAATAGCAGTAGAAGCACCATCGGTTTCTTGGCCAGCACCCTGAACGCGTTCAGAAAGGAGTTTCCTGACATCATATCCACACTCCCCAGATGATATCATTATAGTAAACCATTTGGTGCCCATTGTCAAAAACAGACTGAGGAAACAAATCATGTGTTATACTGTTGCCATGAATGAGTTAATTACAGGAAAACCAGTAGAGAAAAACCAAACCCTGGATCTTGAAATTTCATCCGTTGGCTCCGACGGTCAGGGCATCGGCAGAGTGGGTGGTTTTGTTGTATTTGTGCCATTCACATTGCCCGGCGAGCGGGTGGAAGCGCTGATCATCAAGGTGGCGGCTCACCATGCGGTGGGAAAGCTTAACAGGGTGATCCGGCCTTCGCCGGACCGGGTGGAACCCCGTTGCCCTGTGTTTCGCCGGTGTGGTGGCTGCCAGTTGCAGCACATGAATTATGAAGCTCAGCTTGCGTTCAAGCGGCAGACCGTCGTGGATGCACTCCGAATGATCGGTGGCATTGAATGCCCCGAGGTGTTGCCTGTAATCGGTATGGAGGAACCCTGGCGATACCGCAACAAGGGAATGTTTCCGGTGGGCCAGGGCAGCGGTGGCATCCAGATGGGCATGTATGCGCCCAGGAGCCACACGGTTGTGGACGTGGTTGATTGCTCGCTGCAGCCAAAGCTGATGGCTGCTGCGATGGCAGCTTTCCGTAACTGGGCTCAGGTGTATGACCTGCGGGCTTATGATGAGCGGACAGGGCGCGGATTGCTCCGCAGCCTGATGTTACGCTCCTTCTCTGAAACAGGGGAAACGATAGCCGTTGTTGTGACCAACGGAGATAAATTGCCGGAGGTCGATTCACTGGTAAACAGCCTGCGCGCAGTGGTGCCGGGGCTCAAGGGTGTTGTGCAAAACATCAACACCGAGCAAACAAACGTGGTGCTGGGCCGGAGACATAAAATGCTGTGGGGCGACGAAACAGTGCTGGCCCGGTTGGGTAATCTGCAATACAGTGTGGGGCACCACTCGTTTTTTCAGGTCAATACCACCCAGATGGAGAGGCTGTATGCCGCCGCGGCAGAGGCTGCTAGGCTTACCGGCCATGAGCTGGTGGTGGACGCCTATTGCGGTGTGGGCACCATCGGGCAATATGTGGCAAGCAAGGCTGGACGAGTGATCGGCATTGAGAGTGTGCCGCAATCCATTGAGGAGGCCCGCCGCAGCGCCGCGCGCAATGGCATCGGCAACACCGAGTACATCTGCGGTAGGGCAGAGGATGTACTTCCCGAGTTGGTGCAGCGGGGTCTGAAGCCCGACGTGATTATGATGGACCCGCCACGTAAGGGTTGCGACACAAGGTTTCTGGATGCTGCAGTAGCGACAGGTGTTGGAAAGTTAATTTATGTTTCCTGCAATCCGGCCACGATGGCGCGTGATGTCAAGTATCTGGCCAGCAAGGGCTACCGCGTAGAACATGTGCAGCCGGTGGATATGTTCCCGCAGACGGCGGACGTGGAGTGTGTAGTATTGATTTTGCGGGTGGATGCGTAGATATAACTGGGATTCTGGAATCGGCTGGACTTAATTCGTTGTACCGGATGGAGAGATTGAGTATGGAAACATTATACTTTGACAATCCGGTCATATGGCTTGGTATAACTTCATTTGTCGCAGTGTTTGCTCTTATTTATGGAGGCATCTGCATTACTAATTATCGTGGCAGCTATGATAAGCAATATAAGTATGGGATCTTTGGTTCTGTGATTGTTTTGATCTTGGTAATCGTCTTTGGCGGTATGATGATTAGCCGGACATCGGCAACTTCCAACATGCTGAAAAAGATTCTTGAATCTGATTCTATATCGAATCTGATTGACCAATGTAAAAACCAGGTTCCAGCCTATTCGATTGAGCAACCAGTCGCCGTTGAGGCATCTGCAAAGCCTACTGCAATTCAGTCTGAAGAACACGCATTAATCTTGAAAGATCCGTATCTTGTTTTGGGTTATGATGATGAGAAAAAGAAACTGATATTGATTCAATCTCCAAATGGCCCACTAACTGAGAAGATGGCTACAGATTCAAAATCCATAATATTGGCCTATTCCTACAAGATTGGGTCTGCGGAGTATCAACAATATGTCAATGGTGCAAAGGGGAGTGAAGTCACACTGACCAGATATGGAGTCATTTTGTTCTCATATGACACTGAAACGAAAGAGGTTATGTATGTTCGTAAGCTCACCGGCTCGGAACTGCCGAACAATGGAAAGGGCTACAATGGAAAAGTGTCGGTCGGTAGTATAATAGATGCGGTTAACGCATTGAAATCCAACTAGGCCCATGGTATAGGTTACACTGCATAAAAAGAAGAGGAATAAAGCTTGAGTACAAACCGAATTGATCATCATGATCCAATGGATGCCCCGATTATGCTGACACCAGTGAGACCAACCTGTGAATACGCAGTAAACCCGATCGGGATTGAAACCAGCTCCCCGCGTTTTTCATGGCAGCTCATGCAAGCTGGCAGAGGGAAGAGACAAACGGCTTATCGCATTCTGGTCGCTTCCAGCATGGAAGAACTGAATCAAAACAAAGGCACACTATGGGATACCGGCAAAGTCATTTCTAACCAAACAATTGGGATTCCTTATGCTGGCAACCCCCTCACCAGCGGGCAGATTTGCTATTGGAAGCTCAGCGTGTGGGATTTGCAGGATCACTGCGGCGGCTTCAGTGAAGCATCGTCATTTGAGATGGGGCTGCTCAATGAAAGCGACTGGCAGGGCAGCTGGATCGGCGGGGCGAAATGGAAGGGGGTAGGCAACTTCCATGAAGGGCCGGCCCTCCTTTTCAGAAAAGAGTTCTCAGTATCCAAAAAGGTAAAAAGGGCGAGGGCATATATTTCAGGCCTGGGTTATTATGTTATGAGCCTGAATGGCAACCGCGTGGGCGATCATGAACTGGATCCAGGATTCACCGATTATTCCGTTCGGGTGTTGTATGCAACCTATGACATTACCATGCACCTGAAGCCTGGGCCGAACATGGTGGGTGTGATGGCGGGCAATGGCTGGTATTGTTCGATACGGTGGAGGGGTACGCCTTGCCTCAAACTGCAAATGAACATTGAATATACCGACGGCACCACAGAGAGCATCACAAGCGGTCTCGATCAAGGCTGGCAGGTTGCAGACAGCCCGATTGTCAAAAACTCCGTCTATGACGGAGAGATTTATGACGCAAGGCTTGAAATGAAAGGCTGGGACACATGCAATGCCCCATCAACAAAGAAAAGCAGGAAGTGGAGAAGCCCCATTGCGGTGAAGGCTCCCGGCGGCAGGATGGTCTCCCAGGTGTTGGAACCGATCAAAGCGGTGGAGGAAATCCGTGCTGTCAGCAAGGGTGTGCCCAATATTCTCAGCAAGAACCGTGGCGTGCAGCCAGATGATTTTAAGAAGGAACAGGATAAGCCCGCCGAATGGAACATGGTCGTGTTTGATCTGGGCCAAAACATCGCCGGACGCATCCGATTGAAGGTGAAAGGCCCAAAAGGTACGAAAGTCACCATCAAGCATGGGGAAACCCTTTTATACAATGGTGCGGTCAACACTGCCAATCTATACATGGCGCAAGCGTGCGACACCTACATCCTCAAGGGTGAGGGCGTAGAGATTTATGAGCCCACCTTTACCTATCACGGGTTCCGGTATGTGCAGCTGGAAGGCTACCCCGGCGAGCCAGATCTCAATACGGTAACTGGCATTGTTGTTCACTCGGCAGTCCGGCAGACCGGGCATTTTGAGTGCAGCCATCCATTGATTAACCAGATCCATAAAAACATCCTGTGGACGGAGCGCGACAATCTGCATAGTGTGCCCACCGATTGCCCCCAACGGAACGAGCGTTTTGGCTGGCTGAACGATACCACCGCGCGAAACGAAGAGGCTGTATATAACTATGACCTGTCGAGGCTGCTGCCCAAATGGATGGACGATATCAGGGATACGCAAACTCCAACGGGCGCGATTGCGGACTGCGCTCCTTTTGTGTGGTGGTGCAGCAACGATGGCGAGCCCGTGAATAGCACCTATGTGATCACGTTATGGCTGCTCTATCGGCACTACGGTGATGTTCGCATCCTGCAGAACCACTATGACAGCCTTCAAAAGTGGTTAGATTTTCTGGACCGGACCGCGCGGGATCATATCCTTTATCATGGATGGATTGGTGATTGGGCTCCGCCGAGGGCCTTTGCTTATACGGACAGCATTTGCAGCGCGGTCTCCAGTACCACAACCTTCGAATATATTTCCACTGGTTATTATTTCTTGTGCGCCAAACTCATGACCCGGATTGCGCATGTGCTTGGGAACCCGGAGGATGAGCAAAAGTATCAAGTCATGTCACAAAGCGTCAAACAGGCTTTCAACGAAAAGTTCCTGAACAGGCAAACCATGCAATATGGGATCGGCAGCCAGGCGGCACACGCATTTGCGCTGTATTTGGGCCTTGTGCCGGAGGAGGCCAGGCAAAGCGTGCTTGATCATCTTGTCAATGATGTTCTTGTCGCAAACAACGGCCATTTGACAACAGGGAATCTCTGCACCAAGTATCTTCTCGAAGCGTTGACCAACGAGGGGCGGGTTGATGTGGCATGGACGTTGGCCACGCAAACAACATACCCAAGCTGGGGCTATATGATTTCAAAGGGTGCCACGACAATCTGGGAGCGCTGGGAGTATGAAACCGGCCGGGAAATGAACTCCCACAACCATCCGATGTATGGCAGCATCGGAGCCTGGTTCTATCTGGCGCTTGCCGGGATCAATGTGGATGAGGATGGTGCCGGGTTCGACAGGATCCTGATCCGTCCGAGGATGGTAGATAGATTATCCTATGTGAATAGCGCGCTGGATACCGTAAGGGGCGAAATCGTCTGCAATTGGGAACGCGGGGCAGAGGCTTTCAACTTATCCGTGTGCATCCCGGCGAACTGCTCTGCCAGGGTGATTCTTCCGATGATCAGGAATACGGTTTCACAGGTGGTTGTGAAGGAATCCGACGAGTTGGTTTGGGATGGGAACCGTTTTCTCCCGGGTGTGGCAGACATGGTGATCGGTCAAAAGAATGGTGAGGGGTTGTCCTTTTTGGTCGGCTCAGGAAGCTATCACTTTGTGATGGAATCCATTTGATGCAACCATGATCGGAGGAGCTGATGGGCCATTTTTCCTACCACGCCAGGTTGAAACAGCGCATTCGAAACGGTGAGCTCGTTGCCGTGCTGGAGGGCCGGGAGCCGTTTGCGCTCCGGTTTTTCTTTTCCGACGGCACGAGCATGCCGATCCGCCCTTACCGGGTGGTGGAATATCTGAAGCTTGAGGAAGTGCGCAAGCTCATGCCGGATGATCCCGCAGAAGATCAGGTCTAGTTTGCTTTTTGCGCTTACTGATGCATGGTTTCTCTATTGAAATATCCAGATCATTGGTTGATAATGGGAGCATTACCGTGTGATGGGGTGCTCCCATGTTTCAGCTTCCTGCTTATGTTCCGCCAGACTTCAATAGCCGTCTGTTTGCCATGTCTCCTGACGCCGCTGTTCGCCCTGCTTTTGCGGATGGCTTATTGCCGGAAGCATTCCATGGCACCACGATCTACCCGGAATACTTCAAAGTGAATGGCCAGTGGCGGCTCATCGAAGCACCACGGATGGATTGCGCAGTCGTGATCCGCGACGGGCAGCCGTGGGCAGTGGAGGCCCGACTGGTCCGTGCCGGCGACCTGGTGGTGACTGGCCGCGCGGAGGATGGCAGCGCCGGCATCTATGTGGATTATCAGGCATTTACCCGGCAGGGGCAGGGTGGGGAAGCCCAAGCTTTTACGTTCCGCACAGGGCGCTCCCGCGAGTCTTCCTATTCCAGAGATTACGATCTGTTATATGACATCCTGCGCCATGACCGTGACCATGGCTTTATTGTTTGGGTGCTGGGCCCGGCGGTGGCGTTTGACCATGACGCCCGGCGGGCCATGGCGCGCATCATTGGCAGCGGCTGTGCCCACGCGCTCTTTGCCGGCAACGCGCTTGCCACCCACGACCTGGAGGCATCCATCTACAGCACGGCACTGGGGCAGCACATCTACACCAAGGAGCCGCTGCCAGACGGCCACTACCACCACCTGGAGGCAATCAACCGCGTGCGCCATGCCGGCTCCGTGGAACGGTTCATCCGGCAGGAACGGATCAAAGATGGAATCATGGCCGCCTGTGTTCGAAAAGGAGTGCCTTTCGTGCTGGCCGGGTCCATTCGCGACGATGGGCCGCTGCCCGATGTGATCGGAGATGTATATCAGGCGCAGTCTGCCATGCGGGAATACACACGGCGGGCCACCACGGTGATCGCATTGGCAACGCAGCTGCACACAATCGCCACCGGCAACATGACACCGGCCTGGCAGCGTGTGGGGGAGAGGATCCGCCCCGTCTATTTCTACACCGTAGACATCTCAGAATTTGCGGTGAACAAGCTCCGTGACCGCGGCAGCCTCAGTGTGAATAGCATTGTGACCAATATCCAGGATTTCCTGGTGCATGCTGAGCGCAATCTGGTGCCCGGCCAAGCAGAAGGGGTGGAAGAGTGATGGAAGCCAAACAGGGATTGCAGATTAATAAGCGAGCTTTCCTCGGCACGGCGATCATGCTGCTCGTGATCATGGCCGTGGCCGGCATCCTCACACTCACCGTGCCGCAGGGGCAGTTTGACCGCACCTTGACGGGTGGTCAGGAAGCAATCGTTAAGGACACCTACCACCTGGTGGAAGGGCAGCGGCTGCCGGTGTGGCGATGGCTCACCGCACCGTTTGAGGTGTTTGCCGGGCCGGACGCGTCCACCGCCATACTGATCATTGTGTTTATCATGTTCATTGGCGGCACTTTTTTAATACTAGAAAGCAGCGGCGTGTTGAGATATCTGCTCTCAAGCGTTGTATCCCGATATGGCGGCCAGAAATACAAGCTGCTGGCACTGCTGTCGCTCGCCTGCATGCTGTTGGGCTCCACAGCAGGGCTGTTTGAGGAAACGGTCACGTTGGTGCCGATCACGGTGGCGCTAGCCCTTTCACTGGGGTGGGATTCCTTGACAGGAATCGGCATGAGCATCTTGTCAGTGGGCTTTGGGTTTGCAGCAGGCACATTGAATCCATTCACGATTGGTATCACGCAGAAGATCGCGCAAATCCCGCTATTTTCCGGATTTGGGTTCCGGGCTTTATTTTTCATCTTGATATACGGCCTGTTGGTGGTTTTCCTGATCCGATATGCCAAAAAAGTGGAGAGGGATCCCAAGTCGTCGCCGGTCTATGAAATTGATATGGCAATGCGGGAGCGCTATTCCGGCATGGTGTCCGGTGTGCGGGATGATTCTCCCGGTGTCCGGAAAGCATCGGTCTTTTTCACCGCTTGCCTGCTGTTCGCGTTCCTCTTCATCGCCGCCGGGTTTGTCGTGAAGGGGTTGACGGATCTCACGATGCCTGTGATGGCGCTCATGTTCACCGCCGGTGGTATTGGCGCTGGCTTGCTCATCGGCCGTGGTGCCGGTCAAGTGATCAAAGAGTTTGGAAAGGGCATGCTGGGCTTGTTGCCCGGCGCAGTGCTGGTGATCCTGGCCCTCAGCGCCAAACAGATCATGGCGGCCGGTGGCATCATGGATACACTCCTTTATCACGCGTACAACGTGGTCAAACAGGTGGGGCCCTACGGTGCGGTATTGCTCCTTTATGCGTTTGTGCTGGTGCTGGAGCTTTTTGTGGCCGGCAGCACGGCCAAGGCGTTTTTGGTGATGCCATTGGTGGTGCCGCTCGCCACATTGACCGACCTTACTCGCCAGACAGCGGTGCAAGCCTTTGTGTTGGGCGACGGCTTCGCCAACATGATCTATCCCACCAACGCCGTGTTGCTGATCACGTTGGGGTTGGTGGGCATCCCGTATCTCAAATGGCTCAAATGGACATGGAAATTGCAACTTGCAGTAGTGTTGATTTCCGTGGTGTCTTTGGCCGTGGCGGTGGCAATCAATTATGGGCCGTAATGATGTAATCCTAAAAAGTTGAGAAAACCACTTGAAAACATTCCGGATATCGGTTAAAATATGTTGCACGAACGGCATGTGGGATTATAGCTCAGCTGGTAGAGCACAGTGTTCACATCGCTGGGGTCACAGGTTCGAGCCCTGTTAATCCCACCACAAAGAAAAACCCTCGCAATCGCGAGGGTTTTTCTTTTATCTTGAGGTTTTGAGATGTCTTGGCAACCAAGTTATTCCAGAACCCTCTTCAAAAAAACTTTCGTCCTTTCCTGCGTGGGGTTGTTGAAGATCACCTGCGGGCTGTCGTCTTCCACGATCACGCCGGAATCCATAAAGACCACACGGTTGGCCACATCGCGGGCAAACATCATCTCGTGTGTCACCACGATCATCGTGAGGCCCCGCTGCGCCAGATCCTTCATCACCTTCAGCACGTCACCGACCAGCTCCGGGTCGAGCGCACTGGTGGGCTCGTCGAAGAGTAGGGCATCCGGCTCCATCGAAAGGGCACGGGCGATTGCCACGCGCTGCTTCTGCCCGCCGGAGATCTGGTGGGGCTTGGCGTGGATGAAACGGTCCATGCCAACCATTTCGAGATATTTCTTCGCAGTTTGCTCTGCTTCCTGCTTGCTGCGCTTGAGCACCTTCACCTGGCTCACCACGCAGTTGCCCAGTACCGTGAGGTTGTTGAACAGGTTGAATTGCTGAAACACCATGCCCAGCTTGGTGCGATAGGCATTCACAGGCATTTCGTGGTTCAGGATGCTCTTTCCGCGATAGAGGATCTCACCGCTGGTGGGCGTTTCCAGCAGGTTGATGCACCGCAGCAACGTGGACTTGCCGGAGCCGCTGGCACCGATGATGCACACCACCTCGCCCTTGTGTACATTGAAATTGATGTCTTTCAGCACATCCGTGCTGCCGAATGCCTTTCGCAGGTGCTTGACTTCAATGATGGTTTCCATAACGGCCCTCCCGATGCTGCTTTGTCAGTTGCGGCCCATTCTGAGGCCGATTTCCACCTCCGGCACCGACTGCGAGCCGTGGATCACGAAATTGTCCGGCCCGTCCATCTTCTTCTCAATAAAGCGGAGGATCCGGGTCACGGTGAATGTGAGGATGAAATAAATCACCGAGGTGATGAAGAACACCTCAAAGGTGCGGTAGGCGATGCCCGCCACTGATTTGGACGCAAAGAACAGCTCAGAGACAGAAATCACATTCAATACTGAGGTGTCCTTGATGTTGATCACGAACTCGTTGCCGATTGCCGGCAGGATGTTGCGAATGGCCTGTGGAAGCACAATGTTGAGCATCGTTTGTGTGTGGGTCATGCCCAGCGAGTGGGCGGCTTCAAACTGCCCTTTGTCAATGGAGAGGATGCCGCCACGCACGATTTCCGCCAAATAGGCACCGGTATTGATTGAAACGATAAATATCCCGGCTTCGGTTACGGGAAGCTGCCTAAATTCTTTTAATAAAAGACCCAACGAAGGAGATATGGCTTGAACGGCAGGAACCATTGCCTGTACAATCAGAGGAATGCCGTAAAATATCACCATTGCCTGCACGATCATTGGTGTGCCTCGGAAAATTTCTATATAGGCATTAAGAAGAAAGGTATAGATACTTCGAAAAACCCTGGTCAAAATCGAATCATTCGGCTTGGTTGGAATTGTGCGAATCACACCGATCACTAGGCCTATCAGGAACCCGATAATCGTGCCTGTCATTGCAATCAGCATCGTAATGCCGGCGCCGCGCAATAACATAGGCCAATATTTCACGAGAATGGCCGCCACCCACTCAAAAAAGCTCTTGTCCGCCGCAGCGAGGGCTGCCATTACCATGCCATCGTCCTCCCCTGTGTATATGCATATAGGCCATTATAACAATTTGGGTGCAAGGATTCAATTGAATCCTTGCACCCAAATAATTGCTTTGAAATACTTAGCGGTGTTATTCGATGGAGGGCTGATTCTTGATGGCCTGGTCCATAATTGCCACGCGGTCGGCTTCGCTCACGCCAGCGAGGATTTCGTTGATCTTTGCGACCAGCTCAGGTTGATCCTTCTTGAGGCCCACAGCCACGGCCACATCGTCGTCAGAGGTCTGGAAACCCTTGTCGGCGGCGAATTCCACCATCACGAAGTCGGAGTTGGCGGCCATTGCAGAAACGCCTTCGGGGCGCTCAGACACATATCCATCGATGATGCCGGACTGCAGGGCCACGCGCATGGCGCCGAAGTCATCCATCGCGGTCTGCTTGTCCACGCCGGTGATCTGATCAATCACGGTGTAGTGGAAGGTGTTGAGCTGGGCGGTGATCTTGGCGCCGGAGAAGTCTTGAATGCTGGCGGCAGTCTCAAACTTGCTGCCTTTCTTCACTACGATCACAAGGTTGGAGCGGTAATAATTGTCGGTGAAGTCAATCGTTTGCTTGCGCTCAGCCGTTGGGCTCATGCCAGCGATGATCGCATCGATTGTGCCGGAAATCAGTGCCGGGGGCAGGCCATCCCACTGTGTCTTCACAATGACCAGTTTCTTGCCCAGTCCTTCGGCGATTTTCTTGGCAATTTCCACGTCGTAGCCGCCGGCAAACTCATTGGTGCCCTCAATCGGCACTGCGCCGTTGGAGTCGGTGGTCTGCGTCCAGTTGAAGGGGGGATAGGCGCACTCCATGCCTACGCGGAATTCGCCTGCTTCGGCAGCCTGGGTGGCTTCGGTGGTGGGTTCGGCGGTCGCTTCCATGGTGGGGGCGACAGTGGACTCGATGGTGGCTGCCACAGTTGGTGTGGCAGTAGTGCAGGCTGCCAGCATGCCTGCCAGCATCACGATGACCGTGATCAGGCTGATGGTTCTCTTCATTGCTTTCTCCTCACTTTTGGATGTCAATATGTTGGGCTTGAACCGGAAGGATAATAAGCTAACCATATCAGAAAACACATGTATTTGCAATATTAAATGGATGAAATTGCAAATGAATATCATGAATGAAATTTTATAACTATGCAATCCCTCTCAAATCTGAATATTTCAGTAGGTGACAACCAATGATTGCCACATAGATGGAGGGGGGCTATAATGATTTCATTCGCACCAAGGAGGCATTTACCATGTTTGGAAACAACACCGTGACCCAGATCGGCTTCGTTGTCAAAGACATTGAGAAGACCGCCGCAGAATATGCCCGCCTTTTCGGCGTGCCCGTGCCGCCAATCACATGGACGGATCCGCTTGAAAAAGCTCAGACTCAGTATTGCGGCGCACCGTCGGAAGCAAGGGCCAGGCTGGCGTTCTTTCAGGTGGGCCAATTGAGCATTGAGCTCATCGAGCCTGACGGACAGCCATCTACTTGGCAGGAGTGCTTGGACCAAAAAGGCGAAGGCGTGCATCACATTGCCTTCAATGTGCAGGGCATGAAAGAAAACATTGCGCGGCTGGAATCTGAGGGCCTTGATTGCGTGCAAACCGGAGAATATACCGGCGGGCGGTATGCTTATCTGGACGCAACGGACAACAAGTTTAAGGTTGTGATGGAGTTGCTGGAGAATGACTGAGAAGATTAAGGCGCTGCGACTTGGGATGCCATTATACGGTTCCTGGAAAAGCCCTGAGGAATGGTTGAAACTGCTCGCCGCCAAGGGCTGCAACGCAGCCTATTGCCCGGTGGGGGTGGATGCTTCCGACGCGGAAATCATGGAGTATGCCGCAGCAGCCAGGCAGCATGATATTGTCATCGCCGAGGTGGGCGCATGGGTACATAACCCACTGCACCCCGACTCTGTTGTGGCGGAACATGGTTTTGCTGGTCTCGTCAAGGCACTCACGCTGGCGGAGAAGATCGGAGCCCGCTGCTGTGTGAACGTGGCCGGTTCTTGCAGCACACGGTGGGACGGCCCCCACGCCCTGAACCTCACGCGGGAGACCTTTGACCGCATTGTGGCCTATCTCCGCCGTCTCATGGCCGAGGTGAACCCTATAAAAACGGCCTACTCGCTGGAAATGATGCCCTGGATGTTTCCGACCACGGCGCAGGAGATGCTGGATCTGGTGGTTGCGGTGAATCATCCCGGCTTTGCTGTGCATGTGGATCTCGTCAACATTACAGTGAACCCAAGGCTCTATTATGAAAACGCCGCGATGACGCGGGAATGCTTCCGGCTGCTCGGGGGCATGGTAAGGTCGGTCCATGCCAAGGATATCCTATTGGCAGAAGACCTGACCGTGCACCTGAGCGAGGTGCGGGCCGGGTTGGGCGGGTTTGACCACGCGGCACTGTTATCCTCTGTGATGGAGCATTGCCCTGATGCGCCAGTGATGCTGGAACACCTGCCCGATGAAAGGGAGTACGACCTGGCAGCTGAGCATATCCGCTCTGTTGCCAAGATGTTGGGCATCGCGATGCCCGGAACCGAGGGCTGACAATGAGGGTCTTTCTGGTCGTGCTGGATGGTGTGGGAGCTGGCTGGCAGCCGGACTCGGCTGCCTTCGGTGACGAAGGTGCCGATTCGCTGGGCCATGTGATGGCCAGCCAGGGGCTATCCCTGCCGGAGCTCGGCAAGCTGGGCCTGTATAACATCACCGGCACTTCATTTTACCATCCTCAGCAGGTAGATGGGTTCTTTGGCCGCATGATGGAGCTTTCCCAGGGGAAGGACACCACCACCGGCCATTGGGAGATGGCCGGCATCGTGTCGGAACAACCGTTCCCGACATTCCCCAACGGTTTCCCGCAGGAGGTTCTGGACGAATTCACCCGACGCACCGGCCGGGGCGTGCTGGGCAACGTGGCGGCTTCCGGCACCGAGATCATGGATGCTCTCGGTGAGGAGCATGTGCGCACTGGCAAGCCCATAGTCTATACCTCGGCAGACAGTGTGTTCCAAATCGCGGCGCATGAGGGTGTGATCCCGTTGGATGAGCTGTATCGCATCTGCCGGGAGTCTCGCGCGATGCTGACCGGCCCCTTCGCTGTGGGGAGGGTGATCGCCAGGCCTTTCGTGGGGGAGCCCGGCGCGTTCCGCCGCACCGAAAACCGCCGGGATTATTCGCTGGAGCCGCCAAAAGGCCACTTGTTGGATGTGTTGTATGAGGGCTGTGTAAAGGTTACGGCCATCGGAAAGATCATGGATATCTTCGCTGGCCGGTCTATCAGTGAGTGGATCCACTCCCACAACAACCGTGAGGGACTGGATGCCATCCTGGACTGCATGAGGGGCACGGAACAGGGCTTTTTCTTCGCTAACCTGGTGGACTTTGACATGATCTACGGTCACCGCAACGACGCCGCCGGCTATGCCAGAGCGCTGCTTGAGGTGGATGGTTATGTGGTGGAATTCCGCCGGGCGATGGGGGACGACGACATCTTGATCTTCACCGCTGACCACGGTGTGGATCCCTGTTTCCCCGGCACCGACCACACAAGGGAGCATGTGCCGCTGTTGGGATGGGGCAAGCGCCTGCAGGCCGGTGCGGACCTGGGCACGCGCTATGGGTATTGTGACCTGGGCCAGACCATTGCGGATCTCTTTGGTATGAATATTGGTAAGGGCGCTTCTTTTGCCCGGGAAATCAAAGGAGGTTGAACCATGGAGTTGCAGCATAGTGTTGACTACATCAAGGCGGCAGCGGGCGGCATCGAACCCAAGGTGGCGATGGTGCTTGGCTCGGGCTTGGGCGGTATTTCAGACATCATGGATGTTGAGGTTGCCATTCCTTATGGCGACATCCCCGGCTTTGTGCGTTCCACAGCGGTGGGCCATGCTGGTAAGCTTTTGCTTGGCAGGGTGTCTGGCGTGCCCTGCGCAGTGATGAGCGGCCGCAACCATATGTATGAAGGCTACGCCGCTTCCCAGGTTGCTTATCCGGTATATGCACTTAAGAGGCTTGGTGTGGAGAAACTGATCCTCACCAACGCTGCCGGAGCCGTTAATGAGCGTTTTTCCCCGGGAGACCTGATGTTAATCACCGATCACCTGAACCTGATGGGTGTCACGCCAGTCAATCGGGATTACGTGGAGGAAACCGGCAAATGGTTCTTTGATATGTCACATGTTTATGCCCCCGAGCTCATCCGCCGGGCCGAGGCGGTGGCGCAGGAGTTGGGCGTGATGCTGCGAAAGGGCGTTTACGCCATGTTTCTAGGCCCACAGTATGAGACACCCGCCGAAATCCGCATGGCTCGCATGTTGGGTGCTGATGCCGTTGGGATGTCCACCGTGCCGGAAGCCATTGCAGCCAGCCAGTGCGGCATCAAGGTGCTGGGAGTCTCCTGCATGACCAATATGGCAGCCGGCATCCTGGACCAACCGATCACCCATGAGGAAGTGCTGGAGGTTGGCCGAAGGGTGGAGGATAAGATGAAAAAGCTGTTAAAAGGGTTGGCAGCCGCAATTTAAGAATCCAAGCATAGGGAGAGGCATATGGATAAGCCAACCAACGCAGATTTGATCCGTATGATTCTGGACGATGAAACGTCTGCCCTGGAGGAGCAGGAACTGCTGGCTCTTCTCACACAGCAGCGCATTTCAAAGGACATCAGCCTGGAGCACCGTGATAAACTGACTACCGGAGACAGGATGGCTGATCATATCGCCAAGTTTGCCGGCAGTTGGCTTTTCATCGGCATCTTTGTATCGATACTTGCGTTATGGATCATGCTAAACTCCTTTGCGCTGCTTACCAAGCCATTTGATCCGTACCCCTTCATACTGATGAATCTGGTGCTTTCCTGTGTGGCAGCGTTGCAGGCTCCGGTGATCATGATGAGTCAGAACCGGCAGGAGAAGAAGGATCGCATTCGGGCAGAACATGATTATGAAGTGAACCTGAAGGCCGAGATCCTTGTGGAAGATATAATCAAGCGCCTGGAGAAGATCGAACAGAACCAGGCTGAGCTAGCTCGAAGGTTGCTCCGTGATGAACCAGGTTTTGGCGGCAAGACGTAAAAGATGTAACATCTTGATTTTTTGCGCCTGTCTGCCGGTATTATGATATACTAGTTGACAAGAACTATGGAATATCATCTGAGGTGCACTAATGAAAAAAGTTTTGATAATCTTGTTTGCGACGATGGTCTTGATCAACATGGCCGCCTGTACGGCAGAATCGCCGGTGACCGCATCCAAGAAGCCAACTGATGCACCGGCCAGCCCAGCACCGACTGTTGCTGAGACAATCACTCCAACAGAGTCTCCGATCGAGACAGTCGCTGCCACTGAGCCTAATACAAGCGCCGGGAAAGATTACAGCCAGCTTGGCATGGAGCTCATGAAAACTGAGACCATCGGCACATTGAAGCTTGGGTTGAAAGAAAGCGAGCTGCTTGCCGTTATTGGCAAGGCAGAATCTGAAACAGCACCTGAGGTGTGGGGCGCTGATGGTAAAAAGCACTGCAACTGGAATTATCCTGCCAAGGGCTTGACTGTGAGCATGGTAGAGAGTGGAAATGCCGAATCGGAGTTTATTGTGTATGCCATTGCCGCTGAGGCCCCCAGTGATTTGGCCACGGCCAAAGGCATTAAGATCGGCAGCTCCAAGGACGATGTGCTGCTGGCGTATGGCGATGTAGTGGAAGATCAGTCCGACGAAGCCATATCGGAGAGCATTGTTGCAGGCACGGTGTTTGGTGGGGTTATCTTTGGTATGAAGGATGGTGTAGTCAATTCCGTCTTTTTGGGCGCTGCAGCTGAATAGTCTGCTAAGATTGCTCAGCCCATTCTGGTATTTCGGAAACAAAACAAAAGCCGCCATTGCTGGCGGCTTTTGTTTTGTTTCCTTAGCGGTTTCTGGTGAAGCAGTCGCTGCAGTAAACCGGCCTGTCGTTCTTTGGCATGAAAGGCACCTGGGTGGGCTTGCCGCACTGCGCGCAAACAGCGTCATACATTTCGCGGGCAGGACGCCTGCCGCCGCCGCTATAACCGCCGTCATTTTTACGGGCGTTGCGGCAGCTCTTGCAGCGGGTGGGCTTATTGGTGAAGCCCTTCTCGGCAAAAAACTCCTGATCGCGGGCGGTGAAGACAAATTCTTCGCCACAGTCTCTGCAAGTTAAGGTTTCATCTTGGTACATGGTGTGTTCCTCGCTTATTATGATTTGGCCAAACCGGATGCTCCATTTTCACAGATAGTTTGGCCAAGAAGCTTCAACCTGACAAATGGAGTATTGATTTAACACAGGTATTATAGCCCATACTAGGATTAATTGCAATAATTTTCACAGATCAACAAAAAAACAATATATTGGAATTTGTCATTTGAATCGGCCTTTCTCCTCGAGACCAATGCCCATGAGAATAACTGCATGGCGTTTGGTATCATCTTGCCCTTGCCAAGACAATACTAACATATCATCCATTCAGAGGTGTGATTTCTATGAAAGCAGTTATTATGGCCGGTGGAGAGGGCACCAGGCTTCGACCCGTCACGTGTGATTTGCCCAAACCCATGGTTCAGGTGCTGGGAAAACCAGTCATGGAATACGCCATTGAGCTATTGAAGAAGCATGGAATCACCGATATTGCTGTGACGCTGCATTATTTGCCGGACGCGGTCCGTGGCTGGTTTGGCGACGGAGCGAGCCGGGGTGTTAACATGCAATACTTTGTGGAGGAGACGCCTCTGGGAACTGCGGGCAGCGTACGCGCGGCACAGGCGTTTTTGAATGAGCCCTTTATTGTAATCAGTGGAGACGCACTCACTGACATTAATCTAGGCCAGGCAATGGATTTTCACCGGCGGCATCAAGCTGATGTTACAATCGTGCTGAAAAGTGTGGAAACCCCAGTGGAGTTCGGTGTCGTTATCGCAGGAGATGATGGCCGCATCGCCCGCTTCATGGAAAAGCCTGCTTGGCGAGACGTGTTCAGCGACACAGTAAACACCGGCATTTACATCATCGAGCCTCAGATAATGGATCGGATTTCTGAAGGGGCGAAGGCAGATTTTTCAAAAGACCTGTTTCCAGCGTTGATGAAAGACCAGGCTCGGATGTTCGGCTTTGTAACCGATGGTTATTGGTGTGATATTGGCAATCCGGCGCAATATGCATCCGCCCAGTTTGACATCCTGGATCGCCGGGTGCAGGTGGATATGGACCTGCCGGAAATCCAACCAGGCGTGTTCGTGCATCCGAGTGCCTTTATCTCGTCTGACGCTACACTGGTGCGACCCTGCGCCGTTCTGGAAGGCGCCACTTTGAACAGTGGAAGCGTGATCGGTCCATATGCCATTGTGGGCCAGCGCTGCATTGTGGAGAAGGGTACTTCTGTGGAGCATTCGGTGTTGCTCAATGATGTGCTGGTGGGCGCGTCCGCACGGATCAGCCATGCAGTTATCTGCGACGGCACTGCCATCGGAGAAAGGGTGATGGTGCGCGATGGTGCAGTGATAGGTGCAGGAGCCCGCATTGGCTCTGACAGCTCGGTGGGCCGCAATGTGTCCATCTGGCCGGGTATTGCCGTGGAGCGGCATGCCCAGGTGCGCGCCACACAGCAGCGGGGCAGCAGATATCCGCAATCCGTGTTTGACGAGTCCGGCATATGCGGTGCTTTTAATGATGATATCACCGCTGAAAGCGCAGCGCGGCTGGCTATGGCATTGGGCACATCGTTGATGCGAGGCGGCAGGGTGGGCGTGGCCACCTGGGGCGATAACACCTCTGTGCTGCTACGGGAAGCCTTTGACGCGGGATTGCTCTCCACCGGCGTTTGCTGTGTGGACATGGGCAAACTGGCGCTGCCGGCAGCCCGTTTTGCAACCAAGCGCCTGCGGCTGGATGGTGCTGTGCACATCCATGCCAATGAGGGCAGGATTACCATCACGATGATGGATTGCAAGGGGGCTAATGCCGACAGCGCTTTGGAGAAGAAAATTGAAGACAATCTAGCCAAAGGCTCATTCCGCAAGGCCCGCACAGAAGAGATTGCCGACATCATCAACATCAGCGGTATCGGCATCTTTTATGAGCAGGAGCTTTTTGGTGGTGAGGAGCACAGCACTGCCAAGGACCGTGCTATCGGTGTTTATGGGCCTGATGAGGAGTTGAACCAGCAGTCTGAGCATGTGTTGGAAGAAATGGGCTACCACTGCCGTAGTTGCTCCACTGACACAACATTAACTCAGGCCGCAAAGCGAGCTTTGGCAGAGGCGGTGCAGGTTGGGCTGTATCAGGACAAAGCAGGGAATGACTTTGCTCTGATCGATGAGCAGGGCAGTGTCTACGAGGGCGACAAACTTGCTGTGCTGCTTGCGATGGTCGCGATGGACCGTGGCGTTACCTCTGGCACTGTACCGCTGCCTGTGATGGCAAATAGCCGGTTTGATTCGTTGGCCGGAGGCAGGGGAGTGAATGTGGAACGCACTGCAGCCAGCCGAAGTGATTGGTTGAGGAGGGCATGCCACTCAACTGATGAGCGGATGTGTTACTTGTTTTACGACGGGGCTTATGCAACAATGTCGCTGGTGCAGACACTGGAAAAGGAACGCATGACTCTATCCACCTATGCCGGTCGTATTCCGGAAACATTCACCCGCAGCGAGTTTGTGGAATGCCCCTTGGAAAAACGGGGCTTGGCGATGAAGACACTCTACACCGAGTATGGCAGCTCTGAGACTTATGGCGGAGCATTGATCAACAACGAAAAGGGTAGGGTGTTTATCACACCGGACCGACAGTCTTCCCGGTTCCGCGTGGTGGCGGAGGCGGCCAATGCCGAGTTTGCTGATGAACTGGCCGGATCTTTTATCGATGTAATTCGGAAGTTCGCGGAAAGTCAAGAATAGGCATTACCCAGTAACAAGACTTTTGTTGCAGCGGTGCATGTGGATATTGCCATCTCCGCGTAACCGCTGCAACTGTTTTGATATACGCCAATTTTGACAGGAGTTTTTGTTGCCATTAGCAGATCTGTGTGATATAATCATCCTCGCCCTTGAAAAGCAGCATGTTTCATCGGTAGGCAAATCAAATAATATGCTGATGTAGCTCAGTAGGTAGAGCACGTCCTTGGTAAGGACGAGGTCATGGGTTCGAATCCCATCATCAGCTCCAGTGCCCGCATGGCCAAGGTCACGCGGGTTTTTCTTTACATGTTTCGTTCACACGAACAATCAACGATTATTGCTTTTGCCCAACCATCAAGGTAGAATGGAGAAAACCATCTCGGTGGTGTGCATGATGAGAACCGTTTCGTTGTTCTTCTCCCTGCTACTGGTGGCCATGCTTTTCACCGGTTGCATTTCACAAATCACGAAAACAGCTTCGAACCTGATTGTTCCCACGCTTAGCACCGCAGAACCCATAACCCCACTTACCAGCGAAACACTATATGTCTCTGCAAAGGCTATAAGTTCCCCATTGCCCACACTTGAGCTGCAAGAGCTCACTCCTACTCCTACAGATGCTGCGGAAACATCCGTCCTGGCGCCAACCCAGGAGCCAAGCCCGACATCGTTACCTGCTGAGGAGCTAGACGATCCTCAGCAAAAAACGGTCACCGTGAAGTTCAATGACGCGAAGCTTATCTCCAACAACAATGTGGGCAGTGACTGGACAACGGCTGTTGAAGTGGATGGCCAGAAGTTAAGCAAGGGCGGCAGCGTGGAGTCCGAACAGAATTTGATTAAGGTTGTCTGCACTGCTATTGAAAAGGACAAGGTCTCAGATGTTGGTACAGCAACGCTTTCTATCGGCGTAATCAACCTGAAAAGGGGAGAAAATACCTTCACCGTGAATGTGACAGTGGTGGAAAAGGGCGGCAGATATGCGGGCAACAAAGCTGTTTGGGCTTTCACGATCAAAGTCACCAGATAATGGAAGCTGCCTTTTCACGTATGATCCGGCGGAAGCCGGCTATACTATGCCTGTCTTCAAGAGGACATGCACCCGCGTGGGAGGTCTCCTTTCGCAGGTGGAACGCCTGATTCGCTGGCCACGGATCAGGCGTTCCATCTATACCGGAGAACTTGTTTTCCCAGAAATTGTCTTTTTGGATTTCTGAAAGACTTGTATATTCGGTGCGTGGACGGAGAATACTACGATTGTCTTCGGAGGACAAAACAACTCGTTGGAGAACTCTTGTCGAGAAGTGGAACGCCTGACTGATTGGCTAAAAGTCGGGCGTTTCATTTTATCCCCATAACCACTTAAAGATTCCATACTGGATGGCCCCCAACTTCTTTTTGCATGCCAACAAAAGCTTTTCTCTAGCATCTAGCATTTGTTTCTTCTGCTCTTCATTAACATCGTGGGTGCTGAACCTTGCCAATTGAAAAAGCTCCATTATCCGTGACAAGCTGCGGGCTTGCAAAAGGCAACCTTTTTCAGCCCTACGGGCAAAGTCATGCAAATCTTCGCCATTTTGAAGTGTATATCCGCATTTTGACAGAATTTGAAGGCATTGACCAAAAACCTTAATAACGGTTTCCTTTGAGGTCATTTGCACCAAGCGCAGTGCAGCTCGCTTGCGTAATCCAAAAGCTGTAGCAGTCAGTGCAAGGAACAGCAACAGAATGGCAATAATCCATAAAACCCACTGATGGGCAAGGACGACTAGCGCATTGTCATCAGGTCCTGGTTGTACGACAGGCCGAGCCGACGGATTGGTCGAAGCCTGCAGTGATGGGGAAGGAGACGCGGGTGGTGTCACAGCTTTACTGGCTGTGGGCCTTGCGCCGCCTGCGTATGCGGCGGTCGGTTCAAACTGAAGCCAGCCCACTCCCTCGAAATAGGCCTCTGCCCAGGCGTGGCCTTGTCGATTGGTAACCTGATATGCGCCATCGGTTTTGCTGGCCGGCAGTACATAACCTTCCACAAAGCGCGAAGGGATCCCTTCGCAGCGAAGCAGCACCGCCATTGCCGTTGCAAAATAGGTGCAGTATCCTCTTCTGTTTTCAAACAGGAATTGATCCACAAAATCCCGGCTCTTGTCAAATGCGCCGGGTGTCAACGTGTAGATGTAGTTGCTTGCAAGATAAGCTTCGATGGCCTTTGCCTTTTCATAATCATTGGAAGCGCCTGCCGTGATTTGAGCGGCAAGCTCCCGAACTCTGGCGGGCAAGCTATCGGGCAGCCTGGTGCAGCCATTGTTTATAGCTTCCGCGTATTCTCCAAACAACTCTTCAGCCGAACCGCCTATCCTGTTGTAGTACCCTTTGCGAGACTTAGCCAACAGATCTTGTAACGCGTCATTATTGGCGAGATAGGTGGCTGAATAGGAAAACCCTGCGTCTTCTGTGGTGCCTAGCAACACCATGTCGTCTCCAACCAGGCTGGGTTGCACGGAATCAGGCAGCACCACCTTCTCTGTTTTTAATGGAATGTAAACAATAGGAGAGTTGAAGTTCACATATTCTACGCGGATTTCTTCATCCATTCTTGTTTGCTCATTGGGTTCAGAGCTTTGTATGAGGCGTCTAGTGGTCTCGACTGTGTCTGGGAAGTTCATTTCATCCGCATAAAAGGGACTTTTCAAGATGTTTGACCGTTCCCAGGAATGACCGGTGTACACATCTTTGGAAATGCCTTTGAGGTAAACATCGGCTGAATCGGATATCACCTTCATCAAGACTGTGTCGTTTTGCGCTGGCACACCGCCCAGTTCGCTGGTGCTCACGCCGCTTGCTTGATTGATTATGACCTCCGCAACAGGGCTTTCCTTATGTAGTAGCTTTTCGCGTGTGGCTTTCATCCATTCTGGATCAATCTTGATAAGGCTGCTGAGTATCATCGCCATCGTCATCACGGCCAACGCCAGCGGCAGCGCTGAGGCCAGGAAAACCGCAGGCGAGGGCATTTGGCCTGGCGGATAGGCACCGGATTGCCGTCGGAAACGGCCATAAGCAGCATAAAGCATCGCTACTGCCAGAAATGCGAACAAGGCGGCCATACTAAGCGTGTGGCCGATGATGAAGAGTGCCGCAATGGTGGCGAAACCGGGCAGCAGCGCCGCGAATGCATCTGCATGCCGCACGGTGAACAGGCACACCGGGATCGTGATGAAAGCGGTAAAAATCAAACCCATTGCTTGGCAGTATGCCAGGTTTTCGGTTCGAATGCCCTTTAAATAGGGGATCGCCCAATTGATGAATGCGTCGATCTCCAACCGCAGGGAATCGGCAGTTTCGTTTCTGGAAAAGAGCAGTATCGCAGTAGCAGCCATGGCCAGTAATGAAACCGCAATGCCTGTCAGAATTGCCGTGCGTGTGTGAAAAAGCAGCATGGATAACGGAATGACTAAAACAAGGCATGCGGCCAACAGTTGCCATATCGACAGATGGAGGTCCAGTGCTGACACAAATGGATAGGCGCTGGCAGCGCTGAGCAGTGCCATGAGTGGGATTTCTGCAAGCAAATCCCGCCAACGACGAGCAGTATAAACTGTTTCAGTTTGCGCCTTCATATGGCAACGTGGGCAGGCTCAGTATCCAGCCCATTGCCCGGTCGGTAGGCCAACACAGCCACGCCCGATTGCAGCAGCGTGATGCGCAATGCTCCGCCGGGCTGTGCGGAGCTTTCCTCTGGCATCACATGCACCAGCACCGGCATGCAGCCGCTCGATTTCAACTTCAGTAGCAAGCCGCACATTTCCTCGCCGGGCGCTGCGCTCACGGCAACCACTGTCTTTCTGCCTGCTGTTCTGGTTAACGCAACTGCGTCAGGGAGGCAGAGCCCGTCCTCAAATCCTGCCTCTGAGAGGATTTGATACAGAGCCCGGAAATCCGTATCGCTTTTCACGCTGTGGCGCTCCGGCTGTTTTCCGCAATGCCACACGGTTACCGGGATTGACCGTGTCACAAAATGCCATACCAGTGAAACAGCGCACTCCACCAGCCGGTCCTCTGCGATGATCCTTTCTTCGATTGATCCACCACCGCAGCCGGATGTGTCCAGGATCAGGTCGGCATCTGCGCCGGATGCTTGCTCGTAGTTCTTCACCATCAACTCTTCCCGTTTGGCAGAGAGTTTCCAGTGAATGGAGCGTAGGCGGTCGCCGCTGGCGTATTTTCGGATGTCTGATATGTTCTCGGTGTTTTCCGAACCCCGGATCCCGTGCATGCCAGGTTCGCCATCCGCACCGGCCAACACCGGGAAAGCGGTGATCGGCACAATGCGCGGATACACAGTGAGCATCGCAAGTGTCTTCACTTGCTGCCGAAATGAAAACAGGCCCAGGTAGTCACCCAGGCGGATATCCTTCACACCGATCTCATAGGAACCCCGATATTTGCATGGCAACTGTATTTCATGAGTACTCACTGCAAGAGGGGGGGCGGCAAGCGCCCTGCCGCAAAGTTCCTGCGCGTAGACTGAACCGGCGCTGTGGAATGAGACGTCAAGGAAACTCAGCAACAGCAGGCTCTTGTTACGGATAACAAGGCTGTAGGTCACGGTGTCACCCTTCATTGCCGATACGCGGTCAAGCCGCTGCTCATATCGAAACCCTGCTTGCAGGATAAGCGCTGTGAGAAGGGATGCTACCGGCACTGCCAGCGCTGCGAAAAAAAACGCTGATGATACGCGGCCTGGAAACAGCAGCACAAACACCAGCGACGCCAGCAGGCACATATAGTAGATGATCCAGTTCTTAACCATTTGCTGAAAGCAGGGGGGCTTTGACACGCTCTACGGCGTCTGTCACGACGGTTGAGGCGGTCATGTTTCTGATTCTGGCCTCCTGCCGAAGTATGATCCTGTGGCCTAACACCACCTGCGCCACCTTTGCCACGTCATCCGGCACCATATAGTCCCGGCCGCTGCATAGAGCCCAGGCCTGGGCGGCGCGATAAAGCGCCAGGGTGCCTCTGGGGCTCACACCCAGCTCCACGACGGGGTTTCGGCGGGTTTCGACCACAATGGCAACAATATAATCATTGATGCTCTCGTCCACATGCACATTACGCACTTGCCCTTGTATCTCCAGAATATCCTCCGGTGTCGCCACTGCTTCCAGTTTCTCCAACGGGTTGTCCAGCTTAAAGTTGGTCAACATGCGGCTTTCCTGCTTGGCTGTGGGGTAGCCCACCTTCAGCTTCATAAAAAAGCGGTCCAGCTGCGACTCCGGCAACGGCCAAGTGCCCAGATATTCGGCGGGGTTTTGCGTAGCAAGCACCATGAAGGGCCGGGGCATCTTGTGGGTTACGCCGTCCACGGTCACCTGGGCCTCTTCCATCGCCTCCAGCAAGCTTGCCTGCGTTTTGGGCGAGGTGCGGTTGATCTCGTCGGCCAGCACAAATTGGCTGAATATTGCGCCAGGCTTGAACTCCAACTCGTTGGATTTCATGTTGTAGACGGAAAATCCGGTGATGTCGCTTGGCAACGTATCCGGCGTGAACTGAATGCGGTTCACAGACGCGTTGATGGACTTGGCGACTGCGGAAACCAGGCTCGTCTTGCCGACACCCGGCACATCTTCCACCAACACATGGCCGTCACAGATCAATGAAATCAACACCATGGAAATGGTGTCGCGCTTACCAATGATCACCTTTTCGCAGTTGGCCACGATGTTGTTCAATGTCTGGTAGATGCTCGCCATCGGCGCCTCCGCTAATGCCATGATTGCCAATTCTACCAGTGCGCCATCGTTTTAGCAAGCGGCGGCGCTTCAGTAAAGCCCGTCCTTGACAGGTGCATCGTATGAATTTACAGATTCTTTACAGATGTGCTTCCATGCCTTGGCAGAGTTACTTCTGGCTTCTGCCGCCGCCAGAAGACATAGTAACGAGTCACATGTAAGGTGTTCCGGATATCCTGGATGCACAACTACGATACCGTCTGCTACCACAGCAGCCACCTCAACGCCGTTTATCATCACCACATATTCGCTGATGTACCGCGCGATGTCTGTCCGCTCCCGCCGCCGGCCATCTGCAGCCAGCAGATCATCAATCACGATAACATCTTCCGGTGTGGCCTGCCGTATTGATATTGTCAGCAATGGGTTTTCTCCTTTCTGGCTGGAAAAGATTGCAAATTGATGATAACATGGTGGCGAGATACGGTAAAATTGATGGATAAGATTGCTTGCATCGATATTTCCGATGGGAGGGGTTTCTGTGGAACTTCGGCTTTTGAGTACATTCTTAGCGGTGGCAAATCTGGGCAGCTTTACACAAGCTGCAGATCAGTTGAACTATGCGCAGTCCTCCGTCACTTCGCAGGTGCAGGCGCTGGAAAATGAGCTTGGTGTGCGGCTGTTCGAAAGGCTTGGCAAAAACATCGCTCTCACGGAGGAGGGGAGGCGGCTGCTCCCGTATGCAAGACAAATTCTCAATCTGAGCCAGGAGGCCCGTGAGGCCGTTTCACCTGCGCAGACGCTCAACGGCCCGCTGGTCATCGGAGCGCCCGAATCGTTGTTTGCGGTGCGGCTGGGGCCGCTGCTGTCTGCATTTCGCCAGCAATATCCGGAAGTGGAGATTTCACTGCGGTTTGGTTCCTGTATTGACCTTAACGAATACCTGCGGGATGGTATCATCGATCTCGCCTTCTATATTGACAGAAGATTCGCGGCTACCCCTTATGTCACGCTGATGGAATGGCCGGAGCAGCTGGCGCTGCTGGCTGCGCCAGGCCATCCGTTGGTGGCCCGTGGGGCACCGATCTCAGTGACTGACCTGGATGGCGAGTCTCTGATCCTGTGCGAACAAGGCTGTACTTACCGGGAAATGCTTCGCCGGATGCTCGAAGATGCCGGAGTTACGCCAGGGTCCACGCTGGAGTCCAGCAGTGTGCAGGTGATGAAGCAACTGGCGGCAGATGGATTCGGTGTGACATTGCTGCCAAGGGTGGCTGTTTTGGATGAGTTGCGTGCCGGCAGGCTGGTGGAGCTGCTGTGGGCGGATCAAACAGCAGGCATGGAAGAGTTGTCAGTGCGGATGGTGCGCCATAAAGACAAATGGGTCACACCGTCAATGCGGGCATTCCTCCAAATGGCTCAGCAAGTCATCCTTCCAAGTTGCGGTAGCTGGCCGGTTTCCTGACAAACCGTAATCGCCAGCAGGAAGGAATCCATGCTCAGTGCAATGTAACTGACGCTTGAACCAGATCTGCCTTGCGCAGTTTTTGTTCAAACTCCGTGTTGGTCCGGCTCCATCGCCAACCAATTAGTTTTGCAATGGCCGTGGAGGGGAGAAGGTGGCCGGCATGAGTAAGCACCCTGTTGATAACGCCTGGAATGTAGATAGCTTTGCCTTTCAACGCCGCATCGATGGTGCTGGCAGCGATGTGGCCCACTTCCAGAGTGGTCAATTGCCCAGCGATGCCCTGGACGTCCAGGCTTTTCAGCAACACCTCATTGGTCGCCATGCCGGCGGGGCACAGTGCGGTTACAGTGCCGTTGATGGCTCTGAACTCCTCACGCAATGCCAGAGACAGGTCGATCAACAGCCGCTTGGAGGCTGCATACGTGGCCTTCACCGGCATGGGGAACATGCCGGCCATGCTGCATACATTGATCATTCGAAACGGCCTTGTTTTGTCGCGGAACGTCGGCAAGGAGTGCATCATATCCACTGTACTCATCACGTTCACATTTAGAAGGTTCATGATCTGAGCCCGAGACTTTTCCAGAAATAAGCCCTCATAGTCAAGGCCAGCCACATTGATGGCCATATGAAGGCCAATCCCTTTGCTTTGCATTGCTTCCAGCAGTTCAGTTCGGCTTGCTTCGTTGGCCATGTCGCAAGGGTGATGGCTCACCCGCACATTCCAGGCAGCGCTAAGAGACTCCGCCAGGTTGGCAAGCTTTATGCTGTCCATGTCTGTCAGAAAAAGATCCCATCCCCGAGACGCGCATTCCACTGCCATACTGCGGCCTAAGCCACCGGTGGCTCCGGACACATACACCATGCTTTTCATTTTACATAACTCCCAAATGTTATTCATTACAGATAGTATAGGGAATGAAAGTAGAAAAGTCAAACAAGTGTTTTAATCAAACGTTTGACACATTGATTATCTTTGTGTATGATGGAATAGAAGTAATCCCAGCAAGGAGTAGCAATCCATGCAGGAACAAAGAATCGCTGTAATCACAGGAGCCACCTCCGGGATTGGCCTGGCAGCCATGATTGCGATGGCGGGGCAGGGTATCCGAGTGATTGGTGTTGGTCGCGACCGAAAAAAATGTGAGGCTGCGCAAGCCGATGTTCTGCAGGTATGCCCCGGGGCCAGGGTGGAATATCTGGTCTGTGATCTCTCCTCACAGGCACAAGTCCGGCAATTGGCAAGTGATATTAGTAACAGGGTTGAATGGTTGGACATCCTGTTTAACAACGCCGGGTCAGTTTCAAGCCGCTATATGACCAGTGAGGACGGCGTGGAGCTACAATTTGCTGTGAATCACTTAGCACCTTTCCTACTCACACATGAACTGATGCCTTTGCTCAGGCGGAGCAATCAGGGCAGGGTGATCACAACAAGCTCCGGTTCTCATTATGGGGCAAGGCTCGACCTCAATGATTTGTTCATGCGGCGGCACTACAGCTGCCTCATGCAATACAAGCGAGTGAAGCTTTGCAATGTGCTGTTCACAGCAGAACTAAACCGCAGGCTCGGTGGAGGTTCCACCGTGCGCGCTTTCGCCTTGGATCCAGGCCTGGTGAAGACTGACATTGGCCTCAAGGGCACGTCCGGTATCGAGAAGTTCTTCTGGAAGTATCGGATGAGGGGTGGCACTGCGCCTGAAGTGCCTGCTGCCTGCGCGCTATTCCTGGCGACCAATCCTGTACTATCTGGCAGTGGGGAGATCTACTGGCGAGACTGCATGCCCAGGCACCCAAACTCCTATGCCTTGCGGGAGGATGTAGCGAAGCTCCTTTGGGAGGTGTCGGAGAGGTTCTGCAGAATCAGTAATCAGTAGTCCAGTAGCAGGACAACGTAATAGTGAAAACAGAGAGGCATCGATCATCAAAATGACAAACACAGCCGATATGGAGCAGCGAATCATCACAGCTGCCATCACATGTATAGAGCGAGTGGGTATCCGCGGCGCGACGGTGCGCCGGATCGCTGAAGAAGCAGAAGTCAACGTGGCTGCCATCAATTATTACTTCCGCTCCAAGGAACAATTGATGGAGAGGGCGATGGAAACCACGTTGAATAATGCCTTTGATTGGGAGCATTTCAGTACAACAGAAAACGCTCCTCCCAAGGAGCGGCTTGTGGCGATACTGGAACACCTGACAGCTGGTGCGCAAGCGTTCCCGGAGATCACGCGGGCACACTTCATTACACCGCTTTCGGAGCACCAAACCGACGCGCTGCCGTATCATAGATTTCGTGAATTCATGGAAAAACTCTATGATGACTTGGTGTGCAGGGGGGCGAAGCCGGGTGAGGAGCTTCGAACAGCCATCTTACAGGCTGTCACGGCGTCGATTCTAGGGATAGGCTTATTGCTGGACTTAAGTATCGGCTTTATACCCCGCGATCTGACGAATCCGGAGGTGCGCCGGACTTATATTGAGCGGCTCGTCGATCGTATTCTATAGATCCATCGCCAAGCTGAGCAAACCAAGAGAGTTTTCACTGGACTCGCCGTCTCGCCGCACCTTCACAATGCGGTCAAACCCGCATTTCACCCAGAACTTCAGCCCCCGCTGGTTGCGGAGCGCCACGCCAAGGCCGATCTTTTGATACTCTTGGCGGCGGGCTTCGGCGATCAGCGCAGTGATGAACTCGCTGCCATAACCCATATGCTGCCGGTTGGGATGGAGGAGAAACAATCCGATCCAAAGACAGTCGCCTTCAGGCCATGCTGTGTAATACTGCACAATACCCGCCATCTCACCAGAACCTATTTCCCGCAGCACTGCCACATGGCTGAACTCCTGATGACCATCGGGCGGCAAGTCAGAGCCATCCAGCATAAAGGCAAGCGACTTCTCTGTATGGGGGCTGCCAACCCATTCTCCTACATAGCTGCAGGCCAGGTAAATCTCTTTGATTTCCATATAATCCGATGCTTCAGCAGGTGAGATTGTCAGCCGCTGGGTTACTACACTATTCAGCTCTGACCACAACCCGGTCCTCCAATAGCGGGCACCATCGGGGGTGCGGGCCAGGACCCCGCAATCAATCATCCCTCTGCGCAGCAGAAAGTAGTCACCAAATGTATGATGCTCCTCAATGATGCCGTTTACTTCCTTCTCGGAGTAGAACCGACCGGTGGTGAAATGATTTCCGAGATAACGCAGCACAGCCAACTTGGCTTCCCGCTTAGCGGGCCAGTTTTTGATCTTCCCATGCGTATCAAGGAAGTTTTCTATCTTCATCGCTCCTGCTTCCTTTCAACCAATACTTGGAACAGTCCTGTGATCGTTCCACAAATCCATATTCAACCAAATACCGACGCACTGTGGCAAAATCCCGATAAGCGATTGTCTCATTAACTTCTTTCTCCTGATAGATCCGACCCGGTGTGAAGCGGGAGGCGATGATACCCAGTGCGATGATTTTCCGTTTTTCCCTCACTGGGAAATCTTTGAGCATGCCGTCTGCAGTGAAATATGCTTTCATCACTGCTACCCGCTCCTGCTCCGTTGAGTCAAACCTCTCATCAGCCAATGCAGTTCCGCGATAGACGGTCTGCTGTGTTTCCGCCTTTCCGGAAACCCTCTCACGCTCAGCCCGAAGCGCTTCCATCAAGGCCAGATAGACCTTGGCTTGTTTCTCACGCTCCTTAAGCTGGAAGCGAAGGTTTCGAATGGCGCTTGTGTTAGTGGTGCCTAGCAGTTCCTCTGCAATTTCCTTGTCACTCATACCCGATGCCATACGGTGCAGAATCGCGGCTTGGTGCTCGGTAATGCCGGCTTGTTGCCGCTGAGTTTCCAGAATGTGCCGCACCATGGACCCATGTGTTTGCCGGACATGTTCTCTTGCGGCCCGATACCCCTCATAAAGGTGACTTCCGCACTCATACACAGCGCCATTCTCAAATACTGCCGTGCAAATTAGGCAAACGGTGGTGTCGTCACGCCGTATCAACCCGGATGCGATTTCTAATACCGTGATTTCTGGTAAAGAGTTGTAATCCATACTAATTCTCCATATGTTAGTGAATATAAGATACATTAAAATGAAATGTTAGTCAATATGCATCATAGGCTCCAAACCTCGAAAATGAGTTTAGCCACCCATTGACAAAGGTTTCTCCGTTATGTTAGCTGAATACAGATCCTGCCCAGAGAGTGTCATTCAGGAGAAGACTATTCAAGTTATCCAAGCAGATCACTTCTGCAGAACTTTCATTCCAACACATGGATAATATTATTGAACATAATAAGATAAAATCGGTCATTCTCCAGTAAATATGGTATTTTTATTCATGGAACTTTATTATTGAGTGCATATTTTGTTGACATATGGGTATTTGAAACTATAATATGTTGTTAACCAAAATTTACATAAATATTCATACGCTATGAGAAAATCTGAAAATGAGTGAGCGAAATGGAAATACTAATCACGGGTAATCTTGGAGCGGTTTCGCCATCGTCATATGCCCGGTTGGCTGTGAACCACAAAATCATTGTTGCCGGCAATACCTTGACCCAGGATGAAAAAAAGAGCCCGATCAGAGTGTTTCGGCACGGGCCGCAGGATCGGCATTTCCCTGAGGCATTTCGGCTGTATGACCTGGATGCCGTTGTGTTTTTTGCCACCCGTGGCGAGCAGAGGGAAGGGGAGCAGGATGGTTCGCTTGAGAGCCTGAGCGCTGTGCTTTCGCTGTGTGACAAGCACAAGGTGGGCAAATTCATCCTCGTATCATCCACTGAGCTGGATTTACAGGTTGGGGCAGGCACCGCACAAACCAGGGTAAACAGCTTGAGCCGTCTCCTGACTGAGTCTGGAGAGAAAATGGTAGCCCTATATGGCAGCACACCGGGAAGGCAAGCGCACATTGTGCGCGTGCCATACCTTTATGGCGAGGCTAATAGGGACTCACTTATGGGCCGCGCGGCTCTCGAAGCCGCCGCGAAGCGTCCTGTTGAATTTCCGGGTGCGCAAACCCAGCACTGTGACTTTCTGCATGTGAACGACCTTGCTGCGCTGCTTGGCCGCTTGCTGGAAAGCGATGTGCCTACCGGGCAGCGGGAAGTTGATGCCGGGGGGGGCAAGTCAATCACGTTTGGTGATGTCGCGGCATTGTTGACCCAGCAGTATCCAGAATGCTCCGTTTCATTTTCAGCAGATCCGGGCAGTGTGCCGGCGCCTGCCGCCAACACAGCGGCCAGACAGTTCTATGATTGGGTCGCGATGCACGAGCTTGAAAATGATTTTGCCGACGTCGCAAAGGCCATTGTCACTGTAAGACCCCGTAAACCCTCAGTGATGAGTCAGATAAAAGCATTGCTATTCAGCCGGAAGTGGATCATCCAGATACTGGAGATTCTTTTGAGCTTTATCCTCATGGAGTATCTGGTCACTGTCACTGGCGATACGTTGCAGTTCAAGTTCATTGATATCCGCCTGCTGTTCGTTGTGATCATCGGCGTCATCCACGGACTGCGGTCAGGTGTGATCGCAGCATTGTTGGCCTGTGTTTCCATCATCATAGCTTATATTTCCATGAAGATGGACTGGCGGGCTGTGGTCTACAATGTCAACAATTGGCTTCCATTCGTGGCATATCTGCTTACAGGCGCCGTAACCGGCTATCTGCGTGATAAAAACGACAGCGCACTGGACTTTGCAAAGCAAAAGTCCGATGCGCAGGAAAAGCATTATTCCTTCCTGTATGAACTCTACAACCAGACGCTTGAGCACAAGGATCAATACAAGTCACAACTCATCAGCTACCGCGACAGCTTCGGCAGGGTGTATGAGGTGACCCGTAGATTGGATCGCCTGGTGCCGGACGCCATCTTCCAGCAAGCGGTGCAGATTCTGGAAGATACGATCGGCAGCAATACCATCGCGATCTTTACTGTGGACGCTGCCGGCGCCTATGCCCGCCTGGCAGTGAGCAGCGCCGGCCTTGCAGACAAGCTCGGGCGGTCTATTGCCGTTGCCGCATATCCGGAGCTGTTCCGCTCGCTAAGAAAAGACCAGGTTTGGGTCAACCGTGGCTTGCTTGAGAACTATCCGTTCTACTGCGTGCCTGTACACAATGGTGACGCGCTAACGGCGGTTGTTATGGCATATGATGTGCCCTACGATCAGAAAACTCCCTCCGGTGCAAACCAGTTCCTTGTGATCTGCGGCCTAATACAAGCGGCTCTGGTGCGCGCCATCGTCTACAACGAGGCAACTGAGGCTCAGGCAAACATCCCCGGCACGCACATCATGGTGCCGGAGAAGTTTACCGAATTATTGGCAATACGGCGCGAGATGCAGCACACAAGACTGGCCGAGTACTCCCTGCTACGGGTGGATGGGCAGTCGGATGATCTGGTTGGTCTTGGTGATAGGTTGGAGCAGGGTGTGCGAAAAACCGACTTTATCGGCCAGGGTGTTGATGGAGCCGTCTATATTTTGCTGGCTCAGGCAAATGCAGGTGCAGACTCACCAGTGCTTAAGCGGCTGGAGTCACTGGGGCTGTACTGCACCATAGTGGAGACACCAGTCAAACAGGAGAATTCAGTGGAAGATTCGGGTGATGTCGCTTGACGTGGCTTGGATTGGTTGGCCTTTTGTTCATACACGCCGTAGTGTGCTGCGTCGTGGCGATTTTGATGTGGCAGGGTATTATTCGCGCACCTGGTACATTTCTGGTTGTTGTGGTGTTGGTACCGGTTGTCGGCCTTGTCAGTATGCTATTCGTAGATTTAACTTTACGAAGAAAACCTGACCCACAGGCAGGCGAGGGCGTTTTGAATGTGGGGAAAGGAACCACTCCTTTCGGTATGATCACGGTGGATGGCAGCGATGCCCAGCCGGTTGTTCCACTGGAGGAAGCTCTCTTCATCAACGACGCCAGAACCCGCCGGGCAATTCTTCAGGATATTCTCCGGCGCGATCCATCGCGTTATGTTGAGCTTCTTAAAGTTGCCCGACTTAACGACGACATGGAAGTGACCCATTACGCCACCACGACGATGATGGAGATCCAGCGGGACTTCGAGCTATCGTTACAGCGTCTTGACAAGGAAATAAAGAGCGGGCGCGACGATGGTGAGGCTTCCGATTTATCCATTGAACTTCTTGACCGGTATGTGTCAAGCGGCCTACTGGAAGGGTATCCGCAGCAAAGGATGCGACTGAGATATCTTGAGGCTTTGGAGCAAAAAACGGAGTTGAGCGAGTCAGACAGGCAGATTCTGATGCGCTTGGTGGAAAACAGGCTGGCGCTTGCTGAGTATGACAACGCAGCCAATGATATCGACCGTGTAGTGTCACGGTGGCCAGCCGATGAGGAGGCATGGCTGTTGGGGCTCAGGATTACGGTGGAAGGCCGCAATAAACAGGCGCTGGATTCCTGGTTGGTCCGCATGGTGGAGAGCCCTGTGGTTTGGTCTGCAAAAGGAAGGGACATCCTTGATTTCTGGCGAAGCGCAAGGCTTGAAATGGCATCGGGCAATGGCTCCGGATCGGTGGTGGCATCATGAAGAGTAGAGGATTTTCAGCGCTACTTTGGCCGTTCATTGCACTGCTGGTTTTTGGCGGCCTGCTTTGGGCGGAGCGTTCCGGTGTTCCGTACAGCCTGACGTTGACAGAAGAGGGTTTTTTGCCGCAATCTGAGATCCGCACCAGTGAGAAGACTCCTGAGAAAGAATGCCTGCTGCTTTATGACGGCGAGGGTGGCACAGATCTCCATTCCAACATTGAGTTTGTGCTGAAGAACCTCAGCGTTGGTTTTGATTCCGTTGATGTGGCAAAAGAGGAATCATTTGAACTGGGGAAATATCGCACTGTTGTGCTGGCACTTATGGATATTGATGTGATGCAGCAGTCAGTACCAGCCCTGATGAAATGGGTTGAGAGCGGCGGACAGCTGCTGGTGGCATATTCGATTGATCCATCGCCTACTCTCAGCGCAATCGTCGGCAAGCTGGGTATTGAAAATATCAACCTGGATTTTTATGAGCAGAAGCGCGCTCGGCTGCTCACCGACCTGATGCCCGGCGGCAAGAACCTGGAATATGATTGGGGTGAAGGCCGGTCCGGGCTGGGTGTGCGCCTTTCCAGCGACTGCACGGTGCATATGGTGTCTGTTGATAAGGTCAACGGAGACCTGCCGATGCTTTGGGAGCGGTCTATGGGTCTAGGCAAGATTGTGATGAATAACAACGATGCCTTTGCCTTCCGCGAATCCCGAGGGCTGGTGGCGGCCGCATATAGCTTGTTGGGTGATGCGTTCGCTTATCCTGTGATCAACGCCTCGATGTTTTTCCTGGATGATTTCCCGGCACCGGTTCCATCCGGCCATAATGAATACATCGACAAGTATTACCAGATGGACGTTAACACCTTTTATACCAACGTGTGGTTTCCGGACATCCAGTACTTCGCCAGGACATATGGCCTGAAATACACCGGTATGCTGATTGAACAGTATTCCGACGTTGTCAGCCAGCCATTTGAAAAGGCGACAGATCTGGAGCGGTATCGTTACTTTGGCAACATGGTCCTGCAAGATGGGGGAGAAATCGGCCTGCATGGCTATAACCACATGCCGTTGGCGCTGGATGGCTTTGATTTCCGGGGATTGTATGATGATTACAAGCCCTGGAGAAGCAGTGATGACATTGTGTCCTCAGTTGAAGAAACAACACGTTTCTGCGGTGAGGCATTCCCCGGCATCCAGATGAAGACCTACGTACCGCCGTCCAACATCCTTTCCGACGAAGGCAGAGAAATCCTGAAGAAAAACTTCCCGCAGATCAATACGATTGCAAGTGTTTTGATGCCGGACGATGACGAAGTCTCGTATGTACAGGAGTTTGGTGTGGGGAAGGACGGCATTATCGACATGCCGCGTACGATACACGGTTGTATTCTCACCGAATATGACCGTTGGGTTGCCCTCAATGTGTTGAGCTTTTATTACATCAATTCGCATTTCATGCATCCGGATGATGCCCTTGATATTGACCGCGGTGCTGATAAAGGGTGGGAGTGGATGAGCGGCAACCTGGAGAGCTACTTGAAATGGCTCTATGGTTCAGCCAAAGGGATCCGCAACCTTACAGCTCAGCAAGGAGCCATGGCGGTGCAGCGTTACAGCAACCTGACGGTGGAGCGGACACAGACCGGCGGCGCATATGTGCTGGATATCGACGGTCTTTATGATGAGGCATATCTGCTGGTGCGCATGAACACAGGCACACCGGGTGACGTACAGGGGGGCACACTGCAGGAAGTCTGTGATGGATTGTATTTGTTGCACGCCACGCAGGACCGTGTCGTGATCGATGTCAAGGGCGGTGAGTGACGGTTGAGGATATGCTTGATCATGGAGGGCAGCTACCCGTATGTGCGCGGCGGCGTCTCCAGTTGGACCCATGAGTTGATCTCTGCCATGCCGGAGCACGAGTTTGTGCTTTGGGCTATCGGCGCGCTGGAGGAAAGTCGGGGCAAGTTCCGCTACACTTTGCCAGCCAACGTCGTCGAGGTTCGTGAAATCTTCCTGGATGAGGCATTGAAGCTTCGTGCCCGAAAAAACAGCACCTATGCCTTCACAACCGAGGAAAGCGAAGAAATCCAGAAGCTTTTCCTCTCAGAAGACCCAGATTGGGATGTGCTGTTCAATTGCTATAGCAAGAAGAATCACAATCCGGTTGAATTCCTGATGAGCGAGCAGTTTCTGGAGCTTTTAAAAGGGTTATGCCGGGAACGTTATGCGTTCGCGTCATTCAGTGCGTTGTTTTACACGGTGCGGTCGATGTTCCTGCCGCTCATGCACCTGATGGGTGCTGAGATCCCCGAGGCTGATATTTATCACTCCACCGCAGCAGGATATGGCAGCGTTTTGGGTGCAATGGGCGCGTGGAAATACCACAAGCCCTTTCTACTCACAGAGCATGGTATTTATACCCGCGAACGCGAGGAAGAAATCCTGCGGTCCAAATGGGTCGCACCGGAGTTCCGGGATCTGTGGATCTCGCTGTTTCATGTGTTATCACGTTGCGCTTATAGCCGGGCGGATCGCGTCACATCGTTGTTTTCCAAGGCCATGGCCACCCAGATTGATTTGGGCTGCAAACCGGAGAAATGCCTGGTAATCCGCAACGGTATTAAGAACGAGGAGTTCGAGGCGATCCCTTTGAAGGAGCCGGACGGCACGGTGGACATCGGCGCGGTGGTGCGCGTGGTGCCCATCAAAGACATTAAGACAATGATTTATGCATTCGCAAACCTGCAGAGCCAGATTAAGAAGGTGCGCCTGCATATCATCGGAGACTTGTCGGACACAGAATACAGCGGAGAATGCACCGCTCTTGTTCATCAATTGGGGCTGACCAACGTGTTGTTTGTTGGTGAGACCAATGTGCGGGAATACATGTCCAGGCTGGATTTCACGATACTCTCCAGCATTTCGGAAGGGCAGCCGCTTGCTGTGATCGAATCCATGGCCGCCCGCCGGCCCTGTGTTGTCACCAATGTGGGAGCTTGCAGAGAGCTGGTGGAAGGCGGTATCGATGACACCTATGGCGCGGCTGGCATCTGCGTGCCGCCGATGCACGCCAAGGCGCTCACCGACGCGATGGCCCAACTCTGCCAAAATCCAGGCCTCCGTTTGGCCATGGGTGAGGCTGGCCGCCAAAGGGTGAGGCGTTTCTACAGCCAGAAGGAAATGGTTGCCAACTACAACGAGTTGTATGAAAGGGCACTGAACGATGGCGGGAATCGGGTTTGAGCTGAAAAAGCTGTTTGGGCACAGAGGCGCTTTGGCGACTCTGCGTGCTTATGGGTATGCCGGCATCGTCTGCACGGGGCCGATGCTGATGAGCATCGGTTTGCTGGTGGGGCTCAGGGTGCTTTCGACGTTAACAGGCGCGGATCGTCACACACAGGACCTTCTGGTTTCCATGGTTACCTATTGCCTGCTTGGGTCACTGATGTTGACAAGTTCACTGTCGATGGTCACCACGCGTTTCACGGCAGACATGCTGTATGAGGAGCGCACAAATGAGGTGCTTCCCTCCTTTTATGGCAGCCTTGTTCTTCAATTGGGCGTCGGTGCGATTGGGTTTATCATCTTCCTCCTTTTTTCCGGTGTGTCGGTGTGGTATCAGGCACTGTGCCTGGTGTTGTTCTGCGAGTTCATTATTGTGTGGACGCAGATCAATTACCTTACCGCCATCAAGGATTACCGCAGCATCCTGATCTATTTCGCAAGCGCCGTGGTCACTGCAATGCTCGTGGGAGCAGTGGGGCTGTTCGTGCTGAAACTCGATACGATCTCGGTGCTGATGTGCGCGGTGATCCTCGGTTACGGTGTGATGATGTCTGGCTTTTTCGTGCTGCTGCACCGCTATTTCCCACGTTGCAAGAGTAGCTCGTTTTCATTCCTTGGATGGATCGATAAATATCCGGCGTTGCTGTTTGTGGGCATTTTTCTTGGAGCCGGTTTGTTTGGTCACTTGGTTATCACCTGGACAGGCCCGCTTGGTGTGCGGGTGGAAGGCCTGTTTTATGGTGCGCCGCAGTATGACATTCCGGCCATCATGGCATTCTTGTCGCTGCTGGTGACCACGATTAACTTCACTGTTTCAGTAGAGGTTAACTTTTATCCTTGGTATAAGCAGTTTATCAGCCTGTTCAACGCGGGCGGTGCCTTGAGTGACATTGAGATGGCCGAGACGGAAATGCTGCAGGTGCTTCGCCGTGAAATGGTTTATCTTGCTTACAGGCAATTCGTAGTAACGGTTTTATTCATTGTCTTAGGCACAACAATTCTTGTCTCCAGCGGCCTGGGCATGACCGAGGCGATGCTGGGCACCTATCGCGTGCTTTGCGTGGGTTATGGTCTATACGCTGTCGCCAACAGCATCATGCTCATCCAGTTGTATTTTTCCGACAACATCGGTGCGTTCTGGTCTGCGCTTGTGTTTGCCATAGCATCCATCGGGGGCACAATTGGGTTTTTGTTTGCCGATACCGTTTATTATGGGTTTGGGTTCCTCATCGGTGGCGCATTGATGTATCTTGTGGCATGGCTTCGTCTTTGGCGCTACACGAAAAAGCTGCAGCATCACACACTGTCCAGCCAACCGGTGTTGTTGCAGGCGGCAAATGGGCCGTTCACGCGCCTGGGGAACTTCCTGAACCGGCACAGCGAGTCGGTAAACGATCAGAGACAATGGAAACTCATCGCCCGGTTCCGCCAGCAACGGCGCGCAGTGGGCGCGAGAACCAATCGGAGAGGAACTGGGTTGACAAAATGACTTGGAGCAAACGTTCACGGATCTTACTGCTGACACTGATCATGGTCATCGGATTGTCAGGCTGTGTCATTACCAAGCCTGCGATGAACAACACAGTTTTTTCTGGCAACAACATTGTAGCCGACAAGGAGCCAACCCCTGACATCAGCCAGGAGGCGTTTCATGACGATCCCTACATTTATCTGGAGGACACTGACAACGAAATCGTAACAATGTACCTCACAGTGAGCAGGGGCAGCGCCGCTGAGAATACCGATCATAGTTGGTCGGATATCAATGGCTATTCCATTTATGACTATAAGAAGATGGGCGTTGAGCGGTATCAGGTGGAAGGCCTGCTGCAGGTAGGCGACAAAACGGGCCCACTTTCCGGCCAGCTGGGCTTCGGGCTCAATATCCCCAATGCCACAGTGCAGATCCGCGGTGCCACCACTTCACGAATGCCTCAGAAGTCGTATAAAATAGAGCTCAAGTCCAACGCCGGCAACTGGCGGCAGCAGCGCACCATCGCTTTGAACAAGCATGTGTTTGATGGCTTGCGTTTCCGCAACAAGCTGTGTTATGACCTGATCCAGGATATCCCCGATATGGTGTCGCTGCGCACGCAGTTTGTGCATCTGTATGTAAAAGACGAGACAGATAGCACGGGTAAAAAGTTCGTGGACTACGGCTTGTATACACAGGTTGAGCAGCCAAACACCCGTTTTTTACGAAATCATGGTTTGGACACCAACGGCCAGCTATATAAAATGAACTTCTTCGAGTTTGCCCGTTACCAGGATCAGATCAAGCTGAAGAGCGAAGAGGGATACAATCTTGCAGACTTTGAAAGCTTGCTGGAAGTCAAAGGAAACGACGACCACTCCAAGCTCATTGCGATGCTGGATGACCTGAATAACGATTTGAAGCCAATTGAAGTGGTGTTTGAGAAATACTTTGACGCAGATAACTATTTTACTTGGTTGGCGTTCAACATCCTCACCGGAAACATCGATACGCAATCACGTAACTTCTATCTCTATAGCCCGCAAAACAGTGAGAAGTGGTACTTCATTAACTGGGACTGTGACGCTGCATTGATGCGTGAAGAATCAGGCGACACCGCCGCCGACTCGATTGGATTTGAGTATGGTATATGTAATTATTGGGGAGATGTTATCTTCAACAGAGTGATGCGTCTCCCGCAGTATCGGGCTTTTCTCGATGAGAAGATTGAGGAAATGCGAAAGATCATTACACCACAGCATATCTACACGATGGCTGACGGCTATGCGTCCCTGATCAAGGAATATCTTTACCGTATGCCAGATCAAATGAATTGCGAATACACCCCAGCGACCTATGATTTGATGGTAAAAAAGCTGGGTGATGAGGTGGAACTCAATTATCGGCTGTATAAACAGAGCCTCGAAGTACCTATGCCCTTTTATGTTGATGTACCGCTGCCCAAAGAGGATCAAATTGTGTTTAAGTGGGATCCTGCCTTCGATCTGGATGGTCAGGACATTACCTATAGTTTCGTGTTGTCGAGGGATCATCAGGGTAAGGATATTATCTTCAAGCAGGATGGGCTGAGCTTCCCCACAGTCACCACGAGCGGGCTGAAGCCTGGCAAGTATTTCTTTCATGTGCAGGCAACCAATGAAGATGGCAAAACTCAGTTTGCTCAGCCTTATTATGTGTATGACAGCACCAAGTTTTTTGGCACTCAGTGCTTCTATGTGCTGAAGGACGGAAAAGTGCAGCTGGAGCAGACTTATGAGTGATCCGGCGCAGAATGGGGAGCGACCGCTCCGGTTCCGGCATGAGTTGAAATACTTGATCCGGTATGATGAGAAAGAGCTGCTGTGCTCCCGGTTGAATGGCCTTATGAAACGGGACGGTAACGTAGGACCGAAAGGGTACTACAAGGTGCGCAGTCTGTATTTTGATGATGTCTGGAACACTGCATATGAAGACAAACTCATGGGTGTGAGCGACAGGCAAAAGTTTCGCATCCGCGTTTATTCCGATGGAGACAACACCATTCGTCTGGAGAGAAAACTCAAGCGTGGTCAGTATGTGGCCAAACAGCAAGCCGAACTGACCCGTGACGAGACTGAGCGGATCCTTGGGGGCGATTACAGCTTCTTACTCAAGCGCGATGAACCGTTGTGTGGTATTTTCTATAACGCCTGTGTGACGGAGCTCAACCGCCCCCGGGTGATGGTGGATTATGAGCGAGAGCCCTATGTGTTTCCGGCTGGTGATGTGCGCATCACCTTTGACACCGATGTGCGTGCAGGACTTTGGGGGTTTGATCTCTTTGACGAAAAGCTTCCGACGATCAACACCCTGGATGATGGCTGGCTGATCATGGAGGTGAAATACACCGAGATGATGCCCGATTTGTTGCGTGCTGCGCTTCCCACCCGGTCAGGAGTGCCTGCGGCTATCTCCAAGTATGTGTTATGCTGCGAAAGGACAATGTTCGCGGCCAGATGACCATGAAAATCGGCAAACCATTTTTGAGGTGAAATATGAACAACCAATCTGCAATCAGCGCCAAAGACATTTTTGAACGCCTCGTAGACGGCAACATCTTCACCGTTACGATGACGTTGGATCAAGTGCTCGCCATTGTGGTGTCGTTGCTGGCCAGCGTGCTGGCGGGTCTTATCATCTATTTCATTTACAAGAAGTTTTTCCGGGGCGCTGTGTTCAGCCAAACCTTCGCCGTCACACTGATTGGCATGACGGTGCTTACCTGCATGATCACGTTGGCTATCAGCACCAACCTGGTGCTTTCTCTGGGCATGGTGGGTGCGCTTAGCATTGTGCGGTACCGCACGGCCATTAAAGAGCCGATGGATCTGTTGTTTATGTTTTGGGCCATCGCGGCGGGCATAACAATTGGTGCCTATATGTATGTGCTGGTGGCCGCTGCTTCCCTGCTCCTGATCCTGATTTTGCTGCTGATGGGCCGTGGCGGCTCTCGGCAGATCTATGTGATGATTGTGCATTACCGCGGCGATGACATCGGCGATCAGATCAAGCGAATCCTCAACAAAACACGCCACTCAGTCAAATCCCGCACAATGCGGGGCGATGCCTGCGAAATGGCTGTGGAGGTTTATACCAAGAAGGGCAACCTTGCTTTCCTGGAGCAGGTGCGCTCCCTGGAAAGCGTGGATGATGTGACGCTGGTGCAATACAATGGGGAATACCATGGATAATGCCCGAAAAAGGAGCTATGCCTGGATTATCCCAGTTGTACTGCTCCTTGTATTCGGCGCAGCAATTTGGTGGGGTATGCACGCAAAGAAAACCGTAGTGCTGATTCCCGAAGCAATCGATGAGCCGCTCAACAATCCGTTGAGCGGTTTTGCGCCGTGTGCTGATTACGAAGAGATTGTAGGCGACAATCAACTGGTTTATGTGGATGTGACATGGAGGGAGTTGGAGCCCGCGCGGGGTAATTACGATTTTTCTACCATTGAGCAAGAAAACCATCTGAATGCATGGCGCAGCAAAGGCAAGCATGTGGTGTTCCGCTTCCTTTGCGATGTGCCCGGTGAAGCGGAGCACATGGACATTCCCGACTGGCTGTATGAAGCCACTGGTAAAGATGGTGACTGGTACGATACGGATTATGGCAAGGGGTATTCCCCGAATTATTCCAACCCTCTCATGATCGAGCTACATGGCAAGGCTATCGAAGCACTGGGAGCATATTTTGGCAGAGACGAGTTCTTCAGCTTCATTGAGCTGGGCAGCCTGGGCCACTGGGGGGAATGGCACACGAAGCACGATAGCGGCATTGACCCTCTGCCCAATGAAAACGTGCGGCAGCAATACATCGAGCCGTATATCAATAGCTTCCCGCATGCAATGTTTCTGATGCGGCGGCCATTCCGGGATGCTGAGGAGAGGGGATTTGGCCTTTACAATGACATGACCGGCGAACCGGATAGCACCGGTGAGTGGCTGCAATGGATCCAGTCGGGCGGGGTATACAATGAGACAGGGGAGCCGGACACACTGGTACGAATGGTGGATGCTTGGAAAATTGCTCCGATCGGCGGTGAATTCACAAGTTCACTCACCATGGAGGAGATGCTTCAAGGTAATATTGAGCGGACCGTGAACATGATCAAGAAATCACACATGACGTTTATTGGGCCCAAAAGCCCTGTGCTGCCGGAGGAACAACTCCTTTATAGCGAAGGAATCCACTCTGTCCTATCCGCACTCGGCAGCAGACTCCGTGTGTCCAGAGCTGAGCTAGTCCAGCCACTGTTGACTGAAGGCGATCTGATTGTTCGGCTGGACTGGGTCAACGATGGCAGCGCACCGTTTTATAGAGACTGGCAGACAGTACTGTGCCTGGTGGACAGCACCGGCAGGGAGGTGTTACGCCAGCCTGTGGATGTGAGACTCAGCGCCATCACAAACGGCACACCGGTCAAGACGGAAACCGTGATCCCCGTTGGTAACCTTGCCGAGGGGGAGTATATGATCACGTTGGCCATTCTCAGCCCAGACACCGGGTATCCCTCATACACATTCGCGATGGAGGGAAACCGGCCAGATAAGTTGTGTGTGCTGAGCCGATGGGTAAAAAGCTGATTATATCAAAAGCAATATGATGCAAACTCCAAGACATTTGTTATCTCTTATGCTTTCTGGGTATCTAGTATCCATACAATAAAAAGATGCTTTATCAAAAAAGCTAATCATGTGAAAGGGGTGATGCCGAACAAAGAGGAGATCTGTCACAATCAGTCGGATCAGGACATATCTTGAAAAGGGCAAACAACTCGAAAGGGTTGGACGCAAAGCCACGAGTCTAAGGCGAAAGCTATGATCGTCGGGTTGCCAAGAAGGTTTCGATGAATATAAACATGGAACCTCCTTTGGCGCACACTAAGGAGGTTTTATTATGCCATTCAATCATTGCAAAAGGCGAAGAGTTAATATCGCCGTATGCGTCTTCACCGCAGTCTTGCTTGTAATTGGGCTCATGCCTCTGCAGAAAGCATATGCCGAAGGTGCGGTCACCACTCTGGACACAATGGAAACCATCACGTTTTCTGAGGACCAGTCGCTGTTCGCAAACCCGGAAAGCGGGTGGTACCGGCCGTATGAGACGGACGATATCTGGTCAATTGACAAGCTTCGTTCTCAGGGCATCACGATGATCCTTCTGGAAGCCAACCTGAAGGATTTCAAGACTGGCCCAATCAGCGATGTAAAACTCAATGAGATCCGCAATGGCTTCAACCTGGCCAGAAAGTATGGCTTGCAGGTGATGTTCCGCGCTGCGTACGACTTTGATGGAGTGCTAAAACCGGAACCAACCAGTCTCACTGTCATCACCGGCCATATTGCACAACTGAAGAGTATCTTCTACGACAATGAAGATATTCTTTACTGCGTGCAGGCGGGTTTTCTAGGCCCGTGGGGCGAGTGGCACAACTCATATTACGGAGACCCGCCGTCACTGGAATCCCGCAAGGCGGTGATAAATGCACTCATGGAGGCTGTGCCGAAGAGCCGGTCGATCCTGGTGCGCCGGCCTATGTTTATCCGCGACATGTATGCGTCCACCGGAAGCACGCTGTCGTTGGCAACCGCCTACTCGCAATCGGCGCTGGCCCGGACAGGCTACCACGACGATGCGTTGTTGAGCTCCGAAAGCGAGTGCGGCACCTATGTGGACTCGAAATACACCCGTTCAGCTGAACTCAATTGGACGGACAACCACGACCTGTATGTGCCGTTTGTGGGAGAAAGCAACAAGTTGTCTTCCTATTCCGATCCGAACAATGCTGTGTATGAGCTTAATAAGCTGCATGCACAAAGCCTGAACATCGATTACCATCTGGATGTGATCTCCAAATGGAAATCGACCAATTATGGTGCAATGACCACTTATAATTATGTGACTCAGCGGTTGGGCTACCGTTTTGTCATGCAGGATGCTTCCATCAGCACCAGCCTGATCAAGGGCGGTGCGCTTCACCTGCGGTTCAACATCCGCAATGATGGCTTTGCCAATCTGGTTAACGCCAGGAAGTTGGAGGTTGTGCTGAGCAATGGCCAACAGACCTACACCGCGCAAGTGAATGATGACCCCCGTTATTGGTTCAATAAAAACGGGGTGATGACCAAAGATTTGTATTTCAGCATCCCGACAAACATTGGCAGCGGGCTGTGGAGCATTTATCTCAATCTCCCAAGCGCTTCCTCAACGCTAGCATCTAACCCGCTATATTCTGTCCGGCTTGCCAACACTGGCATGTGGGTGCAGGAAAAGGGTTATAACCTGATTAAGAGCGGGCTGACGATCTCGTCAGGCGCAGCAACCGGAAATGTGACCGGTTTTGAACAAATCACCAGAGAGACTGCCCAATGGCTGTTTGACGCTGTATCCGGTGGAGTACAAGCACCTGCGGAAACGCCTGCAGAAACCTCAGCTGCTCCCACAGCTACACCAGCATCAAGCACAACATCACCGGCTGCCACAGTCAGTGCGAGCGCATCCCCGTCGCCATCCATGACTGCAGCGCCAACCGCCTTGCCAACGCAGGAGCCAACAGCGACTTCGGTCGAAACGGCCACTGCCACCGAAGCACCCGTGCCAACACCAACAGTACAGCCTTCAACCGGCTTTGAGTCTGCTGTTGATGGCGTTACCGCCACGGCGGCTAGCTACAACAGTATCAGGGTTTCCTGGAAATCTCTGAGCGGCGCAGAAAAATATCAGGTTTATCGGGCATCCACCATCAATGGAATCTATTCCTCAATTGCTACTACCACATCGTTGAACTATACAAACAAGTATCTGACCACAGGCACGACTTACTATTACAAGGTTCGGGCATATCGCACCATCAATGGAACGAAGCAGTACAGCCCGTTTTCAAGTGTGGTTTATGCCGCATCCAAGCCTTCCAAACCTGCGCCTGTAAAGGTAACCAAGGTTTCCTCCACACGCTCCAACGTGAGCTGGGGTGCTGTCGCAGGAGCTACCAGGTATGAGCTGTGGAGAGCAAACTCCTCCAACGGCACCTATTCTCTGATTGCTATCACCGGATTGACCAACAATATCAACAGTGGGTTGAGCTCCGGGAGAACATACTATTACAAGGTGCGGGCTTACCGGACTGTCGGATCGAGAAAAATTTATGGTAGTTTTTCCCAAGTGATTGCCAAACGGCAATAACCAATTGGCGTTTCCTGTTGCCAAACACAGAGCTGGTCAAGGCTAGAATTCATCCTTGACCAGCTTTTCCACTGTGTTGGTGCTCTTTCCTGTGTTAAGACCCCGTATCGCTGGTCCCTCAATCACGTTCCCGTCCACATCATACCGAGAGCCATGGCAGGGGCAATCCCATGACCTCTCGGCAGTGTTCCAGTTAACCTCGCAGCCAAGATGGGGGCATGTTGTGTCAACTACATGCAGCTGTCCATCGTCATCCCGGTATGCACCGGCGCGATGGCCGTCAATCTCAAGCACTTTGCCTTCGCCGGGTTGCACATCCACCGAGTCTGGCAGAGGGGAGAGCTTGCCGCCCAACAGATTGGCCGCAACATTTGCATTCTCCACAACTGCGTTTTTGATGGATGCAAGAATGTTAGTGCGGGAAGGATGATACACCTCTTGCCACTCTGAGCGGCCGTGAACGATCAGGTCGCGCAGTACCATCGCAGAAGCCACCGAGTTGGTCATACCCCATTTCCCATAGCCGGTCGTCACATACAGATTGGGGGTGTCTGAGGAATATCGGCCGGTATAGGGCAGATCGTCCAACGTCATGCAATCCTGTGCCGACCAATGGAAGGGAATATCCCGCACGTCAAACAACTGCTCTGCAAACCCTGCCAGCGCCCGGTAGTGCTCCAACGTGTCTTCCGATTGGCCGCACTTGTGGTTTTCTCCCCCTATAAGAATTAATTCTCCCTCATTGGAAGGCTGGGATCGCAGCGACCTTGTTGGATCATCGGCGTTGATATACATGCCGCCTGGGTACTTATCATTGGCTTGCACTGCCACAATATAGGAACGCTCCACATAGAGCCGCGCAAAATAAAGCGCAGGCTTGTTGAGCACAGGGTAATGGCTGGCAATTACCACCGCATCGGCGCGCACCTTCTGGCCGCCTTCCAGTGTAAGTGTGATGTCGGCAGAACCGGCATGCTCCACATCGATTACCTTGCTTTGTTCACAAATGGCTACTCCATGCTTTGCGCACCATTTTGCAATCCCCAGAAGGAATTTTCGTGGATGAAATTGTGCCTGGCCATCGAACCGTACACCGGCAAGTGCTGGCACATCAAAAGGAATCTTTTCGATGAACTCTGCCTTGATACCAAGATCAAGGGCTGTTTTAACCTCCCGGTTGATCTTCTCAATGTTCTCTTCCACCTCTGTGTAAACAACCGCTGGTTGTTGCGAAAAATCACATTGGATCTTTAGCTCTGCAGAAATTCTCTCCACCTCAGATATGGCGGCTTGGTTGGCATCGGCATATTGCTTTGCCTCATCACGGCCAACTTTATCCACAATGTTGTGATAAATCAGGTCATGCTGTGCCGTTAGTTTGGCTGTGGTGTGGCCGGAAGTTCCAAAGCCGATCCGGTCGGCCTCCAGCAGCATCACCTTTGCACCGGAAAGTGCCAGGTAATACGCTGTCATGATACCCGCCAGACCGCCACCGATGATGGCAACTTCTGTTGTCTGATCATGCCGCAGTGGAGGATAAGCAGGTTGTTCATCAGGTGTGAGCCAATAGGATTGTGGTTGTTTCTTCAGAAAGCTCATCAAGGAATCCATTTTCGATCACCGTTTTCTTTGTAGTTTCTGCTCTTTGCATGATCTTATTCCGGAAACCCATATTTTCATTTCTTGCTGAGAATAAAATAAAAGTTAATCTGATCATTTAGAGGTCGAAACTTGCATCAATTCACCACAAAAGGTATAATTTGTGCCTGAGCTCCTATTCCGGAGGAACAATGAGAAAATTGCTATCCCTCGTGGTGCCGGCCTACAATGAGGAAAAGCTGCTGCAAGGGTCCATAGACGCCATCACCCGTGCGATGGCGGATGCTGGCATCCCCTATGAGCTTGTCATTGTGGATGATGGTTCCACAGACGGCACCTGGGAGATCATTGAATCGTGCAGCCGCCGAAGGGAGGCTGTGCGAGGCGTGCGCCTCAGCCGTAATTTCGGCAAGGAAAGCGCGATCTTCGCTGGGCTCAACCATTCTGTCGGCGACTGTTGCATCGTGATGGATTGTGATCTTCAGCACCCTCCGGCTGTTGCCGTGCGGATGTATAAGCAATGGCTTCACAATAGTTTTGACATCATTGAGGGCAAGAAGTCCAACCGGGGCAAAGAAACATTGGCTTATAAGCTGAGCGCAGGGTTGTTCTACAAACTACTGCGCGCAACCTCCGGCATCAACCTGGAAAACGCCTCCGACTTCAAACTGCTGGATCGCAAGGTTGTGGATATCATCAAGGCAATGCCGGAGAAGCAGACTTTTTTCAGGGCCATGCCTGGCTGGCTCGGGTTTCAAACCGGAGAGGTTCGTTTCGAGGTACCGGAGCGGGAAGGGGGTCGCACGCGCTGGTCCTTCCGGGGATTGGTCAAGCTTGCCATTACGGCGATTACCTCCTATTCGGCGATGCCCATGCAGCTTGTCACTGTTTGCGGCGTCGCGTTTTTGGTCTTTGCATTAGTTATGGCTATCCAGACTCTTTATATGAAACTCTCGGGCCATGCGGTGGAGGGGTTTACCACAGTCATCATATTGCTTCTGGTTATTGGTTCTGTGATCATGTTCAGCTTGGGCGTAATCGGCATCTATCTTGCAAAGATTTATGAAGAAGTAAAGTGCCGGCCCAAGTTTATTGTGAGTGACAAGACCGGATTCCGTGCGGCAGAAGCTGTGAAGCCGTTGGAGAACATTGTCAAGGTTGATGATGAAAACGCGCTCAGTGGGGAAGGGCGGAGCCAGCTTGGAGCTTAACATTCTTTTTTTGTGCTTTGCTACAGCTATTTGCGTTTATGCGATGATCGCCAGGGCCAACAAGCCCGATTGGGATCTTCCAAAGGCCTTGACCAACAACAAGGTGTTTGCCGTTTGTGCGATCACTCTGTTTGCCGTGGCGGTTTTGGTGCGTGTCTGGGAATTCGGTGCCATACCTTCTGGCATGAATCAGGATGGTGCGATGGCAGCGGTGGACGGACTTGCACTGGCCAGTCATGGCACTGACCGCTTTGGCACGAAGTTACCCGTCTATTTTGAGGCCTGGGGTTATGGGCAGATGAGCGTATTGCTGTCCTACCTGATGGTGCCGTTCATCAAGCTCTTTGGCCTGAATGCCGTCACCGCGAGATTGCCCATGCTCTTGGCAAGCCTGGCGGGGTTGTGGGTGCTCTTCCGGTTCATTGAGAGGGGATTCGGGCGCGCGGCAGCATTGCTGGCGCTGGCTGTCACCGCAATGAACCCCTGGCACATCATGCAGAGCCGCTGGGCACTAGACTGCAACCTGTTGCCGCACTTCTTGCTGTTCTCTCTTTATTTTCTGCACCGGGGCCTTGAGAAGCCGTTCTTCCTGTATTTATCGATGTTGTTCTTTGGATTTACGATGTATACCTACGGCATCGCTTTTTTCACGATACCTATCCTGCTGATCCTGCTCTGCGTTTGGCTGCTGGTCAAAAAGCGAATCAGACCTGTGCAAGCTGTGATCTGCGCGGCCATCTATCTGGCGGTTGCCTGGCCGATCTTTTCCGTCGTGATCATCAACACCTTCAAGCTAAAGACATGGGCGACCGGTCTGATCACGATGCAATACTTCCCTGATTCGATCCGAACCAACGATCTGATCATTTATTCCAAAGATGTTCTTAACCAGCTGTTCGACAACATCAGCTCAGCGACAGAGATGGCGATCCTGCAAAAAGGCGACTTCAGCTGGAATTACATAAAAGGGTACGGTCAGACTTATCAGTTCACGCTGCCCTTTGCGTTGCTTGGGCTGTGGGCTTTGTTTGCCGGAAAACTGCAAGGCCGTAACAGTGACCCGAAATCAACACCGGACAGCGCCGCGCGGTGGATCATGATCAGCTGGCTCATCATCGCTGCGGTCACTGGCATCATGATCAACGGCGTGAACACCAACCGCATCAACATCATCTTTTACCCCATGTGCATCCTGACGGCATTAGGACTGCGCCATCTGCTGTGCGACGCGGTGCCGGTCAAGCGTGTGGCAATCGCTACGGCTGTAGTATATCTTATCTCCTTTACCGGCTTCACAACAGCCTATTTTGGCGATCACGCCAAAGTTATGGCGCGCGACTTTTGCACCGGCATGCCAGAGGCTGTTCGTTATGCAGATAAGCTTGATTCCAATGTGGTCTATATCACCTGCTGGTCCCGCGATGAGACAGCCTACACCTGCAGTGAAATCTACACGCTGTTTGGCGCTTCAGTGGATGCAGCCTACTTTCAAGGGAATGCAGATGCGTATGGGGTAAACGGTAAAAAGCTGCTGCCTTACCGGCAGCGTTATCAGTATGTGGATTTCGATAATTTCTCCTTCGACCAACCAACCGGCACCGTGTATGTTTATAACCTGCTGGAAAGCGATTGTTTTGACGCCTCTGATTTTGAGATCAAATCATTCGGAGACTTCGGTGTGGCTGTCAAGCTCACAAACAGCGAGCAACCCCCACAGGAAGACGGGGAGCCTGTTGGTTAGTGTTGGATGTTCACCTTGCTCATGATTCCCAATCGGTTACTGACTACTGATATCACAAAGGATATATTATGCCTCTTAATATTGTGCTCGTAGAACCGGAGATCCCCCAGAACACAGGCAACATCGCCCGCACCTGCGCGGCCACCGGAGCTGTACTCCACCTGGTTGAGCCACTTGGCTTCAAGATCGATGACCGCCAGCTAAAGCGGGCCGGATTGGATTACTGGCACCTGCTGGATATCCGAACCTACCCAAACTTATCTGAGTTCTTTGATAAAAATCCGGGCCGCCATTTCTTTGCCAGTACCAAAGCCGGTATTGGCTATTCGGACGCACAATATCAGGATGGCGACTATCTTCTCTTTGGGAAGGAAACTAAAGGTTTGCCGGAGAATCTTTTGCATGAACGATATGGGCAGGCGATCCGCATTCCGATGATTCCCGACGCACGGTCTTTGAACCTTTCCAACGCCGTGGCCATTGTGACATATGAAGCATTGAGGCAATTGGGTTTCCCGGGCATGAAGCTTGAGGGAAATCTCAGGGAGTACTGATGAATCAAGTAGCTGAGCAAGTCGTCATTCTGGTGGGAATGATGCTGGTGGGCTTCATTGCATCAAAAGCTAAGATTATTACATCGGATGGCCGTTCGGTGCTGACCAGGCTTGTGCTGTATGTCACCCAGCCTTTTCTGGTCATCAACTCCTTTCAGATGGACTACAGCGCCGACCTTGCCCGCAATATGGCAATCGTCGCGCTCATCGCAGCACTCACCATGGGTGCTTCCTATCTGCTTGGCATGGTGATGTGGCAGCGAGGTGATGACGGCAAGCGCCGCGTTCTGTGGCAGGCCACAGTGTTCAGCAACTGCGGCTTTATGGGCATCCCTGTGATGCAGAGCCTGTTTGGGGAGACCGGCGTGATCTATGTGTCTGTTTATGTGCTTGTGTTCACTGTGTTCGTGTGGACTGTCGGCGTTTATATCTGCGCGGGTAAAACAGGCACCTGGAAGGAGATTTTCCTGCAGCCGGGGCTCATTGCAGTGATCATCGGTATCCTGATGTTCGCCTTTGGCTGGAAGTTGCCGCAATGGGCCGCCACAAAACTTACGACAGGTCTTGGATCGCTCACCACACCGTTGGCGATGATGATTGTGGGTGCATTGATGGCAGAGGGAGACATCCGTCACGCCCTGCGGGAGTGGACGGTGTTTGCTGCCGCCGCTGTGAGGCTGGTTCTGTTGCCTGCGCTTGTCCTTGGAGCGATGTGGCTCGCCTGGCATTTCGGCCTGCCTGGAATGCCAGCAGTGGATTCTCCCGCATTCGTCACTTGTGTGCTGCTGGGTGCCATGCCTGTGGCTGCCAATGTGGCGATCTTTGCTTCTATGTATTCAATCAAGCCACAATACGCGTCGCACACTGTATTGGTGAGCACGCTGTTCTCAATGGTTACCGTGCCGTTGTGGATGTTTGTGATGCACGCGCTTGCCGGTGGATCATGATTAGGGGGATGGGAACATGGGCTCTATAACACAAACCATATCACAGGAGAGAGATGTCCGGCTTCAATGGATTCGAAGCATTGGCGCAATTCTTGTGGTCTGTTTGCATTCCGCAAGCGAGCTGATGTATCGCCAAGCGTACGGATCGCTGGAATGGTGGTTTGATAATATTGTCAATGGGCTATCCCGCTGTGCAGTACCGCTTTTTGTGATGGCGAGCGGCGCAATTTTTTTAGGGCGGCAAGAAGACTTTCAATGCTTTTATCAAAAGCGGCTTAAGCGAATCGCCATCCCATTGGTTTTCTGGACCATTGTTTATATTTTATTCGCTGTTCTCATTAATAACGTATCGATCACGAATCTTGCATATTTTAAAAACCTTGCCAAGGCGCTGTATAATGGTAAACCCTATTATCATCTTTGGTATTTGTATATGCTGATTGGTTTATATTTGGCAGTGCCATTCTTGCAGAGGCTTTGGGGAGCAATCAATGATAAGCAGAAGCTGCTGTTTGTACTGTTCTGCTTTTTGCTGTCTGCAGTGTCTCCCTTTGAAAGTGCGTTTTTGCCGGTGGACTCGGGGAACCCTGCATTTCTTCTTTATCGCTTTTTACCCTACGTTGGCTACTTTGTATGTGGCCGTTTCATCATTGAGCAAGCAGATAAAAAGAAAGAATCCGGCAACATAATCATTGTGATCTCATTGATTGTCCTTGCTGCAATCACAATCATTGGATCCTATATCACAGGCAGCAACAAAGAGCCCGGCAAATACTTTTTTCATTACCTTAGTTTTAACGTCATACTATTCACAGTTTTATTGTTCAATCTGATGATAAGGCTGATACGATCTGACCGTAAACCTCCTCGTGTGATCGGGTTGATTGACAAGACAGGGCTTGCGATTTATTTAGTTCATCCAATGCTTCTTGTTTATGCTGGATATGTCTATGATTATTTGAAGCCGCAAGGCGGCTTGTTTTGTCTATTTATTGTGTTGAAAATCTTAAGTGTGTTGGCTGTAAGCATGATCATCGGCTGGGTCATGATGAAGCTGCCCATTCTGAAGAAGACGGTCAGTTAATACTGCTTATTTTCGCATGCTGATCACAAAACCGCGCCGCGCGTCACCGGCAGTCCTTGCGCGGATGAAGCGCCCTTCGCCGGAAACAAACAGCCCGTCCAGCACAAAGCTTCGCATGCGCAGTGGACGGGGTGGGGGGGATCCATACACGGCCATCAGCGCATTTTCTGGCGCTTCTCCGGTTCTGTAACACACACGGCGCTCGGCTTCCGCGTGCAGAGATTCTGCCACGCCTGTGCCGGCATATCGATTCAACACGACAAATTCCTGAATCTCCGGCATTAACAGATGGTCCTGGGCATCACCGGCATCCACCCACTCCAGGCGCAGATATCCGGCTAGTTGGCCCTTTACTTCCGCCACAAGCATGTCGCAATACTTCTGAAGCATCCGCCGGTAACAATTCTCAAATACGGAGGCTGGCAAAAGCCATCCCTGTGCAGCGAACGCCCTGGATAGATCCTCGATATCCGACTGGATCATACCTCTTACCATGATGTTCATTTCTGCGCCTCAGTAATTTGTGTTTGCTGACTCCATTGTAGAAGATCGGGCAGGGGTCTTCAAGCAAAGAGATTGTCGGTATTTAGGGAAAGACAGCATGACGTGACCAATTTCCTTTTCGTTTGACTCCCCAACGTCTCGCTGTTATAATTAGCCAAATATTCATAAAGGAGCTGATACGCGATGGAACTGAAGAAGGAACTGCTCGAAATATTGGGGAAAGATGCCCGAGCTAGTGTGGCCGATATGGCCGTAATGGTGGGTGCCTCCGAGGAGCAGGTGCGGGCAGCCATCGCGGAGCTGGAGCGCGACAGGGTCATCATTCAGTACAATACTGTGATCGATTGGCAGAAGGTCGGCGATGAATCGGTGGAAGCATTGATCGAAGTGAAGGTGACCCCCCAGCGTGGCAAGGGCTTTGACGATATTGCCCGGCGGATCTATGGATTTCAGGAAGTGAAATCCTGCTACTTGATGTCTGGCGCTTATGACTTGATGGTGTTGATTGATGGCCGCTCCATGCGGGATGTAGCGTTCTTTGTGGCCGAGAAACTCTCTACGATTGACGGCGTGTTGTCCACCGCCACGCATTTTGTTTTAAAGAAATACAAAGACAACAGCGTGATTGTGGATGACGAGGCCATCGATGACAGCAGACTGGTGGTGTCGCCATGAGCGAACTCCGATGGGTCAATGATGTAGTGCGCGATCTGCCACCATCCGGCATCCGGAAGTTTTTTGACATTGTGACGGAAATTGAAGGCGCTATTTCGCTGGGTGTGGGCGAGCCGGATTTTGACACGCCATGGAACATCCGCGAGGCGGCAATTTATGCGCTGGAGCATGGGGCCACGCACTACACTTCCAACTGGGGCACGCTGGAGCTCCGGCAAGCCATCGCCGAGTATATGCGTCAGCGTTACAATCTGAGTTATGATCCCAAAAACCAGATCCTAGTGACTGTGGGGGCCAGTGAAGGCATCGACCTGGCCATGCGCACGATCTTGACGCCCGGCGATGAAGTGCTGATCCCCGAGCCCTCCTATGTGTCCTACTACCCCTGTGTGACTCTAGCCGGCGGTGTGCCAAGGGGGATCAAGACCGGTGCGCACATCGATTTCCGCGTGGAGCCGCAGGCCATCCTGGATGCCGTTACACCGAAAACCAGGGCGATCATCCTACCTTATCCCAATAACCCAACCGGCGGCGTGATGGAGCGGCAGCACCTGGAGGAATTGGCTTCGGTGCTTCGCAATCTCGACATCGCGGTGATTTCTGATGAAATCTATTCTGAACTCACCTATACTGGCACCCGTCATGTTTCCATTGCTGAGATCGATGGAATGGTTGATAAAACTGTCGTACTCAACGGTTTTTCCAAGGCGTTCGCAATGACCGGCTGGCGGCTGGGGTATATCTGCGGCCCGAAAGATGCGTTGGCCGGCATGGTGAAGATCCATCAATACACGATGCTGTGTGCGCCGATCGTAGCGCAGGAAGCAGCACTGGAGGGCATTCGGCAGGGTTTAAGCGATGGTTTTTCTGAAGTGGCCGTGATGCAGCGGGAATACAACCGCCGCCGGCGGTTTGTGGTGCAATCCTTAAACCAAATGGGGTTGACATGCTTTGAGCCAAAGGGTGCGTTTTATGTATTCCCTTCAGTGGCAGTTACCGGCATGACCAGTGAGGAATTCTGCACCACGTTGTTGCATGAGGAGAAGGTGGCCGTGGTGCCAGGCACCGCATTCGGGCCTTCCGGCGAGGGCTTTGTGCGCATCAGCTACGCCTATTCCATTGACAAGATCAAGGTTGCACTAGAGCGTATTGAGCGCTTCGTCAAACGTCACACGAGGGTATCATGAACAATCCGGTAGTGTCTGTCGCACGATGCGGCGACTATGATCCTGCGCAAGTGGAGCGGTCCATCCGCCGGGTTATGGAATGCCTTGGCGGCATGGGCCGCTTTGTCAAGCCTGGCATGCGTGTCTATATCAAGCCCAACGCGTTGGGTAAGAACCGGCCGGAGGAATATGTCACCACGCACCCGGAAGTGGTGGCAGCCACAGCGAAGCTGGCTTTTGAGGCAGGAGCGACGGAAGTGATGATCGGCGACTGCCCCGGCGGGGGCGGCGCAGAGGAACGTGTCGAGGATGTTTATCAGGTTTGCGGATATGCCGAAGTGGCCAGTAGGGTAGGAGCAAAGCTTATTGTTAATAAAACACGGGCTGTGCGTGAGGTGCCCGGCGGGGTATCAGCCAAGAGCTTCGATCTCGTGGAGGAGATGGTTTCCGCCGATCTGTTGATCAACATCAGCAAAGCAAAGACTCATCAGTTGTGCTCCTTCACCGGCGCGGTAAAAAACCTCTATGGCACGATCTATGGCCGTGACAAGCGCAAGTATCATGCGATCTATCCAATGCCGCCAGCCTTCAATCATTTTCTCATCGACATTGCTGAGACTGTGAAACCGGGCCTGAACATCATGGATGCCGTTGTGGGCATCGAAGGACCCGGCCCAGCCGCAGGTTACCCCCGCAAGCTTGGGGCTTTGCTGGCATCCGCCTCGCCCTATGCGCTGGATGCTGTGGCGGTGGATTTGATCGGCTGGCAGCAATCCGATGTGATGCTGCTGGAATTGGCCAGAAAACGCGGCTTGCTTCCAGAGCACCTTGAGGATGTCAAAGTGGTAGGCGATCCGGTGGAAGAGCTTCGCTTGAAGCGCCCGTTCCGAAAGCCCACTATGACAGCGCAAGCCACGCTGCGGTTCGCGCGCATGCTACCGGGCCCATTGCGTGAAGCTACGCAGGCCAGACCCAAGCTTATCTCGGAAAAGTGCGTCGGTTGCGCGGAGTGTGCCGCCGCCTGCCCGCCCCACGCCATAGTGATGCGGGATAAAAAGCCTGCTATAGACTACGGGAAGTGCATCAAGTGCTTCTGTTGCCATGAGCTCTGCCCGGAGAAGGCGCTGGAGGTCAAAAAGGGATTCTTCAGGTAACGGATCCTGTTTTGGCAGGGGCGGGGTTTCCATACCCGCCCCTCTTTTGTAGGTAGTAAGTATCAAGGAGCGGGCATCCGATATTGCAATGAAAAAGATCAAACTGGCGATGAACCTGATACGCGATAATCCTGGTTGGCTCACCTGCCCGGTTTGCGCCTGCCCACTGACACCGGGCAATGGCAATGCCATTGCTTGTGACAGATCGCACAGCTTTGATCTGTCTGCATCCGGCGCACTCAATCTGCTTCGAAGCAAGCCACCGGAGGATTATGGTGCAATGATGTTGGAATCCCGGCGGTTGGTGTGCAAGGCGGGCTTCTTTGACGGATTGCTGGATTCTGTGAATGCTACGGTTGCTTCTCATCAGCCGGGTGTGGCGCTCCGTTTGCTGGACGCCGGCTGTGGGGAGGGATCCCACCTCATGGCGGTTCGTGACCGGTTGGCCGCGCAGGGCATCAACGCCTCAGCCATCGGTGTGGATATCTCAAAGGATGCGGTCCGCATCGCCGCCCGGGAACACACCGGTGCATTGTGGTTGGTGGCGGACCTGGCCCGTTTGCCGCTGACGGAGCGATCCACCGATGTGATTCTCAACATCCTGTCGCCGATCAATTATGATGAGTTTCGCCGTGTGCTTCACGACAATGGCGTGGTCGTGAAGGCTGTTCCTGGCAGTGAATACCTCAAAGAGCTACGGCAGGCGCTATATGTCGGGGAGGAACGTGAACAATATTCCAACGAACAGGTTGTCAAGCTGTTTGAGCAGCGATTTGATGTATTGGAAACCCAGCATCTGCGCCAATCGTTCCCGATGCAGGAGGGCCTGTGGCCCCACATCGTGGCGATGACCCCGCTGTCCTGGGCCGCTTCAGAGCTAAAACGGGCGGAGGCGTTGGCTGCTTTGCCGCAGTCAGTCACGCTGGACTTCCTGGTGATGGCTGGCCGGAAAAAAGACGAATAAGTGGGTGAGTATAATGCGAAAGCCGGTGATCGGCATCCTGGCGGGCATGGGGCCCCGTTCCACAACGCCGTTCCTTGAAATGGTGCTGGATGAATGCCAAGGCCAATATGGCGCTAGTTTCGATATAGACTATCCCAAGATGGTGGTTGTTTCATTGCCAACACCGTTTTATCCGGGGCAGCCACTCAACCACAGGGAGATGGAGGATGCCATCCTCGCGGGCCTTGTGGATTTGGCTGCGACCGGCGTGGATTTCATTGCCATGCCGTGTAATACTGCCCATCTTTATTATGAGAAGCTCCGGCAGTCCATCAACATCCCATTGCTGAATATCGTTGAAGAAACGATCCGATCCATTCCTGCAGTATGCAAAAGGCCAGCCTTGCTGGCCACCGGTGCAACTGTGCAGTCGGGGATCTATCAAAAGGGCCTGAAACTAGCTGGAAAATCGGCACTGTGGTGTGAGGAGTGGCAGTCGAGTATTGACAGACTTCTGGGCTCGATCAAGCAGGCAGGAGACACCAAAGTAGACGAGGCGGAAATGGCCTGTCTTCTGGAGATGGCGGCAAAAGGCGGCGCTGATGCGGCCTTAATCGCCTGCACTGACCTTACATCGGTGGTACTGCGCTGCAACACGGCCTTACCAATCATCGATTCGGCACAATGCCTGGCACGAGCCACGGTTAAAACATATCTGGAGTGTTTGAAGGAACAATTATGATCAAGATTCAAGGCAAACAAAATGAAGCCATTGTTTATACACAAACGCTGGAGCCGGAAGCTGAGCGGCAGATCCGCGAATTGTGCGACCAAAGCTTCACGGCTGGCAGCAGCATCCGCATCATGCCAGATGTGCATGCCGGCAAGGGCTGCACGATCGGCACCACAATGACAATCACAGACCGTGTTGTGCCCAACATGGTGGGTGTGGACATCGGCTGCGGTATGCTGGTGACAGCGTTGGGCAAGGCGCATATTGAGTGCACCAAGCTCGATAAGGTGATCCGCGAGTTCGTGCCCAGCGGCAGCAGCATCCGTGGGGAGGTACATCCCTTCATTTCCCACACCGACGTTGGCGCGTTGCGCTGCGCCGCCAAAGTAAACCTCAACCGCGCCCGCCTGAGCCTGGGCACACTGGGCGGAGGTAACCACTTCATCGAAATCAACCACGATGAGGACGACAACCTTTACCTCGTGATTCACTCCGGCAGCCGCCATATGGGTGTGCAGATTGCCGAGTATTACCAGCGGTATGCCGAGACCTGGATGAAGAATCACGCCGTGGTCGAGTTGGTAAACCGCCATAAGGCAGAGGGCAGGGAAGGTGAGCTGCAAAAGGCCATCGCGTCTCTGAAGGCTGATATGGGAAACGGCAGCCTGGCCTATCTGTATGGCGAGCCATTTCAGGATTACCTGCACGACATGGGCATTGCCCAAACCTATGCCGACTGGAACCGCCGTGCCATGGCTGATGTGATAATAAGAAAGATGAAGCTTTCCGCCAAGGAACAATTCACCACGATACACAACTACATCGACCTGAAGAACAACATCCTGCGAAAGGGTGCAATCTCTGCGCAGGCCGGTGAGCGCGTGATCATCCCGATGAACATGCGCGACGGTAGCATCTTGGCGGTGGGCAAGGGCAATCCAGCGTGGAATTGCTCCGCACCCCACGGTGCCGGGCGGCTGATGAGCCGCAAGACCGCCCGCGAGACGCTGAGCCTTAAGGATTTTAAGAGCTCCATGCATGGGATCTTCACCACTTCTGTGGGTAAAGACACGATCGATGAGGCCCCGGCGGCTTATAAACCGATGGAAGAAATCCTGTCCTGCATTGGCGAGACGGTGATGGTGGAGAAAATCATTAAGCCGGTGTATAACTTTAAGGCCGGGGATGAGGATTAAGGTATCGTCTAGTTGAGTCGATGGAGGGGCGGCCGGTCACATTCTGCGAATGCTGCTCGCCATGCATCCTGGTTCACGAGCCGCCCGTGTATACTCATGAGATGCGATTTAGCATGTTTTCTGGCGAACAATGTACTGGCCGGGCTCTGTACCGACCCGCAACAAAGATAAGGAATGCATAGCATCATTAGATAACCATTCAACCCGTCTATTATCCGGCATTCCATTCTCCCGCCCGCCCACCCTAGATTGTTCGGGGAGTCTGCCCCGGTCCCCTGATAATCCTTAGTTTGCTCTCAATATCTGGCTTTGCCTCTCACTCAAAGGGGGAGGGGCTGGGGAGAGACTATTTACGGGTAAAGACACGGGCAAGATTCAATGGATAAATTCGATAAAATCCCACTCATCTCCCACAATCCATATTGACATCCATTATCCCAGTTGTTACGATATGAACTGTGAATTATTTTATTGAAATGTTACTAATTCACAAGTTGTATTTCGGAGGCGATGTGAGTGGCCACATTGATCGTCATGCCCAAACAGGGCAACACCGTGGAAAGCTGCATCCTGACCAAATGGCTGAAAAAAGAGGGTGAAACCGTGAAAGCGGGGGAGCCAATCTTTGCATATGAGACCGACAAGAGCGCTTTCGAGGAAGCTTCACCAGCAGATGGAACGCTGCTCAAACTATTGCGTGAGGAAGGCGACGATATCCCCGTGCTGGAAGGCGTCTGTGTGATCGGCCAGCCGGGAGAGGACATCTCTGAACTCCTCGCGGCCGTTCCCCAGCCGGAAAAAATGGCCGAAGTCCCGGCGGCAGCCTTCCAGCCTGCCGCCGTCGTCTCCGTACCCTCCGCCGCACCGGCTGCTGCCACAACGATGACCGGCGAGTTCAAGGCGTCGCCCCGTGCAAGGCATCTGGCTGAGAGCATGGGACTCGATGCCGCTGAGGCGCTGCCCACCGGCCCTGACGGGCGCGTGATCGAGCGCGACATCTGGGCGCTGGCCGACGGCGTCAAGCGGTCGGCAGCGTCGACGGGTAATTTTAGGGATGTTCCATTAACAAATATCCGCAAGCGCATCGCCGAGAGCATGCACCGTTCACTTGCGGAGATGGCGCAATTGACGCACCACAGCTCGGCCGACGCCACGTCGATCCAAGTCTACCGCGCCAAGATGAAGTCCATTGCCGCGTCCGGCGGCGCCAGCATCACCTTGAACGATATGATCCTCTTTGTGGTCTCCAGAGTATTGAAGCAGCATCCTGATATGAACGCCCATTTCCTGGTTGACAAGATGCGCCATTTCAACGATGTGAACCTGGGCATGGCGGTGGATACTGACCGGGGCCTCATGGTGCCCACGCTGTTCCAAGCCGACCGCATGTCGCTGGAGGAGCTCTCCCGAAAGAGCAAGGAACTGGCCGAACAGTGCCGCAACGGCGCTATCAGCCCCGATATGCTCTCCGGCGGCACGTTCACGATCTCCAACCTGGGCATTCTGGGCGTGGAACTGTTCACACCGGTCATCAACCCGCCGCAGACGGGCATTCTGGGCGTGTGCGCGATCCTGGACCGGCCCCGCAGGATAGCCAACGGCTTCGGCATCGAGCTCTATCCGGCGTTGGGTTTGTCGTTGACCTATGACCACCGAGCGGTGGACGGCGCGCCGGCGTCCCGCTTCCTACAGGACGTCTGCAAGGGGCTTGCGAACTTTGAATCTTTTTTAGCTGAACACCAGGAGGCATAAATGGAAAGTTTTGATCTTGCTATCATCGGCGGAGGCCCGGCGGGATATCGGGCCGCAGAGCTGGCCCAAAAGGGCGGCCTGAAAACGGTGTTGTTTGAGAAGAAGTCTTTGGGCGGCACCTGCCTGAATGAAGGTTGCATCCCCACCAAGGCGCTGCTCAATTCCGCCAAGATCTATACCGCCGCCAAGGAAGGCGCGCGCTTCGGCGTAAACGCGCCGGGAATCACGCTGGATCACAAAGCAGCGATGGCCCACAAGGGCCGCGTCGTCAAGACGCTGGTGGGCGGCGTGGACATGAAGATGAAGAAGGCTGGTGTCACCGTGGTGGCCGCCGCTGCCAGAATAACGGGCCGGGCTGCTGAAGGTTTATCGGTCGTGGCTGGGGAGCAGGGCTACACCGCCAAGCGCCTGCTGATCTGCTCCGGTTCGGTGCCGGTGCTGCCGCCTATCATGGGCTTGAAAGAATCGCTGGCCACCGGCTTTGCCGTCACCTCCACCGAGATGCTTGACCAGGTCGAGCTGCCGAAAAAGCTCGTGGTGATCGGCGGCGGCGTGATCGGGCTGGAGATGGCCAGCTATTATCACGAAGCCGGCTCCGAGGTCGAGGTTGTCGAAATGCTGCCGAAGATTGGCGGGCCCATCGACGAGAGGCTCTCCGGCTTGCTGCAGAAGGCGCTGGAGAAGATCGGCGTGAAGTTCAACCTGGGCTGCAAGGTTACGCGGTTCGAGGCGGGGAAGGTCGTCTTTGAGAAGGACGGCGCTGAGCAGTCCGTCGAAGCCGACAAGGTTCTGGTCTCCATCGGCCGCAAACCGTTCACCGAGGGGCTGGGGCTGGAGACCATCGGCGTGGCTCTGGAACGCGGCGCGATCGTTGTGGACGAAAAGGGCCGCACCAATGTGGGCGGCGTGTTTGCCGCCGGCGACGTGAACGGCAAGTCGATGCTGGCGCACACGGCCTATCGCGAGGCGGAGCTTTGCGTCAATGTGATGTTAGGCCGCGAGGATCGCGTGAATTACGACGCGATCCCGGCGGTTATCTATACGCACCCCGAGGTGGCCGGCGTGGGCCTGACCGCTGAAGCGGCGAAGCAAAAAGGCATTGTCGTGGACGTCGTTGAGCTGCCACTACGATACTCTGGCCGTTATATCGCCGAGAATCCGTCAGGAAATGATGTATGTATCATGGTCATGGAAAAGGACACCCGAAGGGTGGTGGGTGTGCACATGTGCGGCAATTATGCCTCTGAAATGATTTATGGTGCGGCGATGATGATCGAGCGCAACATGCGCGTTGATGACATCCGCAAGGTTGTGTTCCCGCATCCCACCGTTTCTGAGGTTCTACGCGAAGCCGTCTTCGAGTTTTAACGAGCACAGCTGAAGGAGAGAGCAAGATGACCAAGATATTGACTGTTGATCCCCAAAAGGCCCGGGCAGCCGGCTGGATCGAGTTTGACAGGATCCCCGTGAACCAATATAACCGAACCGTGAAAGATGAACGGGCTAATTTCTCTGACGACCAATTGGTACGCATCTTCCACGACATGACGGTGATCCGCGAGTTCGAATCGATGCTTAACTCCATTAAGCGTACCGGCGAATACAACGGCTTGAAGTGCGGATATGGCGGCCCGGCCCATCTTTCGATGGGGCAGGAAGCATCGGCGGTTGGCCAGGCTTATCACCTCACGATCGACGACTACATCTTCGGCTCCCACCGTAGCCACGGCGAGATCCTGGCCAAAGGCCTGTCGGCGATCAGCAAGCTTTCCGACGATGAACTGTTGCGTATCATGAAGGCAGCCAATGGCGGTCGCATCCTGGCCGTGGTGGAAAAGCATTTCCAGACCAACAGCGTGAAAGAGCTGGCAGAAGCCTTCCTCGTCTATGGCGCGATCTCCGAGATCTTCGCCAAGGAAGCGGGTTTCAATAAGGGCCTGGGCGGCTCGATGCACACGTTCTTTATCCCTTTCGGCATCTTCCCCAACAATGCCATTGTGGGCGGCTCTGCCGGCATTGCAGCGGGCGCTGCGCTGTATAAGCGCGTGAATGCCAAGGGCGGCATCGTCGTGGCCAACATCGGCGACGGCTCGTTGGGCTGCGGTCCGGTATGGGAGGCCTTTAACTTCGCCGCGATGGATCAGCTCACCGAGCTTTGGGAGGAAGGTTATAACGGTGGTTTGCCGATCCTGTTCAACATCTTCAACAACCACTATGGCATGGGCGGCCAGACCGTGGGCGAGACGATGGCCTACCAAATGGTCGCGCGTATCGGCGCAGGCATTAGCCCCACGCAGCTGCACACCGAGCGGGTGGACGGCTTCAACCCGCTGGCTGTTATCGACGCTGTGGCGCGAAAGAAGAAGATCCTTGTGGAAGGCAGGGGGCCGGTGCTGCTGGATGTGGTGACCTACCGTTACAGCGGCCATTCGCCATCCGACGCATCCACCTACCGCACCGAGGACGAGATCAAGGCCTGGCAGGAGCAGGATCCGCTCACGGCCTTCCCGGCGGAACTCGTGAAGGCCGGTGTGACCAGCGAAGACAAGGTCACCGCCCTATGGGAAAAGACCCGCGCATTGATCTTCCAGAGCATGAAGCTGGCCGCAGACAATGAGGTTTCGCCCTATATGTCGCTATCCGCCCACCCAGACGCCATCGCAGACCTGATGTTCTCCAACAAGAAGAAGGCTGCCATGGCCGATGGCCCCTGCGCGTCACTGCTACCCAAAGAGCAAAACCCCCGAGTGGAAGGCCTGAAGAAGAAGGAGCGCTTCGGCCTGGACACCAATGGCAAGCCAATCTCCAAGAACAAAATCTATCAACTGCGCGATGGCATCTTCGAGGCGCTGATCGACAAAATCTACACCGATCCCACGCTAGTGGCTTATGGGGAAGACAACCGCGACTGGGGCGGAGCGTTTGCCGTCTATCGGGGCCTCACCGAGGCCATGCCGTATCACCGCCTGTTCAACTCGCCCATTAGCGAGGCGGCCATCGTGGCCTCTGCCGTAGGCTACGCAATGTGCGGCGGCCGTGCCGTGGTGGAGCTGATGTATTGTGACTTCATGGGTAGGGCAGGGGACGAGATCTTCAACCAGCTAGCCAAGTGGCAGGCCATGTCAGCGCAGGAACTGGAAATGCCCGTGGTGCTGCGGCTCTCCGTCGGCATGAAATACGGCGCCCAGCACAGCCAGGACTGGACGGCGATCGCCGCCCACATCCCCGGCCTGAAGGTCGTCTACCCGGTGACGCCATATGACGCAAAGGGCTTGATGAACGCAGCCCTCAGCGGCACCGACCCGGTGCTGTTCTTCGAAAGCCAGCGGCTCTATGATATCGGAGAGCTGTTCCACAAGGAAGGCGTGCCGGAGGGGTATTATGAGATCCCGATTGGCCAACCGGACGTGAAGCGAGTGGGCAAAGACGTGACGATCATCACCATCGGTGCGGCGCTCTACACGGCAATCACCGCCGCCGATGAGTTGCAGGACAAGTATGGCTTATCCGCCGAAGTCATTGACGCCCGCTCGATGGTCCCCTTCGACTACACTCTTGTACTGGAATCGGTGAAAAAGACCGGTAAGGTTGTCATCGTGACCGAGGCCTGCGAGCGCGGCAGCTTCGCGGCGGACATGGCCCGCAACATCACCGAGCTGGCATTCGACGACCTGGACGCCCCGCCGGTGGTCATCGGTGCCCGCAACTGGGTAACGCCGGCCACCGAGCTGGACAGTGGCTTCTTCCCGCAGCCCTGGTGGATCATCGAGGCCATCCATGAGAAGATCCTGCCGCTCAAAGGTTATGCACCTCAGGGGCAGTTCACCAATGCCGCGCAAATGGTGAGGGCAAAAAGGGGAGTGTAAATCGTCAGTGAAGCTCATGCAATCGTGAAAGGCGTTTAGCATGCTGTATGGTTCGTATGATTTGACTTTTATCATTGATCAGGTATAATGAGTTAGTCAAAAGAACCGTCATAGGTCGTAGGCTATGAAAGGCTTTTATTTCTTCCGACAGAGTGTAGGTGAGAAAGAGAAGCCTTTTTTCTTTTATATGGTTTCACATAATTTGGGATTCTCACCACCGGAAGGAGAAGTGGAAATGAAAAACAGCATCACCATTACCAATGTGGATCGTGACAGGCTCGTGCGTCTCATGGAGGACCACCGGCAGGAGGCCAGAGACCCCGCAACTGAGTCTATCCGCAAACTGGATGGTGAATTGCGTAAGGCAACAATCGTGGCTCCGCAGGAGCTGCCGAAGGAAGTCGTCAGCATGAACACCAAGGCGCTGGTGCGACTGAACGGCAAGGAAAAAGAGGTTTCGTTGGTATATCCCAACGACGCTGATTGGGGCAACGGCAAGATTTCCATCTTTTCACCCATTGGCACGGCGCTGCTGGGCTACTGCGAGGGTGACCGCATCGAGTGGAGCGTACCCTCCGGCACGATGGAAATCGAGATTCAGAAGGTGCTGTACCAACCGGAGTCAGCAGGCGATTTTCATTTATAAGAGAGTTTAACTCAAAGCCACACTGATTGCGTGATGGGAGGCATTGCATCATGACCAAAATGCCCGTTCTGTTCATCGGCCATGGCTCCCCAATAAATGCAATTGAGGACAACAAGTACACCAGGGAATGGAAGGACATCGCCTTGCGGATACCGCGGCCAGCGGCCATCCTGTCCGTTTCTGCCCATTGGTTCACCATCGGCACGCGCGTCATGGACAATGCATATCCGCAAATGATCTATGACATATATGGCTTTCCCCCGGAGCTATATGAAGTTGTTTATCCGGCCCCCGGCGCACCGGAGTTGGCGAAACAGGCCAACCGGTTGCTGGGCGGCATCTCACAGATGGACCGCGGCTGGGGCTTCGACCATGGCACATGGTCTGTATTGCATGTAATGTTTCCGGCCGCTGAAATTCCTATATTCCAAGTCAGTGTGGACCAAAATGCTTCACCTGAGACTCATTACGAAATTGGAAAGAGGCTTGCACCGTTGCGTGAGCTGGATGTGTTAATTCTAGGCAGCGGTAATGTGGTGCACAATCTGGGGTTGGTTGATTTTGAGAGGAATGGCGGTTACCGGTGGGCGGAAGAATTTGACCGGTTTATCGTTGACGCCATCCGCTCCGGAGATCACAGCAAAGTGTTGGAATATCTGCAGGCAGGGGAGAGCGCCCGCAAATCTGTACCCACGCTGGACCATTTTGCTCCGCTGTTGACAGCTCTGGGGGCTTCAGGGAAATCAAGAGATATTCAAGTATTCAATGAGGATTGCACATTGGGTTCAATCTCAATGACCAGCTATTTGTTTGGTTAATGAATTGCTAGTATTTTCAAAGGGGGAGCGCCGTACGGCGTTCCCCCTTCTAGGTGTTTAATCATCGTCTCGTCTGGAAAAGCCCGGCCGGAATGGCGGTGCAACCTTTTGCAGCAGATCCATCAAATCATGCTCATAATCCACGCGCACCTCGCACTGCCGGTCAAACACCATCGTGGCCTTGTTCTCAGGCGTGAACACCGGCCAATGTGGCAGGGCAGGGTGGTCAGGGTTCCCGGTGCGGGCGAAGTTCACATAAGATCCGCAGAATTGCTCCTCAAGCCGCTCGGTCACGCCCTCAATGTTGCACACCGGCACAATGTCGCAATTGTGGAATGCGAAGGGGATGTCCGCGCAATGCCATGCAGGCTTTCCGTCATCATAATCGAAATCCAGCGAGAACATATAGGAATAGACCGGCGCGCTTGCCACGGCGGACTTCTGCTCAAGGTATTTGATCGTCGGCACCCGGAAGAACGCATCCATGTCCAACAGGCCCAGCTCGTTTTTATCTGGATAAGCCTTCCGGAACAAGCGGATTAGCTCGTCTGCGGCATCACCGTATTTCTTAACAATCAGCTCCCGCCTGGCATCAGCAGATAAGCTCTGTTTGTTCGGCACGCCCGGCCCAAACGAAAACTCGGCGATGACCGTGCCGGCCATGGTTGGGGTCTTTTTAGCCAGCTCGGAGAAGCCCACCTTCAGCGGGTCGCCCAAGTACCAATCATTGGGTGTGGGTCCGGTCATCACTTGGATGTTTTGCTTCCGCAGGGCCTTGCCCGCCCTGCGGAATGCCCCCGCCAGTTCAGCGAATGGGAGTGTCTCCAGCTTCTCCACATCCTCCTCGGCGAGGTTCAGTTCCTTGAGCATCGCCAGAACCACAGCCCTGTCATCACGCACACCGCCGAAGGACATGTCAAACACGCCGCTCATCACGATGGCCTTGTGGAACAGGCCCTCTGCCGCCGGGATTTGCATGAGTGTGGTCACCTTGCCGCCGCCACCGGACTGGCCGAAGATCGTCACATTGTCCGGATCGCCGCCAAAGGCTGCGATGTTGTCCCGCACCCACCGGAGAGCTTCCACGATATCAGCCATGCCGGAGTTGCCGGAGTTGGCGTATTGCTCGCCAAACGAGGATAGGTCCAAATAGCCCAAAATATTGAGGCGGTGGTTCAGCGTGACCACGACCACATCACCATACTTGCACAGGCTGTCGCCGTCATAGGCAACCTGCTCAATGGAGGAGCCTGCGGAGAAGCCGCCGCCATGCAACCACACCATAACAGGCTTCTTCGCAGCAGTGTCGATGCTGCGAGTCCAGATATTCAGATACTGGCAATTCTCGCTTTCCGGCCAGAGCCGGTGTGGCATCAAAAGCTCATTTTCATGGGAAAATGGATCCAGCAGCGGCGCAATGCAGCCGTATCCCAAAGCATCTTTCACGCTGTCCCAAGGTTCCACAGGAGTGGGCATTTTAAACCGCTTGGCATTTGCATACTGAATGCCATGAAATGTATAGGTGCCGTCAAGGCAGTAACCACGCAGCTTGCCTGCTTTTGTTTGTACGATTGGCTCTGAAGAGGAACACAGGAATCTTTTCGCCATGGTCAACGCTCCTTCCAAAGATCAATATGATGGCTAATTCGTATTATAAGTGAATCTAAATATCTGTGCAAACATGTTGTCAGATAAACTACTCATATTATGAGAAGATGACGATAATTGCTCTGTTTCTTCTAGTATGTACCAAAACATTCCAGACGTCTTGGTTTGAGTTATAGTTCTATGAGTATGTGGAGGTTAAAAAGTCACCACGCAATTTCTACCATTACTCTTCCCCTTATATAAAGCGCTGTCCGCCCCCACGATGCAGGCATCCACACCATATTCATCGTTGTATTGTGCCACGCCAAATGTCATTGTCAAAGGGATTCTGATCCCCGCATAGGTAAACTCAAAATCCTCAATTCGTTTGCGCAATTTCTCAGCCAGCACCGTGGCACCCTCGGCAGTTGTTTCCGGCAGCAGCATCAGGAACTCCTCTCCGCCCCAGCGGCCCAGGCAATCCTGCTTGCGGATGTGACGGCCCAGCAGAGTGGAGAGGGATTTGAGCACTGTGTCGCCGCAGTCATGGCCGTACACATCATTGACCTTCTTGAAGTAGTCGATGTCGCAGATGATCACGCTGAATGGCCGTCCATTCCGCTTGAAGCGCACCCGTTCCTCCTCAATTTTCTCCATTAGGTGGCGGCGGTTGTAAAGGCCCGTCAGTGGGTCCGTGCGGGAGGCAAGTTCCAGTTCTCTTGCTTTTGCCTTCAACTCCTCCGACTGGCGTGAGTTGTTCAAGGCAATTGCAATAAAGGATGCCAATGCCTTGATTGTCTCCATATGGCGCTCACTATAGGCATTTGGTTGGCAACTCTGCACCAGTACCACGCCGGTGATCCTGTCCGCCAGCATTAGCGGGCAGCATAGGGAAGATTTTGGGGGCTTGCATCCGTCTGCCTTGCCCATCATGGAAGCGTTTTCGGTAAAAAGCATATCACCATTATCCAGCACCATCTCACGGCCGGTGCGGATCACACCGGAAGCGATGCTCCTGCCATCTTCCACGGAAACCTGAAATAATGGCCTGGGTCTGGAATCCACTACGACCAAGCGGTAATCCACAATTCCCATTGCATCGTCATACAAGCCGATCGCAAACAGATCCACATCCATAAGGTCCCGCACACTGTCGTGTACTGTGCTCAGCACAAGGTCAAAGTCCAGTGTATTGGTGATACGTTGACCGATCTCACTGATGACCTTGATGTTGCGGTAGGCATCTTCCAGATCCCGGGCCTTTTGCTCGATCTCTTCGGTTTTTTGACGGAGCTCAACATTGGTCAGCCTGTGAATCTCTGCATCTTTGCGGGCCTGTTCGATCTTCAGGTCAGCGAAATAATGGTTTAGTTTGCGCTCCATAGCGTCGGTTTCCAGGCTTTTATCAATTACTAGATAGTTTTTTTGGTGAAGATAAGCCTGGCGGTAATTGCCGCTTTTCTCATATGCCTCCATCAACAGCCTGTGGATCTGGCGGCGCTGCTCTCCGGCTTGGATTTCGGTCGATAGCGACAACGCCTGCTCCAACGCTGTGAGCGATTCAACACCATCGGTTTGCAGTAGCAGTGACCCAATGGCAATCAGGGCTTCAGCCATTGAATATCGGTTGTTCGTGCGCATGGCGCAATCAAGCGCCTCTGTGTAACTGGCCAGAGCTTTATCCTGCTGGCTGGACAATTCATAAATCTTACCGAAATTAATCAGGCAGGGGTAGAGGTATGCATTCCCTAGATTCTGTTTCTTGGTCTCCACTAGCGCCCGCTGGCAAAACACCATTGCATTTACCAGGTTCCCCTTTTTCAGGTTCGCCTCGCTTAGGTTAGACAGCACCGCCACCAGCGGCGCGCCGCCGGTTACCTCAATCATTGCCAGCACTTCCTGCAGCACATCCAGCGCTTCATCATATCGCCCCATGTCGCCATAGATGGATGCCAGGTTGTTGAGGATATTGCTGCGAATGCTCTCTGTATCCGGCGTTGTGGTGCAACGTGCCAACATTTGCAGACCGGAAAGCAGGTGTTCCAACGAAGCGTCCAGCCGCCCGAGCTGGCCATGGGAAAACCCAAGCAGGCTCAATGCCTTTGCCTGACCAAGTGCATCAGACGATTGGGCGAAAAACTCCATTGCTTCGGTGGCCAGCCGGATGGCATCCAGGTTTTCATCTTTCAAGGCATGGTATCGCGCAGTCAACAGCATGCTTTCGAGCTGGCCTTTCCAGTAGCCGGCAATAATTGACTCAGACCGGATGCGCTCCGCCAATACGGCAAGTGAATCCGCATCGTCATGTGCGATGCTCTCCGCTTGATGAACCAGCTCGTCGATCCCTTTGGTTGTCATTCCAGGCAACACGGTGCTGCCATTCGGCTCGGTGTTATTCTGTGACATCATGTATTTCACCTACGCGCTCACATCCTTACAAGTATGCAATAACTATCAGAAATTTTCAATTGAGCTTGCAGCCATAATCATATATGGCCGTAAACCAACATATCCATGAGTAACATCATACAGGAGCTGATCAGCATGGATGAGAAGAAAGTGGCCAAGCCCATTCGAGCCCACGCAATCCACATCGACAACCGGGAACGGGTGGTCATCACTGGCGTTGAGGATGTGGATAACTTCAATGAGGAGGAAGTGAACTTCCAGACCGACAGCGGCTATGTGACTCTGACCGGAGCCGATTTGCACATTACCCGGCTCAATCTGGAGGAGGGTCAGCTGATCATTGAAGGCAGCGTGAACGGCATTGCTTACTCCGGCAACGCTGAGCAAAGCGAGAGCGGTGGCGGGTTCTTCTCCAAGCTGTTCAAGTAGCCATGGGCACTGCAATCTTTGAGACCAGCAACCAGCCATGGGTGTTTTTGTTCACGATCTATGGCGGTATCGTGCTCGGCATGTTATATGATATTCTGGACATTACCCGTCGATTTCTCAAAGGCCGGCGGGTGATGGCCATTTTCTTTGACATCACTTATTGGATTGTGGGCACCGTATTCCTATTTGCGCTTCTTTGGGTTGCATGCGATGGTGAGTTCCGATATTTCGACTTGCTTGGGTTTGCACTCGGTGCTTTACTTTGGTTTCTTGGCCCCGGCAAGTTTGTGAAATGGGCTCATCAGAAAATCAAGCAGTGGGCCCACAGGCAGTGGAGCCGTTTCAGGAGCACAAAACTCTATCAGATTCTGTTTAAATAAGAATAGCCAGTAAAGCATCTGCAATGAATGCTCTACTGGCTACTGGGTTACTGATTACTCAAAGCAGCTTTTCACTCAGTTTGTCCACATCGCCAGCCCCAACCGTAAAAATCAGGTCGCCGGGCTGCCGCTCGGCTTTTACGATGGCTGCAGCCTCCTCAAAACTGGAGGCATGCCGGCAGCGACTCTGGCCGTCGCGCCGGTTGGTGGCTTCGCACAGGGCTTGGCTGGAAACATCGCCTGGGTTGTCTTCCCTGGCGGCATAAATGTCCAGCAGCACCACCTTGTCCGCTTTGTCAAAGGAAGCCACAAAATCATGGAACAGCGCCTTAGTCCGAGTAAAAGTGTGGGGCTGGAAGACGAGCCACAGCCGTTTATGAGGTAGAAGGGAAGCTGCGTCCATTGTTGCGCGGATCTCGGCAGGGTGGTGGGCATAATCGTGATAAACGGTTGCGCCGCCGCTTTCGCCGATAAGCTGGAATCTCCTGTCGGCCCCTTTGAAGTCTGCCAGCTGCTCTGCAGCACATGGAGCATCCACGCCGCATAGGCTGGAGGCTGCTATGGCTGCCAACGCGTTATACACATGATGCCGGCCGGGGATGGACAGGGCAACTCTGCAAAGGAATTCTCCGTCGTGGACCAAATCAAAGCTATGACCACCACGCTCGTCAGCTTGGATTTTATCAGCCCGCCAATCGCAGCCCTCTCCTAAGCCAAAGGTCATAGAGGGGCAGTGAGCGTTTTTCAACAAGCTGACCGCTCGTTCATCATCACCATTCACGATGCAGAAGCCATCTTCCGGCAGCATCGCCACATAGCGCGCAAAGCTGTCCGTAATGTGGTCGATGTCGCGGTAATAATCCAGATGGTCTGCGTCAATATTTAGGATCACAGCCACGGTGGGGGGGAAGGCCAAAAAGCTCTCCTTGTACTCATCCGCCTCGGTCACAAAGATCTCGCTGCCGCCCACGCGCACGCTGCCGCCGATCAGGGGCAAGCCCGCACCGATATGGATCGTCGGGTTTTTGCCGCACTTATACAGGATCGTGGCAGTCATGGAGGTGCAGGTGGTTTTGCCATGGGCGCCGGTGATGCCGATGGACTTGTCATATTGGTCCATGATCATTTTTAGTAGCTCTGCACGGCGGATCACCGGCACGCCAGAAGCTCTGGCCGCCGCAAGTTCTTCGTTACTGTCGGGGATGGCGGAAGTATATACAACCAGGGAAGCACCTTCGTGCTGGCCGGCCTTGTGCCCGATGAACACATCAGCGCCCATCTTCCTCAGGCGCTCAACAACTGTTGAATCGCTTCGGTCGGATCCTGACACTGGGATGCCCCAGGTCATCAGGATCATGGCCAGGCCGCTCATGCTGATGCCACCGATGCCAATAAAGTGCACTTTCTTTTCGTCAATGCCGGTTTTTCGCATATACACCCTCCGGGCTCCAATCGAGCCCAAAGTATTATACTCCAAGAATTGCCGCGGTATCAATGTTTTCACCAGTAGTCAGTAGATAGAGCTATATACAAATGACGAGCAATATAAGGCAGGCTCTCGATCCTCCCGTATGGCAGCAACGCCCTCCAAGGTTTTGCGTACAACCGTGCCGCTATATTTGTAAAACTACTGGCAATAATAGAAAAAACTAACTATAATTAAACATATAGTCCCGAACATTCGGAAAAAGGAGGGAAACTGCTTGGACAAGGTCAAACGAAACGAACGAATCGGCGCAATGATCAAGATCCTTTCCAGCACTCCCAATAAAAGTTACACATTGACCTATTTCAGTGACCTGTTTGGCTCGGCGAAATCCACGATCAGCGAGGATATCGACATTGCCCGCGAGGCTCTGGAGAATTATGGGCTCGGCACGTTGAGAACCGTGGCGGGAGCATCCGGCGGTGTGCTTTACCTGCCTCAACCCCAACCGCGGGAGTCTTTGGCGTTCATCAAGCGCCTGTGCCGCCAACTGGAGGATCCGGGCCGCATCCTCCCCGGTGGGTTTTTGTATATGCTGGACTTGCTGAGCGACCCGACGGTGGTTTCCCGCATGGCGGAGATCATCAGCCAGTGGTATGCCGAAAGCCAACCGGACTTTGTGCTCACCGTGGAAACCAAGGGCATCCCGGTGGCGCTGATGACGGCCAAATATTTGGGGGTGCCGTTGATCATCGCCCGGCGCGACGCCACGATCACCGATGGCTCAGTGGTCACAATCAATTATGTGACCGGCTCCATGCGTCGCATCCAAACGATGTCGCTGCCCAAGCGCTACATCCGCGAAGGCCAGAGGGTGCTCATCGTGGATGACTTTATGAAAGGCGGCGGCACCGCCCGCGGCCTTGCTGACATGATGAAGGAATTCAATGTGGAAGTGCTGGGCACGGCGGTGGTAATGTCTACAGTGGAGCCAGGCCAGAAGCTGATCGGCGATTACCGGTCGCTGATGACACTTCATAATGTGGATGAGATTTCGCGGGTCGTGGATGTGCAGCCCAGCGTCTGGCTGGAGATCAACAATGAGGTGAAATCATGAAGATCAAATCGCTGATCCTTGCTGCCGGCGAGGGCAAACGGATGAAGAGCTCCACTCCCAAGGTGCTTCATAACCTCTGCGGCCGGTCAATGGTCGAATGGGCAATTAACGCAGTGGGTGAGTTGGATGCCGGACCCACATTGGTTGTGGGCCACGGCAGGGAGATCATACAGAAGGCGTTGGAAGGCAAGGGTTATAGCTACGCTGTGCAGGCCGAGCAGAAGGGCACTGGCCACGCCGTGATGATGGCCCGGGGTGAAATTGAGAGCGCTGATTGTGTGTTGATTACCTGCGGCGACATGCCGCTGGTCAGGCCGGAAACACTAAAAAAGCTGGCGGATTGCGTCACTGAGCGCAAGCAGGACGCGGCGGTGCTTTATACCGTGGCAGATGACCCCACTGGTTATGGCCGCATCGTGCGTGATGAATACGGCGATGTAAAAAAGATCGTGGAGCACCGTGACGCCACCGAGGAGCAGCGCGCCATCCGTGAGGTGAACGCCGGGGCTTATTGCTTCCACAAGGATATGTTACTCTTTGCGCTGGACAGGCTGGATTGCAATAACGACCAGAAGGAATATTACCTTACCGACGCCATCGCCATTATCGCAAACATGGGTGGCAAGGTGATGGGTGTGCAGGGCGAGCCCGAGGAGGGCATGGGTGTCAATGACCGCACCCAACTTGCCCAGGCCGCGATGGTGCTGCGCCGGAGGATTAACCGCATCCATCTGCTGAACGGTGTGACAATACTTGATCCGAACAATACCTTCATTGACTTTGATGTCGTCATCGGTCGTGACACCGTGATCTACCCCGGCAACGTGTTGGATGCTGGGTCCGCTATCGGTGAGGGCTGTGTGCTTCTCCCCAACAACCGGATCTCGAAAAGCACGGTGGGCAATGGCACAGAGGTGGCATCGTCGGTGCTCACGAGCGCCACGGTGGGGGAGGCTTGCCATGTGGGTCCGTTTGCTTATCTGCGGCCAGGCAGCTGTGTTGGCAATCACATCAAGATCGGCGACTTTGTGGAGATCAAGAATTCCAATATTGGTGACGGCACCAAGATCTCGCACCTGACTTATGTAGGTGACGCTGACGTGGGAAAAGATGTTAACCTAAGCTGTGGTGTTGTGTTTAGTAATTATGACGGCAGAAACAAGTATCGCACCATCGTGGAAGATGGTGCGTTCATTGGCTGCAACACCAATTTGGTGGCACCTGTAAAAGTGGGTAAAAACGGCTACACCGCCGCCGGCAGCACGATTACTGAGGATGTGCCGGAGGATGCGCTGGCGATTGCCCGCGCGCGGCAAACGAACAAGGAGGGTTGGGTTTCCAAACGCAGGAAAGGGGAGTAATCATGCGTTACGGCAACATCAAGATCTTCACAGGTAACTCAAATCCAGCGCTGGCAAATGAAATCGCCCAGGTGTTGGGCTTGCCGATGGGCCAGATTGCTGTGGGACGCTTCAGCGACGGCGAGATCTCGGTGAACACCTTTGAAACGGTGCGCGGCTGCGATGTGTTCGTGGTGCAGTCCACTTGCACGCCGGTCAACGACAACCTGATGGAACTCCTGATCATGATCGACTCCTTCCGGAGAGCATCCGCCGGGCGGATCACGGCAGTGATCCCATATTACGGTTATGCCCGTCAGGACAGGAAGGCCAAGGCCCGTGATCCCATCACCGCCAAGCTTGTGGCCGACCTCATCGCGGCCGCAGGCACAGACCGGGTGCTCACGATGGATTTACACGCGCTTCAGATCCAGGGCTTTTTCAATATTCCGGTGGATCATATGCTGGGCATGCCCACGCTTGTGGAGCATTACCGCGAGTGCCGGTGCATCGGTGAGGATGTGGTGGTGGTTTCTCCCGATCTGGGCTCAGTCACCCGTGCCAGGGCGTTCGCCGAGCAGATCAACGCACCTCTTGCCATTATTGACAAACGGCGGCCAAGAGCCAATGTAGCTGAGGTGATGAACCTCATCGGTGAGGTGAAGGGCAAGCGCGTCATCCTCTTTGACGACATGATTGACACCGCCGGTACAATTGTAAACGGCGCAGCGGCATTGATTGAGCGGGGGGCGAAGGATGTGTATGCCTGCTGCACCCATGGCGTGCTGTCGGGCCCTGCAATAGAGCGTATCGAGAACTCGTCGATCAAGGAGCTTGTGGTCACCAATACCATCCCAATGAGCGCCGAGAAGCGGCTTTCCAAGATCAAAGTGCTGTCAGTTGCAAGGGTGTTTGCTGAAGCCATTGAGCGCATTTATGAGGATTTGCCGGTAAGCTCGCTTTTCACCCGCACACCCTCAGTGATCCGGCCCATCACATTGCCCCGCAAGGAGGAAATGGAGTGATCCATAAAAAAGCATTGTTGTTTGACCTGGATGGCACGTTGCTGCCGATGGACCGGGAGGAATTTGTGCGGGCATATCTGCCGGAGATTTCTGCCGCAGGCAGTTCGCTGGGCAATCCTCGCATGATTGCTGATAGCATTTTAAAGGGTTCTTATGCAATGGCCAAGTCCGCCAATCCGGAGCAAACACTGGAGCAGGTATTCTGGGAGACGTTTGCGAAGCTGAGTGGCATCACCCGGCAGTCTTCCGAGGCCATATTCAATAACTATTACCTGAGCAGTGCATTTGACCGGCTGCAAACTCTCACACCTGCTGAGCCGCTGGTGTCTGAAATTATCAGCGCCGCAAAGCATACAGGCCTTAGGCTTATCCTTGCCACCAGCCCCATGTTCCCCCGAGTTGCCATTGAGAAGCGTGTTGCATGGGCTGGGCTAAAACCGGATGACTTTGAGCACATCACGACGTATGAGCAGTATCACGCGGCCAAGCCCCATCGGCTCTACTTTGAGGAGATCCTTGGCAATCTCGGGTTGACAGCGGGGGAGTGCATCATGATTGGCAACGATGCCCGCGAAGACCTGCCCGCCCCCACAGAGATGGGCATGGAAACATTCCTGCTGCTGGATCATGCAATCATTCCGGAGGGAATGGAATACAGGTGCGATCATCAAGGGCGGTATGCGGATTTATTGGAGTTTATCCGGGGGTATTCATGTACCTGATCGCCGGCCTGGGAAACCCCGGCATGCAATATGAAAAAACACGCCACAACCTGGGCTATTGGGCGGTGGACGAGCTTGCGCGCCTATGGAAGCTCTCCTTCCGGTCAGAGCGTTACCGGGGCTATTTTTCCAACGGCAGTGTAGCAAGTAACGCGGTGGCGCTCATCAAGCCGACCACCTATATGAATTTGAGCGGCCTCAGTATCACCGATGCACTGAGGGGTCTAAAAGCTGATATGTCAGAGTTGGTCGTTGTTTATGATGACATGGACTTGCCGGTGGGCAAGATCCGCATCCGCCTGAAGGGCGGGCCTGGCACCCACAACGGCATGAAATCTATTGTGGGGGAGCTGGGCTCTGAGGATTTCATACGAGTGCGGATCGGCATTGGGAACCCATCGGAAGGCGTTGACACCGTTGATTATGTGTTGGGAAAGCCAATGGGGGAGGAGCTTGCTCTTCTCACAGAAGCCGCAGCCCGGGCTGCCGAGGCCATCGACGCCATCGTGCGGTTTGGGCCGGAAAAGGCGATGCAGCGGTATAACAAATGATTGCGATCAACGCTTCACAGATAGGATGACCTGCTGCAGGCATTTGTGGTGCATAGGCACGGTCATATCATAGTCTCCGTAACCAGCAACAGTATCCATGCCAAGGTTGTTGAAAATCTCTGTAATTTCCTCATAATTGTAGAGCCTCGTGGATGAATGAGCCTCGATGCTTTCCGGCGGCATTGCGATCTCGCAGAATCGGATGCTAAACCCACCATAAAGCATCCGTTTTGATGCTGCGTCGTATTCAAACGATGGCAGCGAGATGCCGTGACTCCCAATTTCCCAATGTTTTTTTGGGAAGTGCATTTCAGCATGTTCCCGGCTGCAGATGTCGATCAGGCTTTTTCCGCCTGGCTTCAGGGCTTCGGCGATCACCTCGAAGATTTTATGGTTCTCGTCATCATTTTCCAGATATCCGATTGCGCCATCCGCCAAATTTAGCACCGCATCAAATTCCTCATAAAATGAAACGTTCCTGATATCCGACTTCAGGAAAGTAACATCAAGCCCTTCTGCTTTTGCCGAGTTCCTTGCATCGGTAACATAGCTTTCTGTGATATCCACGCCAACTACCTGGAACCCTCTTCTCGCCAGCTCCAAGCTGTGCCTGCCATAACCGCACGCCAGGTCCAAAATGCGCTCGCTGCCTGTCAACCCCATTGCCTTAATGATGAAATCTACTTGTTGGCCGGTTTGCTCCACCCAGGAATCACCTTTAATGTCAAGGCTCCAGATCCTTTTATACCAGTCAGAATGCGGTTGTTTCATTTCATGACCTCCACTCGTTTCATAGCAACAATCTAGCATCGAAAACCAGAAATAGATAGACTTATCATAATGTTTTTGTTATGATGTTGTATAAGGTGTGGGGCTCATCCGGATGTGTCGGTGAGCCCCACATTCTCTTTGTTGTACGTATGAATAATAAGCATCCACATTAAAAAATGATAATACAATGGTCTTCTGGATTATTGACACTTCTGAAAGAATGGTTATACTATATGTGGTATTATGCCGTAATTTGGGCAATTGATATGGTATTGTTCCCCCAATGGCTTAACCTGCTTTTTAAAGCCTGAGAGTCATCAGGCAAAGGGCGGTTAAAATAAGGAGGAAAGTCTATGAACGACAAGGGTAAGGGCATTCTGGGGTATCTGCCGGACGAGAAGCCGAGCACTGGCAAGCTCATCTTCTTCGCGCTTCAGCAGATTCTGGTCATGTTCCCGGCAACCGTATTGGTTGCATTGCTGACCGGTTTCCACATCTCGACCACGATTTTTGCCAGCGGCTTGGCAACACTGTGCTTCATCTTCATCACAAAAGGCAAAATCCCGCTGTTTTATGGTTCCAGCTTTTCCTACATCGCCGCCATTGTGGGCATTACCGGCGCAAAGTTTGGTGTGCCTGCAGCCGACGCGCTGATCTCGCAGGCTCAGTTCGGTATCATCTGTTCTGGTTTGGTCTCCATCATCGCGGGCTTGATCGTTAGCCGCTTCGGCATTGAGAGCATTGAAAAGGTGCTTCCGCCCACAATTACAGGCAGCATCGCGCTGGTCATTGGTATCTCGCTGGCCGGCACGGCCATCACCAATGCCATTGGCCTGAGCACCAGCACCACTTTCGTGGATGCCAACAACGCCACGATTTCGTTGTCACTGTCAGCTGCTTCTGGTAATATGTGGATCGCCGCGTTGATCACACTGCTGGCAACGATTCTATTCTCGGTTTATCTCAAGGGTGTGTGGGGGCAGCTCCCCATTTTGTTGGGTATTGTGGTCGGTTACGCGGCCAGCATTCCGCTCGGCTTGATCGACTTTACAAGCATTTGGCAGGGCAAGGTGTTGGCAGTGCCTCATTTCACACTGCCCACCGTCAGCTGGCCTGCACTGCTGGCCATCATGCCCATCGCCATCGCAACAATCCCCGAGTCCACCGCACACTTGTTCCAGCTTGACCTGTATGTGGATGAGCTGGCTGAGAAGAAGGGCAAAGGCAAGTATGGCATTGCCAACAAGCTGGGCCTGAACCTGATCGGTGATGGTATCGGTGACATCGTGTCTTCGCTGTTTGGCGGCCCCGCCGGCACCAACTACGGTGAGAACCTTTCCACAATGGCCATCACGAAGAACTTTTCCGTGTGGGTTCTGGGTGCGGCAGCAGTGTTCACGATGGTGATCTCGTTCTTCCAGCCCCTCACCGACGCGGTGCGTTCCATCCCCAGCGCGGTCATCAATGGCGCCTGCATCTATCTGTTTGGCGTCATCGCGGCCCAGGGCATCGCCATCATGATCAACCGCAAGGTCAATATGTTCAGCGCCCGCAACCTGGCTGTCATCGCCACGATCCTGGTGATCGGTTTGGGCGGCACCTATGGCTTCGCTGGTGGCATGATCCCATTCTTCGGTGCCAAGCTTCCGGCCATCGCCACAGCCTCCGTGTTCGGTATCGTGCTAAACCTGCTTTTGAGCATCGGCAAGAAGCAGGAAGACTGACAATCGCATAAACCAATATAGTGGTCGGCAAAGGCGCTCCGCTTGAACCGGTGCGCCTTTGCTATGGTTTTGAGATTATTGTTTTGCCGTGTCAAAGCGGCGGAATTTTGTATTATATTATTTTAAGGAGGTATCCCTATGCCCATCGGTCAGATTTGGCAAATCGCTGCCATCCTGGTCTCCGCTCTGGCGTTCGGTATGGCGGCGTGGCTTTACATCTGGGTGAAGTCACAACCGTCATCCAACCGCCGCATCGCCGAGGTCGGCGAACTCATCCGCAAAGGCGCAAACACCTTTTTGAAGCGCGAATACGTTGTGCTTGCCCGTTTCGCCGGTGTGATCGCTGTATTGCTGCTCGTCTTCCTGCCCAAGCCCATTTGGCAGGGTGAGGTGGAAAAGAACATTATCATGGCCGTGGCCTTCCTTTGCGGCACGGTTCTCTCTGCGATCGCAGGCAAGATTGGCATCCAGGTGGCCACGATCGCCAACGTGAAGGCCGCCGAGGCAGCCCAGCGTGGCATCAAGCCCTCCTTTCTGGCCGGTTTCCGCGGCGGCGCAGTCATGGGCATGGCCGTGGTCGGCACCAGCTTGCTGGGTGTGACAGCCGTGCTCATGCTCACCGGCAGCTCCACTGCCGTGTTGGGCTTCAGCTTTGGCGCGAGCTCGCTGGCCCTGTTTGCCAAGGCGGGCGGCGGTATCTTTACCAAGACCGCTGACATCAGCGCCGACCTGGTTGGCAAAGTCGAGCTCGGTATCCCCGAGGACGACCCCCGCAACCCCGCCGTCATCGCCGACAACGTAGGTGATAACGTGGGCGACGTGGCTGGTATGGGCGCAGACCTCTTTGACTCCAACGTGGCTGCCATGGCCGCTGCGCTCATCATGGCCACTGCTATTGACAAGTCCATGGGAATTAACGTGGCCATGGTGTTCTGCTACGGCGCGCTGGGCCTGCTGGCCTCTATTATCGGTGTGGCGACTGCCCGCATGGGCAAGAAGGGCGACCCGACAACGGCTCTGAACAGCAGCACCTATGTGACCACTGCCATCTTCGCTGCGCTTACAGCCGGCGCCACCGCGCTCTTTGGTTTCAATTGGTTCATCTGGGCGGCCACGATGGTGGGGCTGTTTGTCGGCGTAATTATCGGCATTGCCAGCGATTATTTCACTGATGACAAGAAAAGGCCGGTCCACCATGTGGCTGAGGCCTCCAAGTCTGGCCCCGCGTTTACAATCCTGTCCGGCGTTTCTTATGGCTTCATGAGCGTGCTGCCCTCGATCGTGGGCATCGCGATCTCCGCGTTGGCTGCCTACAAGCTCTGCGAGCCCATCGGACCCGGTTACGCCATGTTTGGCATCTCAATGGCCGCCATGGGCATGCTCTCCATCGTGGGCATGATCATCTCCAATGACGCTTATGGCCCCATTGTGGACAACGCCCGTGGTTTGGTGGAAATGGGCGATCTGGGTGAGGAAGCCCTGCAAATCACAGATGAGCTTGACTCCGCTGGCAACACCGTCAAAGCCGTCACCAAGGGCTTTGCCATTGGCGCAGCCGGCCTCACCGTGATCTCGCTGCTGGGCGCCTTCATGAGCGAAGTTAATGATGCTGCACTGGAGCTCGGCAAGACCGGTATCACTGGCTTCGACATCATGAATCCCGCTGTGTTCTTCGGCCTGCTGGTGGGTGCCGCCATCCCGGCGGTGTTCTCCGCGATGCTGATCCTCGGTGTGGACCGCAATGCCCAGCGCATGGTGGAGGAAATCCACCGCCAGTTCCGCGAGATCGTGGGCCTGAAGGAAGGCAAAGAGGGCGTCATTCCCGAATATGACAAATGCATCGACATCGCCACCGTCGGCGCCCTGAAGGAGCTGATCCCCGCTGGTTTGATGGCGATCATCGCCACGCTGGCCGTGGGCTTCATCGGCGGCGTGCAGGCTGTGGGTGGTTTCCTGGCCGGCAACATTGTGTGCGGCCTGGTTCTTGCGCTGTTCATGTCCAACGCTGGTGGCCTGTGGGACAACGCAAAGAAGTTCGTGGAAGCCGGTAACCACGGCGGCAAGGGCTCCGATGCCCATAAGTCCGCTGTTGTCGGCGACACAGTGGGCGACCCCTTCAAGGACACTGCCGGCCCCTCGATCAACACCCAGATCACCGTGGTGTCTCTGGTGAGCTCGCTGATGGCCACGCTGTTCCTGTCGTTCAGCCTGTTCCAGTAAATCCCCCCTGGCCTCTGCGGAGGCCATCCCCCCTTGAATCGATGCCTCTAGCATCTACAAGGGCGGGTAGGGAAGAAACATGTTCTCCAATAATTCCAAGGGCCGGTATATGCATGTACCGGCCCTTCGTGTTACCGATGGCATCAGTTTGCTGCCAGATACCTCTTGGTATACGGACATACCTCAATGCACTTCCCGCAGATCGTGATCTCCCCGCCAAAGCCTTGTTTTGCCCGTTCCCTGGCCGTCTTGCGGCACTTTACGGCGTCAAAGAATTCATCCCGATGCAAGTCAACTTCCCATTCCTTGCCTGAAACAGCCCCAGCCGGGCAAGCGTCGGTGCAGACCATGCAGCCGCCGCATTTGCTTTGGTTGATGGGTACGGCGGTTACCAGTGGCGCGTTGGTGAGAATGGTGGACAGCCGCACCATGGAGCCAAACTGCGGCGTAACCAGCAATGCGCTCTTGCCGATCCAGCCGATGCCGGCGCGGGTGGCCACGGTTTTATGGGGCAGGGGGGTGCTATAATCGGTTTCGCCGATGCCAACCCTTGCCCTTGTTTGGGGGATGGCTTCATAGCCAAGGGCTTTGAGCGCGTTTGCTCCCAGCGTCACCAGCATGTCCAGCCGTTCATTGAGGCGGTCATACCACTCGCGGTATTGCTGGGTGGGCAATTCCGCGATGCCACGGATGACATCCTTGGGGTATTTCACTGCTACGCAGATGCCGATGGGCAGGTTCTCGCGCACGTCTGGCGGAAGCTCCGTAAGGTCGCCGAAGCCGACGAGGTCGGCGTCATGGGAGAGGAGTTCTGCTTTCAGATATTCATTCAAGTTGCTCATGGGCTACCCCTTTATGAAATTGATATACGCAGTCGTCTTGTTCTTTTCCTTATAGACTAATAACCCCTTGTCGGCTTCAGAAGCCCTTGAGAAAATTTCACGCTCCACCTGGAACTGAATTCGGTGGCCATTGTCCAACTCAAAGATCAGGAAATACATGATTGCATGAGCGTGGCCAACCTGTGTTTTTTCAATTAATGTTGCCGGGAATTTTATGGTGGGAAGTTTGCTCAGTGCGTTTGCTCTGTTGAGGTATACCAATGAGAAATACATGAAGACAAAATAGACCAGGTCAACGGTTAATAAGAGTGTGGAGAATGGTGAGTTTTGATTGAGGATATAGACGACTGTAATGGAAATGAAGATCAGGACTAGTATGATCACTTTTAGGACTCTGCTCGACCTCTTGCTTGACATACTTGATCTCCTGTTATTTGGCAGGTTGTTCATGACGATTCCTTCGGCTTTTTTGTCAATTCTATAAAGGATGCTTGCAAAATGAGTTCCTTGAGTTCAAGTTGAGCGCCATTATCATCTGATACATTGGTAAAAAACAATACATGTAATTCTATTCCGTCATTAATCAAATAAATCTCATCATATAACCACGAAGCTGAAAGATAGTTTGACTCATGCTTTAGAATCTTGGCATTTCGTAGTATAAGTCTCAGATTCTCAGGAGGGGTATAGTCGCTTTCAAGCTCGATAATAAAGTCGTTACCTTCTACATGAGCAGATAGGACAGTGCTATCATGGAAACTCATGTTATCAACATCAAAGTTTACATGCTTCTTGATTTTCTCTGAGATCGTCTTGTAGATGCGCTGATACTCGTAAAGCGGCCTGTCCATCTCCGCTCTTTGCATCCGGATTAGCTTTTCAAGCTTGCGTTTGTTCTCCTTTGTCACTACGCCAAGCTCCAGCACCCGAACATCTGCAATCTCCTGACGGATTGCATCAGGCAGTCGCTCACGCAGCAATTCCACGAACATTTTATGGGTTTCTCTATATGATTCCTCATTCGCTTTATATTGGCCGCATTCATCCTGGATTCTCATATATAGTACAGCCTGATAAAACTCTTCAGAGTATGTACCAGCCTTTGGGTTAATCCTTAGGGGTCTTAATGCAATTGTTTTCTGGCAATTTTGATACCATTCCTTTGTAAAGTACTTCATGTCGGTTTTCTCCTAATAAGTTGTTAAGGTTTTATATACGCATAACCTTCCGCTTGCCGCTGGATCAACGCAACAACCCCTGCTGGGACGGCTGTGACAAATTGATATAGCTCCTTCTCATCCACAGAGTATTTTCGCATCGCATTTCTGCAAGAGAAGAAACGAACATTTTGATTGTACAATTCGCTCAGAGATTCATAGAGCCCTTTGTTTTGAGCTGCCTTTTCAGATAGTTCAATGACCGCTTCACCGTTCGCGATCACTTCGACAACAAACTGCTCTCCGGTTTCCTTTGAATAGGCTAGAATGTTGTTTGCATTTGAGATCACAGACGGCCATTTGTTTGTTTCGTTTACATGGAATACAACTTTCATAAAAGCCTCACAAAGACAAATAGTATAATAATTCTATTATTATTTTTACCCATCGTCTAGAATTATCTGTTTGGGATTCATGTTCTTATTAACAAAACGCCTGGTTTGCGTTATAATACCACTCGCCTGCCCACCTCCAGTGGCCGCAGGCCGAAACCGTTTATGGAGTACACCATGCAAAAAGCGTTGTTCAGCACCCTGTGGGACACAGGGGCATGGCAGCGGCTGGAGCAGGCGATCCGGGGAGGGCAAATGCCCTGCTCGGCATTCGGAGTTTCCGAAGCCCGCCGCAGCCACCTGATCCCGGCGATCATGGCCCGCATAGACCGGCCGCTCCTCATCGTGGTCAACACCGACATCCGCGCCATGCGCCTGGCAGAGGACATTGCCGCCATCACCGGCACCGATTGCCCGGTGTTTCCGCCGCGTCCGTCGATGATCCGCAAGGTGGCCGCCGCCAGCCGCGACATCCAGAGCCGAAGGTTATCGGTGCTGGCGCAGGCGCTGCAGGGCAAGATGCCCGTTGTGGTGGCTACAGCAGAGGCATTGAGCTTCCCTCTGGCGCCGCCCAAGGCCTTTGCCGAGGGGAAGATCACGCTGGCGGTGGGGCAGCAGCACGACCTGAAGGCGCTGGTGGCCAGCCTTTCCATGGCCGGCTACACCCGTGAGGAGCGGGCTGAGGGGCCGGGGCAGTTCGCTGTGCGCGGTGGCATTCTTGATGTGTTTCCGCAGGGGGCGGAGTTGCCGGCCCGCGTGGAGTTCTTCGGCGACGAGGTGGAGATGATCCGTCTGTTCGACGCCTGGACGCAGCGCAGTGAGGGCACAGTGCAGGAGCTTTCGATCTTCCCGGCCACCGAAGCGCCTTTGAATCAGGCTGCGTTGGAGCGGGGCGCAGAGGCGATGCGCAAGGCGCTGGCCGAGACGAAGGCCGCTTTGAAAAAGCGTCATAAGGATGAGGAACAGAAACCGCATAACACCTATAGCCTGTCCGGCACACCGGAGGAGCTGCTGGAAGGTGCAGTGGATGAATATGTGGAAAAGCTGGTGACCGGCGGCACCTACGAGGGCATCGAAAACCACCTGCCGTTCTATTATGACTACACCACGATGCTGTGGGATTTCTTTGCTGAACCGCTGGTGCTTTTGGAAGACCCCCATCGCCTGATGGAGGCCATGGTCGACTGGCACAAGGAATACGCCGTGGAATATGCCGAGGCGCTGGAGGCTGGCGAGGCATTCTCCATGCAGGCCACATTGCCGCTGGACTGGGAGGGCTTTGCCAAAAAGCTGCCCCGCAACCGTTTGCTCACCGTGCAGGACCTCACCCGCGACGCAGGCCTGAAGCCCCGCGAGACGGTGAAGTTCACCGGCTTTGACAACCCCGGCTACCGCGGCCAGATCGAGATGATCGCAAACGATCTGCGGAAGTGGCACCAGGATAAGTGGAAGGTGATTATTCTAGCCGGTTCGGAGAAGCGCGCCCAACGGTTTGCCGACACATTGGTGGACATGCATGTGCCCGCCGTCTATGCCACGCAGGACCGGGAGCTAGCCCCTGGCGAGATCGTGACGCTGGCGTTGGGCTTGCGCCAGGGCTTTGAGGCGCCGGACGAGAAGTTCATTTTACTCGGCGAAACCGAGGTGTTCGGCGCGTCCCGCCGGAAAAAGGTGGCGGTGCAGCGCTCCGCTAAGCGTAAGATGGATCTGTTTGCCGACTTGCAGGTGGGCGACTACGTGGTGCACGAAACACATGGCATCGGCGTGTTCCGTGGCGTGGTGAAGCTCTCAAGCGACGGCCAGACCCGTGATTACATGGATCTGGAATATCGCGGCAGCGACAGGCTCTATGTGCCGACGGAACTCATGGACCGGGTGGAAAAATACATTGGTGCCGAGGGCGTGGCCCCCAAGGTGAACCGCCTGGGCGGGGCCGAGTGGGAGCACGCCAAGAGCAAGGTGCGCGCCAAGGTTGCCGGCATGGCCGAAGAGCTCATTAAGCTCTATGCCAAACGGGAGGCCACCAAGGGGTTCCAATATGCCAAGGACGAGGAGTGGCAGCGGCAGTTTGAAGACAGCTTCCCTTATGAGGAGACGCCGGACCAGCTCCGCAGCATCGAGGAAATCAAGCAGGACATGGAGAGCGGCAGGGTGATGGACCGGTTGCTGTGTGGTGACGTAGGATACGGGAAAACAGAGGTCGCCATAAGGGCCGCCTTCAAAGCCGTGATGAACGGCAAGCAGGTTGCCGTGCTGGTGCCCACCACGGTGCTTGCTTACCAGCACTACAACACACTGGTGGAGCGGTTCGCCGACTTCGACGTGCACTGCCAGATGCTCTCCCGGTTCCGATCGCAAAGCGAGCAGGATGAGATCATCCGCAAGTTACGCAACAAGGAGCTGGATATCGTTGTGGGCACCCACCGGCTGCTCAGCAAGGATATCAAGTTTGCAGACCTTGGCCTGCTCATTGTGGATGAGGAGCAGCGCTTCGGTGTCACGCACAAGGAAAAGATCAAGCAATTAAAGTCCACCATTGACGTACTCACAATGACAGCCACGCCGATCCCCCGCACGCTGCACATGTCCATGAGCGGCATCCGCGACATTTCCACGATTGAAACGCCGCCGGAGGAGCGCCAGCCGGTGCAGACCTATGTGATCGAATACCACGAAGGCGTGATGCGCGACGCAATCCTGAAGGAAATTGGCAGGGGAGGGCAGATTTACTTCCTCTACAACCGCGTGGAATCGATGCCGGTGTTTCACCGCCAGCTTCAGGACCTGGTGCCGGAGGCCCGCATCTGCGTGGGCCACGGCCAGATGGGTGACAAGGAGCTGGAAGAGGTCATGGTGTCGTTCTACCATGGAGAGTACGACATCCTGTTAAGCACCACGATCATCGAAAACGGCCTGGACATCCCCAAGGCCAACACGCTGATCGTTTATGATGCAGACCGCTTCGGCTTGTCGCAGCTTTACCAGCTTCGGGGCCGGGTGGGCCGCTCCAACCGCCAGGCTTATGCGTATTTCACCTACCGGCGCGACAAAGTGCTTAGCGAGATTGCAGAAAAGCGCCTGACCGCCATCCGTGAGTTCACTGAGTTTGGCAGCGGCTTCAAGATCGCCATGCGCGACCTGGAGATTCGCGGGGCTGGCAACCTTTTGGGCCAGGAGCAGCATGGACACATGTCGTCAGTAGGTTATGCCCTATACTGTCGGCTGATCGACGAGGCGGTTCGGAAACTCAAAGGGGAGGACATCCTGGAGGAGACCGAGGTGCGTGTGGATGTGAAGGTGGATGCCCACATCCCGGACGATTACATCCCCGACATGATGGGGCGCCTGGAAGCCTATCGCCGCATCGCCGAGATTGACAGCGAGGACAACCGCCATGACGTGCTGGATGAGCTCATTGACCGCTACGGTGAGCCGCCTCAAAGCGTGCTAAACCTAATGGATGTGGCGGAGATCAAAGCCGCTGCTGCCCGAGCCCAGGTGGAGCTGGTACAGGTGAAGGGCTCACAGTTGAGCCTGAAGTTTGCCGCCTCCGCGGCGCTGGATCCTGGCAGGCTATTTGCCTATGTGACCGCCAGGCAGGATGATATGAGCCTGGTCGCGGCCAAACAGACCTGCCTGGTGGTGCGCAGGGTGCCGCAACGCTGGAAGGAGCAGGTGTCGTCGGTGAAGGCGGTGCTTCAAGAGATTTGTCAGTATTGCGCCGGCCAAGCTGCTGGATGATGGAGGGGGAGGACATGACAACGGAAATATTGATTGAAAGTCAAAAGGGTTATGCATTTGAGATGCGTAAAGGGGAAAGCGTAACCATCATTGACGTCGAGGGGAAACAGGTGGCCGATTTCTTCGCGTTTAACAAAGCAGATACAGGAGAGTTTCTTTCTACAGGTGTCACGATTGACATCAATGGTTCGGTGAAGGTCCGCCGGGGTGATCGGCTTTATACCAACCTGTACAGGCCAATGTTCCAGATCGTGGAAGACGACGTGGAGGAGCACGACCTGCTCTACCCCAGCTGCAAGCAGGAGATGTATCAATTCCTGTATGGATGCCAGCCGGGCCACCCCAATTGCCAGGACAACCTGAATAATAACCTGGTTCAGTTTGGCTATCCCAGGCAGGGGATTTATCATCCATTTAACATCTTCATGCACACCGTGGTCTTGCCCGATGGACGGATCTCGGTGGAGGAGCCGAAATCTCGGCCAGGTGACCGGATCGTCCTCCGGGCTGAAATGGATGTGGTGGCGGGAGTAGCCGCGTGCAGCGCCGGTGAAGGCAAATGCAATGGCGGAAACTGCACCTCTATCCGTGTGATTGTTTCCGATTGAGTGGCGTCTCAGTTTCAGCACCGAAGGGCGAGAGTGAAGAAGGTAGTTTAACTCGTGTTTGTTTGTCTTGCTTCATTCTGCTTCGTTGTTGTATAATATGCTTTGTTTGTTTATGTGCAAAAGCGAAAGGATGACAACCATGAAGAAGTTGCGCTATCTTGCCCTGCTGCTTGTTGCGGCGTTTGCGTTTTCGGGATGCAAAGTCATTACGATCAATCCCGACCGTGACGGTGCCCAGGTGGTGGCAGAGGTCAATGGTGAGAAGATAACAAAAAAACAGGTGTATGACGCGGCGGGCCTCACATGGGATGTCAAAGCGGACGGATACACTGCTGCCAACCGCAATACAATGAAATCTCAGGCATTGGATAGCCTGATTCAGGATATCGTGATCAAGGCCAAAGTCAAAGAATTGGGCTATGACAAACTCAATGCCGACGAGGAAAAGGAGATCGCGGACAGTCTTAAAACTTATCGCGATAATTACTACGAAAGCATACTGTCCAGTTATCAGGAAAAGGCCAAGACCGATCCTTCGATCAAGCCGGAGGAAAAAGCGGAAGCCGATATCAAAGACTATGAGCAGCAGTTGAAAGACAACAAAGCTTTACAGAAGGCAAAGGACGCTGTCGGCAAAGACCTTGCCGCCACTGCCGACGAGGTGCAGAAAATGTACAGTGATATTCTAAGCACTGAGAAATCTGCATTTGATTCTGATCCTTCTTATATATCTGTATACGAAATGTATTATGGCTATCCCATCGTCTATTATCCGCAGGATGGTTATGTGCGTGTGAAGCAGATTCTGATCAAGATTCCTGATGATGCGCAGAAAGAAATCAGCACAATGCGTGAAGGCAATCTGACAGAAGAGGCCAACAAGAAGCGCGATGAGGAGCTTAAGAAGATTGAAGCAAAGGCTGGCGAGGTCCTGACCAAAGTGAAGGCTGCCGGCGGCGATCTTACAAAGCTGAACGCTTTGATTACCGAAAACAACGAGGACCCAGGTATGACTGCGGAAAGCGCTGGCTACTTGGTCTATAAAGACAGCAAGGACTATGTGCAGGAGTTCACCAATGCAGCGATGGCGCTTAAAGACATTGGCAAGCCATCAGAACTGGTGGCAACCGATTATGGTTATCACATCCTGTGGTTGTCTGAGAAGATTACCAAAGGCGAAGTTCCGTTAGAGAAGGTGAAAGACAAGGTCACGGAGCTTGCTACAACCAGCAAACAGAACGAAGCCTGGACTACAGCCGTCACCGAATGGGTGGACGCCCTGAAGAAAGACAAAAAGATCCAAACCTATACCGGAAGGCTTAATAACAACTGATCATCAGGCACCACAATCCCTCTTTCCGCATCGGAGAGAGGGATTTTTTATCCATATATGATTTCTTATAGATTTTGTGATTAATATTGACATCGCTGTTGACCGGCAGTATCATCGAAGCAATCACATATCCCCTCCGGTGCAGCAATGCTCAATAGGGAATGGAGTGCAAGGCTCCAGCTATCCCAGTAACCGTGAGGCTGACGAAGCGGCAACAGCCACTGCCAAATAGGTGGGAAGGCGCTGCGGAGGTTGAAGCCAAGCCGGGAGACCTGCCGGAGGAACGATGTCTTCTGGGGTTGAGATTCAAACATCTGTCCTGTGCCACTGCATGGGGCCATTTGTCAGAACCGCTACCATCGGGGGAGCGGTTATTTTTTCATTGAGGTAATATGAACACAAGCAAAGCTCTTCAAACGGTGCAGAAGCGTTACGGCGCAGTAATGCTGACTTTATTGGCATTGCTGGCGTTTCTCTTTTTGCTGGCGCTGGCTTTGGGGTCGGTGGATGTGCCATTGGGTGATACGGCAAGGGTTCTGCTGAATAAACTGCTGGGCAGGCTGGAAACCAATCAGCAAATGCAGACGTGGTCTCTGGTTGTATGCGGTATCCGCTTGCCCCGTGTGGTTACCGCGGCGCTGGTGGGCGCGGCGTTGGCCGTTTCGGGAGCTGCAATGCAGGGGCTGTTGATGAACCCGCTGGCAGATGGCTCCATCCTAGGCATCTCCGCCGGCGGCACGCTGGGGGCGGTACTCTTCATCGCACTGGGGGCATCGCTGCCCGGGATGCTGGCTGCCGGTGGTGTTGCGGTGCTCAGTATCCTCTTTTCCTTTATGTCGTTGCTTATTGTGCTGTCACTTGCCTGGCGGTTTGACCGGGGATTTGTGACCAATACAATCATCCTGCTGGGCATTGTGTTTTCCATGTTCGCCAGCAGCGTTACCAGCATGGTGGTCGCATTTTCCGGCAACAAGGTCGAGCACCTTGTGTATTGGATGATGGGTTCTCTTTCCGCTGCAAAGGCCGCCAACCTGGTGTGGCTGGCTCCGGTTTGCCTGGCAGGCATCCTGCTGCTTTTTGCCAAAGGTGCGGAGCTTAACGCCTTTGCAATGGGTGAGGAGCAGGCGGGTTATCTGGGAGTCAACGTGAAGTCATCGAAGTTTCAGATCATGGTCATTGTGGCGGCTCTGATTGGTGCGTCAGTATCTGTCAGCGGCATGATCGGGTTTGTTGGTTTGATTCCGCCGCATATCATGCGGCTGTTTGTGGGCTCCAACCACAAGCGTTTGATCCCGGCTTCGGCGCTCTTCGGGGCTGGATTTCTAATTCTGGCAGATTTGATGAGCCGCACGGTTGTGCGCCCGTTGGAAATTCCTATCGGTATCGTTACCTCGCTGGCCGGCTCCGTGCTGTTCCTCTACCTGTTCAACTCCATGCGGGGGAGGAAAGTACAATGATGCTGGAGGCCAATCATCTATCCGTCACCATCGGCGGCAAAGCCATCGTGCGCGATGTTTCTTTCACGGTGGATGCCGGTGAAACGCTGATGCTGATCGGTCCCAACGGTGCGGGCAAGACCACGCTAATCCGGGCGATCATGAGAAATCTGCCTCATGAAGGCAAAGTGCTGGTGTTTGGCAGAGAGATTGGTCAATACAAACCGATGGAGCTGGCCCACAGGGTCGGTGTGCTCACCCAGCAGCACAACCCCCAGTTCACTTACAGTGCGCGGGAAGTCGTTTCATTGGGCCGATACCCATACCGTCGGGGCATGTTTTCGCCGTTGACAGCCAAAGACAAGCATGCAGTTGAGCATGCAATGAAGCTCACCGGTATTGAGGCATTTGCGGACACCTCCATTCAGCACCTGTCCGGAGGCGAACTGCAGAGGGTATTTCTGGCCCAATTGTTGGCGCAGGATCCTGAAATTATGATCCTCGATGAACCGACCAACAATTTGGATCTCTCGTTCCAGATCGCGCTGTTTGATATCATTGGCAAGTGGGTAAAGCAGGGTGGCAAGGCAGTGATTGCTGTGATCCATGACCTGAACATGGTATACCGCTATTCCACCAAGGCACTGCTCATGAGTGAGGGTGTTTGCCATGCATACGGCACCGCCGAGGAAGTGCTGCGTGCAGAGAACCTCAACCAAGTCTATCATGTTGACATTGCCGGTTGGATGAGGGGTCTTCTGCATCATTGGGAGAAATCCTCATGATGGTGTTTGTATCCGGCGCAGTGCGGAGCGGTAAAAGCGCCTTCGGTGAGCGGCTTGTGTTAAGCCATGGTGGCAGGCCTATATATCTGGCAACTTCTCAGGTGTATGACGGTGAAATGGCACAGCGGATTGAGCATCACCGGCAAAGCAGGGCGGGGAAGGGCTTTGTCACACTGGAGCAGCACCAAAATATCGGCAGTGTCACGGCAAAGCTTATGCCCAATGACGCCGTGCTGCTTGATTGCCTGGGCACGCTGGCTGCCAATGAAATGTTTGGCAAGCCGGATGCGGAAGAAATCACTGGCTCTATGGATGTGTTATATGACAAAATCCTGAGCGGAGTCGGCCGGATCAAAGATTCTGTTTCGATGCTGGTCGTGATCTCCAACGAGCTGTTTTCCGATGGCATTATCTATGACGGGATGACGGAGAGTTATTTGCATCTCATGGGCAGGATGCATTGTGCGCTGGTAACAAGGGCCGAAGTTGCTGTGGAGTGTGCCAATGGATGTCACATAATCCACAAAGGCATCATCTCCATATGAGCGGCGAATCGGCATGAATCATTGGTCTGTTATTAACCACCTCCAAACTACTGACTACTAGCTACTCACTACTTACTACTCACGAAGGAGTCACCATGCAAGACATCATCAACGGTATCAAACCTCTTGACGAGACGGCGATGCGCGCTGCCCGCGCCAGGCAAGATTCGCTGGTCAAGCCCGCAGGCAGTCTGGGCCGGCTGGAGGAGCTCTCCATCCAGATTGCCGGCATCACCGGGCAAGTCAAAAACCATCTAGAGAAAAAAATCCACTTCGTACTTTGCGCCGACAATGGTGTTTATGACGCCGGTGTGGCAGCAGCGCCCCAGGAGTTCACCGGGTTGCTGATGGGTTTTTACGCCAGGGGCGTGCGGTGCGGCATCAATGTGCTTTGTGAAAAAGCCGGTGTGGATCTGAAGATCGTGGACATGGGCGTAAAGGGCTACATAGACCATCCCTCCATCCTGCACCGGAAGCTCATGGATGGCACCGGTAATTTCGCCGTTGACCGGGCAATGCCCCGGGAAACGGCGATTCGAGCCATTGAGATCGGTATAGAGCTTGCCACAGAGGCTGCAGAGCAGGGCTACAAAATCATCGGAACCGGTGAAGTGGGCATGGGCAATACAACCACAGCGGCTGCCACAATCATTGCGGCATTGGGCATTGAAGACTCTGCAAGCTTTGTAGGTCGCGGCGCCGGGCTCACAGATGAGGCGTTTGAACTGAAGAAACAGTTAGTTGCCGAAGCGTTACAGCGCCTGAAGCCTGATCGGGATGATCCTGCCGATATCCTCTCCAAAGTGGGTGGGTTGGATATCGCCGGGCTCTGCGGCATCTTCCTTGGGGCTGCGTATTGCCGCGTCCCTGTGGTGGTGGACGGTGTGATTTCCATTGCGGCGGCGCTTCTGGCATCCAAATACAACCCGCTCGTGAAACAATTCATGATCCCGTCTCACATCTCAGAGGAGCCTGCTTATCAGGCTGCGGCAGACGCGCTGGGGCTGGAGCCGATCCTGAACCTCCGCATGCGTCTGGGGGAGGGCACCGGCTGCCCGCTCGCCATGCAGATCGTGGATAATGCTCTGGAGATCATGAACACAATGAATACCTTTGCCGAGACGGCGCTTGATACAGACTATCAGGAAGGCATCAAAAACTGAAAGGCGGCCGCACCCTTGGATTTCTTTCTCTCCGTCGTCATCGCCTTCTCCTTTTTCACCTTTATCCCGATGCCGCTCATAGACTGGACGCCACAGCGGATGAAGTTTGTGCCGCTGTGGTTGCCGCTGGTGGGTTTGGTAGTGGGGGCTATGGGTTGGGGTTTGTTTTCACTGCTGCGGTGGGCTGGCCTGTCCGCTCTGCTTTCGTCTGTCATCATGACACTGTACACACTGGCGATGACCGGCGGTGTGCATGCCGATGGATTGATGGATACTGCCGACGCCTACTTTTCCCGGCGGGACACCGAGCGGAAGCTGGAGATTATGAAGGATTCCCGTGTAGGTGCTTTTGCGGTCATGACGTTGGCCGCCGTGTTGCTGCTGAAGGCCGGGCTCTATGGGCAGGCTGTTGAAAGCGCTCGTTTCCAGCCCATCACACTGATGCTCATCCCGGTGCTGTCACGCTCCTTTCAAGCGTCGATGATCTATTGCTTCCCCTATGCAAAGGGCGAGGGCTTGGCGGCGATGTATGGCCGCAACCCGGAGCGCCGGTTCCTGATCGTGTTTGTTGCATGGGTTACCGGTGCCTCAGCGCTGCTGGCGTGGCTTGCCGGCCCATGGGCATTGGTTGTACCGGTTGCCTGTGTGCTGTATTATGTGTTTTATTACTTCTCATGCAAGAAGCAGTTCGGCGGCATCACCGGCGATGTGCTTGGCGCGTTCTTGGAGCTATCAGAACTCGTCATGCTGGCAGTCGCGGTGTTCATCTGAAGGAGGCATGGATGCACTTCATCTTTGGCGGAAGGTATATGGGCATGCTCGAATACGCGTTGGAGCTGCAGCCAGGTGCGGTTGTCTGCGACCTTGCCCAAGATGGGGAGGAAGGGATCGGAAAGTCCGATGTAGTATTCGGCATCCATTTACTGGTACAGAAGTTGTTGCGGCAAAAGACTCCGCCGCTGCCTTTCTTTATGCAGAACCTCGCGTCCTGGCAGGGCAAGATCCTGATCGGCGATGAAGTAGGCAGTGGCGTGGTGCCGGTGGAGCCCTTCGAGCGGCAGTGGCGCGACGAGGTGGGCCGTGTGTATCAGCTTTTGGCCAGAGAGGCAGATGATGTCACCAGAGTGTGGGCCGGCATCCCGCAGCCGTTAAAGCGCAGTGGGCTGCCCGTATGAGAAAGCTCATCCTTTTTGACATTGATGGCACGCTGGTGAGCTACAGCACCAATCCCGGCCACATCCCTGATGCCACAAAGCAGTCAATTGCATTACTCGGGCAGGCGGGGCACTCGATGGCTGTAGCGACTGGCCGCAGCATGCTCACAGCCCGGCCGGTGATGGAGCAGCTTGGCATCGGCAATGCCGTGCTCTGCGGTGGTGCTCACGTGGTTTCCGGCAATCAGCTTGTGCTGCTGAGACGCATGGAGCAGGTGTTTGTGGAGCGTGTTGCCGAAAGGTCCATGGCGCTGGGTTGTTCGGTTTTTGCCTGCTCCGATCATGCAATCTTTCTGGGCAACTGCGATGAAGATAGCTGGGCGTATGTGCGCAGCCAGTCGGGAGATCAAGATGCAGCCCAACCCATCAGCCGCATGAGAGATGTCTGCATGATGAGCATATACGGCGAGAAACTACCGGAGCAAAAGGTATTAAAGGACAGCAGTATTACCCAATATCATCAAGCGCTGGAAGTGCGCGCGCCAGGCGTCACAAAGGCTACCGGGATGAAGGCTCTGGCAAAGTCGTTGGGCATTCCTTTGGAACACACTGTGGCCGTGGGCGATAATGAAAATGATGTGGAAATGCTTCAGGCTGCCGGCCTCGGCATTGCGGTGGGAAACAGCAGCAAAGGTGCCAGAGTCGCCGCTGATCTTATTGCTGATCCCATTGAGGAAGGCGGGATCCTGACTGTAATGAAGCAAATCGGCCTGATTTAGGAGGAGCATGGAAAAGCTCGGGTTGGTTCACATTTATTACGGAGACGGCCAAGGCAAGACAAGTGCTGCGGTCGGCCTTGCGGTGCGTGTCTGCGGCAGCGGCAGCATAGTTCTCTACACCCAGTTTCTGAAAAACGGTCGCAGCAGTGAGCTCAAATCGCTCCGATTACTATCCGATGGGATTGAACTGCTTCTGCCGGAGCCGTGCACCAAATTCGTGTTCCAGATGACTGCACAGGAACGGCAAAGAGTGGCTCTGGAACAGACTGCATGTTTCCGTCAGGCAGTACAAAAGGTATCCGCCGATTCCTATCGCCTGCTTGTGATGGATGAAATCATGGATGCGGTGTTGCTTGGAATGATTGACCGCGAGGAGTTCTTTCAATTTCTCAGAGATAAGCCTCGGGAGTTGGAAGTCGCGATCACCGGCCATACCATGCTGGAAGGCTTGCCGGTGTTGGCAGACTACATTTCTGAGGTAAAGAAAGTAAAGCACCCATACGATCAAGGTGTGACGGCCCGACTGGGTGTGGACTGCTAACGGAACGTAATTCATGCTGCGGCACTAGCAACTTGTGCTGGATTCATTTTATAATACCGGTATTACCTGAAACCGGAGAACCCATGAACATTTTACTTGTGGAAGATGATACCAACTTGGCGCTTGGTGTGGAATACGCGTTGAAAAACGAGGGGTATTCCGTATCCATCGCCGGCACCACCACCAAAGCCAAGGAGTTACTTGCGCAGAGCTATGACTTGGTTCTGTTGGATGTGACGTTGCCCGATGGCACAGGATATGATATTTGCAGCTTCATCCGCAGGCAAGGGCAGATGCCCGTGATTTTCCTGACAGCCTGTGATGAGGAAGTGAACATCGTGATGGGATTGGATCTGGGCGGTGATGACTACATTACCAAGCCCTTTCGTATCCGAGAACTGGTTTCGAGGATTAAAGCCGTGATGCGCAGAACCGGCCAAGCTGGAGAAGAGGGCGGCAGGATGGTGAGTGAGGGTATTGCGGTTAACACACTGGAAAGCCGTGTGCAGAAGGATGGGCAGGAAATTGCGCTGACAAGCCTGGAATACCGTCTGATGTTGGCGCTCATGGGCAGCCCCCGCCAGGTGTTGGGTCGCAGCCGGTTGCTGGAGATGATCTGGGACATTGACGGTGATTTTGTTGACGACAACGCGCTCTCTGTTTACATCCGCCGCTTGCGGGAAAAGCTCGAAGCAGGCCATGGGGAACCGCCGCCCATTGTGACGGTGCGAGGCGTTGGCTATAAGTGGGATGCCGACGTCAGGAGGGTGTGACATGGTCAGGCTGTGGCGCAATCCGGAGTTCAGAGCCCACACAAAGAGAATGCTTTATGCTTTTTTTGTCCTAGTGGTTGTAATGATCATAATGGCCATCATACTAACAAAATCGCTGCAGTCTGCTGCGGTGGATCAGGCATCCGCCTTGATCGGAAAGGTCGCGGCAACCCACCCGGAAGCCGTTCCTGATGTGGTTGGGGCGGTGATTGTGCCAGCCAATGCTGCAGATGTGGAATTGGGCCGGCAAACCCTTGCCAGTTATGGTTACGGCGCGGATGTGCCAGTCAGCGTTGATCCAATGCTGCTAGGTAAACTGCCATGGCTCTATCTGGTTGCGGTGTTTGTGCCGCTGCTGGCAATGATGGTGTCCCTTGCTATGGCAGCAAGCGGTTATTCCTCCATTTATCGCAAAGTCCGCCGCATAGCCGATGCAGCCGAAAAGGCGGTGGATGGTGATTTCTCCACCATGCTGCCGGCCGGTGAGGAGGGTGATTTTGAGATATTCGGCCACCGGTTCAACCAGATGGCCAACCGTTTGAGACTCAACCTGGAGCAGCTCGTGGCGGAAAAGGTGTTTTTAAAGAACACCATCTCCGATATCTCACATCAGCTCAAAACGCCGCTTTCCACACTGGTGGTTTATAACGATCTGATGAGCGAAAATGAAGCCATGGATCCAGTGCAGCGCCAGGAATTCCTGGCGCTCGGGCGGCAACAGTTGCAACGGCTGGAGTGGCTGATCCAAAGCCTTCTGAAGATGGCCAGGTTGGAGGCTGGAAGCATCCAATTCAAGAGGGAACAGGTGCCGCTGCGCGGCGTGGCAGACGAGGCAGTCTCCTCATTATCAGCAATGGCTGCGAACGCAGGGGTTGCCGTTGCGGTGCGGCAAATTCACACCGATGCTTCCATCATCGGAGATGGAGAGTGGCTTGCAGAGGCTGTGATTAACATCCTGAAAAACGCCATTGAGCATAGCAGGCTTGGCGGATCTGTAACCATTGAGTTGGATCAGACTGCGCTCACCTCATCTCTGGTGGTCCGCGATCACGGAGAAGGCATTGATGCCAATGAGTTGCCCCATGTGTTTGAGCGTTTTTACCGCAGTGTAAGCAATGTAAAGCCCAACAGCATCGGTATCGGGCTTGCGATGGCAAAGGCCATTGTGGAAGGGCAAGGTGGAAGCCTCACGGTGAAAAGCAGGAGAGGGCAGGGAAGTGAGTTTCAATTGGTGTTTCTGAAGACATTGGCACAAGAAAGCGGAATGCGCAGCAGCGTTTCGACTTGATTTTGCTCTGCGTGATGATTATAGTTACACAAAATGACACTAAGGAGTTTGATGCTTGTGATACCAACAAGAGAGGAAGCTCTTTCACTGCTCAGAGAATATAATAAGGAAGAATGGCATGTCCGCCATGCGCTTGCTGTGGAAGCAGTGATGCGCCATTTTGCCATATTCCTGGATCAGGGAGAGGAAGACAAATGGGCTGTGGTCGGCCTGCTGCACGACATTGACTTTGAGCAATATCCCGAAGAACATTGCACAAAGGCGCAGGAGATTCTTACCGCGCGGAGCGTTGATGAGTCCGTTGTGCACGCAGTGGTAAGCCATGGCTGGGGCCTGGTCTGTGACGTGAAGCCGGAGCACATGATGGAAATGGTGCTCTATACGATTGACGAGCTCACCGGCATCATCGCCGCCGCCGTGGCGGTGCGCCCCTCCAAAAGCATCCTGGATCTGGAGTTGAGCTCGGTAAAGAAGAAATACAAACAGCCAAGCTTTGCAGCTGGCTGCTCCCGCAAAGTGATTGAAGACGGCTCGGCGATGTTGGGCTTGCCGCTTGACACGATCATCGAACAGACGCTTCTGGGCATGCGTGCTGAGGCGGAGGCTCTGAGCTTGAAGGGCAACCTATAAGGTTGTTGTGAATGGAAAGCATTGATTGATTTTGATGCCTATGTAGTGGCCGGGCTCTGTAGCAGCCACATGCTCCTATTGATGTTGAAACACCACCATCGCCTCCGGCATATGATGCTGTATCATTTGCCGGAGGTTTTTCATGGAATACGGACGCATACCATATCAAGGCGTGCCACCCATATGGGCCGCGATGCAGCGGGATATAGAAGCGCTGCGCGCCGAAAGCCCGATCCAGCAGCAAAGCGATGATATTTATCAAGGATTACCCCAAAAAACGATGATTGTCGTGGAATCTATCACAGAGTCGGAGTTGAAGTTCCTGGACAAGCCACAGCTATTCCATGGCAACTATCAATACCGGTTCTGCCAGATGCGAAGCTATCCATATTATGAGGAGGCGGATATCGGCGGTAAACGGTATTATATTGTGCAGGACAATTTTGGTGTGTGGCTGGGGTTCCAATATACTGAGCCAATTTGATGGTTTATCTGTACTTGATGCGTACAATGCAATTCTTACAAATCTGTAATCTTACAAACACCTTCCATTCACCTTGCACTGCTATACTTTTTACTGTAAACCGTAATCATTTTACAGGAGGAAGAATAGATGGAAGTAATCAGAACAGAAAACCTGACCAAGAGCTATGGCAAAGGCGAGGCCAAAATTGACGCACTGAAGGGCATAAACCTCACAATAAACCAAGGCGAGATCGTGGCTGTGATCGGCCCTAGCGGCAGCGGCAAGAGCACATTGCTGCACATGCTCGGGGGTGTAGACCGGCCCACATCCGGAAAAGTGTTTGTGAATGGTGAGGATATTTATTCCCTGAATGAAAAGAGGCTGGCGATTTTCCGCCGCCGTAATGCCGGCTTCATCTTCCAAAGCTACAACCTGATCCCCGTGCTCACCGCCGAGGAAAACATTATGCTGCCTTTGTTGTTGGACAACAAGAATGCCAGCCGTGATTATATGGACGAGTTGATGCAGCTGCTTGGCTTGGAAGACCGCCGCCGCCATTTGCCCAGTGAGCTTTCCGGCGGCCAGCAGCAACGCGTCAGCATCGGAAGGGCTTTGGCCTACAAGCCGTCAATCATTCTTGCAGATGAGCCCACCGGCAACCTGGATAGCCGCAACGGCCGTGAGATCATCGAATTGCTGCGTGCCTCTGTAAAGAAATATCACCAGACCCTGATCATCATCACGCACGATGTCAACATCGCCAGCCAGGCTGACCGTATCATTAACATTGAGGACGGCATGATCACTGCGCAGAAGGAAGTGGGCTGATGAAGAGCTATATCAATATCACTTCCAAGTATCTGCGCGTGCAAAAAAAGCGATCAGTGCTCACGGTGATTGGCATCATCCTATCTGTGGCGTTGATTACCGGTGTCGGTGCGATATTTTTCAGCATGTTTGATGCGCAGATGCGCATCACAATCCGGGACAATGGCAGCTACCACGCAGCTGTTTCAAATGTGCCCGGAGACAAGGTTGATACCCTTCGGAAAAACGTCGGACTTGAGAAAGCCGGTGTAGCGGAATACCTGGGTTATGCAGCGTACGCGGCCAACGAAAAAAACGAGTATGATCCCCCCTATAAATACTTATCAGTCAGGGCGATGGATAACCAAGCGATGGCGCTGTTGCCTTATTTGCTGGAAGATGGCCGCATGCCGGCTGCCGAAGGCGAGATCGCCCTGGATTACTGGACGGTCAAATATTTCAAAGGTGATGTGAAGCTGGGCAGCACGATCACACTAGACATCGGCACACGCTCCATGCCTGACGGTACACCGCTGCCAAGCGATGAGTACAGCGATCCATCTGAACAATTCACCAAGGCGGAAACAAGGCAATACACTCTGGTAGGACTGTTGAAGCCCAGCTATATCGACAACCGGAACTTTGGCAGGGCTGTAGCCTATATGGATCCGGAAACCTTGCCCAAAACCGGCAGTTACACCGCATATCTGAAGGTTAATTCGATCCGTGATATCCAGGGCCAGATCAAGCGTATAATTTCTGCAGCCGGGATTACAAGTGGTAGCGGAGAGACCAAAATCTCTTATAATGACAAAATCCTTCGCCTGTATGCGCAAAGCCTGAATGAGATGCTGAACGACACTGTGCTGGTAATTTTTGGCGTCATCATCCTGCTTGTCATCATTGCAACGATTGCGGTGATCTACAACGCCTTCAATATTTCCGTCATAGAGCGTGTGTCGCAGTTTGGTTTACTTCGCTGCGTGGGGGCCACACCCAGGCAGATTCGCAGCATCGTGTTTCGCGAGGCACTGATTCTGGGAGCCATCGGTATCCCGGTCGGTATTGTGTGCGGCACCATCGCAATGGCCATCGTGTTCGCTGTCATTTCTGCTGTGGCCCCAGACATGATTGAGGGTGGCATGCAATTGGTTATGTCGCCCTATTTGGTGTTGGCAAGCGTGCTGATCGGATCATTCACCATCTATCTGTCAGCATTTCTTCCCGCCCGCAAAGCCGGTAAAATCTCACCGATGGAAGCGGTGCGCGGCACCGGTGCGTTCAAGAAGGAAAAATTCCGCAAGACAGACCGTTACCGCTTGGTGTTGAAGCTGCTTGGCGCCGAAGGCTGGATGGCATGGAAAAACCTTGGCCGAAACCGCAAGCGTTTTTACATCACAGTTTTCTCAATGGTGATCAGCATTGTGTTGTTCATTGTGTTCAGTTCACTGGTTCAATTCGCGTTCCAGTCTGGTGCTGTAAATGACGCAGATTTGCCCACCTATTCTGTTTCAACCAGAAATTTCAAACAAGGTCTGGATTTAACAGAGCAGGAGATTGCTGCGCTTCGCGGCATGCAGGGTGTTGATTATGTGCTGCGACACTCCACCGCCTGGGGAGGGGAGGCTGTTTTACCTCGAAGCAAGCTAGACGACAGGGCTGTAGATTTCATAAATAAAGAATACGGCATGGAGTTAGGCAATGATGTCGCGAAGCTGGTCAATGGGAGCTTGCTTTGTTATGGAGACGAATCACTAGACATCATGATGGAAAAGCTCGGAATCAATAAACTAGACAAAAACGCATTCCTCAGTGGTCAGGGCATCATCCTGATCAACGGTGCAGCGTTTTATGACAATGACAACAACAAAACTGTCCTTACAGACATGACCAATTTAGCGGTGGATGATACAATTGATGTCGCTTTCCCCATCCCCAATGAGGAGGGAAGCGAATCGGAGCAAGTGGAGACAATCACCCGCACTGTCAAAGTGCTTGCTGTTGTGGAGGAGGGGTTGGCGGGTAATGCCAGATCCACCAGCGGCGGCATCATGGCCATTGGTTCAGAAAAGCTATATACTGAGCTGATAACCCAAACCCCATTCCCCAGCCAGTTGGTCATTATGATGCAGGACGGTGCGGACCACAGCCAAATCAAGGCTTATCTGGATAAGTATGATGGCGAATATAATGTGTATGATTTTGACGAGGCCGCAAAGAGTCAAAAGCAGGTTTGGGTTGTGTTGAGTATTTTCCTGTATGGCTTTGTGTCAGTGATCTCACTGATCGGATGCCTGAACATCATCAATACGATCAGCACAAACATCATCCTGCGTACACGTGAACTTTCTGTGATGCGGGCTATCGGAATGGCCGAGAGAAACGTGCGAAAAATGATTGCGATGGAAAGCATCCTGCATGGTGCTGCGGCAGCTCTCATCGGTTCAGTTGCAGGCACAGTCTTATCATGGCTGCTTTACAATACGATGATATCCGTCCGTGAATTCCCTTGGGAATTGCCATGGCAGCAAATATTGATCGCCATAGGAGTATCTGCGCTTGTTGCGGTCATATCGGCTCTGGTTCCGCTGAAGCGGATCAACTCCGGCGTGATTATGGAGGGAATCCGAGGGGAAGAATAACTCTCAGGTAAATCAGCTCTCCCCAGCTTTTGGGGAGAGCTTTTTTCTTTTCTGGGAACTAAACCGTACTTCTTTTCGTTATATATGTTGGAAACTGGGCCATGGCGTCGATTGGGTTGCGCCACTGATGTGTTTGAGGTAAAATGCATGGATGGCACAAACAGTTGACATGAAACCGGCGTTATAGTCGGCATAATATGCAGACGGGTGGTAGAATTCAAATGAAGCAGTTTTTCACAAAGAAGAGGATCATTCTTGGCGCGGTAATGCTGGTCGTGTTGCTTCTGGGTGCCGGCGTGGTTTATGCCGCAACAACCTGGAGCCAGATCACAAGCAATCAGATGGAT
>JAEZSE010000016.1 GCA_023421955.1 Bacillota bacterium
GTAAGCGTCAAGAAGAAGGTCACATAGCTCCAAGGGGATAAAAAGAGTAGAATCACTTTGGAACGGGTTGAGAAAGTAATGCAAGTTTTTCAACCTGGAAAGGAGTGATTGGAATGGATACGCGGAAAGTAGCAACGGAGTACCGAATGGCACAATGGGCGCAAACGCTTGGGGCGCGACAGAACAGAGGACAAAGCATCGAGGCGTTTTGCGAAGCGAGCGGGATCAGCAGGAACACGTACTTTTACTGGCAGCGGAAACTGCGGGAGGCGGCGTGTACGGAGCTGGCCAGTCGAAGCGAAGGAGAGAACGCGGTTCCGAACGGATGGGCGCGCCTGACAGCCGGAAAGACGATGGATTCGGTAGAAGGCATAACCATAGAAGTGAGCGGATGCCGCGTCCTGGCGACGGAGGATACGAACCCGGAGCTGCTGGCGAAGGTATGCCGGGCGTTGAAAGCGCTATGATCCGTTTCGAGGAGAAGCCGGTGTATCTGGCGTGCGGGCATACGGATATGCGCAAGAGCATCAACGGGCTGGCTGGGATCGTGGAGGGGAGCTTCCGGCTGGATCCGTTCAACGAAGGGCTGTTCGTATTCTGCAACCGGACGCGGGATCGTCTGAAGATCCTGGAGTGGGATGGGGACGGGTTCTGGCTGTACTTCAAGCGGCTGGAGAAGGGACACTTTCGGTGGCCGGGCGCGGAGGACGGCGCGGTGATGGCGCTGACGGCGGAGGAGTTGACGATCCTGCTCGGCGGGGCGAAGATCGAGCTGAAACTGAAGCGCAACGAGGTGAAACAGCGGCATGCCGTATAGGGTGAGAAGGGCAAGAAACCCTTGAAAATGCTGGATTTCTAGCCCGTTTCATGATATAATGGAGGCATGAAAAACGAAGTGACGACCACCGAATTGCAGGGTGAGATTGCGGCGCTGAAGGGCGAAGTGGCGCAGTTGAAAGCGCTCGTGAAGTATTACGAGGAGCGGTTTCGGTTGAGTCAGCACCGGCAGTTCGGGGTGTCGAGCGAGAAGAGTCAGTACGACTACGCGCAGCTGTCGATCTTCGACGAAGCGGAGTTGTTCGCCAAGAGGGACGCACCGGAACCGGCGCTTGAGGAAGTGGAGAAACAGTACCGGAAGCGGACGCGACTCACCACGGACAAACTGCCTCAGGACCTGCCAGTTGAAGTTGTGCTTCACGAGTTGCCGGAAGCGGAGCGCGTCTGCCCAAGTTGCGGCGGCGCGTTGCACGCAATGGGCAGGGAGTCGCGGCGGGAGCTGGTGATCATCCCGGCACAGGTGAAGATCGTGGAACATGCGCAGGTGGTCTATGCATGCCGGGCGTGCGAAAGGGACGCGGAGGGCACTGCGATTGTCAAAGCGGGGCTGAATGAGCCGGTGATCAAGGGGAGCTTCGCGTCGCCGGAAGCGATCGCGCAGATCATGACGCAGAAATTCGTAATGGGTGCGCCGCTATACCGGCAGGAACAGGAGCACGCGCGAAACGGGATCGCGCTGACGCGGCAGACGATGTCGAACTGGCTGATCCGGGCGACGGAGGATTGGCTGGAGCCAGTCTACGACAGGCTGCACGAAGAATTGTGCGCCCGGGATGTCCTGCACGCGGATGAGACGACGCTGCAGGTGCTGAGGGAGCCGGGGAAGACGGCGCAGAGCAAGAGTTACATGTGGCTGTACCGGACGGGCGGGGACGCGAAGCAGGCGATTGTGCTGTACGAATATCGGCCGGACCGCGGGGCGGCTCGTCCGAGGGCGTTTCTGAGGGACTTCAAGGGGTATCTACACGCGGATGGGTACAACGGCTACCACAAGTTGCCGGAGACGATTCGGGTAGTGGGCTGTTGGGCGCACCTGAGGCGGAAATTCGACGAAGCGCTGAAGATTCTGCCGGAGACGGATCGGGAAGGCAGCGCGGCGTTGCGGGGAAAGCGCTACTGCGACAAGCTGTTCGAGCTTGAGCGTGCGTTCGCGAACCTTTCGGCGGACGAGCGCCACGCAAAGCGGCAGGAACTGGCGAAGCCGGTGCTGGACGAGTTTTTTGCGTGGGCGGCTTCGGTGACCCTGCTCGTTGCCCCCAAGCTGTCGGCAGCCGTCGCGGCGCGCTACGCACTGACCCAGCAAGCGTATCTGGAACGCTATCTGATGGACGGGCGGCTGGAAGTGTCCAACAACAGAGCCGAGCGCTCGATTAAGCCGTTCGTCATCGACCGAAAGAACTTCCTGTTCGCCAACACCGCACGAGGCGCCAAGGCCAGCGCGATCATGTTCAGCATCATTGAAACGGCGAAAGAGAACGGCTTGGACCCATACCGCTATCTGACGCACATCTTCAGAACCGCGCCGAACCTCGCCAAGAGCTGCGACGCCTGGGCGGAGAAACTATTACCCGGAAACGTACCGCCTGAATGCAGAGCGGCCAAGACAGGTTCATCTTGTGACCCGGAAACCTTTGCTTTTGTTCGCGGGTCAGCGTATTATGCAAATCTGTGAGTGGGCCGTTTGACGCTTAC
>JAEZSE010000020.1 GCA_023421955.1 Bacillota bacterium
AAGGGGGGATGGCCCTCGCAAGGGCCAGGGGGGATTTACATCACAAACAATAACACCAGTCAGTATGAATAACCCTCTCTACCCTCCCTTAACCCCCCCCTTTCCCAAAGGGGGGAACGCCGCCGGAACGGCGGCAAGGGGGGATCCATAAGGGGGGATGCCGCCACAGCGGCAGGGGGGATTAAAGGAGGTACCGCCATGAAAGTCCTGATGATCAACGGCAGCCCCCATGAAAAGGGCTGCACCTACACGGCGCTCCGCGAAGTGGCCGGCGAGCTGGAAAAGGAAGGCATCGAAGTGGAGATCCTGCACCTGGGCAACAAGCCCATCAGGGGCTGCACAGCCTGCCACGCCTGCTTTAAGCCCGACGCCACCGGCTGCGCCTTCGACGACGGTTTTGTGAACCTGGCGCTGGAAAAGGCCAAGACATCAGACGGTTTCGTGTTCGGTTCCCCGGTGCACTACGCCGCCGCCACCGGCACGATCACCAGCTTCCTGCACCGGTTCTTCTATGCCGGCGAGGGCTTCCGGGGCAAGCCGGGCGCCGCAATCGTGAGCTGCCGCAGGGCCGGGTCCACGGCGGCGCTGGACCAGCTGAACAAATACTTCTGCATCAATGGCATGCCGATGGTGCCCTCCCAGTATTGGAACATGGTTCACGGCAACAACCCCGACGAGGTGCGGCAAGATAAAGAGGGCATGCAGGTGATGCGCACCCTGGGCCGCAACATGGCCTGGATGCTCAAGTGCTTCGAGCTGGGCCGCCTTGCCGGCGTCCAGCCGCCGGAGCTGGAGGAGCGGCAGGTTACAAACTTTATCAGGTAAGATACGAGCGGCCCGGTCGATTGACCGGGCCGTTTCAATACAGACCAACGCCATCGCAGGGCAGCGTTTCACCCAACCGCCGGGTTGGTCAGCAGCACCACCGCCAGCAGCACAAACAGCGCCGTGCTGAGGATTGCCGCAAGCATCGTCACACGCTTGTAGTTCACCACAGCCAGCACCCGCCGTTTCACGGCGCTTGCGCCGAAGGCCGCCGAAAGCACCGGCTCGGGCCTGGCCGCAAGGCTTGCCAAGGCCATCGCGTAATGTTTGCGCCCATCACGATCCAGCCGTTTCAGTACCGCGGCATCGCAGGCCAGCTCCATGTCAGAGCGGGAAAGCAGCCAAACCAGCCAGAGAAACGGATTGTACCAGTGCAAGCAGACCAGCAGGAACAGCAGAGGGCGATAGGTGTCTCCCCGGCGGATGTGGGCAAGCTCATGCAGCAGCACCGGCTCCAACGCCTCCGGGGTTTGGGCCAGGCCCGGCGGGATCACCACGATGGGGCTCAGCATGCCGAACGCCGCCGGTGAGCTGACATCCGGTGATTCCAACAACCGCACCTTGCGTTTCAGCCCCACCCGCGCGGCGCATTGCGCCAACAGGCCGCCATCCTCCGCAGGCCGGGCCCGCCGGAGCTTCCGTGCCGTGAGCGCGTAGAGCACGCAGGCGCTCAACGCCGTAGCCGCCACGCCGGCCAGCCACATCGCACCAAGTGCGTCAAAGGCAGACTGCGCCGCCACGGTTTTGAAGCGGATCGCGCGGGGGGTGTCTGGTTCCGCAGTGCCGATGAAATTGGTGATCGTGGCAGGCATGCTTTCGGTCTGGCCCACGGCGTTGGTCATCGTGAGCTGCCCGCCCACCGGCCAGGAGGCGATGGGGGTCACAAACCGGGCTACCGGATTGAGTGCGCTCAGCTCGCTGGGCAGTGCGAACGGCAGCAGCAGCCGCAGCAGCACCAGCGCCCACAGCCCATAACGGGCCAGCGCCGGCAGCCGCCTGCCCAGTGCCAGCCGCAGCAGCAGCACGACGAGGCCGATGGCCGAGGCCGTGATGCCCATATTCAGCACCAGATAACACGCAGCACCCATGCAATCCCTCAGCTTTCGCCGCCGAAGCCCCGGTCGATGATGTCACGGAGCTCTTTGAGTTCCCGCTCGCTCAGCTTCTCCTTTTGGAGGAAGGAGGCCAGAAAGGCCGTGGGGGAGCCGTCATAAAGTTTTTCGATCAGCCGTTTGGTCTCGGTCTCGGCCACCTCATCGCGGCTCACCAGCGGTTCGCAGGTGAAGTCCGGCTCGCTGCGCTTCACCGCGCCCTTCTGCACCAGCTTGGTCAGCACGGTGTAGGTGGTGTTTTTGTTCCACCCGATGTCGTGGGCGGCGAGTTTGCTCACTTCTTTGGCTGTGAGCGGGGCGCTTTCCCAGAGGATCTCCATCAGTTTTAGTTCAGCGTCAAACAGTTTGATTGGTTCCATCTCATCCTCAGACTATTCTATTAGTATAACCGTACGATATCACAGGCAACGCTGTAAGTCAACAAATCTCACTGTTGACCAAATCGGTTAACGGGCATATACTGCCATTAACCGAATCGGTCAATGGAGGGAACGTGAACGAGAAATTCTTTGAGCTGCCGCAGGACCGGCAGGCGGCCATCCTCAACGGCGCGATGAAGCGGTTTTCGGCGATGGGCTACCGCAAGGCCTCCATGCAAGACATTGCCGCCGAATGCGGCGTGTCCAAGAGCCTGCTGTTTCACTACTTCGGCTCCAAGGAGGGGCTGTTCGCGTTTCTTTACCGCTACGCGTCCGGTCGGGTGGCCGATAGCCTGAAAGGTTTCCGCTACCGGGACAATGAGGATCTGTTTGAGATGATCCGCCGGTCAAACGCAATCAAGCTGGAGCTCTTCCGCACCCATCCCTACCTCTACAAGTTCTATTACAGCGCCTACTTTGAGCAGGATGCCGCCGTGCATGAGCTAGTGCGCGGCCAAGGTGCCGGGCAGGTGACCGCAGAGATGCCTGTGGTGGTTGAGCACATGGACAAGACCGTGCTGCGCCGGGGCCTTGCGCCGGAGCAGGCGCTGCAGATCATCTTGTGGGTGTCAGAGGGGTTTTTGGAGCAGAAGCTGCAGCAGGGTACTACTCACCCGGAGCAGCTGGAGCGGGAGTTCAACGAATGGATGGCCGTGCTGAAGCACTGCCTGTATGAAGAGGACCAGACAAAGACTGCGGAGGGAGTGACCGAAGATGGCAAATGATCTGTTTGAGCGTCATCGGGTGATTTGGCTTGCGGGCGGGCCGGTGGCGGTGCACGAAGCCGGGGCGGAGGATGCTCCGCCGGTGCTGCTGCTGCACGGCGCGATGTATGACGAGTCGCGGTTCATCTGGCGCCACCTTGTGCCGGCGCTGAAGCCATGGCGGCGGGTGGTCGCCATCGACCTGCCCCGCCATGGCGGCAGCCGCCCCTGGAGCGGCACCGTGGACAGCGACTGCCTGACCGCTGTGGTTGAGGCCGTCGTGCAGGAGCTGGGCCTGCCGCCGCTGCCCATGATCGGCTTATCCATGGGCGGCGCCGTGGCAATCAATTATGGCCTGCGCCACCCGGAGCGGGTCACCGCCGGGGTCTTTCTGGGGCCCGGCGGCTTGGGCGACCGGGTCGCCAACCAGTTCCTCTCCTGGCTGTTTGTGAAGACGCCGGGGGCGCTGCGGTCACTGGCGTGGTACTATGGCCGGCAGACGAAGCAGCAGATGAAGAAGCTGGTGTGCCAGATGCTGGAAGGCCATCCTGATGACGCGGAATTGGATGAGCTGACAGATGTGCTCTGCGAAGAGGCCAAACAGAAGCATACAAACCGGGAGCGGGCGATGGATGACTGGCAGCTGGAGGGGCTGGCCCCGTTCCGACTGCGGTTCAACCTGTTGCCGGAGCTGCACCGGCTCGGTTTCCCCACGCTGTGGCTGCGGGGGCAGAACGACCCGCTGGTGGGTCAGGCCGTGATGGAGCAGGCAGCCTCTTTGGCTCCCCGCGCCGCGTTGCGGGTGGTGGAACGGGCTGGCCACCTGCTGCCGCTGGAGCAGCCGGAGGAAGTGAACCGGTTGATCGCCGAGTTCTTGCGGGGCAATGGTGTGTAGAACGAATTTGTGAAGTATGGCAAAGGCGGGGCTTGACCCCGCCTTTGCAGTATAACTCGCCTAGGTGCGCCAGCACCGAAGGCGATCAGCGCAGCGTTTATCGATGAAACAAATGCCCCATCTTCTGCTCTTTGGTCTCAAAATACCGCCGGTTCACCTCGTTGGGCTCAATCAAAAGCGGCACCCGCTCCACGAGCTCGATGCCGTGGCCACTCAAGCCCACCAGCTTTTTCGGGTTGTTGGTCATGAGCTTGAGCTTGCGGGCGCCCAATGCGCTCAGGATTTGCGCACCGATGCCGTAATCGCGCATGTCCGCCGGGAAGCCCAGCGCCAAATTGGCCTCCTCAGTGTCCAGCCCCTGCTCTTGCAGCTTGTAGGCCTTGATCTTGTTGATGAGGCCAATGCCCCGGCCCTCCTGCCGCAGATAGAGCAGGATGCCCCGCCCCTCCCGCGCGATGGCCGTCAACGCCGCCGCCAGCTGCTGGCCGCAGTCACACTTCAACGAGTGGAACGCGTCGCCGGTCAGGCACTCGGAGTGCACCCGCACCAGCACCGGCTCGTCGGAATCCATGTCGCCCATCACCAGCGCCACATGGTGCTCGCCGTTGAGGCGGTTCACGAAGCCCACCATGCGAAAGCCGCCGTATTCTGTAGGCAGGTTGGCCTCGGCCTCGCAGGTCACATAGGTGTCGCGCTCTCTGCGCCAGGCGATCAGTGCCTCGATGGTGATCACCGGCAGCGCCCGCTCCTTCGCAATACCACCCCAAACAGACCGGCTGGCAGGCTTGCCGTCGGGCCCGGCCACCAGGGCGATCAGCGCCGCGCGGTTCAAGCCAGCAGCAGCCGCCAGGTCCACCGCCGCTTCCGCCGCCCCGGAACTCCGCAGCACGCCGCCGCTTTTGGCACGCACTACGGGCAGGCTGCCCAGGCCGGTGAAGGTGGCCTCTCCGGTTTGGGTGGCTTCCTCCGGCAATGCGGCATAAACAGTGCCGCCGGCCAGCGCAGCCATCAGGGAGAGGGTATCGGCATTGGCGTATTGGGCAGGGATGAACAGCGTGCATTGGCTCTGCTCAGACTCATCGTCGGCGATGAGGAGCATGTTCTGCGATTTGATATGTTGAATTGCTTCTTCGACAAGGATCGGCATGGTTGCCTCCGATGGGAGATGATTTCTTATTATATCACAAGTAGAACAGGTGACAAAAAAAGGGACGCTAGATATGCGGGCCGGGACGGCCTCTCGCATCGTGTTTCATACGACGCTGCCGGTTGGCATAAGCCCGGCCTCTACTGAAAAGTATGCAAGAACGAATCCCCACCCGCCCTTAATAAGGGGGGATGTCGCCACAGCGACAGGGGGGATTTCTTAAGGGCGCAGCGTTCACCCCCCAACCACCCACACCCGCTCCTCCACCGGCAAAAACTCCTTTTCCCCCGGCTGCGCCGAAGGCGTGCCGAAGGGCATCTGCGAAATGAGCCGCCAGCTCTCCGGGGTGCCCCAGCGGGCCTTGACTGCACTGTCAATCAGCGGGTTGTAGTGCTGCAAGGACGCACCCAGCCCTTCCAATTCTAACGCCGTCCACACAATGTGCTGCAGCATGCCGGAGCTTTGCAGCGACCAGGGCGGGAAGTTGTCTTGATAAAGCGGGTTGTCTCGCTGCAGCCGCTCCACCACGGCCTGGTCCTCGAAGAACAGCACCGTGCCGTGGCCGGCGGCAAAGCCCTTCACCTTGGCCTCGGTTTTGGCAAAGCCGCCTTCTGGTACCAGGGGCCGCAATGTGTCCAGTACGATGGTCCAGAGCGCGTCGTGTTCTTTGCCCAGCAGCACCACCGCCCGGCCGCTTTGGGAGTTGTAGGAGGAGGGGGCGTGTTTGACGGCAAACTGCACGATCTCCACGATGCGGCTGTTGGGGATCGGGGAATCCTTTGTGATGGAATAGTAGCTGCGCCGATGCTCCGCGGCGGCATAATAATCCTTTTGCATCTGCAAGCCTCCGGCAGGGGTTTCTGTCTTCATAATATATCCCACAAATTCGGATTTCAACAAACGGATTTCGGTTCGGGCAAACAGCTGATACATTCTGATGTGGAGCATCATCCTATAGTATCCAAAAGATATATTTCATAGCGTTGACAATAAATGTAAATTATGATACAAATAATATAGTTAAATAATACTATATGGAGGTGTGCTATGATCAAAAAAGTAGTTGCCCTGGTGCTCATTTTGTGTTTCACATTCGCGTTCGCCGGCCAGGTCGCTCTTGCAGCTCCAATGTGCCCCAGTTGTCAAGAGGGCTATATGTCGGCCCGCACTGTTTATACTGCGTATCTGCCAGTTGTTCCGATGGAACTCCGGGCTTGTGCTCATGGTTACAGCGGCGAGGTGGACATTCTCTATTACCGCAAGGTTGGGACTCATTGGGTGTGCACTTGCGGTTATACCACCGCCACAACATGGACAAGCATGCAATATAAGTGGGTGTGTCAGCACTAGTCCTCCACTCAGCTGTTGATTGTATTTAAGCCGGGGTTTATCTCCGGCTTTTACTATGTTACTTATGATGTAAGGTTGATGATACTAAATAGAGAAACAGGAGGTGGTGGGATGCATGCTCGTTGGATGGTGGCTGTTGCAACTATGCTGCTGGTTGCCGCGCTGGTGTTGGCCGGATGCGGCCCAAAGGCCCCGGCGCTACCGATGGGCAGGAGCGGGAGGGGGGGACGGCGGCATGGAGGCCAGCGACCACACCGGCGTAATCCGGGTGATCCCGCCCACAGAAGGTTGAGTTGTGCTACAATAATGGGGCAGTCTTTCACCCGGGGTGCTTATGAAAAACCAGTTTCTCTTCCAGCGCCGCAATGAGCGGGCCCTGCTCTGGCAGGGCATCATTTTCTTTCTGGGGCTTGCCTTCATCGATGGCAACGCTGTGGTATCGGTGTTCATCTCCTCCATGGGCGGCAGCCTTGCGCTGGCCGGGTTGGTGAGCGCCATCCGCGTGGCGCCCAGCACATTGATGCAGCTGTTTGTGGGCATCCAGGCGGGCAGGATGAAAAACCTGCCCCGCGCCATCACGGTTTTGATGGCCGTGTTTTACTCGCTGCCGCTGGTGATGGCGCTGGTGCTGGCCGGTGGCCTGGCCAATGGGCCTGCGCTCCTCATTTTTCTGGTGCTCTATGGGCTTTTGTGGGCCGGCGATGGCTGCGTGTTGATCGGCTGGTACGACCTGTTTGGCAGGCTGGCCGATCCCAAGCGCCGGGGTATGATCCTGGGCTGGCAGCAGCTTTTCGGCGGGGCGCTGGCGCTGCTGGGCAGCGCCGCCGTGGGCTTCGTGCTGCGGCAGGAGGGCCTTGCGCTTACTGCCCGCTACGCGATACTCTTTGGCCTGGCCGGGCTTTTCCTGGGCGGGTCGGCCATCGCGATGGGATTTGTGCGCGATGTGCCCCACCGGCAGCTGAACCAGGACAACCCAATCAAACACATCGCCTCCTTCCCGGCGCTCTTCCGCGAAAATGGCGCGTTCCGGCGCATGACAGCGGTGCAAGCGCTGCAGGGTGTGGCGGTGTCGGCGCTGCCGCTGCTCATCTTGTTTTCCAAGCAGGAGTTTTCCTTTTCGCTGGCCACCACGGCGTTGCTGATCCCGATGCAGACAGCTGGCTCGTTGGCCGGCGGGCTGGTGTGGGGGTTGGTGAGCCGCAGGCTGGGCAACCTTTGGATCATCCGGCTGGATCAGGCCAACATTGCCCTCGTGATGGCGCTGGCCATCGCGGCGGCGCTCACCGGCTGGGCCTGGCTTGCCTTCCCTCTGGCGTTCCTGTCGGGCATCACGTTTGCGGCGTGGATGGGCTTTCCCAATTACGTGATCGACATTACCGCCGAGCACAACCGCCCCCAGTTCCTCGTGATGTCCAGCCTGGTCAATTTGCCGTTCACATTTTTGCCGGCTTTGATGGGCAGGCTTGCCCAAAGCTTCGGGTTTCTGCCGGTGTTTGTGCTTTGCGCGGTTGCCGCGGCGGTGAGCCTGGCCGTTTCGGGCTCATTGGCAAAAAACAGTGGAAAAACCAGCGTAAATGCTTGATTATTTGTTGTGATGACCCAATGGGTCATGTATAATGATATCAATCATTCTTTATAAGGAGGAATCACAATGTCTCAGCCCAATACGCAGCCCGTTGCGAAGAGCGACAATGCATTCTGGATTTATCTGTCTTACATTTTTGGTTGGGTTCTTGGCCTGATCGGCCTGGCCGTTGTCAAGGACGACAACCGTGTGCGGTTCCACTGCGCGCAGGCATTCGTGCTGAGTGCGGCGTTCACCATCCTCAATATCATTCTTTGGATTTTGACGGCGATCACCGCGATCACAATCGTGATCCCGCTGCTGATTGGCATCCTGCAGTTCCTGGTGAGCATCGGCTTTTTGGTTTACATCATCATCATCATGGTCAAGGCCTCCAAGGGTGAGGATATGCGCGTGCCGATGTGCGCCGATTTCGCCGAGAAGAACGTAATCAACTGGTTCAAATAAGCCTCTAGTAAGTCCAGAGCGCCCTCCTGAACCGGGGGGCGCTTTTTTATCAATTTCTTTTAACAATATCTGGTATGACAAAAACAAGGCAGCGGTGATATAATATCCAGCAGGAGGCGGGTAAATGAGCTTCAACCGGCAAACTCTATCGGAATATCAGCACAGGGAGCGGCCCGTTTGGCGGCAACAGGGTTGTTGCGCCCATACGGTTTGATGCGCTCCCGCTGAAACTGCGGGAGTTTTTGTTTATCCGGGGCAATTTCAGTGCATCAATTGTGCGACAGGAGGGCGTATGGTAAAACGATCGGCAGGCAACAGCATCACCTTCAGCGACGAGACGCTCTTTCGGAGCGTGCGCTATGGTGTGATCCCCTTTCACGACGTGTTTGACCGCGTGGTGGACTTCCTACGGGAAGACCCCCACAGCAGCTACTGCATTTCCGTTGGGTCAGACTCCCAATCCAACAGCGAGGAGTCAGTGATGGTCACCTGCGTGCTGGTGCACCGCAAGGGTCAGGGCGCAATCGGCTTCTACACGCGCCACTATTTGCGCAGGCCCCTTGTGAACCTCCGGGAGAAGCTCTCGCTGGAGACGCTTTGCTCGCTGCAACTGGCTTATCTGTTTGATGAGGAGCGACTGGGCAAGATCTATGACGCGCTCTCCGGCCGCGGCGGCGTGGAGCTGGAGTTTCACATCGACGCCGGCGAAAAGGGCCCCACCCGCGCCTATCTGGCCGAGCTCATCGGCATGGCCAAGGGCCTGGCGTTCATTCCAAGGGTCAAGCCCGAGAGCGTGTGCGCGTCCAGCTATGCGGACCGGCACTCCAAGGTGCTGTAGAATCATTTGAGATAGAAGGATCCCCCCGGTCTTTTAGAAGGCCGGGGGGATTTGTTTGTTAACTCCCTCCGTCACCTTCGGTGACACCTCCCTCAAGAGGGAGGCAAGCAGTACTTTTTCGGTGATTTACTTGTCCCCCTCATAGAGGGGGATGTCGTTCTGAAAGAACGTCAGGGGGAGTATATGCCGGAGTAAAGCCTTGAAATATATCCCCCCTGTCGCATGCGAGCGACATCCCCCCTTGAATTTTTGCCTTCGGCAAAAACAAAGGGGGTAGGGAGCGATTTATACAAATATCAAGGCTTATTAAGCTTGGACGTATCGTATCGTCATATTGAAAGGAACGAACTTGTCCCCCTCTTGAGGGGGATGTCGCCGTCAGGCGACAGAGGGAGTTCTAACGGGCAGCGGGAGTTAACGACCAGTAAGAGAAAGAGGCGGGTATGGGCTGGTCGCATTCTATGAATGCTGCTCGCCTGTGTAACCGAGATTGCTCCCCCTCCCCCAATCCTGTGGGGGAGGGGGCCGGGGGGTGAGGGTTTTTGCAGGCGGGCGGCTCGTGAGCTGCCCCTACAGTTCCCGTTTGAATCATTCCTGCGGAATGACACTGGGTAGGGTTGGGGGCGGGCTTGTTGAACTTAGTCGTACCGTCACAGTGAAAGGAACGAACTTGTCCCCCTCATTGAGGGGGATGTCGCCGTCAGGCGACAGGGGGAGTTTGTTCTATTCCGCCAACATCGCAAACTGCCCGCTATACAAATTGTAATAGAACCCCATCTTTTCCATGAGCTCGCTGTGGCTGCCCCGCTCAATGATCTCCCCGTGGTCGATTACCAGTATTTCATCAGCGTCGCGGATCGTGGAAAGCCGGTGGGCGATGATGAAGCTGGTGCGGCCCTGCCGCAGTTTGATCATGGCCCGCTGCAGCGCCATTTCGGTGCGGGTGTCCACCGAGCTTGTGGCCTCATCAAGGATCAGCACCGCAGGCTCGGCCAATATCGCCCGGGAAATGGAGAGCAGCTGCCGCTGGCCCTGGCTCAGCCCCCCGCCGCTTTCACCCAGCTCGGTGTCGTAGCCCTGGGGCAGGCGGCGGATGAAGCGGTCGGCGCCGGTGGCCTGCGCGGCGGCTTCCACTTCTTTGTCGGTGGCATCGAGGCGGCCGTATCGGATGTTTTCGCGCACGGTGCCGGAAAACAAATGCGTGTCTTGCAGCACCATGCCGAAGCAGGGCCGCAGTGTGTCGCGGGTCCACAGGAGCATGTCCTGCCCGTCGAAGCGGATGGTGCCCGCCGTGGGGTCATAAAAGCGCACGAGCAGGTTCACGATCGTGGTCTTGCCCGCGCCGGTGGGGCCCACCAGCGCAATGGTGCGGCCCCGCATGGCCTCCAGCGTCACGTTTTTGAGCACGGGGATTTTGGGGTTGTAGCCGAAGCTCACGTCTTCAAAGCCCACCACGCCCTCGGGGTTTTCAAGGGGTTTGGCCTCCGGCAGGTCGCGGGGCTCGGGCTGCTCGTCCATCAGCTCAAAGATGCGTTCGGCGCTGGCCTGGGCAGACTGTATCGAGCTGTAGAGGTTGGCGATTTCGTTCAGCGGTCGGGTGAACTGCCTCGAGTAGTTGATGAAGCTGGCGATCACGCCCACCGTGATTGCACCGCTCACCGCCAGCCAGCCGCCGGAGGTGGCGATGATCACAAAGCCGATGTTGGTGAACACATTGAGCATGGGCATTACGATGCCGGAGAGAATCTGGGCCTTCATGCCCGAATCCCGCAGGCGGCCGTTGATCTCGTCAAACCGCGCGGTCACGTTGGCCTCCTGGCTGAAGGCCTTCACGACCAGCTGGCCGGAGAGGATCTCCTCCACATGGCCGTTCAATTCCGCCAGGTTGGCCTGCTGCTCCTTGAAGCGAGGGCGGGCCCGGCGGGCGATCATCGAGGAAAACACCACCGTGAGCGGCACGGTCACCATCGCCAGCGCCGTCATCAGCGGTGACAGGCTGAGCATCATCGCCAGCGATCCCAGCACCATCAGCACGCTGGCAAACAGCTGCGTGGTGCTGGAGCCCAGCATCATGCTCACGTTGTCCACATCGTTGGAAAGGCGGCTCATCAGCTCGCCGTGGGTGCGGCTGTCAAACAACTTGAGCGGCAGCTGCTGCACCCGCTCAAACAGCGACCGGCGGATCAGCATCACGATGCGCTGCGCCACGCCGGCGATCCACCACTCCTGCAAGAAGGAAAACAACGCGCCGGCGCCATAGGCCGCCGACAGCAGCAGGATCGTGCCATGCAGGTTGTGGAAATCCACCGCGCCGCGGCCGGCCATGGTGTCCACAGCCTTGCCGATCAGCAGCGGCCCGATCAGGCCCACGGCGGAGCCGGCGGTGGCGATGGCAAACACGGTGAGCAACTTCCAGCGCTCCCGGCCAAACAGGCCCCACAGGCGCTTGATCGTGCCGCGCATGTCTTTGGGCTTCTGGCCGCCCACAAAGCGGCCTCCCATCGCGTGGATCCCCGGGCCGCCCTGGCCGCCCCCGGGCTGGCCGGGGCCGGGCATTCCTCTCAATTGCATCAGACCACCTCCTTGCCGGTCACGTCCAGGCCCACCTGGCTGCGGAAGATGTCCTGATACACACTGCAAGTTTCCATGAGCTCCCAGTGGGTGCCCTGCTGCACGATGCGCCCGCCGTCCATCACAAGGATCGTGTCGGCGTCCATCACCGACTGGATGCGCTGGGCGATCAGGATCACCGTCATGCCCTGGCAGGCTTCCTTCAGGCCCGTGCGGATCTTCTGCTCTGTTGCGCTGTCCACGGCGCTGGTGCTGTCATCCAGAATGAGCACGCTGGGCTTGCGCACCAGAGCCCTGGCGATGCACACGCGCTGCTTCTGGCCGCCGGAGAGGTTCACGCCGCCCTGGCCGATGCGCGTTTCATACCCCTCCGGGCGCTCTGCAATGAAGTGGTGCGCCTGGGCGATCCGGGCGGCGGCGGTGATTTCCTCCTCAGTGGCGTCGGGCTTGCCCCAGCGCAGGTTTTCAGCAAGCGTGCCGGTGAAGAGGATCGCCTGCTGGGGCACCATGGCGATGCGCTCCCTCAGGCAGCTTTCCTCAAACTCGCGCACATCGGCGCCGTCCACCAGCACCTGGCCGCTTGTGGCGTCAAAAAACCTTGGGATCAGGCTCACCAGCGTGGTCTTGCCCGCGCCGGTGCTGCCGATGATGGCGGCCACCTGCCCCGGCTCCACGCGGAAGCTCACGCCTTCCAGCGCAGGCTGCCTCTGATTGGGGAAGGTGAAGGACACATCGCGCATCTCCACAGCCCCTCTGGCCGGGGGGCAGGCGGGGGAGGCGGGAGCTGGCATGTCCTCCGGCACGGCAAACACCTCGCCGATGCGGTCGGCGCTGGCCTTACCGCGCACGCCCTGTGTGAAGATCATCGAGACCATTGCCATGGCCTGCAAAATCATCAGAAAGTAGTTGACGAACGCGATGATGTCTCCGGCCATCATGGAGCCCTCATTGATCTTCGCGCCGCCCCAAAAGAGCGCAAGCACCACGCTGCCGTTCATCAGGATATACATGAGCGGCTGCACGGTGGCCATGGCCCTGGCTGCTTTCACGCCCAGGCCTGTCAAGCCCCGGTTGGCCTCGTCAAACCGTGCTTCCTCATAGGCAAACCGGTTGAACACCTTCACCACGCGCACGCCGGCCAGATATTCACGCATCACGGCGTTCACGCGGTCCATCGCCTTTTGCACCTTCTGAAACAGAGGGAAGCCCCGGCTCACGCGCCACCAGATCAAAAGGTTCATCAGCGGCAGCGTGCCCACCAGGATCAGCGCCAGCCCGGCGTTCAGTGTGAAGGCCATGATCGTGCCGCCGATCAGCAGCAGCGGCGCGCGGATGAACACGCGGGTTAATAAAAAGCTCATGTTCTGCACCTGCATCACGTCGTTGGTGAGGCGGGTGATCAAAGAGGCCGGGCCCAGCTTGCGGGCTGCCTGGATGCTCATGGCCTGTGTCTTGCGAAAAAGGTCGGCGCGGATGCTGGTGCCCAGATTTTGCGAGGCGTGGGTGGAAAGCCAGTTGCGTGTGATGCCCATCAGCGACCCGCCCAGCGCCAGCGCCAGCATGATGAGGCCGGTGCGCAGCACAAAGTCCAGGTTGCCATTGTGGATGCCGATATCCACGATGTCGCGGGTGTATCGGGGGATGGACAGATCCACCAAAACCTCGCCGCACAGACAGAGCCATGCCGGCAGCGCAAGCTTCAGATATACTGGCATGTAGCGTTTTAACCACTTCATATTGAAAAGTGCTCCTGATCGGGATAGGGTGCCGCAGTGCGTTGGCGCACAAATTATTATAAGACCGTGTATCTGATCAGGCAATGAAAATATTTAGATAGCTAATTTGTTGGTTCATCACAAAGGCGGACCAACGCTGGCAAGTCAAACCGGGGCGAAGCTGCTTGCTTTGGAAAGCCGATGGGCAATCAGGTAAATGACGACCAGAATCAGGAAGGAATAATAATGTGGCCAGCTGATGTTGTCGTATAGCTTGAGCCAGATCATCAGCGGCTCAAACACAAACGCACCAAAGCCTGCATACACCAGTGCCTTGATCACAGGCTTCACCTTGAGGAAATATTGCAGGAAGACCATCGTGACCACCGGCAGGGAAGATAGGTCAAAGGGAACCAGCTCTGGCATTAATGGAAATACCTTGTATGGATAGGTCCATAGGCCGAGGAAAGACCCCACCAAATCCAATATGACGGATACCAGCATCACGAACAATCCGGCAAACAGTAATCTTGCCGAGCTTTCCTTCCTTCGCACGAAAAACCAAATCACCCATGGGATCACAATCAGCCCGACCCCAACCCACCATCGCCAAGTCAGAAAGACGTTCTCCCGCCAATGCTGGGTATAGTTCAGATAAAGCTCAACGAGTTTACGATAAAACTCATTTGATTGCTGCACAACATCCATGGGGTTATTGTTGGCTGCTGCCTTTGAATTATGAGCTATTTATAACAGGCCCCGCCTGCGCATACTAGCAAAATGCTGCAGATTGCTGTTGCCGCCGGGTTCGCTGCCACCTGTGCGATCTCTGGCGGGTGGAAACGATGGAGAATGCATTCTTTCTGTTTCCATCTGTGATCATTCTTGTTTTATCTAAGTGGCCGCAGGGCTGGTTACGGGCTGTTTTCCATGTGCTGGCCCGGTTTGTATCCCTGACCCTGTTGGAGTGGGTTTCTGTGAAAATGGGTTATTTCCTTCATGACCGCAGCTGGACCATCTTTCATTCTTTTATGGTTTACCTCGGTGCCTGACTCTGGCTTGGGTGCATCAGCGGCACCCCCTGGTGGTGTGGCCTGTCTCGCTGGTCTTGGCAGTGGCTATGCTGTTTGTTTTCCGCCTGCCCTTTGACGCGATGAAATAGCAACCAGGCAGAGCGCTTCAGGATTCCTCCTGCCCGTTGCTCTCATGATGATCACTGATGGGCTGAAAACTCCTTCTCTCTGACAGGAAATTTGCCAGCAAGTAAATGAAGAATAAAGCCAATGCGGTAAGCCAATACTCCCATCTCACGTGGGCCACCAGCCCGAGCCGGACGCACACCGGTTCAAACACAAAGCCCCCGGTCACGGCAAAGGCGATCGCCTTGATGATTGGTCTCACCTTCGGGAAACACTGCACCCAGAGCATCGCCGTGACCGGCAGGGCAGACAGGTCAAAGGGGATGAACGACGGCATCAATGGGAACACGGTGACCGGATAATACCACAGGTGAAGTGCCACCCCCACCATATCCAGAAAGGAAGCCAATAGGCCGATGAACGCGCCCACAAACAGCAGCCTGCTGGTGCTGCCACGTTTGCGCACGATCAGCCAGACCACCCACGGGATCACGATCAGCCCGACGCCGACCCACCACCGCCACGAGAGGAAGATTGTGCTTTTCCACACATGGAAATATTCGATATGTATTTCATGGAGTCTGTCATACAGGCCTTTTGCTTCATCCTGCATCGGATCAAATCCTTCCGGCACTCCAAGTGGTATCACTTAGAATTCCAATCCATGCCGGATCAAATGCATTAGGGATGAAAATCCACTTTGCCAAGCATGCAGGTTGCTTTCAGCTTCTTTGCCTGTCGGGTGTTATGCTCTCCACAGCCCTTCCCGCAGCGCCATGCCATGCCCTTTGTAGAGCCATGCGTTCTCCAGGCGGTGCCGTGCCTCTTTCACGGCGATCTCCGCTGCCTTTTCAATGGTTCTTGCTCCATACTCCGCCGTTGCGTCCTGCGGATAGGTGCTGCCCATCACCCCCACAAGCCTTTCCCCCTTGGGCGGCAGCAGGCTCAGGTCCACCGTTTCCGGGTGGAGCGCCATCATGTGCGACGTTTCCCAGATTGCGGCATGATCGCCGGCGTTGTCAAAATACTGCTCCACCAGCTGGTAATCCACAAACGCCCAGGGGATCATGCTCCCCTTGCCATTCAGAACCATCTGGCTGTATTGCAGCACGGCCGCCCTGGCGTGGTCAATCAGCGGGTAATGCCCCGCCACCAGTACGCCCACCGCAAAGCCCAGCGCGTCCGCCTCTGCCAGGATGTGCAGCAGCAGCTTTCCATAGTTGAGTGTTTGCTCTGTGGCGGTAAACGGCGCGCGGGCAGCGGTGAAACGGTCCGCGTCCAGCCCCATGCACCCGGCGATGGCCTGCCTGTCGTCAGAGGTTGATTCCATCAGCGATTCCAGCCGGTTCTCCCCGTAGTAGAGCGGCGGAAACACCAGGCCCCCGCCAATCTCCGCGCACTTGATCGCGATGCCTTCGGCCTGAAGCGTGTCTGCGCCCACGGCGTTGTGCACCCCATGCCACTCCAGCGTGCCGATCGGGATATAGACGATGGGGCATTCGGTTCTCCTGGCCACAATCTGCTCTGGCCGGAGCATGTGATATCTGGTTTCCATCTGTTTTTCTCCCCTCCCAGTGATCATTTCCCCAAACAGAACCGTTCGAAAATGAGATCGATCACGTCCTCATCCACTGTCTTGCCGGTCACTTGCCCCAACGCGTGCCAGGCCCGGCGGATGTCGGTGGCGGCGGTGTCCGGCGGGTAGCCCTCGCCCAGCGCCTCCATGGCCTGCCGCACCGCATCGGCGCCGTCGCGCACGGCCTCAATGTGGCGGGCGTTGGAGAGCGCCGCCGATTCGGCGAAGCCCTCGCCGCCGGCGCAGCAATCCTCAATCATGGTTTGCAGCGCGGCCATGCCGCCCCCGGTGAGCGCCGAAACCGCCACCGCGCCGCGGCATTGCAGTAGCTCTGCAGCCTCTTCCGCGGTCACTGCCAGGGCAAGGTCTGCCTTGCTCACCACCACAATCACCGGCGTTTCACCGGCTTGCTTCAGAATCATCTGGTCGTCAGTGGTTACGCCGGTCGTGCCGTCCACGACCAAAAGCGCCAGCGACGCCTGTGCCAGCGCCTTTTTGGCCCGCTCCACGCCCATCGCCTCGATCTCATCACCGGCGTGACGGATGCCTGCGGTGTCCACAAATGTCACCGGGATGCCGCCGATGCTGGTCTCTGCGTCCAGCGTGTCGCGGGTGGTGCCGGGCCGGGCGGTCACGATGGCCCGGTCTTCCCCCAGCAGCGCGTTCAATAGAGAGGATTTGCCCGCGTTTGGCCGGCCCACGATGGCGCAGCGCACGCCTTCCCTTAAGGCGCGGCCTGCCCTGGCTGTACGGAGCAGCTCCTCCAGCTGCTCCCCCACGGCCGCAAGCCTCCGGGTCACATCGTGGGCGGTGTGCTGCTCCAAATCATCCTCCGGGTAATCCACGGTGACCTCGATTTCGGCCAGCAGGTTCAGCAGCTCATCCTGGATCTCCGTCACCTTTCGGCCCAGCCGCCCTTCCAGCTGCCGGAGCGCCAGTTTCCGCGCCCCTTCGGCCCGGGCGGAGATCAGGTCCATCACGGCCTCGGCTTGCGAAAGGTCCATCCGGCCATTCAGAAACGCCCGCTTGCTGAATTCGCCCGGCTCGGCGGCCACGGCTCCGGCGGCCATCACGGCCTGAAGCACGGCGCGCACCGTCTCCTGCCCGCCATGGCAGTGGATCTCCGCCATATCTTCGCCGGTGTAGCTTCTCGGCGCCTGGAAATACACGGCCAGCGCCCGGTCCACCGGCTCGCCGGCGAGTGTCACGGTGCCGTAGACCATCCTTCTGGGCTCCAGCCTGCCCTTATGGAAAAAGCAGCCCTGCAACACCGAAAGGGCATTGGGGCCGCTCACGCGGATGATGGCCACACCGGCCTGGCCGGGGGCGGTTGCGGGGGCTGCGATGGTGGCGGTTTCGCGCATGGTTCACCTGAGAGTTGTTTTACTGGTAGTATACCATAAAGCGATAATAGAAAATCATGGGATCAGGTAGCGCACCTCGCTGCGTTTATAGTCATATGTGACATAACGGCCATCGGTATTTTTGCCATAAATCATTATCTTACCATCCGTTAGGGGGGTAATTTTTTGTATTGTGTTGGAATACATGTCCACGATGCAGGAGTTATTTAGTTTATATTCTTTCTGGTCAATATAATAATGGATAGTGCCCCAACCATCATGTCGCTTAATTAGCCACATATTCTTGCTGCTGTCATAGCTAAAATCCCAATACGCATTATAATTGGGCTCCCTCCATTGACCTTCTAGGTAGTATAAGAGAAATGTGTCAGACAGCATGAGCTCCCGAGAATCCTCGATATCGTTTATCACCGCCAATTTGTCATAAATCGGCTTGACTTTGTTGTAATCAGACAACCCATCTGCTATGCTGACACCATGAGCTTCAATCAGTACCCGATAGAGCTCCACATCTTTTTCAAACTGTGGGACATCGGCAATGGTATCCAAGGTCTTGCTTGCTTCAGCATACTTGCCAGAGCGGTAGTGTTTTTCAGCTTGGCGCAGCATACCGTGAGCGGCCATAACCAGCTTTGCGGGGCTGTCGGAATAGTTGCTGAGTGTGGTAAATACGTCGACGGCATCATTCCAGTTTTCCTGTTCCATAAGTCCCAAACCCCGCCGGTAATCAGTCTCCAACACCATTGCTTCGGAGTCTTGATAACCATGACCAGCAAGCGTGGTAAATATTTCTGATGCTTCTTTATACTGCTTGAGATCCAGCAGCGAGTGAGCGTATAGGTAATCGGTCAAAAGAACCATTGTTTCCGAGTCGTTAAAGCCATCTGCCTTGACAAAAAGTGTATAGGCATTTTGGTAATCTTCATTTTGGAGAGAAATATTTGCTTGCGCATACTCCATGAGGTCTGGCGCATCTTCAAACCAAGAAGGAACAGTTGAAATAATCTCCATCGCTTGAGAATAATGGCCAGAAGCCAACTCATCTGCGGCCTTATGATAACTGGTGTCTAGATACAAAAACCCAGCTCCTGCAGCCAGTGCAAACACCATGATCCCGATAAGGAGGGCAGCAGCGATTCTGATCCACCGCAGGCCTTGGCGGCGCGTGTCCGCACCGGGGCGCAGGGTTGATGTTTGGGTGTCGGTACTCATAAGCTTTCTCACTCTCGGTTGTTTATCAATTTCCGATTCTGTGAATCAATGCGCTGGGAGAAAGCACGACAGCAGTTATCATTTCATTCTCCATACTGTGTATGAAGTTGAATTCTCCGTACAATACACAGTCATTTCGTTAATCGACACCACTTCTATACGGAAGACCGTAGTGCCATTTCCATTGATAAGTTTGGAAGCTGATATTTCACCATCATGAACCTGGTAGTATGTATCAAGGTAGGGATACCCCATGTCAAACTCAGGAAGATTGGTGTCCAAGGTCCATTTGATAAGCGCATCGTCATTTGGCGTAAATCTGAAATAGAAGCTCTTGCCATCAGACTCCCACTTCCCAACAAGGAAATTGTAGATGAAAGCGTCAGTGCCCATTAGTTTGTTTGCATCGTGAAAACCATTCAAAGCAACAAGCCGCTTATACAACGCTTGTGTGGTATCGGAACCCATGTCAACGGTATATTGGTGTGCCTCGATCAACGTGAGGAATTTGTCGCTATCCAGATAACCATTGTTTTTCTCGAAATAACCCTTACTAACGTTGAACTCTTCAAGGTCATACATGCGTACCGCCGCCTGATAACCAGCAAGGTGAATTCTGTTCGAGCCGCTGGATTCCGCCTTTTCCAATACATCGCGAAATGCCTGTTTTGCCCGATCAATGTCACCTTTCTCGGTGTATGAGCAACCCAACAGGTAGGTTGCCTCAAGCGCTTGGTCTTCAGAGTCGCGATACTGCCCCGCCATGCGGAAGTAGCGGCTCGCATTGAAGTAATCCTTTGCTGCCAGCGCCGCGCGGGCCTGGGTATACACCATGAGGTTTTCTGTTTCTTCAAACCATGGAGGATTCTTGGAAATGAGCTCCATAGCCTCGGTGTACTGCCCCTTTTCCATCTCCGCGATTGCCTTATCATATCGCTGGCTTAGATATAAATACCCCACGCCAGCCGCCGCCAGCGCGAACACCACCAACCCCGCTACAATGGTGAGGGCGATCAAAAACCCCAGATGGCCCCGGCGGCGCTTGCTCTTGCCCGGATTTGCCGAATTGGCCGTGTTGCTCATCGCAGTTCCTCCTGCCAATCACTTTATGGGGGTTCGGTTATTTGACACTCCGATAGAGCTTGTATTCCGACCCATCCTTGTAGCAGCGCACCATCATGATGCGATCAGAACTGAACGTGAGCTGGAAGCATTTGTTCCAGCCGGCCTGGTCGCTGCCCAGATAGACGATGGAGCCCTCAATCTTGAAGAATTCGCCGCTCACATAGGGAAGCGTGTAGTTGATCGTCCACCCATCGCCGTTGCGTTTCAGCACAAAGTCGTTTTTGCCGTTCATCCACCGGCCTTCCAGCAGGATGTAGATCCAGTCGTCACCGGTGAGCAGCTGCACATAGTCCTCTTCATCGCCGAGGGCAAGAAGCTTTTGGAACGCGGCTTTCTGGCTGGTATAGCCATTGGCTTTGTACTGTTTCAGCTGCAACTGTGTGAGCAGGTAGTAGGTGTCGCTTTTCTCGTAATCACCCAGGCTGGCAAACAGTGTCTGCGCCTGCGCATACTCCCCGCCGCGATAAAGGGCCACCGCCCAGCGGTAATTGGTCTGCGGCAGGAGGGTCTCGGCATCTTTGTATTTCTTTGCCGCCAAGCGCCGCAGCAGCTCCACGGCCTGCTCATACTCCTCCGCCTCCATCTTCTGGCCGGCAAGGGTGTATTGCGTTTCCAGCAGAAGGTCTGCGGAGTCCTGATAGCTTTGCTTGGCAAGGCCCTCCAGCAAGCCCGCGGCGCCCTGATAATCCTTGCTTTCCAGCAGCGCCTTGGTGTGCATATAGTCGGTTTCGGTCACCATGGCCCGGCTGTCGCGAAAGTCCTTCAGGCGCTCAAACTGGCGGCGAGCGCCGTCATAATCCCCTCTGCCAAGAAGTTCTCCTGCCTTGGCATAGCTCTGAAGCGCGGGCGTCTCCCGAAAAAACTCCGGCACGCTGTCCAGGCTGCCGCTGGCCCCGGCGTAGTCCTTGTGCTCCAGCGCGGTGACCGCCTTGTCATATTGCTGATCAATATAGAAGGTGTAGCCCACCGCGCCGGCCAGGGCCAGCACCATGACCCCTGCCAGCAGCAACGCCAGCGTGATCAGCACAGTGGCAGGCCTGCCAAGGCCCCGCTTGGCAGAAGGCGCGTGCTGTGCGCCGCCTGGTATGGTGGTTGCCATAAGTTTACCTCCGGGTTGTGATGTGCCAGTGGCGGGGCGGTCAGGAGCGGGTGAGCCGCAGCACTGTGCCGTCGTCATATCCATATGCGTTGTAGATCACTGCCTCACAGGTATCCTCCGACAGGAATCGGAACTCCAGCCTCACCAGCCATTGCCCGAAGACGTTGCGGAAAAGGAAAGTGCCGCCATCCAGCTGGCTCCAAACATCAATTTCATCGCCATCGACAAACCAGGTCTTCTTCGCCTTGTCATACTTCACCTCAAAGGTGAAGTTGCCATTGGCGGTGGCCCATTTGCCCTCCAGGCGGAAGGGCAGAAAGCGGGAGGACAGGATGGCCTTATTTGCTGCATCGAAATCGCTGATGGCCATCAGCCGGTCAAAGATTGCCTTGGCCTTTGCATAGTCCTTGCGGCTGTCCGCCACGGTCATCTCAAGGCCCTCAATCAGCAGCAGGTACTTGCCGGCATCTGTCACGTAGGGCTCAACCTGCACGAAAATGGGCTTGGCGGTGCCGATATCTCCATCCTGATAGAGGCCCACCGCTTTGTCATGGAGCGTTTTGCTCACATCAGCCAGCAGGGCCTGGGAGTCCTTGTATTGCTTGATTTTTGCCAGCACAGGAAACGCCGCGTCCGGTCTGCCGCTCTTGAGCAGCGCCTGAGCCCTTTGGTAGTAGGCCTCGTTGAGCAGGCCTTCGGCATCCTTATATTTCTTTCCGACCAACGGCGTGAGCAGCAGCTCTGCCTTGGCGTAATCGCCGGACTGTAAAATGCTGTCCGCCTGCCGGTAATCGGTCTCCAGCACCATTGTGCCGGCGTCCCGATACTCCTTTTCGGCCAATGCGCCAAATAGCGCCGCTGCCTGCTCAAACTGCCCGTTGTCCAGGTGGGCGGAAGCCTGCCGGTAATCGCACTCGTTGATCATCGCCGGTGCGTCCTGATAAGCCCCCAACGCAGTGAACATCCCCTTGGCCTGGTCAAACTTGCCTTCCTCCAGCAATGCTGCGGCCATCCGGTAATCGCATTCCTGTACAAGCACTGCCGCGTTGCGGTATGAGCCGAGGGCGACGAACGCCTCCTTGGCGTCAGAATATTTGCTTGATACCAGCTTGGTGCCTGCCAACGCGTAATCCTTCAGATCTCCGGTGTCTTTGAAAAACTCCGGCACAGGCTTGATCTGCTCCCAAGCCTGATGATAATCACCTTTGTCTGCGCTGGCGGCGGCGCTGTTGTACTGTGCGTTGAAATACAGAAAAGCTCCCCCTGTGGCCAGCAGCCCCAGCAACAGCAATGCTCCTGCGGCGATGGCAACCCAGGCTCCCCAGTGCAGCTTTTTGGCGGGTTTGACAGAAACGGGGGATGGAGCAGCGCTTTGGTTCATGTCTGACATATGACTCCTCCGGATGAAAAGATGATGGTATTGGGGTCTGTGTTTCAGGCTTTGCAGAACGCTTGTGACATATGGAAATAATTGGTGTAATAACATCATATCACAATGGAAAAACGGGAACAAGCGTTTTTATTGCAGAATAAAAAGAGAACGGGTTATCTGATCCGCGCCAAACAATCAACAATGGAATTTGTTCATCGGTCAGTCAAAGATTGCGCCACAATACATATCCATCGAAAAGGGGCAAAGACCTGTCTTCGGGGCCGGGACCAACACAGGAACAAGGGGCAATCAAAAAAGAAGGATCCGTTTACACTGATCCCTCTCATCGTGCGCTCACTCCGGTTGCAGCTTCAATTGCCGGTTCAGTTATAAAACCCGCTCCCCATTGGGTCAAAGGACTTCACAGCATTCAACACTGCCGTCAGCATGCCGGGAATCATGAAAAAGAAAATTACGCTAAGCACCAGTCCCACGACCCAGAGGATCAGATAAGCCCGGAAGAAGTTGCGCTTGCTGGGCTTGGCGTTGCTGCCGAAGGCCCACACGAGCATCATGATAAAGCCCACAACCGGAATGGAGCTCAACACCATCGAGCCCACCCAATCGCCGATGGAAACGGTTTCGTCATACTGGTCATGGTATGCCATGGGACACCTTCCTTTTGGGTTGATACCACCATTGTAAAATAATGGGGAATGTTGTCAAGAGGAGGAGATATCTTCGTAGCACTCCGGTGCGGCGTGGAATAGGATATACGGCATGATGATCCGGGGGTGGCCGATGATGGAGCGGGATTGCCAGGCGTTGCGGGGCCTTCTGGTGGCCTGCACCTTGCAGGGGAAAAAGGCAAAGGGGATCAAACTCACATTGGTGGATTCAACTGGCAAGCAGTTCTGCGAGAAGGAGACCGGCCCCGGCGGCACGGCCTGGTTTTGGGTGGAGACTGCCGGGGAATACCTCGTGAAAGCTGTTTGCCCCCTCTCTGGCAGTGTGCCCAAAGCCTGGTGGGCCAGGGTCTGGCTGGACCCGGGCCAATACAGGGAGCTTTCTTTCCTGTTTCGCAAGACAGTACACAGGGGATTGGGAAGCATCACGATCACCTTGCAGGATGCTTTCTACCATAACCTTCCCCTGGAAGGAGGAACTTATCAACTATGGCAGGTATTCTGATTGACACCAAAACCACCGATGCCAGCGGGCAGGTGAACTTCACCAGCCTGCCGGCAGGGGCTTATTACTATGTGATGAAGACTGCACCGGCCGGCTATACCCTGGATGCCACGCCGCAGACCTTCACCGTGACCAACGCCACGCCCATCACGCGGACGGTGGCCGCCGACCCCACGCTCACTGCCACGCTCACCGTGGTCAAGCACGCGGCAGGCTTGCCGCTCATGGTGCTGCCAGGCGGCACCTTCAGCCTGAAGAAGGGCACTACGGTGATGGTGGCAGAGTCCGCACCGTCCGGCGCCACCGGCGAAGTTGCCTTCCCCAACCTGATGACAATGGCCGATCCGGACCAGGTTTCCTACACCGTGCAGGAAGTCACGCAGCCCACAGGCTACGAGCTGAACCCGAGCCCCTACACGGTGGCGCTGGCCACCACCGGCTCGCAGCAGCTGGTGCCAGACACGGCTACGGTCACCGGCTCCGCCGTGGTCACTGTGGAAGACACCTTCTACAACACCGTGACGCTGGCGGGCGCCGAATACGATCTGTATTACGGCACGCCGTAATCCTTTCAAATCCAGGTAAAAGCCGGCGGGTATGGGCCCGCCGGCTTAATCGTTCTGCCAATCATGCAGAGAGCAAGAGGGCACCCTGCTCTATCTTGCCGGCTTGGACAGCCATTCCGCCTTTGTCACAGTCAGCGTGCAGCTTTCGAACTGTGAAACTTTTCCGTCTGCGTCCTGCCTGAACTTATCCGCCATTCCGGTCTCAGTGATTTTCATGCGCAGCTTAAGCAGTGGGGCGAGCTTGTTTTCGTCATGCAGCGCCCAGCTTGCCTGTATTTGTGCAGCACCCAGCTGCAGAAACCCATAGTTGAACAGGGCTTTCAATGCCTCATAGTCATACTCGAGCCCTGAATAGGCATCGTTGATGATATGGCCGATATCCAGCGATTGGTCGCGATCCATGGAATTGAAGTTGATGAAGCAAACAACCTGATGGTTGTCCTTCGCCTCCACAGCCCAGAACTGATGCTCTTTGGAGAAGTATGCGGCAGCCGCCTTTATCCCTGCTTCATCGGTGGGCCAGGGGTGATCACAGCCGGCGAATTCTGACCTTTCGTTGGACAATGCGATTTCCAACAGGTCTTTCCAATCATCAGGCGTGATCTTTCGGATGATGAGCCGTTCGGTCTCGATGCGGAGTATTTTGTTTGCTCCCATTTTCGATCTCCCTCCATAGATTAGCATTTGGTAGACAACCCGGTCATACTCGTCAAAAACGCCTGTTTTTCGCGTGACAGACGGCGGGACCCCATGGAAGGCCTGATATGCTCTGGTAAATGCTTCCGGCGACTCGTAATCAAGCATCAGCGCCAGATCAATGATCTTGATATCGGTATGGATCAATTCGTGCGCAGCAATGCTCATTCGCCGGAAGCGTATGTATTCCGATATGGATACGCCGGTTGAAAGCATAAAAATCTGCTGGAATTTGGACAATGAGCAGCAGCATATTCTCGCTGCCTCTTCATAATTGATCTTGTCTTTCAGGTGCAATTCCACATAGTCAACAGCCTTGTTCAACTGATCAATCCATTCCAATGCTCTCACCTCGGGCTGATTGTAGCATATCGCAAATGAGAGCGCCTTGCATTCAGCACATTGTTCTGCAAGGACCGGGCAGCGAAAAGCCGGCGGGCATGGGCCCGCCGGCTTATGGCTGGGCAGCAGATCAGGTGCTGCTTTCACTGCCAAGGCTCAGCTGGCTCACGCCCATTGCCGAATGAGCCCAAAGCAGATCTTTCACCATGTCTTTCTGCTGCTCGTTGCAGGCGATGAGTAGAATCACTTCCGCCTCAATTTTGCTCAGCTTCTTTTTGCCATAGCTTCTTGTGGCGATCAATTTCGCGATCAGGCCAGCACCCATGCCCACGATCATTCCTCCCAGCCCGCAGGCGATGGGCCCCCAGGGCAGCACATAGCCATAGACGATCCCCAGCACGCTCAGCATCGTCGCCAGGATCACCGGGAAATTGAGAAGGCTCAGGTCATCGGAGGAATGGATGGTGTCAAACAGCTTTTTCTCTTCTTCCCGTTTGTCCAGCGGGATGGCCAGGATGTCGCCTTTGGCGATCCCCTTCATTTGCACCGCGGTGATCACGGTTTCCAGATTGATGTTGTGCTCAAATGTGGATGCGATAACCATTGTGTCCTCCTTCCTCCGGCAGCCCCGAAAAGGTATGATGAAGTTTTTTGGCTGATAGTCACGGCGAAAAAACTTTGCTTGCTCCCATTCATACAGCTTGTTGCTTTCCACGGTGTTGGCATAGGCATCATAGATTGCAAAAAAATAGATCGACGGCAGGTTCAACAGCCACTTCCAGTCCACTACCGCAATGGCGTCCTCAAAGCGGCCCAACAATGTGAAGTGCATCGCCGGCAAAAACCTGGCCATGTAAATAATGCTGATCCACGCCACCAGCAGAAAGAAACCCACGATGATCCGGTGGATGATGAGCTGCCCGGTGCCTGGCATCAGCATCGACCAGGCAAGCGCCGTCCAGGGCGAGCCTTTGTCCAGATAGTTCAGCCCGGCCGGCCCCATCACAAACGGTGTGATGGGCGCGTCCTCCCTGGCAGCGAGGATGTAGTGTTTGTTCAGGTCCACCGCAGACTGGTAGCTGTTCCATATGGAAAACGCGTAGGTTGGCAGATAGAGGATGGCCCAGCGGATATCCACAACTTCCTTGGCCTTGTCAAACTGGCCCAGGATCGTATAGAAAATCCCCAGGTTGATCTTTGCGGAGTAGTTGATAAACAGCTCCCAGATGAAAAGGATAAAGCCGGAAATGTATTTCGACAGCAACAGGTGGCCCAGGCCCGGAAACATGATGGACCAGGAAGCGATCACAAAGGGGTTTCGCAGGTGCATCTGCGTGGTGCCGACCACACTCACCTTTGCAAGCTCGCGTCTTGGGTTTTTTCCGGTGGTTGCTGGATTGGCCATTGTATCACCCGAAAGGAATTCTGCAATAATTTCTCCTTTTCGGGGATTCTTATTCCGCGGTGGCTTTCTACTACAATTACTTTTTACCGATGCCAATGAAATGACTGCTGACCCCCATGATCGCAGCATCGGTTTCTACCAATCGAATTGTCTTCAGCAGTAGCTCTCTAAAGTTTTCATCTTTTAACTTATTATCTAGACCTGGAATGATATGACCAAAACTGGTTACAGCTACTAGCTTTTCAACATGGAAACCCACTTCAGATAACTCTGCATGCACTTCATTGGGCATATGAAAATAGGCATCGGTAAAATATTGCTTGCTCATGCTGGTATCCGTATGCACTCCGGTCTCAATATCTCTCAAAAAGATATCAACAAAATCCGGGTCTTTGACCAAACCACAAAAGAAACCATCCATCATGGAGGCATACCGCGAAATTACTTCGCAAAGAACAACCCCGTTGGGTTTCAGTATTCGATATGCCTCTTGTATACATTTGATCCGGTCTTCTTTATTTTGCAAATGGTAAAGGGGGCCCATCAATAAGACGATGTCAAATGAATCATTTTCATAGGGCAGCTGTCTTGCATCGCAAACAAGCGCTGAAGAGAGCTTCACCCCCAGCTCTTGCTGCCGCTGCACTGCCAGTTCAATATGTTTCGGTGTGATATCGACAAGATCTACACTGTGACCCAGTGATGCCAGCCAAAATGAAAACGCGCCGGTCGCCCCTCCGATATCAACAATCCTTAAGCATTCATTGGCCAAATATCTGCTGATAATTTCTTTGCATCGCAAGTATTCCAATGGGTTTCTGGACATGCGGTTATCTTCATCATAGTGCTGATAAAAGTGAACTACTTCGTTTGTACTATCACACATCATGAATCCCTTCATCAATAATATTTCCCAACTCGCTCCATCCGCGAACATTACACTGGCCAAACCCATTGTCGCCCACGGCCACCATAGTGCCGTCCGCCATGAGGCCCACGGTGTGGGCGCAGCCCGCCGCAATGGCCACAATGCCGCGCCAATTGCCCACTTCGCATTGGCTAAACTCATTCCAGCCTGCTGCCACCACGGTGCCGTCCGACTTGAGACCTACGGTGTGGTGGCTGCCCGCCGCGACCGCCATGATGCCTTGCCAGCCGTCCACATCACAGAGCCCGTCCCGGTTGAACCCAGCCGCCACCACAGTGCCATCGGCCTTTAGACCTACGGTGTGCAGGTAACCAGATGATACTGCCACCAGCTCCTGCCAGCCGCCCACGGCGCATTGGCCAAACCGGTTGTTGCCTGCGGCAACGGCCGTGCCGTCTGCTCTCAGACCCACGGTGTGCCAGTCTCCTACGGTGACGGCAACAATGTTTTGCCAGCCAGCCACTTCGCTTTCGCCCGGTTGGTTCCGCCCGGCAAGCACCAACGTGCCATCGGCTTTCAGCCCCACGGTGCGGCACCAGCCCGCTGCGATGGCGGCGATGCCGCGCCAATTGCCCACATCGCATTGGCCGTGCCTGTTCCAGCCAGCTGCCACCACAGTGCCGTCCGCCCGCAGGCCCACGGTGTGGGCATTGCCTGTGTTGGTGGCCATGTGCACGTTGCCCGCCGCCACCGATACGATCTCGCGCCAGCCGCTCACATTGCATTGACCACACCGGTTGTCACCCACGGTAATGACTGTTCCATCTGCTTTCAGCCCCACGGTGTGGCGGCGGCCTGAGGCGATGGAATGCTGCGGTGTTGTGATGATGCCAGAGCTCATCGGGCCGCCTCAGCATTGGAAACCTGCTCCGCTGCGAGGCCGGCCTCATGTTCCATCAGATACGCGTGTTCTTCCCGGATCAGCTCCTTGAGCTCATCAAGATCCTCCGCCGCAATGGCCGGGATTTCAATGGCATAGGCCCCACAGTGTTTTTTGGTCTGGCCGTCTGGAGATGTGACTGTGTAAACATGCGTAACCGCCTCGCCCTGGCAGAAGTTGCATGCGCCGCTGGTGCAGCGGGCTTCGCGGGCGGGGTATTGGGCTGCATAGGCGCAGATGATGTTTTCAAACCGCTGGGAATAGCCTCGGCAGGCGGAAAAGCGCAGGGAAAAGAAGGGGGAGGGGCCTTTGGTCTTGGCTGCCTTCACGCCCATTTTCGCCATTTGCTTGTTGTGCAGGTCGTGCTTGAAAGAGATGTTTGATTTCTCTTTCTTCGGCTGATAGCCCAGGTCTTGCAGCGTGCCGGCCAGTGCTTCATAGAGTGGCTTGGTTTGGTCATCGAGGGAGGCAAGGAAGGTTTGGAGCAGGTCGGATTGTTTGGGTGTTGGCATGGTGGTGGGTCCTTTCTCTTTTACTAAATGGAGGATCCTTGATTCTTTACAAGACGAAAAGCCAATTGGATTGCTCATAATGCGCATCAGGAAACTGGAACTTTATTGCTTCGCATGATGCTCAATTTCTGTATTCAGCTATTTCACAATTTCCCAAATCAAAAGTGTGCATTTCATCAAAGGATAAGTTTTGATAATGACGGTTAATTACTCGCGACACATACCCATGAGTAACTAAAAGCACGCTCTTTTCGGGATAATCTTTCTCAAGATTGAGTAATGCTTTTGTTACTCTTTCATCAAATTGTTGATAGGTTTCGCCATTTGTGGGCGCATCATTCCATTGACGAGTGCATTTTCTTTCCCATAAATCAGGGTATTGATTTACTATTTGTTCCTTTGTTAATCCTCCATAAACGCCCATATTCCGTTCTACAAAATCGTCTGATACAACAAATGGTACGTTAAAAACTTCATTGATCATTTCGGCAGTCTGCCTTGCGCGCATCAATGAAGAGGTAATGATCATTTCGAACTTAATATCGTTTAATTTAACTGCTAACTGTTTTGCTTGTTCCAAGCCTTTTGGGGTTAATGGAATATCGATGATACCTCCATATCTGCCCTCTATGTTAAAAACACTTTCGCCATGACGTACCACATATAGAATCATTTTGCCTCCCAAAATAGTTAGTCTTATCATACCGCTCCATCCCAGCAATCTCAAGGCCCACACCCGCTATCAATATCGAATCGGCTGATAGCCTAGAGCTTGCAGCGTGCCAGCCAGTGCTTGATAAAGAGGCCCGGATTGGCCGTCCAGGGAGGAAAGGAAGGTGTAGAGCAGGTCGGATTGTTTGGGTGTTGGCATGGTGGTGTGTCCACTATGTTTATGAATCTCTATAATTTCAAGTATCATTCAATCCGCACCAGCGAAATTGCTGTCATTGTCAAGTGGTTCAAAAACGCTGCGCAAATATTCGGAACCAACCATGTCGAAATACTGGCAATCTGCCTTTTCACTGCTTCCTTGATATTTTGCAGCCAGAGAGCTGAAGTAATCAGAATCAAGGGCTTTCAATGCCTTCAATGCAAACAGCTTACCTTCGTTGGTGCCGTGTTCTTCCATGGCTTTGATCAATGGCACGGCAAACGGGCTTGCCATGAGTCTTTGATACGCATGGTCGGTTGGAGGGATCTTTGGGGCGAAACCAATTGGTCCATCCGTATAAAGGGTGCTGTTTGTCAGCATGGAGTAATCATGGAAGAGCACAATGCCATAGATCAAGCAACCAAGAAGTACAGCACCGCTCAGGATGATGGGCAGCAGCCTTTTGTTGCTGTGCTTCGTAGACTTTGCTTCAGCCATGATCATCCCTCTGCGATCTGCTCTGACATCCCCCTCAATGAAGAGGCTAAAGAGCCATGAATCAAGCTGTTCCTTACCTCCCTCTTGAGGGAGGTGCCCTTCGCAGAGGGCGGAAGGAGTGCTGCCCCATCTCTGCAATCCCAAAGCCCACACCATCTACCTGTATCGCTCAATCGGCTGATCATCCCAGACATGCGCCTCGACATATCGTTCGGGCCCGAACCTGCCATCGTTGTTCCAGTCCTGCGGCAACCCATATTTCGCAATCACTTTCAGGATCTCATCATAGGTGTAGAGCTGCCTGCGGTATTCCTTCCAGTCGTCGTCTCTTGGCCAGGGGCTGAACGTGGGGTGGGAATCGCCGTAGGTAAACGACACTGTTGACAAATCAAATTCTTCAATGGGGATTTTGAGGAAGGCGCTGTTTTCAAACCACGTGGCGAGCCACGGCGAATGCCCGACCACCATGTAGTGCGGTGTGCTGCGCCGGATCACCCCACCTTTCTTGAGGAACACTTTCCTGAGAATGTCCTCATACATGCGCCTGCGAAACATGTATTCGGCATCTCGCTGGGCGCATTGGACGCCCGGCTTTTCTGATTTGATTCTGTTAATCACTGCATTGGCTTCATCCATGGGCAAATCAGATAAACTCACAAAGGGTCCAATCGCTTTGTCATAATAATGATATAGAAACATTACGACTCCATTGGTCTGTGTTTTCCTGGATTATTGAACGACCTACTCAAAGCGGTCAAATCCCCGCCAACTTGCAGGTTGTGAGCATTATATCGCGTTTGATTTGCATCCACAATGATCACTTCATCCCGGCGCCTCTCATTCCTCCTTAGTCAACAGCTTCCCATGCTCATACCGCTCCATGCCCGCGCAATCGCTGCTGCCGGAGAAGAGCTCCCGCCCGTCCTCGGTTAGCCGCACCTGCACCGAAGCCTGGATGCTCTCCTCAATGAGCCGGTCCATCAGGCCGTTCTTGGGCGCTCGCAGCAGGCCGCCGGGTCCGGGGCGAGCGGCAAGCTCCAGCGTGTGCCGCCGGTCACGGATCACGGCGTGGGTCATGCCGTCGCGGTCGGTGAGCGACTCAAGCCTGGCGCCGGTGTAGGTGGCCAGGCGAAGCAGCCTGTTGTCCAGATAGAGAAAGGCGAAAAAGCCTGTGAACCCGCTGCCCGCGAAAGGGATATCCGCCACGGAAAAGAGAAATGCCGCGTCGGAGCCGGGGAAGTGGCCGGCCTGCAGCCACACCCAGCAGGAGGGGAAGCTTCGGCCCCAGTCCTTCTCCACATAGCCGGTGCCTCCGGTAAAGTCGAGGGCTTGCCCGTCCACCCGCAGCGCGCCGGAAATGCTGTGGCGGATCGTCACCACGCCGTGGTAGCACTCCATGCCAGGCACAAAGCCGAAGGGCCCCATGATGCCCGGCCACGGGCTCTTGGGGAAGGGCAGCGCTTCTGTGAAGGAAAGCTCGCCAGCCACCATGCCGCCGGGGCCGGAAAGGTCCAGGCGGATGCCCTCGCGGCAAAACGTGTTGTTGCCCACGCGCACCAGAAACTTTTTATCGTCAGTGTGAAACTCATGAAGGGGGTATTCGTAGTACCGGGTGTCCGCACCGTGGATCACCTGCACAAAGGCGTGGGATTGCCCGGCCACATCGCCGCCAGCCAACGCCACGCCGGGGATCACCGCGGCGGATGTGGTCATGCTCCGATTGATCAGCTTGAAATACCAGCCTTCAAAATAACCCTTGCGATTCAGGCTGCCCTGAAACAGCTCCGGTTGCAGCACCTTGCGCAGCAGACCCATCGGCAGGCCTCCCCTGTGTGATCCATGGATGCACTCAGTATCGGCAGAATCGGGCTGCGGCATAAGCTGATAAGGCATGAGAGGGGCCTGGGCTGGGCGGAAGCTGTGTTCAGAGCTCCCCATTTTACAGATCGTCCAACTCCGCACGGGCAACAAGGTTGTCTTTCCCCATTCCTGCACACCAGGGCTGACTGTCAAACAGGTAGCAGAAATCGAGAAACTCACGCTTTCGTTCGCAATCATTCATGATGTTTACCAATACCTCATTGGGGATGGAGCGAGAAAGTGCGCCTGGCCCCGAAAGCATTACATTCTTGATGCCATTGCTATGAAAAATGGATAGCAACTCATCGGGCATAAACCCATATGACACCGGCCATGGCGTTTCTCCCTTTTCATAGGCAGCATAGGTTACCTCAGGCCTTTCCATTAAGCCGCTTGTATAGGTGTTATGTACTTCCTCCATATTTGGGAGATAGCTAGGCACCGTTTTTACAGCGTAATCAAGAACCCATCTGGCAAATGAGTCGCTTGTGTTTTTATCGAGTATATACTGAGCTTTTTGCGCTGGGCTAAATTGATAAGGTATCCAGCCCAAACGACTATAAACGCTTAGTATGAGCCGCTTGGACGCAATGCGAATCAGATTGCCAATCACTTCTGCCTGTTTGGGGTAGGTGTAAGATATCGGTGCGTCGATTGAAAGCACAAGGTCGAACTGCTTGTCTTTGATATGATTAAGCTCTTCCAAGGAACCATGGGCAAACACGATATTGTCAGCAACGGTCTCCCGTTCGGCCATTTGCTTGGCCTTATCAATCATCGTCTGCGAAATATCAAAGTGTGTAACATGCAATCCGTGTTTGGCAAGAAGGATTGAAAATCGCCCGCATCCGGCACCTCCATCAAAAACAGTGTGTATTCCATCCAGACTTGAGAGCAGCAGTTTTTCTATGTGGTCCTTCTGAATGATATCATCAATAAATGTATTTTCTCGAGCCACCTCTTCTTCGGCTTTATGCGGCAGATTCCAAAAGCGGCTGGAGACTTCTTTTGATGTTGTCATCCTCATACCTCACGAACCAGTGTTCTATCTCGCTGATGCCGACGACCCAATCTTTATCCAAACTTAATGCCCCCGCATCTATCCCACACCCCCGCGAAATGATAGGATAGAAGCAGAAATCAGTACCAAGGGTGTTGAAAGTGAACCAATTCCGTTACAAGCTCGCGCAGTTCTTTTATGGCCGCAACGGCATGGACCATCTGGGTTATGCCACGCTGGTGCTCTATTTCCTGGTGGCCATCGCCGATACCATTACCCACGCGTTCTGGCTCACCGCGCTGGGTTTCGTCATCGTGCTCATCTCGATCTACCGCATGCTCTCCAAGGATCTGGTTCGCCGCCGGAAGGAAAACGAAGCGTTCCTGCGGATTTTCAACCCGGTGAAAGCGGCGGTGCTGAAGCAGTTCCGCCGCCTCAAGGACATCAGGACACACCGTTACCGCACCTGCCCCCACTGCAAGGTGACGCTGCGCCTGCCCATCAAGCGGGGCAAAAACACCGTGGTCTGCCCGCGCTGCAAGCAGCGGGTTACGGTGCGGGTGTGGTTTTGAACCCTTTGGCATTTGCACTGCTGCGCATGGTATAATGGTGCCACAATCGATCGGGAGGCTTGGCCATGAAGAAGATAGAGGCCATCATCCGGCCCACCAAACTGGAAGAAGTGAAGAATGCGCTGAACCAGCTGGATATCAGCGGCATCACGATCTCGCAGGTGATGGGCTGCGGCAGGCAGAAGGGCTACAAGGAGTTTTATCGCGGCACCGAGATCGACATCAACATTCTGCCCAAGGTTAAAATTGAGATTGTGGTGCGCGACGACCAGGCCGAGCAGGTGATCCAGGCCATCACCGACGCCGCCCGCGCGGGCGAGATCGGTGACGGTAAGATCTTCGTCACCGCCATTGAGGACGCCGTGCGCATCCGCACCGGTGAGCGAGGCGACAAAGCGCTATAGCTTTCGCCATCGGTGCTAACGCACCTCGGCGAGTTATATCTCGCTCTTGCGACCCGTTACCCACCCACCGCGCATGCTTTGCGCCGGGATGGCGCTTTATGCCATTCAACACCGGATGTGGCACAAGCCACATCAGCCCGCATGATGCGGGCGAGGTGTTGAATATGGTCGCTGGGTATTACCCGGATTTGCGTAGTGTCGGTGCAGCCGATACAGGAGCAAATCCGAGCAAAGCGCAGCGATGCGGTCGGGTGGGCCCTTTGCATATATATCTCGTTTTCTGGTTTTCTAAATACCGTAGTACGGCCTGCGGGCAGATTTGCTTCTCTACTCGACCACTATGTTCATTGCCTCTGCCGGATAAACCGGCTGTCAGCTCTTTGCCTTTTCGCTCGCTCTGTGTTTTTGACATGCTGGACCATTAAAAAACCCGGTGGCTGTGTTATTTGGCAGGCCTATTTTCCCCAAACCACCCGGGGCGGCACCGTCGTCATGCCCCCTTTGGCTGGAGGATCCCACCCGGCATAAAGGGTGATGTCACCTGTGATCACATCGGATGCAAAATTCCACGGCGTGGTGCAGGCGGCATCCTTGAACCAGCCGGTGAACCTGTGGCCCTGCCAGGCAATCGCTGCCGGGGCCGCCACATGCCCGCCGTTCACATTCAGCATCAGGGGCTTGGCAGAGGTGCCGTTGTTGGGGATCATCTTGGCATTGCAGTAGGCTTGCTTGGCGGTGTTTGTCCAGGCGGCCCAGCTGGCGAATTGAGCGATGGGGTAGTAGAGTTTGAAGCCTGAGGCGTTGTTACTAAATGCGTTATATCGTACTGTCTCAGGCATGGCACTGGCAAACACTGCCTTTTTCAATGACGGGTTGGAGGCAAAAGCAGCGTAATCAATGAAGCTGACATGAGCGGGGATTGTTATTTCAGTCAGATTGCAATACTTAAAAGCCCCTTCAGCGATGGACTCAAGCCTGGAGCCGAGTGTCACGGCGGTCAAGTTGCTGCAGCCGATAAACGCGCAATAGCCGATGGTGGTGACGGTGGCTGGCAACTTCACGCTTTTCAGTGCTGTGCAGCCTAAGGCGGCTCGATAGCCGATTTCTGTCACCCCATTGGGGATTGTTAATGTGCTGCTATAAGCCGCTGGGCAGCAAACCAGCTTTGTCTTGTTCTTATTGTACAACACTCCGCTCACACTACAGTAGGAAGCATTCGAAGCACTTACATTAATGGACTTCAACTTGATACAGAATATAAACGTGTCTGTGCCGATGCTGGTGACCGATGCCGGGATCGTGATGGCGGCAATTGGGCAGGAATAAAAGGCTTCATCGCCAATCGTTTTCAAGCCGGATGGCAGTGTAATGGCTGTTATTGCAGTGCCTGCGAACGCCGCTTTTTCTATTTTTGTCACCGTCGAGGGCATTGTGAATGCACCGGACTTTCTCATAGGAACTGCAATGAGTGTGGTCTTGGATTTGTTGTAAAGCACACCGTTTATACTACATAGATAGGGATTTGATGCAGCTACAGAAAAGGATTCCAGATTGAGCACATCACGAAATGCTTCCGGCTCAATGGTTTTTATACTTGAGGAGAGCGGGATTGTCTTCATCCCGCATGCGGCTTGAAAGGCATAACTTCCGATTGTGGTCAGTGTGTTTGGAAATGAAATGCTGGTCAAATTACATACGCTACAAAATGCATACCGCTCAATTCGCTTCACACCGTTTGGCACAGCAAACGCGCCATATTTGTTTTCGGGGTATGCAATTAAGATGGTTCTGGCCTTATTGTATAAAACTCCATTTAAGCTGGAGTATACAGGATTGGATGTGTTGACATTGATGGTTTCCAACGTGCTGCATTCCAGCCCTTGTTCGGCAATGGTAGTGACGGTGGATGGTATGGTAATGCTTGTCAGGCCGCCACAGCCAACAAAGGCCGCCGTCCCAATGTACTGAAGCCCTTGAGACAGTGTGATCCCGCTAATGCTCAAGCACTCCCAAAATGCCAGCATGCCAATCGATTTCACGCTGCTGGGCACCATTACCTTGGTGATGGTGTAGCATCTTTGAAACGCATAGGACCCAATCGCCACCACCGGATTCCCACCAATGCTGGATGGGATTGTGACCACCCCTCCCGGGCCCTTATAGCCGGTAATAGTCACCTCTCCGCCGGACTCAGTATAGAGGAAATCTGCTTCAGCTGGCAGCGCAAGAGCCACCTTCGGCAGCAGTGCCAGCACCAGCAGTGCCGACAGGAAAGCGGGCAGCAGCCTGCGAAGAGCGTTGCGCATACCGTTTCCTCCCTTGGATGGCAATGGTTTCCTAGAGCAATATCATTATATTGGAATGTATCGCGAAAATCAACCGCTGAATATTGCGCTCAAAATGCCGGTTGTGCCGACATTCCAATGGTTGTATTATGATGGCAATGCCCATCAAAAGGAGAACGGATATGCTCTACGAACTGCGCATCTACACCATGCACCCCGGCCGCCTGCCGGCCATCCACAAGCGCTTCCGCGAGGTCACGCTGGCGCTCTTCCCCAAGCACGGCATCCATGTGTGCGACTTTTATGAAGACGCCGACGGGGCGGAGAAGATCTATTATGTGTGCGCCTTTGAAAACCACGAGAAGCGGGATGCTGCCTTTGCCTCCTTCAGCGCCGACCCGGAGTGGCAGGCTGCCTATGCTGCCTCCCATGAGGATGGCGGGCCCATTGTGGAAAAGGTGGAAAGCATCTTCATGAACAGGGTGGACTATGTAAAGCCCCAGTGGGTGTGAGGGGACGCAAATAAAACGGGCCGGGAACAAGCCAACAAAATGGGCCGGGTATTACCCCGGCCCTAACTGTTAATTGGAGAGAATAACCTCCTTACCCTCCCTTAAGTCGGTGCGCTTAGCACCGACGGCTAAGGGGGGATGCCGCTTGCAAGCGGCAGGGGGGATTTCCAAGGGACAGGCATTCATGTTTCGTGCATGGAGGGAGACCGTAAAAAGGCTAGGGCGAAGACTCAATAAACGGGCCGGGACAGAGCCCGGCCCCTACTGTTAGTTGGAGAGAATAACCTCCCTACCCTCCCTTAAGTCGGTGCGCTCAGCACCGACGGCTAAGGGGGGATGTCGCTCGCAAGCGACAGGGGGGATTTAGTTGGGGTTATACCCGGCCCTTATCTTCCGCACTTCCTCAAATCCACGCCCTCAAACTCAAAGATCCTTGTGGTGCGTTGGTCGGTGATGCGGCTGAAAATGCGCTCCTCATACCGCTGGAGGATCTCCCCGGCGGAAAGGTTGGTCGATACGATATAGGGCTTGCCGGCAGCCATGCGCTCATTGAGCAGGTTAAAAAGATAGGTCTTTGATTTGCTGAACAAGGGCTCGGAGCCCAGGTCATCAAGCGCCAGCAGGTCGCAGTCAAACAAATGGTCCGGGTTTGCCTTTTCAAACACAGCCTTGGCCATGATCTCGTTGGCGCCGAAGGCGGTGGCCCGCACCACCCAGAAGCCCCGCTCAATGAGTGCTGCGGCGATGCAATCCAGCAGATAGGTCTTGCCGCAGCCGGTGGGGCCGGTGAAGAGCAGGTTTGGCTTCTGTAAGTTGGGGAACCGGGCCGCGTATGCTTGCCCCATCTGCTGTAAAAATGCCATGTAATCCCGCACGCTGGCCCCGCTCTTGGTCATCACCGTGTCGGAAAACAGCGACAGGTCAAACTTCTCAAAGGAAGGGCTGTTTTGCGTGAGCCCGGCGTCGCTATACATGCGGCGGGCCGCTTCGTTGCGCACGCAGGCGCAAAGCTGGCCCTGCACAAAGCCATTGTCCTGGCAGAGGGGGCAGTCCGCCTTTGCCTGGAGCCAATCGGCAGGGAGCCCCTGCTCCGCAAGCCAGCGGCCCACAAGGTGTTCCCGCTTTGCGGTCAGCTCTTCAAGGTCCGTGCGGCCTGCGCGGGCGGCGCGGGCAATCTCCAGCTCCACCGTTTTGAGCTCCGGGCATGCTTCCCGCACGGCGCGGGCGCGCCCGGCGGCGGCGGCCACTCGGGCGTCCTTTTTGGTGGATATCTCGTTTAGGATCTGCTCCACAAACTCTCCGGCCATCGCTTACAAATCCTTCAGGTCAAACAGGCCTGTCTTCATGCCGTCCAGCTGCTCCTGGGAGTAACTGCGCTGGTTGGAAAAGCTCTTTTCCATCTGCTGGCCCGCTGCCCTGCCTCTCTCCCAATCCTCGTGGGCAGCCTTGCGGTCCTTGATGCCCTTCTCGCGCCATTTCTCCAGCAGCCTGCCCATCATTGCCAACGGCCGGTCGGCCAGTGACGAGCGCTCGGCGGCAAAGTCAATCAGGTCATCGGGCATCGCCCATTCGTCGTGGAATCGGGTGTATGCCGCCAGCTCGCCGGGCGACGGCGACCGGCTCTGACCCCACAGGTCCAGCCAGCGCTTCACGGCCCTGGCCGCTTCGCTGTTCTGCTGGCTGCGCTCGGCCAATGCTTCGTCTGAAACGGTGCCGTCCTCATACCACTGGTTCAGGCGGGCGGCCAGGTCGGCCAAGGTGTGGCGGCCCTCAATGGAGAGCATCGTGGCGGCCATCAAAATCGCCGAGTCGTTGAAGCCCAGGCTGGTGAAGTGCTCATAGAGCCGCATGAGCTCGGTGGCGTTGGAAACCGACGCCCGCATGCCCAACGCCCGGGTGATGTCGGCGCACATTTCCTTGCGGCGGCGGCGGGCCTCCAGACCCTGCAAAATGTCTTTGGCGGTGGTGAGCCCCTCGGCGTGGAAGCTCTCAATGATGGCGTCCAGATATTTGAAGTTGGGCTTGTCGGTGGCGGTGATCTCGCGGCAGGCGGCGATCACGGCGTCTTCGGTGAAGCCCCATTGCTCCGTCCATTTGCGATAGAGCAGCATTTCGTCCACGGTGGGGGCGCGCCTCAGGCTCCACCGGGCCAGCACCTTGGCAGCGCCGGAGTTCATCGCCTCCTGCGCCATGATCCAGCGGTCGGCCTCTTCAGCGCCGGTCAGGCCCTTCTGGGCCAGGTCCATCATCGCGGTGTCAATGTAGCTGAAGCTCACCTTTTCGCCCTTTTGCTTCACAAACCAGGCCACCAGCGGCGCGATGGCCGCCTGGTCAAAGTGCAGCACCTCATACCAGTCATAGATGCGCTTGTATTCGGTGGTGCTGATCACGCGCTTGCCGGAAAACACCGCCTGCACCTGGCGGGTGAGCTCCTGAAACACCTGGTTGTTCTTGGTCTCCCGGCTCTGGGTGCCGCCAATGAACTTGTGCTTGAGGTTCACATATTCCAGCGCCAGCGGCCTAGTGGAGACCACCCGCACCAGCTCGTTTTTTTCCCAATAGGCAAAGGCAGCCCGCACGGTCTCCTCGTTCATGTGCAGGTCGCGGGCGATGTCGCCAAGCTCCGGGGGCTGCTCCTCGGAGCGGTAGCAGAACATCAGGCCGTAGAGATACACCTTCACAAAGTCGCCGGTGGCCTCTGCCATATAGTTTTCGATGAACAGGTTTTCCAGCGGCGTCACGTCGTAGTGGCTGCCGCCGGGCGCGAAGGATATGGGCATTGGTCTCTCCAATGGTTGTGTTTGTTGATTTTTGTAACTAGATGATACCATATTGGGGGGGATTTTGAAATGCGAAACCCTCATCCCCCAACCCCTTTCCGGAGGGATCTTTCCCCACCCCCTGCCCCCTCCCCGGTCAAGAGACTTTTTGCCGCAACTGCCGTGGGGAGGGGGTGGTGCTGCGGGG
>JAEZSE010000025.1 GCA_023421955.1 Bacillota bacterium
CTTCACGACCACATTGAAACCGGTCACCTCTTCGATGGCGGCGCGGATCGCCTTTTCCACAGGGCGTGGCTGCGGCACATCAAGGTAGACCGCCATGGCCTCCCCCTCACGCTCCCACAGCGCGCTCGCGACCAGCTCAGACAGATTGCCGTCCATTCGAACCGCCACTACGCTTCTCAGCGATTCCAGCGAGCAGACATCCTCCAGCCTGTCTGGATGCACACGCTCCAAGTCCACATCATCCAAGAACTCCAGCCGTTGGGCCAGCTCCCTGGCCATGCGGCTGTCATCCAATTCCAATGGTTTGGGTGCAGTATATACAAGCTTCCACCGGTTGGCGGAAGGGTCCAGCTTCACTTTTTTGATGCGGATGAACTCCCATTTGTCCGGGAACGTTTCCTTCACGATGTCAGTGAGCGCGATATCGGCCATTACAGTGCTTTCCCCTTGCGGATAATCATTGGTATCAGTTTGTAGTAGTATGTGAATAAACTAATGTTTAAGATAAAATCCTGCTATTTCCTGGGGCGGGTATGGAACCCCGCCCCTCCCAAGAACCAGAGAGAACGACCTCCCCACCCTCCCTTATGAAGGGGGGATGCCCTTCGCAGAGGGCAGGGGGGATTTCTTTCGGAATGGCCCATTGCAAAGCAATGCGATGAGAGCAGAGGAGGTTCTCTAAAGAAAGGAAAGATCGAGAACTATGTCATCTTCTCAATTGCGCCCATTAATGCATTCAACAGTTGATCCGGCGGCACCTTGTGCGGCAGCTGCCCTTTTACAAACAGCGCACCGCCCTCCTGCCCTCCTGCAATGCCCACATCGGCCTCGCGGGCCTCGCCGGGTCCGTTCACCACGCAGCCCATTACGGCCACTTTGAGCGGTGTTTGAATATGCGCCGTGCGTCGCTCCACCTCTCGCACCAGGCCCTCCACATCGATGCCGGTGCGGCCGCAGGTGGGGCATGCGATCACCTCAATGCCCCGCCGGCGCACACCAGCGGAACGGAGGATGGCGTATCCAGCGGGCACCTCAGGGATGGGGTCTCCGGTTAGCGACACCCGCAGGGTGTCACCCAACCCGTCCAATAACATAGCCCCTAGCCCAACTGCCGACTTGATGATTCCGGACTCACCACCACCGGCTTCGGTGATGCCCAGGTGCAGCGGATAATCGAGCACATTGGCCACCTCGCGGTAGGCCTCCAGGCTCATCAAAGTGTCAGATGCTTTCATGGAGAGCACGATGTCCTCAAACCCAAAGCCTTCCAACACCCTCGCCTGCCGTATGGCGCTCTGCGCCAACGCCGTAGCCGACACGCCAAAGCGCTGCAGCAATTCCTTTTCCAGTGACCCGGAGTTTACACCGATGCGGATGGGTACATGATGGGCTTTCGCGGCATCCACGACCAGCTTCACCTTGTCATCGTCGCCGATGTTGCCGGGATTGATGCGCAGTTTGTCCGCCCCGTTTTCCACGGCCATCACGGCCAGCTTGGCGGAAAAGTGGATATCGGCCACCAACGGGATATGGATCCGATCACGGATCTTCCGGAACGCGTGAGCGCAAGCCTCGTCATAAACTGAAGAGCGCACGATCTCACAGCCGGCGGCCTCCAGCGCGTGGATCTGGGCAACAGTCGCATCCACATCGCGGGTGTCAGTGTTTGTCATCGACTGCACAGCCACCGGGTTGCCGCCGCCGATGGCGACGGTGCCGATGTTCACCACGCGGGTTTTCTCTCTCGTGATCATTGTATCCACCCAAACAGCTTTGCAAGGTCGCGGCCCACCAGGAAGATTGACAGAATCGCAAACATCGCCAGGCCAATCATCGAAACAAGGCCTTCCTTGTTGGGAGATATCGGCTTTTTTCGTATTCCTTCAATGGCCAGGAAAATGACCTTGGAACCATCCAGCGCAGGCAGCGGCAGCAGGTTGAACAAGCCCAGGTTGACGGAGAGCATGATGGCCATATCGATGAAGCTCTGCCAGCCATTGGCTTTTGCCTGCTCAGTCATAACCTGCACAATACCCACTGGGCTGGCGAAATTTTCCCCGCCTTTGCCCTGGGTAACCAGGTTGAATAGGAATTGTAGCAGCACCTTCACTGCGTTGACCATGATCTGGAAACTCATTTGAAGCGATTCCATAAACCCATACCGAACTGGTGGGCCTTGCTGGCCGATCGTGATACCAATGACATAAGTCTTCTGGTCAGCCGCCAATACGGGCGTAATCACGACTGAGATTTCCTTGCCGTCGCGCTCCAACACCGCGTCAAATGGCGAACCTTGGGATGCGTTGATCTCAGCCCTGATCTTGCTTAAGTCATCATTCACATCCACGCCACGTACCCGCAGGAACCGATCCCCCACCTGCACGCCGGCGGCTTGCGCAGGTGAGTCAGCGTTCACTGAACCCACATTGGGTAATACCGTTGGCAAGCCGATCACCATCAAGTAAAATACCGCCAGCACAAAAGCGGCCACAAAGTTCATCAACGGTCCGCTCACCGTCACCACCAGGCGCTTCCAGACAGCAGCACTGTAGTAACTGGCAATGCCGTTTTCATCATCGCTGTCTGCAAATGCTACATATCCGCCTAACGGGAATATACGCAGCGAATAGGTGATCCCGGTCTTCTCGCTTTTTCGACTCAGGATGCGTTTACCAAACCCGATGGCAAATTCCACCACCGGCACGCCGGTGAGCCTGGCAGCGGCGTAGTGGCCGATCTCATGCACCAGAATCAAAATTCCGATCAACAATACAGCTGTGATGATATAAACAACGGTCATTCAAGAACCTGCCTTTCAAATTGCAGCTGAGGTGGTAGTCCGTTTATATAAGCTGCTCCCTTACTTCCCAATCCAGCGCAAGGATCTCGCCAAGGTTCCCGGAATCGAAACCCTGCGGCGCCATTTTCATGCCTTTTTCCACCAGATTTGGGATATCGTTAAAGGGTATGCCGCCCCGAATGAATTTATCCACAGCAACCTCATTGGCGGCGTTCAAAGCCACCGCTGCCCCACCGCCCCGCCGCAGCGCCTCATAGGCCAACTCAAGGCATGGGAAGGTTGCCTTGTCCGGATCAGTAAATGTGAGCGATCCCACCTTGCGGATGTCCAGCGGTGCGGCAGGGCAGACCGTGCGCCGGGGGTAGGTGAGCGCATATTGTATCGGGATGCGCATGTCCGGCAGGCCAAGTTGTGCAAGCACCGAATTGTCCACCAATTCCACCATTGAGTGGATCACGCTCTGCCGGTGGACGACCACATCGATACGGTCCCACGGCATGCGGAACAGCCAATGGGCCTCAATGACCTCCAGGCCCTTGTTCATCAGGCTGGCCGAGTCAATCGTGATCTTGCTGCCCATCGACCAGTTAGGATGCTTCAATGCCTGCTCCAGCGTCACGGTTTCCATCATTTCCTTTGTATATCCGTAGAACGGTCCGCCGGAGGCAGTCAGGATCACGCGTTTGACTTCATTGGGCGAGGCAAGCCCCTGCACACATTGGAATATGGCGGAGTGCTCGCTGTCCACTGGGTAAAGGTTTTTTCCGGTCTGTTCCAGGCAATGATAAACCAGCTGTCCGCCTGCCACCAGTGTTTCCTTATTGGCCAGCGCAATGTCAAGGCCAGCATGAATGCATTCCATCACTGCAGGCAAGCCGGCAATCCCCACAATGGCGACCACCGCCATGTCTGCGTTGCCCTTCGCCATGCGGCAGAGCTCCAGAATTCCTTCCGCTCCTGCCAGAAGTATTGTGCATTCCGGCAGTTTGTCACGCAGCACTTCCGCCGCGGTTGGATCTGCTATCGCCACAACTGATGGGCGAAACACCCACGCCTGCTCCAGCAAGCGGTCGGCATTGCTGTGGGCAGCCAGGCCCCAGACCGAGAACTCACCGGGTGACTCGGCTGCCACACTCAACGTCTGCACGCCGATGGAGCCGGTGGAGCCCAGCACAAGAAGCTTTTTCAACTGTCTTCTCCTTAAAAAAAGAAGAGTTCCAGATAACAGAACACCGCCACGCCGCCAAACAGGATGCTGTCCATACGATCCATGAAACCGCCATGGCCGGGCAGCAGCGAGCTGAAATCCTTGATGGCGGCGAAGCGCTTGATTGACGATGCCATCAGGTCTCCTGCTTGCGCCAGCACACTAATCATTATACCAAGCAACGGGTAGTGAAAAAAGGGCAATTTGGAAAAATACCCCGTGTCGATGCAGACCCACCCGCCAATGCTGACGATGAGCACCGCAAACAGCACAGCACCAATGGATCCCTCAATGGTCTTCTTGGGGCTGATCTGTGGGGCCAGCTTGTGCTTTCCGAGAAAATGTCCGGCAAAATAGCCGCCGATGTCTGAGGCAATGGGGCCAACCACCGCAATGGACAATGCCACACGAGAAAGGGCATCCAGCTCCACATGGGAAAACCGCTGCACGATCCGCCCGCCTTCGTGTGTGGTGATGTTTAACAGGCTCAGATCATTGAGCATCAACAAAAACACAAAGAACCAGCAGGGATATATCATCGCGAAAACCGACACCAGCGTGTCTAAAAACCGCCGGCGGGGCAGCACAACCGAATTGGCAATGAGGATGGCGCAAAACACCGTAAACAGGGCGACCACGCCGCCCAAACCTTTCCACAGAAACATGGGATACATGAGGATAGAAAAAGCGATGCCCGGCCAGATCCCAGGCCGGAACGAGGCAGCTCGCAGCGCGCCGAACATCTCAAGTTGGCAGATGAGCGCGAAGACAGTGACGGCTACGCCAAAGACCCACCCCCGAAGCAGCACGACAGCCACAACCAAGGCGAAAAGCAGAATACCCACGAGGAACCGATCTCGCAGGTTCTTCAGCCACATACTACTTGACCCCGCCGAAACGCCTGTCTCTGGCCTGATACACCAACAGCGCCTTTCTATACTCATCGCGGTTGAAATCGGGCCAAAAGACCTCCGGCGCGAGAAATTCTGAGTAAGAACTTTGATACAGCAGGAAATTGCTGAGCCTGAATTCACCGCTTGTGCGGATGATCAAATCGGGATCGGGCAGGCCGGCGGTATAGAGTTTTGCAGAAAACGCTTCCTCATCGATGGCATCAATCGAAAGCTTGCCGGCAGCCACCTCTTCGGCCAGCAGACGAGCAGCCCGCACAATCTCGGCTCGGCTGCCGTAATTGAGCGCGATATTCATCACGAGGCCAGTATTGTCTTGGGTGCGCTTCAGCGCCGTGTGCACGGCTTTGGTGATACGCCCGGAGATGGAATCCACATCCCCCATGAAGCGGATCCGTACTTCGTTGCGATCCAGCTCGTCAATCTCGCGCCCCAGAAACTCCACCAACAGGTCCATCAGCACCCGAACCTCTGCCTGTGGCCGCTTCCAGTTCTCTGTGGAAAACGCATATAAGGATAGCACTTCCACTCCAAGGTCGCTGCTGGCGCGCACGATCTCACGCAACGCTTCCACACCGGCCCGATGGCCGGCGGAGCGCAGCATGCCATGGCCAGCGGCCCAACGGCCGTTGCCATCCATGATGACGCCCACATGGCGGGGAACAATCTGCAAGCCCCATTCCTGGGCAAGTGGGGTCATTGAGTTCCTCCTGAAGGGGAGTCTATTTCTTTGAAGTGCGAAACGACCAACTCCACCCGGCCATCCGCTTCTTTCTGGCGGATCACCCGGGCGATTCCCTCTCTGCGTCGGCCGGACACGATTACATCGACACTACCCAAGCCAGCGGCTTTGAGACGTGCAACGGCCTCCTGAGCAGGCAAGCCTAGCACGGACTGCACAGCTGTCATACCTTGAGGATTTCCTTTTCCTTGTCCTTCAGCACATCCTCAACCATCTTGGTAAAACGGTCGGTGATTTTCTGCACCTCTTCTTCGCCACGCTTTAGTTCATCCTCAGTGAGTTCGCTGCTTTTCTGCAGCTTTTTCAGCTGGTCGTTGGCATCGCGGCGCACGTTGCGGATGGCCACTTTGGCCTCCTCCCCGTGCTGGCTCACCGTCTTCACCAGCTGTTTGCGGCGCTCCTCGGTGAGCTCGGGGATGCCTAGACGGATGATCTTTCCGTCGTTCACCGGGTTGATGCCCAGCTCCGACGTGCGGATAGCCTTTTCAATAAGCGGGATCATTTTGGGATCCCAGGGGGAAACCACCAGCATTCTGGGCTCCGGCGCGGAAATGTTGGCCAGCTGGCCCACCGGTGTGGGCGTGCCGTAATAATCCAGCTTTATGTTGTCGAGCAACTGGGGGTTGGCCCGGCCTGCCCGGATGCTGTTCATCTCATGCTTCAAGACGGAAATCGTTTTTTCCATATGCTCCATGGCGTTTTGGATCACATCGCTGGCTGCCATATGCATTTCCTCCTGTTGGGCAATTTAGTACATTTTACAATATGGTTGTCGCTCCTGTCAAAGGGCATCCTCTGGCTAAGCTACTCGCTATCAGATTCAACCGAACATCATTCGGAAACGCTGTCCACCAGCGTGCCGATCCGCTCGCCGAAAGCGGCTCGCATGATGTTTTCCGGCGGCTCCAGCCCAAAGACCAAAATCGGGATGTTGTTGTCCATGCACAATGAAATGGCCGTAGTGTCCATCACCGCAAGCCCCCGATTGATCACTTCCAAATAGCTGATGTGATCCAGCTTCTTTGCGCCAGGCACCTTGCGGGGGTCGGCATCATACACGCCGTCAATGTTTTTTGCAAGCAGGATCGCATCGGCTTCAATTTCGGCTGCACGCAACGCAGCTGCAGTGTCGGTGGAGAAGAACGGGTTTCCAGTGCCGCAGCCAAAGATCACGATGCGGCCCTTTTCCAGATGACGCATTGCCCGTCTGCGGATATAGGGCTCGGCAAATTGCCGCATCTCAATAGCGGTTTGCACCCGAACTGAAGCACCCTGCCGCTCCAGAGAATCCTGCAAGCCCAGGGCATTGATCGTAGTTGCCAGCATGCCCATATGGTCGGCAGTGGTGCGGTCCATATTCGTGCCCTGCCGCCCGCGCCAGAAGTTGCCGGCACCCACCACAATACCAACCTCAACGCCGATTCGGCTCAACTCAATAATGTGGCTGCTTACTCTATCCAGCGTCTCCGGGCAAATGCCAAAGCCAGTGTCACCTGCCAACGCTTCCCCGCTCAGCTTCAGCATCACGCGCTTATACTTCGATCCGCTCATCGTATATCCCTCCAACCTAGTATTGTCCAAGTTCAAAAAAAAGGAACACCGTGCGGTGTTCCTTTCGGTCATTGCCTTACAGGCCCAACTGCTTGTTGACTTCCTCGGCCAGATTGTCCTGCTTCTTTTCCAAGCCCTCACCCATCTCGTAACGGGTGAAGCGGCGGATGGAGATCTTCTCGCCGATCTTGGCGGACAGGGCGTTCATCACGTCCTTCACAGCCTGGTCCTGATCCTTGATGAAGGGCTGCTCAATCAGGCATACATCCTTGTAATACTTCTGGATGCGGCCTTCCACCATCTTGTCGATGATCTTCTCGGGTTTGCCTTCAGCGCGAGCCTGGGCGCGCAGGATTTCCTTCTCATGCTCCACCGCTTCCGCCGGCACTTCCTCCGGGGCGATGTAGAAGGGCTTGCTGGCGGCCACCTGCATGGCCATGTCTTTCACAAACAATTGGAACTCGTCGGTGCTGGCCACGAAGTCAGTCTCGCAGTTCACTTCGATCAGCACGCCGATTTTGCCGCCCATGTGGATGTAGCTGCCCACAACGCCTTCGGCAGCGATGCGGCTGGCCTTCTTGGCAACGGAAGCCATGCCGCGCTCACGCAGCAAGTCGATGGCTTTTTCCACATCACCATTGGCGTCATTGAGGGCGCGCTTGCAGTCCATCATGCCGGCGCCTGTCTTCTCGCGCAATGCCATAACATCCTGTGCAGTAATCATATCGATATCCCTCCGGTGTCAGTTTCTCAGTTGGCTTCGGCGGCGGCTTCTTCGGCCTCTGCCTCGGCATCCTTATCCACAACCACTTCAGTTGTGGCTTCCGGTTCCATCTGCTCGCCCTGGTGGCCTTCGATCACCGCGTCGCACATGCAGCCCACAATGAGCTTGATGGCGCGGATGGCGTCGTCGTTGCCGGCGATGATGTAATCCACTTCGTCAGGGTCGCAGTTGGTATCCACGATGCCCACCACCGGGATCTTCAGCTTGCGGGCTTCAGCGATGGCCAGGTGCTCCTTGCGGGGGTCCACCACGAAGATGGCATCGGGCATCTTGGTCATGCCAGCAACACCGGCCAGGTTCTTCATCAGCTTGTCACGCTCGCCGACCAGCTTAATGACTTCCTTCTTGGGCAGCAGGGCAAAATCGCCCTTGGCTTCCATATCAAACAGCTTGTTCATGCGGCCGACGCGCTGACGCATCGTCTTGAAGTTGGTGAGCATGCCACCCAGCCAGCGGGAGTTCACATAATACATACCCGCGCGCTTGGACTCGGTCTCAATGGCTTCCTGGGCCTGCTTCTTGGTGCCCACAAACAGGATCGAGCCGTTTTTTTCAGCGATGGAGCGCACGAACTGATATGCAACATCCACCATCTTGACTGTCTGCTGCAGGTCAAGGATGTAGATGCCGTTGCGCTCGGTGTAGATGTAGGGCTTCATCTTGGGGTTCCAGCGGCGGGTCTGGTGACCGAAATGCACGCCGGCTTCGAGGAGTTGCTTCATGGAAAGGACTGACATAGGTAAATGGCCTCCTTGATTTCCTCCCTCGTGCTTCTTCTCTTCCGGGACCGCATTGCGGCAGGACCGGAAAATCGGCACGGGTGTGTAATGCGGGTGATATTATAGCATGGCTGGAAGGATTGTGCAACGAAGAAATCAAGCAAACATCAAGCAAGCATCAAGCTTTTATTCGATTGGACGCTTGAATGAAAACAAAATTTGCCCGGTGGCACTGCTGCCATCACCATAGCGGGTTGTAACAACCGGTGTCACACTTACAAGCTCCCACCCTGCTTTACCAAGTTCTTTTATCCTGTCCAGATCTGAATTGGGTTGGTTAGCCCAAATCTTGCTCACATCTGAAAATTCCCGGCCCCAAAACGAATCCTGAAAATTAAGGATATCACAACGATACAACAGATACTCCCATTTCTGCATAGCTTCATCGCCTTTTATTCATTTAAAACATTATACCATATCGCTAATAAAGCGAATAATATGGATTATTGTTTGTACTCCCCTGCCCCAGAAACGGCTGATACATCATCCTCGCGTTGTTCTCGTGCAAACACGCTCAGACCCATAGTATCACAACGGCAGGCTGAACCCCCTGCCCATCACCTCATTGGTATTGCTCAACACCACAAAAGCCAGCGGATCCTCTTCTCTCACAATGGCTTTCAGCTGCGCGATCTGTTCGGTCTTGATCACGCAGATCAGCATGGTCTTCTCCTCGCCGGTATACATGCCCTTGCATTGATATTCGGTCACGCCACGGTTCAGTTCCTTCAATATCCGCTCACCAATGCGCTGAAAGTTCTTGGAGATGATCTGCGCCTCTTTGGCATAGTTGATGCCGGAGAGCATGCCATCCACCACCTTATAGGTGGTGAACTTCACTGCCATCGCATAAAGCGCAAGGTTCCAATTGTTTACCACGAGCACCGTGATGAAGATGATGACGCCGTCAACCAGCAGCATGTATTGGGCCAGCGTGAGCTTTGGGAGCAGCCGTTCGAGCGCGTATGCAAGGCAGTCGCTGCCGCCAGTGGCCCCGCCGGCACGATAAATGATGGCAGTACCCAAGCCCGACAGGCCGCCGCCAATCACCGCGTAAAGCAGCAGGTTCGCGTCGATACTTCCAGTGCCGGATGTATAGAGCACAGGGATCACATGAGCATTTACGAGAGGCGTGAAAAGGTCAATGAATGCCGCCAGCAGCGTGGAAGACCAAAACACCTTTGCAATGTGCTTGAAGCCCAGCAAATGCACGGTGGATAGATAAAGCACGATATTGATGATCCATGTCAGCGTCCCCAGAGGGATGGGGGTGCCGGTGAGCCTGCGGATCACGGCAGCCAGGCCGATGATGCCGCCGGGCACGATGTAACTTGGCACGATAAACACAATATAACCGGCGGCGACCAGCAGACTGCCAAACACCCATTTGACCTGGGCAGCTGCCTTCGCCTTTGTGATTACCGGCTTTGTGAATTTCGCGAATGAAAGCATTTGCGTTCATCCCAATCTATGTTTTACAGCTATCTTCTTCCATGGGGACATATATGCAGACATAGCCCACACACCCTTGGCTCTCCTTTGGCTACCAGCGAGTTTAAGTAATCGTTGCACTTCGTAGCTTCAAATCGGGCTTCACGGGGTTCGGTTTCCACAAAATTACGACCCGTATAAGCCTGAACCGGGCATATCTTCACGCATTCCATACAGCCACCGCATCGCTGATCCATGGTAGAGCCCGTGGGTTTGAGAGGCGCGTCGGTCAGCACCGATGCCCAACGCACGCGGTGCCCGCATTCCGGTGTGATGAGCATGCAGTTTTTCCCGATCCAGCCCAAACCCGCCAGATGGGCTCCAAGTTTGTGAGAAAACACCGCTGTTAATTGTTTCCCTGGTGACTTGACCATTAGGCTCATTGGCAGCGCTTTGAACCCTTGCCGTTGAATCACGCTCGCCACCTTATTTGCCGCAATGGACAGGCGCTCATTCACGACATCATAAGCATGTGTGCGGTATAACTCCGCATTACCGTATTGATCCTTGTTTGGTAATCCATCGACAAATGTATCCATGAGCCGTATACCCAGCGACACACAGCGTGGAAAGGATGCCAAGGCAGGTACACCGGTCGTAAGGATGAAATCCTTTGCCGGAGACAGGTCGGAAACACCGGAAAAGTCGATTTCCTCCCGGTCTGTCACGTCCTTCACGCGCATCCACAAATCATCCATGTGCGATGCCCCTCTCTTCGGTCACGTTTCTTATCGCCCGATCCCGTTTAGAAACAGCTCCACGACCTCTTCGGCATCTTCGGGCAGGACATCAGCGTTTTGGGCTTTCATATGCTTCAGTAAGCCCACTTTATCATGTTTACCGGCCAGCACGCCGTTGGCAGCATCGATGAGGATGCGGTTGTCAGAGAAGAATTCCTGAGAGTTGGCCGGCTCGCCGTGAGACTCCATGATGAGCCTGGCTTTAATTGCCTCTATTCTTCGGAACAGTTCCAACACAGCCGGCGCCGCGTAATGAGCCGGCTGCTCATAGCTGTTTTGCCCGGTGCAATCTCCCACAAACAGCAGCCTACACTGAGGCACATGGATGGCAACGCAGTCATCCGTATGAACTTTGGGTAGAAGGCTCAACTCGCAGGTGAGTCCGCCTAAATCCAGCGTCATTGACCCGTCAAACACCAGATCGGGTTTGCGGATCACAATGTTGTTCCTGGTTTGGCCGGGATACGTCTTCTTGATGTATTCGGCACAAAAGGGGATTTCCTCCCCGGAATGCACCCGTTCATCCAACGCTTCATCGCTCCATGACTCATAAGACGCCATTTTGTTGATGTGCCGCGCGGTGTTGGCGCAGGCAATCACAGGTGCGTCCACACCGGCCAGACCAAAGGTGTGATCCCAATGCCAATGGGTCAATGCGACATAATCCACCCCTCTGCCGGTCAGCGCCCGTAGCTCCCCGGCGAACACCCCGGCCAGCGCAGGAGTGACACCGCCATCAACCATCAGCGTCTTCCGCTCCCCAACCACTGCGTAAAGGCACGGCTGATCATAGGTTCGATCTGCCGGCTGGTACCACACACCTTCAGCGATCTGTTTCAAATTCGTCAAATTCCCTCCATTATCCAAACAACCAAAGCCGGCGTTTAGGTGCTAATAAACCTTCTTCAGAAAGCCTGCCTACATTGTACAAATCACCGTCCACAAAGCCGCAAGCCAAATAGAGCACGCGCCGGTTCAGATCCAGAAGGCTGATCACGCTATGCTCTGAGAATTCACGAAGAAAGGCTGCCAACACCGTGATCGCCAGATAAAGCCCGGCATGATTGAACTCACTGAAAGCTCTGGCAATGTCTTGATAAATCGGAAGCTCAATCTGGCCGTCGTGTGGCAGATACCAGGTGTCGCAGGCCCAGGTCGGATCCTCCAGGCTCCATCGCCTCGCGCCGGACACCGCCAACTCAATGACGTCGTCCTGATGATACAAGCTGAAATACAGCGCCTCTACACCGTTAGGCGGCGCCTCGGTTACGATCAGCTTGTTCAGCCAGCACTCGAAAGCAGCATAACTTTCCCGAATCGTTTGGCGGCTGAAACGGCCATCATCGGAGAACTGAAACTGACGGTAGAGGTCGGTCTTGATCCTGGAAATCCCATCCTCCAGGCCCAGGCCGCTTTCGATGAATTTCAGGATGCAGCGGTTCGCCTGCTTCTTCTCGTTCAACGGGCTCCCCCTCCCTCCTGGTGGGTGACGCAATGATACACATATACCAATCACAGCAAATCATACCACAGGCTCAGGATCATTTCAAACAGCCGGACCGGCTATGCGTGACGTTCATATGATGAAACATCACACAAAAAGGAGGCGGACTCCCATGCCCAACCGCAGCCATGACAACATTGCTTATCTGGATGGCGTCCGAATGAAATTCGGCAACGAAAAATTCAGGAATGTTTTCCGCGATGAGGCTGAGCAGGACAGAAAACGGGCTGCAAAGCTGATCAATACAAACATCCGGTTTCCATCCTTGTTCTTATTGCGCCCCGAAATCAGCAAGACCTATCTGTATGACAGCCTGAGTAATAAAAACAGAAAAGCACTGGATATCTCCGACGAGATTCTGACAGGCAAAATTGACAAGGCAGATCACCGGCAAGAGGAAGACCGGGAAGCGCTGCGCTGGATGCTGCACTCCGGATATCAGGATGATGGGATGGATGAGCAATACGACCAGGTGCTGGACAATGCTGCACTGCTGCTCTCCAACGTCCACAAGGATAAGGCTTGCCTAAAACCTATCGTGGAAATCCTCTTCAACCGCCACAGAAAGGGGCTTTATACATATGACCTGATATGGGCCTTCTTTGAAGCCTCCCAGCCCAACGATCTGCTCTTGATCGCCGAAAAACTCCGCTCAAACCATCCCAGGGATGTGGAGCTTGCCCGCAGTCTGCTGAATTTCGTGCCCTGCATACAGGTAGAGGCCAACGGGGGCAAGCAGTATAAATGCTGCACCAAATGGATCAAGCGCAATCTCAACCGCCTCCACTACACAGGCGAAACCAACCAGCAGCACAGCAACCCAATGCGCTATGCTCTGGTAGAACAAAACGAAAGCACAGGTGGAGGTGAAACCAATGATTAATGTCGCCGGCAACACCCTGGAGCCAGGCGCACTCAGCTACCCCTCCGGTAGCACCGAGGCATTGGCGCTTTCCATCATGGAGAAAAGCAACGCCACCTACCGGTATGGCTCACTAGGTCAGTTAAAGTTTGAACTAAAGCTTCGAGCAAACATCGTGAATGCCTCAAAGGATTTGAACCGCAGCAACATGGCCTTCCGGGTTTTTCGAAAATCCAAGGCAAACCCCGATTTCTGGTATCGCACCAATGAGGGCGGCTTCCGGCTCCAACCGGACGTGAGCCCATGGGACGCCATCAACGACATTTACAAGAACAGCTCCCTTTATGGCACAGAATGTGCCACAGCGATGGTGATTGTCTATTATAAGGCACTGGCGGATATTCTCCCTGAGGATTTGTTCAACCGGCTGTTTCCGGATATCTACCTGATGAACTGGCAACACCTGGACCGCGATCTGGGAATCAGCCGCTCCGAAAACCCTCCTGATTATCTGCCCGGTGATGCCCGCTATTTCAAGAACCCCGACGTGAACCCCCTCCACCCCGAGTGGCAGGGGGAGAATGTGTTTGACCTGGGCAACGAGCTTTATTACGGCCATGGTCTCGGCATTGCCACAAAAGATAGAATCATTGAATCGCTGAACTCGCTTCGGAAAGAAGAAGCCACACGATCTGCATATTTGATGGATTTTGCCGAGCGGCCCGGCTTCAGGCAGCTGCACCGCAAATATGAAGAATATATGCAGAATCAGGCGCATCAAAGTGATTGAATCCATACAGCAAAGGGGCGGGTATGTAACCCGCCCCTTCAATACCAACAATGATTATAACCGCGCTGCGATGGCCTTGATGAACCCCTGTGTGTTTACAATTTCTTTGGCGCCGCCCTGCGCCAGCAGGGCCAACTCTTTGGTCATCGTGCCTTGCTCGATCATCTCCACAGTAGCCTTTTCGAGCCGGTCGGCAAAGGCGGCAAGCTCCTCAATCTTGTCCAACTGGCCACGTTTACGAAGCGCACCGGTCCACGCAAACAATGTGGCCACGGAGTTGGTGGAGGTTTCGATGCCCTTCAGGTGGTTGTAGTAATGGCGCGTCACGGTGCCGTGGGCGGCTTCATATTCATAGTGGCCCTCAGGTGATACCAAGACTGACGTCATCATTGCCAGTGATCCGAATACAGTAGCAACCATATCGCTCATCACATCGCCGTCGTAATTCTTGCACGCCCAAATGAAGCCGCCTTCGGAGCGCATCACACGGGCAACGGCGTCATCGATCAGCATATAGTAATACTGTATGCCTGCTGCTGCAAACTTCTCCTTGTATTCCGTTTCAAACACATCGTGAAATATATCTTTGAAGCGGTGGTCATAAATCTTGGAGATGGTGTCCTTCGAGCCGAACCAAAGATCCTGTTTGGTGTCAAGCGCGTAGTTGAAGCAGGATCGGGCAAAGCTGAAGATGGAAGCATCGGTGTTGTGCATGCCCATCACAATGCCGCCGGTGCCGGAGAAACCCATAATCTCCTGCTTGTTTTGCGTGCCGTCACGATGGGTGATGACAAGTTCGGCTTTCCCGCCATCTTCCACCATTGACTCCACACTACGGTAAATGTCACCATATGCATGGCGGGCGATTGTGATCGGGGCGGCCCAGCGCTCCACAAGAGGCTTGATGTTTTTCACCACAACCGGTGCGCGGAATACTGTGCCATCCAAAATGGCCCGGATCGTGGCATTGGGGCTCTTCCACATCTTCTTGAGCTTGTATTCCTCCATACGTTGGGCATTGGGAGTGATCGTAGCACATTTCACACCTACGCCATACTTCTTGATGGCAAGCGCGGCATCCACAGTCACCTGGTCTCCAGTCTCATCGCGGTAAGGCAAACCCAAGTCATAGTATTCAGTTTTTAGGTCCACATAGGGCAGGATCAATTCATCCTTGATCATCTGCCAGATGACTCTCGTCATCTCATCGCCATCCATTTCCACCAAAGGGGTCGACATCTGAATCTTGGGCATGGTTCCTCCTATATGAAAGCAAATTGTAGTCTCCGTTGATGATACCGGATAATACGGTAAAATGCAAGATTTTGGTTAGGATGCTGCGTTTTCATGTTTCGCTGGGGGGGTCTGGAGAAGTTGGATGATGAAACAAGAAGAATTATTAGTTTACAAATTGATGCCAAATTCAAGAAGCCATAAATCGTATTGCGCGATGTGCGCCAATTCGACAGGCGCTCTTGGTTTATCACACATTGATAACCAAATCACTCATCAGTCAGGTACAAAAAAGCCCGCTGGCTCGTCACCGAAGCGGGCAATGCTATAGAAGTTCGATAACAAACAACCCCTTGTGTATTGCTTAATCAGTACCATGCGTTATAGCGAGTTGTCCTGTAGAAACAGTTACGCTAAATCAGCACTGGTTTTGCAAGCATGACCGGGATTATTCCTTGCTGTCTTCTGCAACCGACTCCTCGGCAACAGAGTCTGAATCGACGCGGCGCACACGATACCCACGGCGCTCATTCATAATCTTCACCAGATTGATCATTGTTTCCTGCTGGTTGGGTGTCAGAGACAGGATGCCTTTGAACAACGTCTCATGGCGCAGCGGAACGGGCTTGGTCTCACCAGAAAAGAACTCGGCCAATGTAACGTCCAACGCGCGGCAGATCTTGCTGAGCGTATAGACCGTGGGGGACTTCATGCCGTTTTCCACGGCGCTGATGGTGGACTGGCTGATGCCAGCGCGGCGAGCCAGTGCGTTGCCGCTGATGTTGCGCTCAACCCTGAGCTGATAGATCCTCTTGCCAACTTCCATTTCTTTACCCTCTCCTCATATTCTTTGGTTGAATTCTCTCATCATCCAATATACAATAATACTATCTTCCATCAAATCAATCCATTGCACGATTAGCGCCAGGATTCGTTTTGGAAATGGAACAGGCTCCCTCTTGTTGGCTATCAAATGGCGTCAAAGAAATAGACTCACTCCTTTTCAACTGTATTCACCTGATTGCCCAGCGAACGCCTGTTATGTTTTGTACGCTTATTATAACATCTAAATTAACTGTCGTACAGTGTCTTTTTTTGTCGAACGTAATTTTCTTCAAGTTTTTTTGTGAAAGTGTGATCCTGAAGAAGAGCATGAATTGTTCTTTACTAACATGTATACAAATGATAGAATTTATATTAACGATTTTTTGGAGGGAACGACATGCAAAACATACCAGAAGTCAAGCTTGGGATTATCGCAGTCAGCCGCGATTGCTTCCCGGTGGAGCTTTCCGTGCGCCGCAGGAAGGCAGTTGCTGAAGCTTGCAAAGCCGCGGGCATTTCCATTTTTGAAGCGCCCACAGCTGTTGAAAATGAAGTCCATGCCATGAAGGCTCTGGATGAAGTGAAGGCCGCAGGTGTGAACGCCCTGGTGGTATTTTTGGGCAACTTCGGCCCCGAAGGCCCTGA
>JAEZSE010000042.1 GCA_023421955.1 Bacillota bacterium
CCCCCCTTAGCCGTCGGTGCTAAGCGCACCGACTTAAGGGAGGGTAGGGAGGGAATAAGCTCTCTCAGGCTATGATGCTTGAATTGACCAATCAACAACTCCCTACCCGCCCTTGTTTTTGCCAAAGGCAAAAATTCAAGGGGGGATGTCGCCAACGGGCGACAGGGGGGATTTCTTTAAAGGAGGTGCCCCATGGATTTTCCCTACACTGCTGGCAAACCCATCGAAATCCTGGATACGACCATGCGCGACGGTGCGCAGGCCCGGGGCATTGCCTTCTCCGTGGGCGATCGGATGCGCCTGTGCCGGCTGCTGGACGAGTTCGGTATTCAACTCATCGAGGCCGGCAACCCCACCAGCAACCCCAAGGAAGCGGAGTTTTTCCAGCGGGCCAAAACGCTGGGCCTGAAGCAGGCAAAGTTGGCCGCCTTCGGCAGCACCAGGCATAAGAGCATGACCGTGGAAGCCGACCCCTCCGTGCAGGCGCTGCTGGGTGCGGAAACCGAGGTCATCGTGATCTTCGGCAAGTCCTGGGACCTGCACGCCGAAAAGGTGCTGGGTGTGACGCTGGAGCAAAATCTTGGCTTGATCTTTGATACTGTGGACTACTTCAAGAGGCAAGGCCGGCAGGTTATTTTCGACGCCGAGCATTTCTTTGACGGTCATGCCCGCAACCCCGAATACGCGATGAAAGTGCTGCAAGCGGCCCATGACGGTGGTGCACACCGGCTTGTGTTGTGCGATACCAACGGAGGCCAGCTGCCCCAGCAGGTTGCCGAAGCCACCGCCAGGGCCGATGAGCTCTATCCTGGCATGGTGGGCATCCACTGCCACGACGACATTGGTATGGCCGTGGCCAACTCGGTGTCGGCGGTGGCGGCTGGGGCTGTGCAGGTGCAGGGCACTTTCCTGGGCTTTGGCGAGCGGTGCGGCAACGCCAACCTTTCCGCCATCATCCCCACGCTTCAATTGAAACTGGGCTACGCCTGCGTACCGCAGACCAGCATGGAGCAGCTCACCCACACAGCAAGGGCCGTGGCAGAGATCGCCAATGTGGCGCTTGATGACCGGCTGCCCTATGTGGGCCACAACGCCTTTGCCCACAAGGGCGGCATGCACATCGATGGCGTGATGAAAACGCCGGAGAGCTTTGAGCACCTGGACCCGGCAGCAGTGGGCAACGAGCGGGCGTTTCTGCTCTCCGAGGTGGCTGGCCGCAGCGCGCTGGCCAACCGGCTGCAGGCCATGTTCCCCGGCATCGACCGCAATGCGCCGGCGATCACCGAACTCACCAGACGCCTGAAGGAGCTGGAGCACGAGGGGTTCCAGTTTGAAGGTGCCGATGGCTCCTTCGAGCTGTTGGCACGCAGATACCTTAAGCCCTATGAGCCGTTTTTCAAGGTGGAATATTTCAAGTTCATCGGCGAGGATATGGATCAGGAAACGGGCCTTTCAGCCTACGGCACCGTGAAGGTGGATGTAGACGGCCGCAAGCAGGTGACCGGCGGCGAGGGCGACGGCCCGGTGCACGCGCTGGACCAGGCGCTGCGGCGTGCGCTGGAGGTGTTTTTCCCTGTGCTATCCTCTGTGCACCTGACCGACTACAAAGTCCGTGTGCTGGATGGCCGCGCCGCCACCGCTGCCCGCGTGCGCGTCGTCATCGAATCAACCGATGGGGAGAATGAATGGTCGACAGTAGGCGTGTCCACCAACGTGATCAACGCCAGTATGCAGGCCTTGGTGGACAGCATCGAATACAAGCTGCTGCATTCGCAGCGACAGGAGGGACCCTGACATGGCAATGACGATGACGCAAAAGATATTGGCCGCCCACGCTGGGCTTGAAAGCGTGAAGCCGGGCCAGTTTGTGGAGTGCCGGCTCGATATGGTGCTGGGCAATGACATCACCGCCCCCATCGCCATCGAGGAGTTTCAAAAGGCCGGCGCCAAAGAGGTGTTTGACCGCAGCCGCGTGGCCTTGGTGCCGGATCATTTCACCCCCAACAAAGACATCAAGGCCGCCGAACAGTGCAAGTGCCTCAGGACCTTTGCCCACGAGCAGGGCATAGAAAACTGGTTTGAGGTGGGCCAGATGGGCGTGGAGCACGCGCTGCTGCCTGAAAAGGGGCTGGTGGTGCCCGGCGATGTGGTGATCGGCGCTGACAGCCACACCTGCACCTATGGCGCACTGGGCGCTTTCTCCACCGGCGTGGGCAGCACCGACATGGCTGCTGGCATGGCCACAGGCCGCGCCTGGTTCAAGGTGCCGTCGGCGCTGCGCTTCCACCTCACCGGCAACTTCCAACGCTGGGTGGGCGGCAAAGACCTGATCCTGCACATCATCGGTATGATTGGCGTGGACGGCGCTCTTTATAAGTCCATGGAGTTCACCGGACCCGGTGTGGCCAGCCTGACTATGGACGACCGCTTCACCGTGGCCAACATGGCCATCGAGGCCGGCGCGAAGAACGGCATCTTCCCCGTGGATGACGCCACCCGCGCCTATGTGAAGGATCGTGGTGTGCGGCCATCGGTGGAGTTTGCTTCCGACTCCGACGCCGACTATGACGCCACCTATGAGATTGACCTGGCTGAAATCCCGCCCACGGTGGCGTTCCCGCATCTGCCGGAAAACACCCGGGCTGTTTCGCTGGCTGGCGATGTGCTGATCGACCAGGTTGTGATCGGCTCCTGCACCAACGGCAGGCTGAGTGACCTCAAAGCTGCCGCCGAGGTGCTGAAGGGCCGCAGAGTGGCCCCCACCGTGCGGGCGCTCATCATCCCGGCCACGCAGCAAATCTGGCTGGACGCCGTGCACGAGGGGTTGATGGATGTCTTCATCGCTTCCGGCTGCGCCGTCTCCACACCCACCTGCGGCCCCTGCTTGGGCGGCCACATGGGCATATTGGCCGAGGGCGAGCGGGCTGTGGCCACCACCAACCGCAACTTTGTGGGCCGCATGGGCCATCCCAAGTCCGAGGTCTATCTGGCCAACCCCGCCGTGGCCGCCGCCAGCGCGGTGCTGGGCAGGATTGCCGGGCCGGAGGAATTATAACTCCCCCTGTCGTTCCTTCGGAACGACATCCCCCTCAAGGAGGGGGACAAGTAGTACTCTCTCAATGTGTTCGATGACGAACTTGCCTCCCTCTTGAGGGAGGTGGCAGCGAAGCTGACGGAGGGAGTTCCAAGCAGTAGGGGCCGGGCTCCGTCCCGGCCCGTTATAAAGCACTGGCCTTAGGAAATCCCCCCTGCCGCTTGCGAGCGGCATCCCCCCTTAGCCGTCGGTGCTAAGCGCACCGACTTAAGGGAGGGTAGGGAGGTCGCTTTATCTGGCTTATGTGTAGGGGCGGCTGGTCGCATTCTTTGAATGCTGCTCGCCATGCAACCTAGCTCACGATCCGCCCGCAGGAAATCCCCCCTGCCGCTTGCGAGCGGCATCCCCCCTTAGCCGTCGGTGCTGAGCGCACCGACTTAAGGGAGGGTAGGAGGTAGAATAAAGTCTGGAGGTTCACCATGAACGCCAACGGTAAAGTTTTCAAATACGGCAACAACGTTGATACCGACGTGATCATACCGGCCCGCTATCTGAACTCCATCGACCAGAAATACCTGGCCAGCCACTGCATGGAAGATATTGACGGCAGCTTCGCCTCATCGGTGCAGCCCGGCGACATCATTGTGGGCGGCGAAAACTTCGGCTGCGGCTCCTCCCGCGAGCACGCGCCCATCGCCATCAAGGCGTCCGGCGTGTCCTGCGTGATCGCCAAGAGCTTCGCCCGTATCTTCTTCCGCAACGCAATCAACATCGGCCTGCCGATCCTGGAGTGCGCCGAAGCGGTGGAAGGCATCAGCGCCGGTGACACTGTTGAGGTGGACTTTGACACCGGCAAAATCACCGATGTGACCGCCGGCAAGTCCTGGCAGGCGGAGCCGTTCCCCGAGTTTTTGCAAAACATTATACAGTCCGGCGGGCTGATGGGCTCCATCGCCGCCCGCGCCAATGGAGGAAATCAATGAGTTATCATATTGCCCTTGTGCCCGGTGACGGCATCGGCCCCGACGTCGTGGCGGAAGCCGTCCATGTGTTGAAGGCCGTAGGCACCAGGTTTGGTCATGGCTTTGAGTTTCGTACGCTGCTGGCAGGAGGCGCCGCCATTGACGCCACCGGCCACCCGCTGCCGGAGGACACCATCCAGAGCTGCCGCGACTCCGACGCGGTGCTACTGGGCGCGGTGGGCGGCCCGAAGTGGGACAGCCTGCCCGGAGACCAGCGCCCCGAAAAGGCGCTGCTGGGCCTGCGCTCCGGCCTGGGCCTCTATGCCAACCTGCGCCCAGCGATCCTCTTCCCGGAGCTTGCCTCCGCCTGCCCGCTGCGGCCTGATCTGGTGGCTGGTGGCCTGGATGTGCTGGTGGTGCGGGAGTTGACCGGCGGCCTTTACTTCGGGGCCAAGGGCCACACCGAATCCAGCACAGGCGACAGCGCCTATGACACGATGGTCTATTCCGATTTTGAGGTGGAGCGCATCGCCCGCCGGGGTTTTGAGGCCGCCCGTGCCCGCAGCCGCCGTTTAACCTCCGTGGACAAGGCCAACATCCTGGAAACCTCCCGCCTGTGGCGCAAGACCGTGGAGCGCTTGGCCAAGGAGTATCCCGATGTGGCTGTTGACCACCTTTATGTGGACAACGCCGCCATGCAGCTGGTGGTGCGCCCACGTCAGTTTGATGTGATCGTAACGGAAAACACCTTCGGCGACATTCTCTCTGACATCGCCTCAATCATCACCGGCTCCATCGGCATGCTGCCGTCGGCAAGCCTGGGGCAGGGAAGCTTCGGTCTTTATGAGCCGGTACACGGCTCGGCCCCCGACATCGCCGGGCAGGACCGTGCCAACCCCATCGCCACAATCCTCTCCGCCGCGATGATGCTGCGGCACACGTTCCATCTGGAGGCCGAAGCCCAAGCGGTGGAGGCCGCTGTGAAAGCGGTACTATCCCAAGGCTACCGCACCGGCGACATCATGGGCGAGGGGATGAAGCGCGTGGGGACGAAGGAGATGGGAAGGTTAATCGTGGAAGAGATTGCCAAGGTATAAAGCATAAGTGTGATCATGATGTCTATGTACGGGCGGGGCTCTGTACCTGCCCTAGCGAATCCCCTTGGAAATCCCCCCTGCCCTCTGCGGAGGGCATCCCCCCTTCGTAAAGGGGGTGGGGAGATCGCTTCCTCAAGCTTCTGCGGTTCAAGTGATTTGTCAGTGGTCAATGCCACTCCCTACCCTCCCTTAATAAGGGGGGATGTCGCTCACAAGCGACAGGGGGGATTTATAAAGTGCCGCCCACATCGCGTCGCAACGCCGCGATAGCACAGGCGGCAAAAGGAGTATCCATGCGCAGCGATTCCGTGAAACTAGGCGTCACCCGCGCCCCGCACCGCTCGCTTTTCCGCGCCCTCGGCATGACCGACGAGGAGCTGGCCCGGCCGTTGGTTGCCGTGGTGCATGCCCACAACGAGATCGTGCCCGGCCACATCAACCTGGACAAGATCGCCGACGCCGTGGCTGCCGGTGTCCGCATGGCCGGAGGAACACCAATCAAGTTCCCGGCCATTGGCATCTGCGACGGCATTGCGATGGGCCACAAAGGCATGCATTACTCGCTGGCCTCCCGCGAGCTCATCGCCGACAGCATTGAGGCCATGGCGATGGCCCATGCCTTTGACGCGATGGTGTTGATCCCCAACTGTGACAAGATTGTGCCGGCGATGTTAATGGCCGCCGCACGCGTGAATATCCCGGCACTGCTGGTCTCCGGCGGGCCGATGTTGGCCGGCCGCAGGGGGTTGGATCTCACTGATGTGTTTGAGGGTGTGGGGGCCTGCGCTGTGGGCAAGATCAGCGAAGGCGAGCTGGCGGCGCTGGAGCAGGCTGCCTGCCCCGGCTGTGGCTCCTGCTCGGGCATGTTCACGGCAAACAGCATGAACTGCCTGACCGAGGCGCTGGGCATGGGCCTGCCGGGCAACGGCACCATCCCCGCTGTGTATGCCGAGCGCACGATGCTTGCCAAGCACGCCGGCATGCAGGTGATGGAGCTGCTGGAAAAGGGCATCAAGCCCAAGGACATCATGACGCCAAAGGCCTTTGAGAACGCGCTGACCGTGGATATGGCGCTGGGCTGCAGCACCAACTCGGTGCTGCACCTGCTGGCCGTGGCCTACGAGGCCGGCGTAAAGGTGGACTTGAGATCGATTGACGCCGTGAGCGCCAAAACGCCCAACCTGTGCCACCTGCGGCCGGTTATCGGCGGCCACCACATGGAGGACCTGGACTCCGCCGGAGGTGTGCAGGCTGTGATGGCGCGGCTGGCCGAGGGCGGGCTCATCCACACCGATCTGATCACCGCCACCGGCAAGACCGTTGCGGAAAACGTGCAAGGCCGCGCCGTACTGGACGATAAGGTTGTGCGCCCGCTCAATAACCCCTGGTCGCAAACCGGCGGAATCCAGGTGCTGATGGGCAACCTTGCCCCCGATGGCGGCGTGGTAAAAAAATCCGCCGTGGCGCCGGAAATGATGAAGCACTCCGGCCCGGCCCGCGTGTTTGACGGAGAGGAAGCAGCGGTGGAGGCCATCCTGGCCGGCAAGATCCAGAAGGGCGATGTGGTGGTGATCCGCTATGAGGGCCCCGCCGGCGGCCCCGGCATGCGCGAAATGCTGATGCCCACCTCCACTTTGGCAGGCGCAGGCCACGACCATGATGTGGCGCTGATCACCGACGGGCGCTTCAGCGGCGCCACCCGCGGTGCTGCCATCGGCCATGTGTCGCCGGAAGCGGCGGCAGGTGGCCCCATCGGCCTGATCCAGGAAGGCGACATCATCGACATCGACATCACCGCAGGCGCCATCTCCGTGCGCCTGACTGATGAGGAGTTGGCTCAACGCCGCCAGGCCTGGCAGCCCAAGCCCCCCTCCATCACGACGGGCTATCTGGCCCGCTATGCCAGGATGGTGTCGTCGGCATCTGACGGGGCTGTTTTAAAGTAGCTTTCGTATCTTTGGGGGTTCGGGGGCTTATACAAGTCCCGAGCCGCTAGTGACGCTGGGCGTGGCGGTATGCACACGCATACCGTCGCAACAAGCGCTGTTTGACGAGCGCGAAGCGCGAGGAGTTGCATTGTTGCAGCCCCGAGGAACGCGGCGGCGAGGAGACAGACTTGTATCGCCCCCGAGGGTTTTGGTTACTTTTGCCCCGCAAAAGTAACAAGATAAGAAGAAAGGAGCCAAACACGATGTTATTAACCGGAGCCCAGATCATCATCGAATGCCTCAAGGAGCAGGGAGTGGACGTCGTGTTCGGCTACCCCGGCGGCCAGATCATCCCGTTTTATGACGCACTTTATGTGGATGGCACGATCCGCCACATCTTGCCGGCTCACGAGCAGGGAGCCTCTCACGCCGCTGACGGCTATTCGCGCAGCACCGGCCGCACCGGTGTGGTGATCGCCACATCCGGCCCCGGTGCCACGAACCTGATCACCGGCCTTGCCACTGCCTATATGGACTCCACGCCTCTGGTGGCGATCACCGGCAACGTGCCCACGGGCCTTTTGGGCCGCGACAGTTTCCAGGAAGTGGACATCGTGGGCATCAGTATGCCAATCTCCAAGCACAACTACCAGGTGCGCGACATTGCAAAGCTCGCCCCGACCATCCGCGAGGCCTTTGCAGTGGCCCGCTCCGGCAGGCCCGGCCCGGTGCTGATTGACGTGCCCAAGGATATGCAGCAGGGGAAGTGCGAATATGAACCGGCTGCCCCCATTGCTTTCAATGGCAACGGCGCGCCGAAGCCCGAGCAGCTGGAAGAGGCGTTGAGCCTGATCGCCGCTGCCCGGCGACCCTTCATCTATGCCGGTGGCGGCGTTGTCAAAGCGGGAGCTTCTGCAGAACTCATTGAGCTTGCCGAGCGCATCGGCTCGCCGGTTGCGTGCAGCCTGATGGGGCTGGGGTCCATCCCCGGCGACCACCCCTTGTTCACCGGCATGATCGGCATGCATGGCACCAAGGCCAGCAACATGGGCGTGATGAACGCAGACCTTCTGATCGTGCTGGGCGCGCGCTTCTCCGACCGCGTGATTGGCCGGGCAGAGAGCTTCGCCGCCGGGGCTCAGATCCTGCATGTGGACATTGACCCGGCGGAGGTGAATAAAAACATCCGCGCCCACCATGGCATCATCGGCGACATCAAGCAGGTGCTGGCGGCGCTGCTCACCCGCGTGGAAAAGAGTGAAAAGCCCCAGTGGCTCAGTGAGATCGCCACGTGGAAGCTGGAAACACCGGAGCAATCCAACACGCCGGGCCTCAAGCCAAAGCACATCATCGAGCGCCTGTCCGCCATTGCTCCGGAAAACACCATCGTTGCCACCGACGTGGGCCAGCACCAGATGTGGACGGCTCAATACTTCACATTCCGCCGCTGTGGAGCGTTCCTCACCTCCGGCGGGCTTGGCACGATGGGCTTTGGGCTGGGTGCTGCCATCGGCGCTAAAGTAGCCAACCCCACCCGCCCGGTGATCCTGGTAACCGGCGACGGCAGCTTCCGCATGAACCTCAATGAAATGACCACGATTGCCCGATACAAGCTGCCTGTCGTGATCGTATTGATGAACAACCATGTGCTTGGCATGGTGCGGCAGTGGCAGACGCTCTTTTTTGACCGCCACTATTCGCAGACCAACCTCACCGAGGATGTGGACTTTGGCAAGATCGCCGCGGGCTTCGGCATCCCGGCGTGGAAGGTGCAGAGCCCCGACGATGTGGATCGGGCGATCACCTGGGCCCTCGGGTGCGGCGGGCCGGCGCTATTGGAGTTTACCATTGACAATGACGAGAAGGTGCTGCCGATGGTGGCACCGGGGGATAGCATTGACCGGTTGATATTGAGTGTGGATGGGGCGGAGTAGTAAATCGATTCTTCCAAAGGAAGCCGCACTAATGGCTTCCTTTTTGTTTGCGGATTGTTATAAACACCTTGTTGGCTTATAATTCGAAGATACTACAAATCGGAGTAAAGAATTGAGTGATTCATATCGGGTGGGGTTTGCATTGAGAGCGATAGGCAATGTGGAAGACTTGCCGAAGCCTCCTGATATTGTAGGTAGTTATGTGGATGAAATTGCGAAAATTCTGAAGTCTTTTGTTTCAGTTAAAATTAGTTTCCATTCCGCGGAAATGCAATGGTGTCTAAACACAACAACTGCTCACGGTTTGCGTAAAAGTTTGAGAGAGTTTTATGATGATGAGTTTTTGCGTGAATACTATGGAGAGCGGGCCGTGAGGTGCGTAAATGATAATAATATGACCGATCAAAAAGTCTACCTAATCTCTTTTATGGCTCTTGCTCATGAGGTATCAAATCAATCGAAACTGGAGCTAGCACTTCCACAAGTTGAAGAAGAAATAAATCTATTTTTTTCGACCATATCTGTGATGGATATTAAGGTTGTTTCTTGCGCTGCACGGCTCCTGAAATCAGATAAATATTTCATAACATTCTCTTCCTTTCTAACTGGGAGGCTAAATAATAAAGAGAACCTTTATGAAGATAGAAAAGTTGAGGAGATTGAATCAAGTGTCGCACGTATTCTGGAGTCCAGAACCGATATTAACATTTGCTTAGTGTCTTTATATATTACGCAGCAAAAGGATAACCTCTTATGTTCCTCAGACTATAAAAATACAGTCAAATATCAAAACCAAATTGAGTGTATGAACACTGAGAATATTGAAGATAGATATATTTATAAATTTTATGCTTTGGTTACTGGGATTCAAAATGAAACCCACCTATTAGTAAGTCTTTCGAAGATTGCTGATCAGATGTCAACTGACTTGAATACGGTTGGCGACATAGAGATTCACCTTAATTCATATGGATACAAAGTATTGCTTGATGATACAAATCTCGGTGTATGCGTGAACTGCGGGGGATGGGTTACCGATTATGACCATCCAAATCTCGTACGAGGGGGCTTCCAAGATGGTGCATATTATGAAGGCGAATGGTATTGCGAGTTTTGTTTGCCATCTCATCATCCAAAATACGTACGATTGCCGGATTAACAGACATTTTTGATGCGTTAGCCTATTGTCTAGACATACTGCCTGATTTAGCGAACATGAGTGTTGCTTGTTGTGCTTCCCTCATACCACTCCAACACCCTCAACGCCCTCAGAGTATTCCACCTGCTCGCCGTACCATCATTGGTCTCCATCGGGAATTTCAACAGGTCATCCGGATAGGGCTTCACCAGCGGCCACCGCTCATTCTGGTGGCGGCGCAGCTTCACGATTTCAATTGCTTCCGCCATCCTTGCTTCGGGCTTCCGGCCAGACGAGCGCATATACTCAAGCCCCCGCAGCACATCATAGTGCCAGGTCGGGGGGAAGTGAAACCGCAGCCAGGCTTTGTCAATGACCCTATCGTCTATTGACTGCTTTTGTCTTTCGTGGTATCTCCGTTTTTCTTTTTGGCTTGGCGAGACTTGTGCTTGGCGTTGTCCGGTGTTGATGGAAGTTCCTTTTCGATTCGCTCTTTTTTCACTGGTATGCTCCTTACAAAACTGATCTCGGCGTTATTTTTCTGTCGGGCAATTCATGTTATGCATAAACACGAGGTGTTTTCTATAGCTGGCATCCGAGACTTCGTTTGCCGGCAAAAAAGCAAATGTTGAATTAAGCCATAATATCCCTTCTATGACGAATGGGGTGTGTGCTACGATAAAGCTATTCAAAGCAGAGGAGGTAATATATATGAAGTGTTTGCTGAAGGCTGTCACCAACACGACTCGGAGGGTTATGAACCTCTAGCCCTCTGCAAAAGGAGGCAACCCTTGAACCAGGATTTCATCGCCAAACACTGGTACGCCAGTGTCTATGAGCAATTCGAGACCCAGACCGACGACGTCGACTTCCTTATCAATACCCTCAAAACCCAAACCGATGGCTCCCCCCAAACGATTCTCGAGGTCGCCTGCGGCGGCGGCAGGATCTGCGTGCCGCTGGCACAAGCAGGGCATGATGTGACCGGCTTTGACGCCGACGAGCAGATGCTGCTGCGCTGCGTGCGCCGCGGCATGGGCTTGCCGAACCTCCGTGTCTATCAGGCCGAGGCGACCACCGCCGACTGGGGCTGCGGCTACGAGGTGGTGGTGTTGGGCGGCAACCTGCTGATCAACATCGAGTCCACGATGGACTATGCCCAGGCCCAGCAGCTATTTCTCTGTAAGGCTGCCCAGGCCCTGAAACCCGGCGGCCACCTTTGGCTGGATTTGGACCTGCATGCCGACCCGGCCAAAGTCTTCCATAGGCTGCGGGAGAGCAGTTATTTCGAGGGCGTTGACGAACTGGGCACGACAGGCCGCACCCTGTATTACGGCAGCGTGTACAACCCGGTCACGCAGGTCTGCACCGGGGCCAACCACACCGAGCTCACCTGCTGCAACGGCCAACGATTGGTCTTTCCACGAAACTGGCACAAGCACATCCTCACACTGGGCCAAGTAAAGGGCTGGCTGGCCGACGCTGGGCTTGTGGTGGAGCAGGCAACCAAAAACTTCACGACGGAGCCGCTCGCCGAGCCTCTGGATGGCGACACCTGGCGGGCGACAATCTGGGCCCGCAAGACATAACAGCAATCGCGCCGCAGGGCAACCGCCCTGCGGCGTTCTCTTGCATTCAACCCCCATTTTCGCTATGATGGCCTTATCGCCAACCACGATTTGCCAAGACAACCCATCAGGAGAGCAATCATGCCCACTGCCAACGAAATCCAGAAAGAACGCATCTGCGAGATCGAGCAGGCCGCCACCGAGCTGCTGGAGCGCTGCGACACTGTCGCCCTGGCCTCGGTGAACGAGCAGAGCTACCCCCGCGTCTGCACCGTCTCCAAGATCCGTGCCAGCGGCTTCCGGGAGCTTTGGTTCATGACGTCCAGGCGCTCTGAGCTCAACGGCAAGGCCGTCCATTTCGCCAAGAACCCCAGGGCCAGCGTGTGCTATACCAGCGGTGGCGACACCGTATCGTTGATCGGTGAGGTGCGCATGGTTGAGGATGTGGAGGAAAAGCGGCAGTTCGCGCAGCACTGTGACCGCCGGTTCTTCAAGGACGGCGTGGAGAGCCCCCGCTGCGTGATCCTGCACTTCCGAGCCATCGAGGCCACGTTTTGGATCGGCGGCAAGTTCCGCACGGTGAAATACAAGCTTTAAATAAGTGAAGAGGAGAACCGCTGGACATGAGCGAGATTCGCAGGAGGATCGCCGGCCTGCTGGAGTTCATGCAGCAATGCTACGCGGAGCGCAACCCCAACAACGCCGCCGCTTTATTCGGCAAGCTGTTTGACCCCGCCGATTCGCCGGTGTTGGTGGGCACCAGTAACAGCGAGTGGTGCCTGACCATGGACGAAATTCTTGGGTTGTTCATCTCCGACTGGGAGGGTTGGGGCGATTTGGTGATATACCCCGCGAGCCTGGCCTGCGGCGGCCACGGCCCGCTGCATTGGTTTTCGGTGGGCGCTACGGTGTCTTTCCGCTTTGCGGACACGGACCAGCGTTACGCCAATTACATGGCCTCCGCCCGCCGCGTGGCCGAAGGCGGCGGCTCTGCCGCCGCCCGCGCCGGCCACATCCTGTGGGTGCTGAGCCACCTGCTGCACACCCGTGCGCCTGGTGAACGGGCCTATCTCTGGGACATCACACTGTCCGGCGTCGTCCGGGTGTGCGGGGATTCGCTGAAGGTGCAGCAGCTGCAGTTTTCCTTCCCGATGGCATCGCCGTTCCCCGATGTGCGCATCGACCTGGAGGAAGCCGAGCGGCAGTGCTTCCGCGAGGAATGCGTCAAGGTGGCCGCAAGGGCGCAGTGTGGAGAAGGTGTGGAGCCCCTTCGCGGTATGTTGAGCCGCCTGTTTGAAGAGAGAGGCCCGGCGCGCTTCGCCCCCGATGCCGTCTGTTTCGACGGAGACGGGCAGGCCATGGGCGGTGAAGCCTTTGCCACGCAGTTGCGGCAATACCGCCAGGACGGGGTTGCGCTGTCCCTGTTGCCTGATGCGCTCATCATCGGGCAAGCCGGAGGCTGCTACTGGTTCTGCGGGTTGGGCACGGCGGAGCGCGCTGTCTCGCTGGAGGAGGAGCTTGGCCGTGTGCTCGGGCGTATTGGTGACTATGACAGCCAGCCGGACACCAAGGAGGCCCTCTACCGTCTGCGCCGCGACCTTGCCCATGTGATGAAGGTAGCGCTGGCCTCTGACCGCCATGTCGCGCCTTTCCGTGCGGAGGGGCTGGGCAGGGTGGGGGAGGATGGCACTCTCATCATGGAGTATTGCCGGATCACCTATCCGTTCCAATGGATCCTGGAGCAGAAGAACGAGGCGCAAAGGCTAGCCTGACCAAGCGGAAGAAGGTGGATGCCGGTGTTCTTGGATGTGGAGCAGAGGATTAAGCGCGGGAACCAAATCCTGTTTTCCCATGACAGCCTTTGTTTGCAGGAGCTGAAGCGGTGCCTCGGGCAGCAGAGCCACCGTGTGCAGGTGCTCTGGTCCTTGGACTGCGCAAAGATTCCCCTTGCAAGGTTTGAGGAGAAATACCCCGGTGAGCGGCGGCCCCGGCTGGCACTGGAATTGTGCGAAGCCTGGGCGAAGGGGCAGGTGAAGATGCCCCTGGCCAAGCGGGCGATCCTGGATTGCCATGCCGTTGCCAAGGAGATTGACGATCGGGAGTGCATTGCGCTATGCCATGCAATCGGGCAGGCCGGTGCGGTCGTGCATACGGGCGGCCATGCCATGGGGCTGCCGATTTATGAGCTCACAGCGGTGGTCATTCGGTGCGGGATGAAGGGGTATGAGGGGGAGGTGCTGGGGAAGATTGGGGAGTATTTGGAGAGGTTGGAGGCTTGGAGGGAGCGGGAGGGCGAAGAGGCTAGAGATCTCTGATCGCCTGATCAATGGTTTTCCGAGCGGGATCAAGGATCAGGCTAAAAGCGTAATACAAATGATCGTTCAACAGCACTCTACTGTTGATTATGCTCCTGTCTCTGAAGATGCTTTCAACGTTTCATTGGGTGTCAAAATGGTTTCGCTTCCATCTCGTATATATTATGATCCTCTGCCTGAGCATCAGCTTGACTTCTTAAATAATGGGCAAAGAGCCATCGTACGATGCCTGTATACCAGAAACTACGATGGATATGTTAGGCAAATGAATGTCGAGAAATTGCTCGATTCAGCTGTGAATGAAGACTGGGTGATCCCCTATATCGTAAAATTGTGCGATGATTATGTGGTTGAAATTGTCGAAGCAATCTATGAACGACGAGCAAATTTGCCCGTGGCCCTGATTCGTGAGTTTACAGGAAACAACCGGGAGTTTGTCCAGCGATGCTATCAGCGGATGGTGAGCTATTGGGATTGCTATTATCGGCATCAGGTGCCAAGGCTGCAGGATTATGTGGGATATCACTTGTTTCAGGAATTACTGGATGTTGATATTGTCGCTAAATGATTGAGTCGTCGATGCCAATCTCTACCCGCCTTTGTTTCTGCCGCAGGTAGAAATTTAAGGGGGGATGGCCTCCACAGAGGCCAGGGGGGATTATGTACTAATGCTTCTTCGAGTTATAATACTCTCATCCCCAGATTAAGGTAACAGCCATGTACAACATCCTCCTCGTCGAAGACGACCCCAAAATCCGCACCCTTGTCGCCCGCGAGCTTGAAAAGTGGGGCTTTGCGGTGCAGTCCGTCGAGCGTTTTGATTCGGTGCTGGATGAGTTTCAAAGGGCCAACCCCCACCTGGTGCTCATGGACGTGAACCTGCCCAGCCGCGACGGCTTCTATTGGTGCGGCAAAATCCGCGAGGTCTCCAAGGCCCCGGTGCTGTTCCTTTCTGCCCGCGATTCGTCGATGGACGTGGTGATGGCCGTGAGCCAGGGCGGGGACGACTACATCACCAAGCCCTTTTCGATGGACGTGCTGGTGGCGAAGGTGAACGCGATGCTGCGCCGCGCCTATGCCTACGGGCAGGAGGCCGAAGCCCACACGGTGGAGCGGGGCGGCGCGGTGCTGAACCTGTCCGCTGGCACAGTATCCCATGAGGGCCAAACCGTGGAGCTCACCCGCAACGAGCTGAAGATCCTGGGGATGCTGATGAAAGCCTGGGGCGCCATCGTGAGCCGCGACCACTTGATGCGGGAGCTCTGGCAGGACGAAAGCTTCATCGACGACAACACGCTCACCGTGAATGTGAACCGCCTGCGCAAAAAGCTTGGGGATATCGGCCTGACTGACTTCATTCACACCGCCAAGAACCAGGGGTATCAAGTGAAATGAGCTTCTTCCGCTATCTGAAGGACAACATCCGATTCGTGCTGCTCTACTTTGTGCTGGCGGCATTCCTGGCCGCCATGGCGGCGCTGACCGGCGGCAGCCTGATGGGGCCTGACGGTGTCTATGCGGCGGCAGCCACGTGTGCCATTTATCTAGTCGGCCTGCTGGTGGACTACAGCATCCGCAGGAAGCAGGCGCTGCGTTTGCGGGAATTGGTGGCGGCGGAGGACAAGACCCCCGTGCTGCCTGAGCCCAACGATAATAAAGACGAGCTCTATGCCGAGCTCATCGCCGGGCTGTATGACGCGCAGACGAAGGCATTGAACCGCCTGGAGGAGGACTACCGGGACAGCCGCGACTTCATGGCCGCCTGGGCCCACGAGGCCAAGACGCCGGTCACGGCAGCGCGGCTCATTCTGGACGGGCCGGTGGGCGAGGCGGAGACCGAGAGCCTGCGGGAGGAAATCGAGCGCATCAATGGGTATGTGGAGCAGGTGCTTTACCACACGCGCGCGGACAGCTTCTCCCGCGATTATCTGCTGGCCGAGGAGGAGCTTCTTAAACTCGTGCGTGAAAACGTGAAGAAGCACTCGGCGCTGTTCATCCGCAAGCGCATTGCCGTGGAGATCAGCGTGCCGGAGGGCCTCTCGGTCTGCACCGACCGCAAGTGGCTGCTGTTCATCCTGGACCAGTTGCTGTCCAACGCGCTCAAATACTCCGGTGAGCAAGGTAAGGTAACCATCACAGCTCATAAGGAGGGTAGGGAGACGGTGCTTTCCTACCGTGACGACGGTGTAGGAATCGCCCAAGCTGACCTTGAGCGGCTTTTTGACAAGTCCTTCACTGGTCGCAACGGCCGCGCCGAGGGCAGCGTCGCCACCGGCCTGGGGCTTTATCTGGCGCAGAAGCTGGCAAACAAGCTGGGCCACCACATCACGGTGTCGTCGGTGCATGGGCAGGGCACCACGGCGGAAGTGCATTTCCTTGAATTGGGTGAAAACGAATACAGCTTGAGAGATTGTTAATGAATAGCACCCTTAGCAATATATATAGCTGAAGACAAGCATCATCGCTTTCAAATGACCCTCCCCCCCCAACCCCCTCCCCCAGTGGGGGAGGGGGAAAAATAGAATATGGGGCTTCGCCCCACCCCCCCCGCCAGTAGGGGCCGGGCTCTCGGTTGCATAGGCGAGCAGCTAGGATGCATAGGCGAGCAGCATCCATAGGATGCGGCCAGCCATTCGCAGAATGCGGCCAGCCCGTCCCGGCCCGAGATAACTTCGCAGAACGCAGCCAGCCCATCCCAGCCCGGTAAAGCTTGAATTGAGTGAATAACTCTATGTTACATGGATTTGCCTCACCTTACAAAAGTGTAAGATTACTTTGCGCGTTTGTAAGCCAATTCGATGGCTCGCGGCATTTGGTTTCGATATACTTTGCATCGGCCGGTGATGATCGGCCGAGTTTTCGTTTGGAGGATCCGTCATGGAAGTATTGACCGCAAGGAAAGTGACCAAGGTGTATGGCTCGCGGCTGGGTGCGATGAAATACCCGGCGTTGAACGGCATCGATTTGTCGGTGCAGGCCGGCGAATTCCTGGGCATTATGGGCCCGTCAGGCTCCGGCAAGACCACGCTGCTCAATGTGCTCAGCACCATTGACCGGCCTACATCCGGCGCTGTGGCCATCGAGGGCCGCGATGTGACGCAGATCCGCGAGCCGGCATTGTCTGACTTCCGCCGCAGCCGCCTGGGCTTTCTGTTTCAGGACTTTAACCTGCTGGACACAATGACCTTGAAGGAAAACATCGTGCTGCCGCTGGCGTTGGCCAAGACGCCCCATGCCGAGATCCAGAAGAGGTTGGATACTCTGGTGAATTCGCTTGGTATTGCTGATGTTATGAACAAGCGGCCCTATGAGGTGTCCGGCGGGCAGAAGCAGCGGGCTGCTGCCGCTCGGGCCATTATCACGAACCCGGCCTTGCTGCTGGCCGACGAGCCCACCGGCGCGCTCGACAGTAAATCCGCCCGGGAGCTGCTTGGCTGCCTGGAATACCTCAATACCCAGAACCGTGCCACGATCCTGATCGTCACCCACGACGCGTTCACCGCATCCTGGTGCCACCGCATCGTGTTCATCAAGGACGGCCTGCTCTTCAACGAGCTTCGGCGCGGTGACATGCCCCGCAAAGCCTTCTACCAGAGCATCCTGCAGGTGCTGGCCGTGATGGGCGGAGGCAACGGCAATGCTGACTAAGCTGGCCTTCGGCAACATCCGCCGGAACTTCCGTAATTATTGGGCTTACTTTGTAAGCTCCGCGTTCAGTGTGTTTGTGTTGTATCTGTTTCTGTCGGTATGCTTCGGCGGCGTCACCGGCATCGCGTCCAAATTCCAGACCACCGGCGCGTTGTTTGGAATTGGGGCGTTCCTCACGGCGTCATTCGCGGCATTTTTCATCTGGTATTCCAACTCGTTCTTCACCAAGAGCCGCAAAAAGGAGTTCGCCACCTACATGCTGCTTGGCATGTCCAAACGGCAGGTGGTCAGCCTCAATGTGCTGGAAAACATCGCGGTGTTGGTGATGGCCTTTGCCGCCGGCATCACTGCCGGTGTGCTTTTGAACAAGCTGCTGATCATGCTGCTGCTCCGCATCATGTCGGTTACGATGGCGGTGCCCTTTGAGATCAACGCCATTGCCCTTGGAATCAGTGCTGTGTTCTTTGCCTGTGTGATCGCAGTGGTGTGCCTGCACGGAGCATTTCTGCTGGGCCGTAACAGCCTGATTGAGCTCATCAATGCCAGTAAAAAAGCTGAAAAGCCCATGAAGGCATCCGCCCTCACCTGGGTGGTCGGCGCCTTGGCTGTGTTTTGCCTGGGGTTCGGGTATTACCTTTCCGTTGCCAAGGGCCTCAACATCATGCTCTGGGTGCCCATCGTGGCGTTGGTGTGCGTCGGCACGGCGCTGGCCTTTTTGGGTCTGGCTACGCTCTATCTGCACTTCGGCCGCAAGAATGAGGCCAGGCTTTATCGCGGCCCCCGGCTCATCACCGTGACGCAGCTGATGCACCGTTACCGTGGCAACGTGGGGGCGCTCAGCACCATCGCCATCACCACCACCGTGGCCTTATGCGCTGTGCTGTGCTGCTGCGGGCTTTTTCTGGTGGCCCGCGACAGCGCCCGGAGCCAGCGCCCATTCTCTATGGAGATTCACGCCGGCAAGCAAACGGAAGGCTATGTGGAGCAGGTAATCAAGGAGCACCCTGAAGCGCGGCTGCTCCACAAGGTGCCCATTCATGCCGTGCGGTTGAAGGCGCTGGATGTGGAGCGCAACTCCACCTTTCAGATCATCAGCCAGAGCCAATACAACACCATTGCAGAGGCAATGGGTTGGCAGGATAGGATCACCCTTTCCTCAGATGATGCCGCTGTGCAGGTGCTCTATTCCTCTGTGGGGACCTATGACCGGGCAGACCGCAAAACCATCACAATCCCTGTGGGCGACGCAGCGCGGCAGCTGGCTATTGAGCGCACCAGCACGCGCACCTATCTGTCGCTGGAGCGTTTTGTACGCTCGCTGGTGGTTCCTGACCGACTGTATGGCCAGATTGCAAAAGAACCCGGCATCGAAAGCATTTTACTTGTGGGCTACGTGCTGGAAGACGATATGAAAGCCTCCGGCCTGGTGGCAGGCCTGCGGGCGGGCTGGGTGGCAGACACAAAGCTGTATACATTTTATGAGTATTATGAGGATAACCAGCAGCTCTTCGGAGTGTTGATGTTTGTGGGCGTGTTTGTTGGGTTGTTGTTCCTTACGGCCACCGGCAGTATCCTCTACTTCCGGATGTCCATGGAAGCCTTGGAGGACCGTGAGAAATTCCTCACGCTGATCAAGCTTGGTATTGGCCACGATCAGCTTCGGCAGGCGATCGCCGGCGAGTTGGCCATTGTGTTCGGTGCACCGCTGGTGCTGGCAGTGGTGAATTCTTTCATGGCGTCAGTGCCGCTGGGCAAGTTTGTCAGCGTGAATCTATCCGGCATCTTCGCGGTGATCGTGGCGGTTTATGCGCTGCTGTATGGGTTTTATTTCCTGCTGACGTGGAACAAATATGTGCGTACGGTGAGCCGGTAATAATATCCCCCCTGGCCCTTCCGGGCCATCCCCCCTTAATCGCCGATACTATCGTATCGGCTAAGGGAGGGTAGGGAATGCGTGAACCACACACTTCCCTCCTTACCCTCCCTTAAGCAGGCTTGCCTGCGGCTAAGGGGGGATGCCGCCCTCAGGCGGCAGGGGGGATCTGTCGTTATAGTCTGATCCACGGCTCCAGCCCCTCCGGGTGATCCGGATCCAGTCCGTCAGCCACGGCCCGGTGATAGGCGAGCAGCTGCGCGATCAGGATCAGCGGCAAGCCCCTGGCCCCGTGGGGCAGGCTCCTGCCGAAGCTGAGGTTCAACGCGCCGTCGGGCAGCCCGTCCAGCGGGATATCGCTGTAAACGACCAGCTTAGCGCCCTTCTTCGCCACATCACCCAGCAGCGCCAATTCATACTGGTTGCCGTCGGTCAAGGCGGCGATCACCAGTGTTTCCGGCCCCACAATCACCATGGGCCCATGCCGCAGGTCAAGCAGGTGGTGGTGCACCGACGGCTTGCGGGCGATTTCCTGAAATGCCAGAGCTCCTTCGGAGGCGATGCCGGCAATCTCAGCATCGGCCAGCAGCACCGCGCTCTTCCAGGGCTGCGCCGCCAATTTGGCCAGGTCTGGCTCTATGCGCTCCAGATAGGCCGGCCCGCCGGCCACGGCCCGCTTCAGGCCCTCCAGCAATGCTTCATTACCGGCCAGGTGGGCGATCAGCGCCATCCCCGCCGCAAACAGGCAGGACACAGCGCGGGTCTGGCAGACACTCGTGTCATAGCACCAGGGCATTTCCAGTGCCATGTCACTCAGCGCTGCAAGCTCCGAGCCTTCTGTGGCGCACAGGCACAGCACTGAGGCGTTGGCCATATCCTTCAGACGTGATGTGGCTTCAATCACTTCACTGGTGCGGCCTGAATGGGAAATCGCCACCACCAGCGCGCCATCCATCGTCTCCTCATACCGGGTGGTGTGGAGCATGCAGTCACCGGCAGGCAGCGCCAGCGCCGGGATGCCCAGGTTCAGCTGCGCAGTCAGCGCCAGCGAACGTGCTAGGCAATAGCTGGACCCGGAGCCCAAAAAGAGGATTGTGCCCGGCTGGGTGCGGTCGATCAGGCGCCTTGCGTCGTCACAGCGGCTTTCTGCCAGGGCCAAAGCTCGCTCCAGCGCCGGGTATTGGGATTGGATTTCCTGATAGGTCTTATACATGGAATCAATCCTTTGGTTGGTTTGGTGCGCTTATCAGTATATGGGAATTCAATTGGTAAAGCAATGCGCCGACGAGATCATGCTGGTCAGCGGATTGTCACAGCGCCGCTTTGCTTCTGGCTGCGCTCGCCGCTTTCGCTCACGGCCCACAATGAGTAGCGGAATTGCCCGGATGGGGCGAAGAAGGGCACCGCGAGATCCAGCAGAAATGTGGAGCCGTCCATCTTTTTGAGCCTCTGGCTTACGCCATAGGAGTCAGACGCGATCACAACGGCGGCCACCGGTTGGTTTGTCTGCCGCACTCCAACGGTGGAGCGGATGTTTTGGCCACGCTGCACAGACTGGGGCAGGCCGGAGAGGTCCAAGGAGCATAGGAAACCGGGCATGAGCTGCCTCCTCACAAAATAAAGCTCCTACAATACATGATGGATGCCTTCGTTTTGTGACCGGGAGTCACCCAATGGGTGGCTGCGGCTCAGGCCTTTTGTGCCTCCTTTGGCTTCTCCGCCTTGCAGATGCGGCAGCCTTCGCTGGCGGACAGGTTGATCTCCCCGCAGGCGGGGCACACCCAGATAAACGATTCCACCTGCTCCAGCACCGGGTCGGGGTCGGGCTCCGGCGGCTGGAAGGAGACCATGTCTTCCACATAGAGGCCCGGTTTGGTGGCGTCAATTTGTGCTGCGGGAGTCGTGGCAATGCCCTTTTCGCGGATGTCGTGCAGGATCGCCACGATCTCGCCCAGCGCCCAGGGCAGCAGGCCGGCAAAGAAGGAGCCCAGCGCCACGGCGGCTGCGGCCCAATTGCCGGGGTCGTTCACATCAGGCTTCCAGCGGAACCACAACCAAAGCGCGATCAGGCCGCCCAGCGCCCACGCCAGCAGCGCGGCGCCTTTCAACAGCAGCGAGGTTTTGTTTTTCATACCATTCCCACCCGTCCTTGGTTACTTATGCCACTACGAACCGGGCCACGCTGCCTTTCTCTGCCGGCAGCACCTCCAGCCTCGCGTCGATCCTCTCCTTGAGCTCCGGCACGTGGGAGATGATGCCCACCAGCCTGCCAGCGCCCTGCAGCTCCAGCAGCGCCTTCACAGCTTCCTCAAGCGCCTCCGGATCCAGCGTGCCGAACCCCTCGTCCACAAACACCGTCTCCAGGTGCAGCCCCCCCATGCGGGATTGCACCACATCGCTGAGGCCCAGTGCCAGCGCCAGCGACGCCAGGAAGGACTCCCCTCCGGAAAGCGTGGAAACAGGCCTTGCCTGGCCGGTGTATTCGTCAAACACCTCCAGCTCCAGGCCGCCGGCGCTGTTTGCCCTTGCCCGCTCCATCGTGCGCTGCAGCATGTAACGGCCCCGGCTCATGATCCTGAGCCGTTGTGTCGCTGCCTGAGCCACGTCGTCAAACAGCGCGCCCAGCACAAACCGTTGCAGCGTGAGCCCCAGTTGGTTGCCGCCGTTGGCCACGCGGGCCAGGTCTCCCATCACGGCGTATTCCTCCCGCAGCCTGCCAATGGCCGCTGCCAGCGCCGCGAGCTTTTTCTCCCAGCCGCGCTCGCTTTCCAGCTGCCCGGCCAGCGCCGTGTGCTCCCGCAGGGCTTGCTCGGTTTGCTCGCCGGCCTGCCGCTCTGCCTCCTCCAACGCCGGAAGGTCGGGGGCTGTCAGACCGGCTGCCTCCCGCTCCGCGCGGCTCAGCCGGTCGGCAGCGGCGGCCATCGCGTGGCCCCAAGCTTCCGTATCCCGCTTCCATTGCGCCCGCGTGGCAGGTGTCTGCCGGGCGGATTCATACTCCTGCTGCGAAGCGAAACCGCTGTCGCCGAGCCGGTTGGCGAAGGTCTCCCGTTCCGCTTCGTGATTTGTCCGTGCTGTTTCCAGTGCCTTGCGGGCTGCCTCCAGCGCTGCCTTTGCACCGGCTGCCAGCCCTGCGGCATCACCGGCCTGCTTGCCCGTCGCTTCCAGCGCCAGCCGAAGCTCTGCCGCCTGCGCCTCCTTGCGGGCCAGATATTGCTCGATCACAGCGCTGTCGCGCATCTTTTCCGGCACCTGCTCCATCAAAGCATCCAGTTCAGCCTGTGCGCGGGTGCTCGCTGCCTGTGCTCTCTCAGTTGCCGCCAGGGCCTCTGTGAGTGCCTGCTCCAGCGCCGGTCGTTTTGCCGCTTCTTCCGAGAGGGCGGTTTTCAGTCTCGCCAGCGTTGCGGCGGCTTCTGCTGCTTTCTGCGAATGCAAGGCAGCATCCTTGAGCTTTTCCTTCACCTCGTCAACCGTCTGATCCGCCAGCAGGCCCAACGTCTCTTCCAGCGCCACCACCTTCTCCTGATGGCGGGCCAGGGCAAGAGCTGAATCGTTCCGGCGGGTCTTTGCCCGCTCCAGCACCGCTTCCAGCTCTGTGGCCCGGTCTTCCATAGCGTCCAGTTCGCTTTGGGTGGGGGTGCCCTCCGGCATGGCTGCCCTTGCTGGGTGATGCGTCGCGCCGCAAACCGGGCAGGGCTCGCCTTCTTCCAGCTCAGCCGCCAGCAACGCCGCCTGGGCAGCCTCCCAGGCCTTTTTCAATGTTTTGAGGTTGTTCCTGTGCCCGTCCAGGAGGGCCTGCGCGTCTTCCGCAGCAACCAATGCCGCTGCCTCTGCCGCAACGAGCGCTGCCCCCTTGGTTACAAGGTCATCGAGCGCCGCCCTCTTTTCCGCTTGCCCCGCCAGCCGCTCATGGGCCGCTTTGCGTTCCGCAAGCGTTTGCGCTTCCGGCTCCAGGGCCGATGTTTGCTCAGTGATCCGCCTTTGGGCCTCGCTGTGGTCCTTTAAGTCCTGCTCTGCCCGCTGCCTGCGATGCAATGCCGTGGCCGCTGCCGCGGCGGCTTGCTCTGCCGCCTGCCGGAGCGCGCTGAAGCGCCGGGCCTGTGGCAGCGCGTCCTTCAGCCGCACGATTTGGTCTGCAAGCGTCTTTCTTTCCGGCTCCTTGGCCTGTTCCAGCTCAAGCGCCTGGATGGCTTCCGTCTGTGCGAGCGCTGCTTCGGTGCTTTCTCGCCCGGCTTTTTCCAGCTCGGCGGCGGCGTTGCTAAACTCTGCTTTCCTCTTCGTGAGTGCCGTTTCGGCATCGGCTAGCGCTGCGGCAGCCTCAGCCCGGCGAAGCGCCTGCCCCAATTCCTCGATTTCGGTTGCCCGTTCCTTCAATCCCTCCAGCGCCTGTCCGGCTTCGGCAAGCTCTCTTAATCTTCCGTTGGCAGCCCTGCCTTCAGTCAGCGCCTTGCGCTTTGCCTCCTGCGCCTGCCTGAGCGTAGTGAGCTGTTCAGCCAGAGCGTCCAGTTCCTCGCCATGCACGCCCATGCGCTCCCGCAGCATCTCGAGGCTTTCCACGTCGGCCTCACCCTGGATGGCGGCCTCCGTGGTGGTTTGCCTTTCCAGCTCACCCTCCAGCGCCTTTGCCTTGTGCTTCAAGTAATCTTCAATGGCCCGGAATCCATCCACCTTCAGCAGCACCCGGAGGATTTCCTCCCGTTCGCGGCTCCCGGCGGTCAAAAGCTTGCGGAAATCGCCCTGGGGGATCACGACCACCTGCCGGAACTGCTCCACACGGAAGCCAAGTATCGTTTCCACCTGCTCACTGACCTTTCGGTCGCCGGAGGCCAGCGGCGCCCAGAGGCCATTCTCCAGCCGGTGCAGCTCGGCGGCCGGCGGCACATCCCGCTCCCGGCCTTTCACGACGAGGCTCTGGGCTGGGCTGCGGGCCACGCGGTATTGCCGCTCGCCCACAGAAAATGTAAACGTAACCTTCATCGGCAGGTCCGGTTCGGCCAGCTGGCTGCGCATGCGATCGCCGTCGCGGCCCGCGCCGCTCATCTGGCCGTAGAGCGCGAAGCACATGCCGTCCAGGATGGAGGTTTTGCCCGCGCCGGTGGGGCCGTGGATCAAAAAGAACCGCCTGCCCCCCAACTCGGAGAAATCCAGCTCCTGGGTGCCGGCATAGGGGCCGAAGGCCTGCATCGTGAGTTTCAATGGCCTCATCGCTCGCCGCCCCCTCTCTGCAGCTCTTCCAGTGCCATACGTAGCGCGGGCAGGCTGCCCTCTTGAAGCGGCCTGCCGGTCACCTGGCTGTAAAAATCATAAAACAGCTCATAGTCTGTAAACTTCCGATAATCACCGGCCACAGCCTTGCCCTGGGCCGCCACGGTGATGAACTCCCGCTCGATTTCCAGCGCGTTGGGATAGGCTTTACGCAGCTGGCCCATCGCGTCGAAGATCGCGCCCTCGTCGGTGAGCACTGCCTTGATATAGTCGCCCCGGCCAGCGTCTTGATCGGCTGCGCCGATCAGCTCCGACAGCTTGCCCCGGAGCACCCGCACGTCGCGGCGCGGCTTCAGTTCCACCGCCTCTACGACCACATTGCCGGCTCCGTCGATCTCCACGATGCTCACGGACTTTTTGTGCCCTGCTTCGTCAAAGGAATATTTCAACAGCGACCCCGAGTAGGCGATGTTGCCGCCCATCCGCTGGGGTCGGTGCAGGTGGCCCAGCATCGTGCATTGAAACTCATCAAACAGCCCCGCCGGCACGCTGGCCGTGCCGCCCACCGACAGTGGTCGCTCGCTGTCACTTGCCTGGCCGCCGGCCACAAACGTGTGCGCCACGGCGATCCGCCGCGCAAACCCTGCGGAAGCCATACACGCCCGGCTTGTGAGCGCCGCCATTGCTTCCTCATGGCCGGTGATCTGCTCATCGCCCAGCGCCGCGCGCACTGTAGGCCCGTCGGCATAGGGCAGGGCGCAGAAGGCCACCGGGCCGTGGCGGTCTTGCAGCACGATCACCGCATCCTGCGCACCGGGCTGGCCAAACACATGCAAGCCATGGGCGGTGAAAAACTTGCTGCCGAAGGCCAGCCGGTCCGGGCTGTCGTGGTTGCCGGCGATGGCGATCACCGGTTTTTTCAGCCCGAACACGATGCGGTTCAATGTGTCATCCAGCAGGTTCACGGCATCCACCGGCGGCACAGCCCGGTCAAACACGTCGCCTGCGATCACAACCGCGTCAATATCGGCCTGGCCGATCAAATCGGTCAGGCTTTCCAGCGCGGCCTCCTGGTCGCCGGTCAGGTGTGTGCCGCAGAAAATGCGGCCCAGGTGCCAGTCGGAGGTGTGCAGGATTCTCATCGGCCGCCTTTCCCATGGGAGTGTATAGTTAAAACATATTATATCATACAGGTGGGGGAGAGGTGATGCGGGAAATGGGACAACTCCCCCTGTCGCCTTTGGCGACATCCCCCCCATCGCATTGCATTGCAATGCTCGGCTTTGCTTTTCATATCGGCTAGTGCCGACATTGCGCAAAGCCGGGGGCTACGGCCTCAAGAGGGGGACAAGTAGTTGCTTTTCAGGCTTCTTCTTGCCTCCCTCTATATCACCCCTTGTAGGGGTGACACCACCGGAGGTGGTGGGGGTAATGGAGGGAGGTGGCAGCGAAGCTGCCGAAAGGAGGTTTTAGGGGCGAAGCCCCTACACAAAAATACCCCTCCCACAGTGATGGGGGAGGGGCAGGGGGAGAGGGTACTTTTACTTGCGGTTCGCTTCGATTATAATAGTGGTATCCGGCACCCGGGGGGTTGCATGAAAATCGAGTTTGATAGAAAACTTTTCAAGATATGCTTGTCCGTGTTTCTTACAGGGGTGGCTCTGCTCCTGTTTGTATGGATGCTGCTGTCCTGGCAGAGCTTTCTGAATAGCGCAACATTCCTCTTGGAGCTGCTAAGCCCGTTTACTACTGCCATTATTCTAGCCTATATCCTGAGCCCGGCAGTAACTGTCGTGGATACAGCGCTCAGCAAGGTGTTTAGGAAAGATAAGCATGTGAAGGTCCGCAAACTTTCTGCGTTGATCATCATCTATCTGGCAACGGTAGCAGTGATCGTGATCACGCTTTATTATGTGATCCCTGCGATTATCCGCAACATCAACGACCTTATCACCAACTGGGGGCATTATGCCCAGCTGCTCAGCAAGTTTTATGACGATTTGCTGGAGACCTATCCATTGCTGAAGAGCGCTGAGGTGCAGTCTGAAATCACCAACCAACTGAGCCTGCTGCGCAGCAGCCTGCCGGGCACTGTAGGTGGCATTTTGAGGTTTATGCTGCGGTTCGGCTCTTCGGTGGCCAGCGCCATCCTTGGGTTGGTGCTTTCCTTCTACTTGCTCAACGAGCGGGAACACATCCTGGAAAGCTTCCGCCGGTTTTTGAACGCATGGTTGGGCGGCCCCCGCAGCACAGCGGCGATGAACTTCCTGCACGCGGTGGATGGCGTGTTTGGCCGCTACATCAGCGCCAAGCTGCTGCTGGCGATGATCATGTTTGTGATCAGCTTCATCGCGCTGAGCTTCCTGGGGGTGCGCTATGTGGTGCTGATGGCGGCGATAGTGGCCATCACCACATTGGTACCTTATCTGGGCCCGTTCATTGGCGCTGTGCCGCCCATCATTGTGGCACTGCTGGATAGCCCCCAAAAAGCCATCTACACCGCCATCGCGATCCTGGTGATCCACCAGGTGGATAATTACGTTTTCGAGCCATTGGTGTTCAGCGACAGGATGGGGCTTTCGCCCTTCTGGATCCTGCTGAGCATCATTGTGGGCGGCGGCCTGTTTGGGTTGTGGGGCGTGCTGCTGGCAGTGCCAGTGGCTGGTGTGATCAAGCTCATCATCACCCGCTACATCCGCGTGCGGGCAATCCACCGCCAGCGCCAGCAGGACAGCAACCCGGAAGCCCCCCAATAGCAGCTTACGCTCCTGCGCTCACTGCGCCTGGCTCAGTGCTTCCTCGATCAGGGTTTTCGAGATGTACATCGCGTTCAGCCTGTTCACGAGCAGCGTGTGGTGGGACGTGCCGCCCGGGAATTTCTCCTGGGCTTTTTCGCACTTGTGGATCACCGACGTGACGGCCCGCAGCGCCTCGGTCAATTCCTCCCTGGTATATTGCGCCATCTCACAGATTCTCCACAAACTGTATCTTCATTCCGTCGGGGTCGAGCACATAGAAAAACCGCACATGAGGGTTCGGCTGGAACGGGCCCTGTGCTTCGATGCCCGCTTGCTTCACCTTCTCCATCATTTCATCCAGTGACGGCACTTCAAACCCCCAGCTGATGTCCGGCCCAAGCTGGGCCTTTTTGCCTGTGCCGTCGGCAATCAGCTCCACAAGCGTGTCGCCCTCGCCCAGAAACACGATTTCCCCGCCGGGGCCGAAGGGGAATCTTCTATTGATCTCCAGACCCAGCAGGTCACGGTAAAACTCCAGCGATCGGGACATGTTTGCTACGCGCAGCGTGCTCCAGCAAAACTTCATATTGATCTCTCCTTTTTCTGTAGTATATCCCGATGAAAGGAAGCGGACAAGTTTCCTTTCCCTTGTGAAGAGATTATAATAGAGCTATCCATCAGGCAGGGAATGGCAAGGGAGGAATCTCGATGAAATACATCCTGGCGCTGGACCAAGGCACCACCAGCTCCCGCACGATCCTCTTTGATGAGCAGATGAACATCGTCTCGCTGGCCCAGCGGGAGTTCCGCCAGATCTACCCCCAACCCGGCTGGGTGGAGCATGACCCCTTTGACATCCTTTCCACGCAAACCGAGACGATGCGCGAAGCGGTGGCCAAGGCCGGCATCGATGCCCGCGACATCGTGGCCGCCGGCATCGCCAATCAGCGGGAAACGGCCCTGGTGTGGGAGAAGCACACAGGCCGGCCTGTCTGCAACGCCATCGTGTGGCAGTGCCGCCGCTCGGCGGAGCTCTGCTCGCAATTGCGTGCCGATGGGCTGGAGCAGGAAATCGGAAGCCGCACCGGCCTTTTGGCCGACGCCTACTTTTCCGGCACCAAGGTGAAATGGATCCTGGACAACGTGCCCGGCGCCCGCGCCCAGGCCGAGGCGGGTAACCTGTTGTTTGGCACAGTGGACAGCTGGCTTATCTGGAACCTGACGGAGGGGCGTAATCACCTCACCGATGTAACCAACGCCTCCCGCACAATGCTCTTCAACATCCATGAGATGCGGTGGGATGGCCAGATGCTGAAGATGCTTGGCGTGCCCGAAGCGATGCTGCCGCAGGTGATGCCTTGCGCTGCCGGCTTCGGGCGCATCCGTCGCGATGTGCTCGGTGCGGAGATCCCCCTTTGCGGCGTGGCAGGCGACCAGCAGGCGGCACTCTTTGGGCAGGCGTGTTTTACGCCTGGCGAGGCGAAAAACACCTATGGCACCGGCTGCTTTCTGCTGATGAACACCGGCGACCAACCGGTGCAATCCAAAAACCGGCTGCTTGCGACTGTCGCGTGGGATGCGGGCCACGGCCCTGTCTACGCGCTGGAAGGCTCGGTGTTTACCGCCGGCGCCGCCGTGCAATGGCTCCGCGATGGTTTGGGTTTGGTGCGCACCGCCGCCGAGACGGAAGAGCTGGCACAGTCTGTGCCTGATTCCGGCGGCGTTTATCTGGTACCGGCATTCTCCGGGTTGGGCGCACCCTGGTGGGATATGTATGCCCGCGGCGCGATGGTGGGCATCACCCGCGGCACCACCCATGCCCATGTGGTGCGGGCAACACTGGAATCCATCGCATATCAGAGCGCCGATCTGCTTGCCGCCATGGAGGCCGACTCTGGCATCCGGCTGGCCACCCTAAAGGTGGATGGCGGCGCTTCGGCCAACAATTTCCTGATGCAGTTTCAGGCCGACCTGGCTGGCAGGCCGGTGGTGCGGCCCGCCTGTGTGGAGACCACGGCCATGGGTGCAGCCTATTTCGCCGGCCTTCAGGCTGGTCTTTTTACCAGCCTTGGCGATGTGGCAGACCGCTGCCGCGTGGGGGAAGTGTTCCGGCCCTCGGCGGAAGCCGGCGCCGTGCAGGCCTCGCTCCACGGCTGGCACAGGGCGGTGGATCGGGCCCGCAACTGGGTGGAATAGAAGCAGCCTCAACTTGTTAAACTTTTGTGATCCGATTGACAACCCTCTGCTGCGAAGATATACTGATCACGAAACGTTTCGTTAGGATGGGCCATGAAACGAACAGTCAATTCCACAATGAAAGACATCCAGAAAGCGACCGGTTTGGGCCTCGCCACGATCTCCAAGTATGTCAATGGAGGCAACGTGCGGCCGGAAAACAGGGCGATGCTGGATCGAGCTGTGGCGGAACTTGGCTACCGGCCCAATGAGTATGCCCGGGCGTTGAAGACCAGCCGCTCTCGCACGATTGGCGTGGTGATCCCGGAGCTGGCCAGTCTGTTTTGCACCTCGATCATTTCCTCCATGGAAGACATTCTGCGGCAGCGGGGCTATGCTGTTGCCGTGTGCGACTGCCGCTCCGACGAAAAGCTGGAGCAAAACGCCGTGGAGTTTTTATTGTCAAAAAAGGTGGACGGCATCCTGGCGATGCCGGTTGCAGCCGATGGGCACACTTTTCAACCGGCTCTGGATCAGGGCACACCGGTGGTGCTGTTTGACCGCCGGATCGAGAAAAGGGGCTGCAGTGCTGTTATCATAGACAACCGCAACGCCGCGGCGCTGGCCGTGGAGCATTTGGTATCGTACGGCCACCGGCGTATCGGCCTGATTGGCGGCGGTGATAAAGTGTTTACCTTTCGGGAGCGGGCGCAGGGCTATCGCGACGCGCTACACGCGGCGGGCATCGCGCCGGTCCAGGTGCTGGAATGCGCCGTGGAGCAGTCCCTCTCCGGCGGCTATGAGGGCATGAAGCGGCTGCTCAGCCTTTCGCCCGCCATCACCGCCGTGATCACCTCCAATTATGAAATGACATTGGGTGCCATCATTGCCGCCAACGAAGCCGGCGTCAAGATCCCCGACGGGCTGTCGTTCGTCGGCTTTGACAACTTGGAGCTTTCCCGCGTGATGACGCCCAAGCTCACTATTGTGGCCCAGCCGATGGAGCAGATCGCGCAGGAAGCCGCCGGCCTGATGCTCTCGGAGCTGGAGGGTGAGTACCAGGAGCGGCGCACCGTGATTCTGGAAGCCCACCTGATCGAAGGCACCTCCGTGGCAAAATTGAATTGATTGCCTTAATCACGAAACGTTTCAGATAAGGAGACCGGATATGAAGGATTTGTTGCTTGGGATCGACGTGGGCACGTCGGCGTGCAAGGTGGCCGTGTTTGATGGCGAAGGCCATGTGCTGGCACAGGCTGCCAAGCCCTGCGCCGTGCACCACCCGGCCCCTGGCTGGGCGGAGCAGGACCCGATGGACTGGTGGAGCGCCATTGTCTCCGCCCTCGGTGAAATTTGGGAAAAAAGCAATGTGAAGCCCGATGAGATCGCCGCCATCGGGCTGGACGGCCAGGGCTGGTCCGCCATCGCAGTCGATGGCGCGGGCAACCCGCTGTGCAACACGCCTATCTGGTATGATACCCGTTCCCAGGCGCAATGCGAAGAACTGAAGCGCCGCGTGGGGCAGGATCGGCTTTTCAACTTGTGCGGCAACCCTGTTGAGCCTGCCTACACCCACCCCAAGATTTTGTGGTATCAGCAAAACCGGCCTGAAGTGATGGCGCGCACCAGCAAGATCATGCAGTCCAACGCCTTTGTCGCCATGAAGCTCACCGGCGCCATGACTCACGACCTTTCCCAGGGCTACGGCATGTTCTGCTTTGACATGGCAAAGGGTGTTTGGGACACCGCTGTGGCTAAAGAAACAGGCGTCAACCCTGATCTGCTCTGCGACCTGGTCAAAAGCCATGAGATCGTTGGCCGTGTCACGGCCGCTGCCGCGGCCATCACCGGTTTGGCGGAGGGCACACCTGTTTGCGCTGGCGGGCTTGACGCCGCCTGCGGCACGCTGGGGGCTGGTGTGGTGAACCCCGGCCAGACCCAGGAGCAGGGCGGGCAGGCTGGCGGCATGAGCATCTGCATGGCCGAAAGCAAGGCCGACCCCACGCTCATTTTGAGCTTCCATGTCACCGGCGACACGTGGCTGCTGCAGGGTGGCAGCGTGGGCGGCGGCGGCGTGATGCGCTGGATGGAAAGCCAGCTTTGCGCGGCCGAGCGGTTGGAAGCCGCTGGGAAGGGCATCAGTGTGTTCGATGTGATCAATGCCGAAGCCGATGCCATCGCCGCTGGCTGTGACGGCGTAGTGTTCCTGCCCTATATGGCCGGTGAGCGCTCGCCCATTTGGGATCCGATGGCCAAGGGTGTCTACTACGGACTGGACTACAGCAAAACCCGTGCCCATATGATCCGCGCGGGCATCGAGGGCGTGGCGTACTCCCTCCGGCACAACATGGAGGTTGCCGCGGCCGCCGGTGCTGAGGTTTCAGAGCTGAGAGCCATGGGCGGCTCGGCCAACTCATTGGTCTGGACGCAGATCAAATCAGACGTGACCGGCAAGCCCATCGCCGTGCCCTCTTCCGACACTGCCACCACATTGGGTGCTGCGCTGCTGGCTGGTGTGGGCGTGGGCATGTACCCCGATTTCCAGACCGCTGTTGGCCGCACCGTTTCCATCAGCCGCCACCACACTCCCAACCGGGCGCTAAGCGGCAATTATGACAAGGCATACGGCGTTTACCGCAAACTGTATGAAAACCTGAAAACCCTGATGAAGGAGGGATGATGATGGAGTCATCCGGCAAAATGATGAAGGCTGCCGTGCTGCACGGCAACGAAGACCTGCGCTATGAGGATTACCCGATGCCTGAGGTTGGCCCCGGCGAGGTGCTGATCCGCGTGCGTGCTACCGGCATCTGCGGCTCCGACGTGCCCAGGGTGCTGCACCATGGGGCCCACTTTTTCCCGATCGTGCTGGGCCATGAGTTCTCCGGCGACGTGGCCGAAGTGGGCGAAGGGGTCACAACCGTGAAGCCAGGCGACCGCGTCACGGCTGCGCCGCTGGTGCCCTGTCATGTCTGTGAGGACTGCAAGCGTGGCGACTACGCGCTCTGCAAGCATTACACCTTCATTGGCTCCCGCGTGCAGGGTAGTTTCGCACAATATGTGAAGGCCCCGGCGCAGAACCTCACCAAGTTTGATGAAACCGTCAGCTACGAGCAGGCGGCATTCTTCGAGCCCTCCACCGTGGCGCTGCACGGCTTGATGCGCGTGGATTTCCGCGGCGGCGAAGATGTGGCGATTTTGGGCGGCGGCACCATCGGGCTCATGACCGCACAGTGGGCCAAGATCTTTGGAGCCAAGCGCGTGGTTGTGTTTGACATCAGCCCCGAGAGGCTTCAAATGGCCTACCGATACGGCGCCGATGAGACGATCAACACGCTGGAGCCCGACTTTCTTCAGAAGGCCAAAGCCCTCACAGGCGGCAAGGGCTTCGGGTTTGTGTATGAGACCGCCGGTGTGAATGTGACAATGAAGATGGCCTTTGAGTTGGCCGCCAATAAAGCCGGTGTGTGCTTCATCGGCACGCCGGGCAAAGACCTCACGCTGGACCCCAAAACGCTGGAGCTGATGCTCCGTAAGGAGTTCACGCTCACCGGCTCATGGATGAGCTACAGCGCGCCGTTCCCCGGCCGGGAGTGGCAGCTCACCGCCCACTTCCTGGGCACCGGTGCGCTCAAGGCGGGGGAGGATCTCATTTTCAGGAAATATCCTCTCTCCCAGGCGGCGGAAGCATTCGCGCTGTATAAAAACCCCGCCGATGTCAAAGGCAAGATCCTGCTCGTCCCCGAGGACTGACGGGCAGGTGCAATACCCAATCCACCAAGGAGATTCCCAACAAATCCACAGGAGGTATCGGAATGTCAAACTTTGTTGACCCCAAACTTGTGCCGCAGAAAAAGCTCTCCAACGGCACCACCATGCCGGTCATCGGCATGGGCACCTTCGGCTCTGACCGGTTCACCGCCGAGCAGGTGTCCGCTGCTGTTGGCGGCGCAATCCGCGCCGGCTACCGGCTCTTTGACTGCGCCAGCGTCTATGGCAACGAGCACCTGATCGGCCAAGTGTTTGAGCAGGCCATCACAGAGGGCGTGGTCAAGCGCGAGGAGCTCGTGATCACATCCAAGGTGTGGAACGACATGCATGGAAAGGGCGATGTGCTGCTTTCCTGCGCCAAGACCCTCCGCGACTTGCGCCTGGACTATGTTGACGTTTATTTCGTGCACTGGCCCTTCCCGAACTATCATGCGCCGGGCTGCGACGGCGATGCCCGCAACCCTGACTCCCGCCCCTTCTTCCCGGAGGAGTTCCTTGCCGTGTGGCGCCAGATGGAGCGCCTGGTGGATATGGGCCTGGTCAAGACGATCGGCATGTCCAGCATGACGATCCCGAAGCTGGAGGCCGTACTGCCCCATTGCCGCATCCAGCCCGCCGTGATCGAGATGGAGCTGCACCCCACCTTCCAGCAGGAGGAGCTCTACAATTACTGCGTGGCCCACGGCATCCAGCCCATCGGCTTCTGCCCGATCGGCTCGCCCACACGCCCGGACCGCGACAAGACCCCCGACGACTATGTGGACATGCAGGAGCCTGCCGTGGTGGCCGCGGCCAAGGCCCACGGCGTGCACCCGGCGGTGATCTGCGTGAAGTGGGCTGCCCAGCGCGGTCAGGTGCCGATCCCGTTCTCGGTCTATGAAAACGAGTATGTGTCCAACCTCAAATGCGTCACCGAAGACCCGCTGACCGATGAGGAAATGAAGGCCATCAAGGAAACCGCCGAGCACAACTGCCGCCTGATCAAGGGCCAGGTGTTCCTGTGGGAGGGCGCCAAGGACTGGACCGCCCTGTGGGATGTGGACGGCAAAATCACCGGCTGGACGCAGGAGTGAGGGAAGACGATGCTGAAAGGAATTCCGTCCATCCTGAGCCCTGAGCTTCTGAAGATCTTGATGGAAATGGGCCACGGCGATGAGCTGGTGCTGGCCGACGGCAACTTCCCGGCCTTTGCCCACCCCGACCGGGTGGTGCGTGCCGACGGTCATGGCATCCCCGAGCTGCTGGATGCCATCCTGACCTTTATGCCGCTGGACCCCTATGTGGAAAACCCGGTGATCCTGATGGCCGTGCTGTCAGACGACCCCTATGTGCCGGAGATCTGGGCCGATTACAAAAAGATCGCCGCGGCCCATGAGGCCAAAGGCGCCAGGGAAATCGCCGTGCACAAGAAGGATTTCTATGCGCGGGCCCAGAATGCCTATGCGGTGGTCACCACCAGCGAGAAGGCGCTCTATGCCAACATCATTTTAAAAAAGGGCGTTGTGGTGGAGCCGAAGTAATACCCGCCCCTTTGAACCCTCACCCCCAACCCCCTCCACCTAGCGTCATTCCGTAAGGAATGATGCGAATGGATTGGGGGAGGGGGCTCTAATCAGTAGGGGCCGGGCTCCGTCCCGGCCCGAGATTTGGTTGCTCCGTCCCAGTCCGCTTATGAGGAGAGAATCATGAACCCAAACCTCCCCATCACCCCCGGCCCCTTTGAGGGCACCGTGGATAGCCTCAAGAATTTTGTGTGCCCGGATTGGTTCCGCGACGCCAAGTTCGGCATCTGGAGCCATTGGGGCCCCCAGTCGGTGCCGATGTATGGCGACTGGTATGCCCGCAACATGTATGTGGAGGGCAGCGACCAATACCGCTACCACTGGCGCACCTACGGCCACCCGTCCAAGTTCGGCTATAAGGACATTGTGAAGCTTTGGAAGGCCGAACAGTTTGACCCGGCGGCATTGATGGACTTGTATGTGGAGTCCGGCGCCCGCTATTTCGTGGGCCAGGCGATGCACCACGACAATTTCGACAACTTCGATTCGGCTCACAACCCCTGGAATTCCACCAAGGTGGGCCCGATGAAGGACATCTGCAAGCTGTGGCAGGCGGAAGCCAGGCGGCACGGGCTGCCCTTCGGCCTGTCGGAGCACCTGGGCGCGTCCTACACCTGGCTTTCCGCCTCTCATGGGGCGGATAAAGCAGGGCCTTATGCCAGTGTGCCCTATGACGGTGCGGACCCAGCCAACCAGAGCCTCTATCGCGACAACGACAGCGAGCTGTTGATCACGGACGACAGCTGGCACTGGTACACCAAAAACCCCCGCTACCATGCCGACTACTTCCGGCGCATCAAGGACGTGATCGACAAGTTCCAGCCGGACCTGCTCTATTCCGACGGCGAGGTGCCCTTCCATGAGACCGGCTACGCCATGGTGGCGCACCTTTACAACACCAGCGCCGCCAACCACGGCGGCGTGAACCGGGCCGTCTATAACTTCAAGCAGCACGGCGCCTACAACACCACCCCGGGCATCACGAAGATCGGCGTGCTGGACATTGAGCGCGGGCTTTCCGCCGACCCGCTGGCCGAGCCCTGGCAGGACGACACCAGCCTGGGTGACTGGTATTATAACGTGCGCGACGTCTACAAGACCGCCAGCGACGTGGCCGACACGCTGGTGGACATTGTCTCCAAGAACGGCAACCTGCTGATGAACGTGACGCAGCTGCCCGATGGCACTATTGACGATGAGACCCGCTTCACGCTCAACCGTGTGGGCCGGTGGCTCAAAGCCAACGGTGACGGCATCTATGGCACCCGCCCCTATCGCAGGCACAAGGAGGGCAAGACGGAGCTTTCCGGCGGTGCGTTCAAGGAGGACCGGGCAGACTGGCAGGCTTCCGACTACCGCTTCACCCAGAAGGGGGATTCGGTCTATGCCTTTATGATGCGCGTGAAGGATGCCGATGCCGCTATTGTGCAGGCCTTTGGCAGAAACACCGAGAAGGAAATTGCCTCTGTGCAGGTCTCCGGCATCCCCGCTGCGTTTGTGCAGAAGGATGGCGCGCTGGTCGTTCAGCTTCCGACTGGCCTGGAAAAGGACATGCCTGTGTGTGTCAAGGCCACACTGGCCAAATAATCATCGGCATTGGGGCAATCGGGGGCTTTCCCGGTTGCCTCATTCTTGCTCAGAATTTAGCAATTTGTGCGAATTCGCACACTGCCGGTGGTTCCTGTGACAATGGTCATTGTTTGAAATTGGCGAAGCTGTATAATCTAAGGTGATCGTTTCCGAACCCGGCACAATCCGGCCTTTGCGCACAGGATGCCTGCCGGCAGGAGAACACCAGAGATAGAAAGCAAAGGAGAATGGGCATGAAAGAGTTTTTCCCCAATGTAAAAAAACTGGAAATGGTGCAGGACAAGAAGCAGACCGCGCTCGGCTTCCGCCGCTACAACCCCGATGAGATCATCGGTGGCAAAAAGGCGAAAGATCAACTGCGTTTCTCACTGGCTTATTGGCACACGCTCTGCGGCGCCGGCAACGACCCCTTCGGCACTGCCACCGCCAGCCGGCCCTGGGCAGGCATCACCAACCCCATGGCGCTGGCCGAGGCCAAGGTGGATGCCGCCTTTGAGATCATGCAGAAGCTGGGCATTGAGTTCTTCGCCTTCCACGACCGCGATGTGGCCCCGGAGGGCGCAACGTTGGCCGAGACTAACAAGAACCTGGATGTGATCGTGAAGCGCATCAAGCAGCGCATGGACGAGACGGGCATCAAGCTTTTGTGGGCCACGGCTTCCTTATTCACCAACCCCCGGTTCATGCATGGCGCCGCCACCAGCCCCAACGCCAACGTATATGCCTACTCCGCCGCGCAGGTGAAGAAGGCGCTGGAAGTCGCCACAGAGTTGGGCGCCGCCGGCTACACCTTCTGGGGCGGCCGCGAGGGCTATGAGACGCTGCTCAACACCAACATGAAGCTGGAGCAGGACAACCTGGCCCGGTTCTTCCACATGGCTGTGGACTATGCCAAGGAGATTGGCTTTAAGGGTCCGTTCTACATCGAGCCCAAGCCCAAGGAGCCCACCAAGCACCAGTATGACTTCGATGTGGCCACAGCGCTGGCGTTCCTGCGCGGTTATGGCCTCACCGATTATTTCAAGTTCAACGTGGAAGCCAACCACGCCACACTGGCCGGCCACACGTTCCAGCATGATTTGCAGGTGGCCCGCATCAATGGCATGCTGGGCTCTGTGGACGCCAACATGGGCGACATGCTGCTGGGTTGGGACACCGACCAGTTCCCCACCAACCTCTACGACGCCACGCTGTGCATGGTTGAAGTCCTGAAGGCCGGCGGGTTCACCACCGGCGGTCTGAACTTTGACTCCAAGGTGCGCCGCGCCAGCTTCGAACCGGAAGACATCTTCCACGCTCATGCTGTTGGTATGGACTCCTTCGCGGTGGGCCTCAAGGCCGCCCACGCCATCATCGCTGACGGCGTGCTGGATAAGTTTGTGGAAGACCGGTACGCCAGCTATTCCACCGGCATCGGCAAAGACATCGTGGATGGAAAGGTCGGCTTCAAGGAACTGGAAAAGTATGCCATGGCCAATGCCGACATGGGCCTGAAGTCCGGCCGGCAGGAGCTGCTGGAGACCATCCTCAACGAATACATCCTGAGTGTGAAATAATTAAACCGACGCCAAATCACAGGAGGTTTTATGAACATCACCGTATCCGCGGACAAGACCATCGGCCAGGTGAAACCCTATTGGACCAAATGCGTGGGCAGCTGCCACGCCTACACGGCTCTCCGGGCAGACTGGCGCGCCCAGCTCAAGACCTGCCGCGACGAGTTTGGCTTTGAGTATGTGCGCTTCCACGGCATCTTTGACGACGACATGAGCGTCTGCCTGCGCAACAGTGACGGCAAGCTCGAGTATTCGTTCTTCAACGTGGATTCCATCTTCGATTACCTGCTGAGCATCGGCATGAAGCCCTTCATTGAATTGAGCTACATGCCCGAGGCGCTGGCCTCCGGCACAGACACGGTGTTCCACTACAAGGGCAACATCACCCCGCCCAAGGTCTATCAGGAGTGGGGCGACCTGTGCGGCGCGCTGGCGGCGCACCTGGTGGAGCGCTACGGCATCGACGAAGTGAGCACCTGGCCCTTCGAAGTGTGGAACGAGCCCAACCTGAGGGGCATGTTCTTCTCCGGCACGATGGAGGAGTACTTCGAGATGTACCGCTTTGCGGCGCTGGCGATCAAGAAGGTGAATGCCAGGCTTCCTGTGGGCGGCCCCTCCACGGCCATCAACGCGTGGCTGCCGGAGACGATTGAATTCTGCAAGAAGAACAACCTGCCGCTGGATTTCCTATCCACGCACCACTATCCCACCGACGATGGCTTCGGCCTGGGCTGGGGTATGGAGGAGCAGATGGCCCGCGCCGACCGCGAGGTCTGCCACACCACGATGGTGAAGGCTGTGGAGGAAGCAGGCGATCTGCCGCTGTATTATTCCGAGTGGAACAGCTCCCCCAGCCCCCGCGACCGGTGGCACGACACCTCTTATTGCTCTTCGTTCATCGTGAAAACGGTGATGAACAACATGGGCCTGATCGAGCTGTATTCCTTCTGGACGTTCACCGACATCTTCGAGGAATGCGGTCAGAGCTCGGAGCCCTTCCACGGCGGTTTCGGCCTCATGAACATCCACAACATCCCCAAGCCCAGCTACCGCGCGTTCCAGCAGCTTGCCAAGCTGGTGGGCCAGCAGCTGGAGGCCACTGCGCAGGACGTCAGCCCCTATGTGGACTTTGGTGCTTCCAAAGCTGACGGTAAGGTCACTGTGCTGCTCTCCAACCATAATGTGCTCTACGGGCCCATTGAGACGGCGAAGGTCAATGTGACCGTGAAGGGCATCAAGGGCGCGAAGGCTGCCAGCGTTACAAGGATCGACGAAGCCCACGCCAACCCCAAGAAGGCCTGGGTGGATATGGGCAGCCCCACCTATCCCACCGCCGCGCAGATCGGCCAGCTGATGAAAGCCTCCGAGACGGCCGACGAGCCCGTTGCCCTCGCGCAGGGCGCCGATGGCGTCTCCTTCTCGCTGGAGCTGCCGCCGGAGGGCGTTGCGGCGGTCACCATCACGCTGTAACGGCTGCGTATTGCCTGCACCAGTGGCAGGCAGCGATTCCTATTTGCCCAAACCCACCGAACGCTCTGTCGTTTGGTGGGTTTTTCATTTCTTTCCTGTCATATTCCCTGATTTGGGTTTGACTGGGGCGCAAACTGCGGTATAATGGAAATGCAAATGCGAATCATGTGCATTTAGGTGGATAAATTTGCATGGCCGTATATTCCATGTTTTGAGGTTGAGAATTTCGTGTTGAGACAAAATCGAAAAAGACTTGTTCCATTCCTCCTTGTGATCGTCCTTTTACTTGCCGGTTGCGCCACAAAGGCGCCGCAAACGTCCGGCAATGGCACTGCAAAGGGCAAGCTCACCGTCTATGCCAGCTTTTACCCCATGGCCGATTTCGCCAGGCAGGTGGGCGGCGATTTGGTGGATGTGGTCACCATGGTGCCCGATGGCACCGAGCCCCACGACTGGGAGCCCACTGCTGTCGATGTGGCGGGGTTGGAGAAGGCTGCCGTGTTCCTCTATAACGGAGCTGGCATGGAGCACTGGGTGGATGATGTGCTGGCCTCGCTGCAGAACAAGGCGCTGGTCGTCGTGGAGGCATCCAGGGGAATTGCGCTGCTGGAGGGCGATGCAAAGGGGCGCGACTCCCATGTGTGGTTGGACCCAACGAATGCCAAGACCGAGATGGAGAATATCAAGCAGGCCTTTGCCCAGGCTGACCCGGAGCATAAGGGTGTTTATGAGGCCAACTTCGCCAAGGCTGCAGCCGAGTTGGACAAGCTGGATCAGGAGTTCAAGGCTGCGCTTTCCCCGCTCAAAAACAAAGAGATCATTGTAGCCCACCAGGCATTTGGTTATTTGTGTGATGCCTATGGGCTTAAGCAGGTTGCCATCGAGGGCGTATCTGCCGATGCCGAGCCCAATCCGGCCCGTGTGGCGGAGATCATTGATTTTGCAAAAGAGCACAAGGTGAAGGTGATCTTCTTTGAGGAACTGGTCAGCCCCAAGGTGGCTGAGACCATTGCCAATGCCATCGGTGCCAAAACCGATGTGCTGAGCCCGCTGGAGGGCCTAAGCGATGAGCAGAAGGCTGCAGGCGGCAATTATTATTCTGTGATGAGGCAAAACCTGAAGGCGCTGGTTGCGGCGCTGCAATAGGAGAGTTTATGCCCAATGTGATTGAAACGCTCGACCTGAGCTTCCGTTACGGCTCCGAGCCTTTGTTTTCAAGAGTCAACTTTGCTGTTTCCCAGGGAGACTTTGTCGCCATCATCGGCGCCAATGGCACCGGCAAGAGCACGCTTCTGAAGCTGCTGCTCGGTGAGCTCACGCCCACAGAGGGTGCCATTCGGCTGTTCGGGCAGGACTTGCGGCAGTTCCGCGATTGGCCGAAGGTGGGCTATGTGCCGCAGGCCGCTGCGGCCAATACAGCTGGGTTTCCGGCCACCGCCGATGAAATCGTGATGGCCAGCCTCTACCCGCAGGTGGGGCTGATGCGCTTCGCCCGCAAACGGCATAGAGAGCTTGCCCGGCAGGCCTTGGAGCGGGTGGGCATGGCAGGATTTTCCCGGCGGCTCATCGGCGAGATGTCTGGCGGGCAGCAGCAGCGGGTGATGCTGGCCCGGGTGCTGGCCGGTGCTCCGGAGGTGATGCTGCTGGATGAGCCCACCACCGGTGTGGATGCCGCCACGGTGGAGACGCTCTTCCAATTGTTGGCCGATCTGAACCGTGAAATCGGCCTGACCATTGTGATGGTGACGCACGACATCGGGAGAGCCTCCCGCTACGTCACCAGGACGCTGTGCCTGGAGGAGGGTTCGATGGTGGAGTTGGGCCCGGCCCAGGTGCATGAGGAGCTGGCCCACAAACACAAGCATCCCCATCACAGCCACAGCGGGGAAGGAGATGGCCATGGGCATGCTGGAATATGATTTTATGCGCCGTGCCTTTTTGGTGGGCGTGTTGTTGGCAATGATTATCCCCTGCATTGGCATGATTGTGGTGTTGAAGCGCCTCTCTATGGTTGGCGACGCGCTTGCGCACTCGTCGTTGGCCGGTGTGGCGGCAGGCCTTATTTTTGGCTTTAACCCCATTCTGGGCGCAATTGCCGGTTGTGTGGTTGCGGCGCTGGGCATCGAGGCCATCCGCAGGCGCATCCCGAAATACTCGGAGATGTCCATTGCCATTGTCCTGTCCGCCGGCGTAGGCCTTGCCGGCGTGCTATCCGGCTTTGTGCAAAACGCCGCCAATTTCAACAGCTTCCTGTTTGGCAGCATCGTGGCCATCAGCGACTTTGAGACGGTGTTGGTGGCAGTCGTGAGTGCAGCGGTGTTGCTGGGGTTTGTGCTGCTGTTCAAGGAGCTGTTTTATATCGCGCTGGATGAACGGGCGGCCCGGATGTCCGGTGTGCCGGTGGGCGCGATCAACTTTGTGTTCACAATCCTCACCGCCGTCACCGTGTCAGTGGCGGCCCGCACGGTGGGCGCGCTCATTGTGTCGTCGCTGATGGTGGTGCCGGTCGCCTGCGCCATGCAGTTTGGCAAAAGTTACCGCCACACGGTGCTGCTATCGGTCTTGTTTGCTGTGGCATTCATGATCTCCGGCCTCACACTGTCTTATTACATGGGCCTGAGGCCCGGCGGTACGATTGTGCTGGTGGGCGTGATCATGCTGGTGGCAGTGCTCATCGGCAAGCGGCTGTTTGCCCGCAAGAAGCCGGGTAAAGCGATCAGGGAGGTGGGTTGAATGGAGAAATGCAGCCACCCATGGCCGGAGGGCATCAAGCGAACCCGCCAGCGCGAGGCTGTGATGGAAGTGCTGTATCATGCGGAAAAGCCGTTGAGCGCCATGGAGATCTGCGGGCGCATCGAGGGCGGCGCGGCGTGGCTTTCCACGGTTTATCGCACACTGGAGCTGTTTGAGGCAAAGGGCATTCTCCACAAGCTATCTGTGCACAACAGCGACATGGCGGCCTATGAGCTGGCCCAAAGCCAGCACCGGCATTATGCCATCTGCCTGGGCTGCCACAGAATTGTTTCGATGGCGGAGTGCCCCATGGAAAAACTGGCGCCCGAGGTGGGCGAGACTGGTTTTCATGTAACAGGTCATAATCTGGAAGTCTACGGGTATTGCAAAGACTGTGACCGGAATTGATTGCCGCTGATTCGAGCAACTTATTCCGCCTGAATCGTTCGCTCTTCCAGCATCACAACGCGGTTGCGCCCCTCTGCCTTGGCTTGGTAGAGTGCTTTGTCCGCCATGTCGAGGCATCTTGCCACATCGCTTTTGTCCTTTACAAAAAGCGTGCCGGTGCCGATGCTCACGGTCACATGCCCCTGGCTGGCATCGCCGCCCCTGTGGATCGCCAGCGCGTTCACCCCGTTGTGTATGGTCTCTGCCACGGCGCGAATCTCTGGCATGTCCATGCCGAACGCCGCATAGACAAACTCCTCACCGCCCCAGCGCACCGCAGAATCGGTTGTGTGCTGCACAGCGGCTTCAATTTGTTTTGCCACGGCTTGTAGCACCTCATCGCCTTTGCTGTGGCCCATGGTGTCATTAAACTGCTTGAAGTTGTCCAGGTCGATCATCAGCATCGAGAGAGGCTTGCCCACTACGTCCTGCTCGTCAAACATCCGGTCGATAAAGTGGCGAAATCCATGGCGGTTGGGCAGGCCCGTCAGCTCATCGAGCAGCGATAGCTGCACCAATTGCCGGTTGGCGTCGGCCAACTGCAGGTTCATCCGGCGGTTGCGTTCTATTTCCTGTTCTAGTTGCTCGTTGGTCTTTTGTAGCAGCAACAGGTTTTGATAATCGGCCGTGTGTTTGCGGTAAAGTATCCTGGATGCCGCCCATGAGACGGCGATGAAAATGATCAGGTTCACAGAATGGCCCACCAGAATGTCTTTGGACGGCTGGCAGTACGGCAGCCCGGCTGCCAGGATCATGACCGATGACACAAAGGGGATCAGCATTCTCCGGCTCGGCAGGCTGTAGGTCACCGAACAGATGATCATGTTGACCATAAAAGCCGTCAGGCTGCCATAGAGCCGCTGATCCATCAGCGTTACGGCGCTGCCCCAGCACATCATCAGCGTGACATAGGCCGTCACAAGCCACTCCTGGCGGACAACCCGGCGGTCTGGCACGGCAGCGGAGAGGCCGGTCTGCCGGAGGACAAGATAGAACACCCCGTTGATCAAAAACATCAGCAAATACATGATGAAATAGGAATGATACCAGAACCGGTCATCCACATTCAATGCAGATGCTCCGATGGTCACGAGGATCAGGCACGCCTCAAACGCAATCACAAGAAGGGCGAGCACACGCCCCCGGCGAATGTTATCCGCCAGTGTGTGCCGCCGCAGGGTGTCGCGATCCTCATTGGGGATGTTTGCGCCTCGTTTGATCGATGGCTTCATAAATCCTCGAATGCTCACGAAGAGATTGTAACATATTCAAATGCCACATTGCTGCCTGCTTCAAACATCTTTTGGAAATTTCCCGGAAATTCCTGTCAAGCAATGAAAAACATTGTGTTTTCCCGTTTGATTGTTTATAATAACCAACAGCATTGGGGGTGCATGCCTTGATCGCATTGGGGAGCGACCACGCCGGGTTTGAGCTGAAACGCCATATTCTGGCTTATTTGGAGAAGAACGGTTATGATGTGTTGGATGTGGGGTGCCTGACCAACCAGTCTGTTGATTATGTGCCATATGGGGAAGCAGCTGCCAGAGCGGTTGTTGAAGGCCGGGCAGAGCTGGCCATTGTGGTATGCGGCACCGGCTTGGGCATTTCCATCGCCGCCAACAAGGTGCGCGGCATCCGCGCTGCACTTTGCACCAACGAGTTCATGGCCCGTATGGCCCGCATGCACAACGATGCCAACGTGTTGGCGCTGGGCGGCAGGGTGGTGGGCACAAGCCTCGCCGAGGCCATTGTAGACGCATTTCTGAAAACAGGCTTTGAGGGCGGCAGGCACGCCGAGCGCGTGAAGCTGCTCATGGATATTGAGACCAGGCAATAAAACAAACATTGGAGGGCGCAATGGGTAAAGTCTTCATCATGGACCATCCGTTGATTCAGCACAAGCTTTCACTGATCAGGGACAAGGCCACGGGGCCCAAGGATTTCCGCGATTTGGTGGGTGAGGTTGCCACACTGATGGCATATGAAGTCACTCGGGATCTGCCATTGCGCGAGATCGAGATTGAGACGCCGGTTGCCAGGGCAAAAACCTGCGTGATCGATGGAAAAAAGCTGGGTGTTGTGCCCATTCTGCGAGCCGGTCTCGGCATGGTGGATGGCATCCTGAAACTGGTGCCGGCTGCCCGTGTGGGCCATGTGGGCCTTTACCGCGATCCTGATTCTCTGCAGCCGGTGGAATATTACTGCAAGCTGCCCTCCGATGTGGCTGAGCGCGACATCATTGTGGTGGATCCGATGCTGGCCACCGGCGGAAGCGCTTCAGCTGCGATCTCCTTCATCAAGCAGCGCGGCTGCCGCAGTATCAAGCTGATGTGCCTGATCGCAGCGCCGGAGGGCATTGCCCGCGTGGAGGCCGATCATCCCGATGTGGACATCTTCGTGGCCGCCAAGGATGAGCGCCTCAATGACCATGGCTATATTGTGCCCGGTCTGGGTGATGCCGGAGACAGGCTGTTCGGCACGAAATAACGGTCTTAAGTCAAGAAGCCCTGCGCGGTATTATCCTGCGTGGGGCTTCTTTTCATGCGCTGTGTGCCAATCCGCTAGGGCAGAGATACGCGTGCCGGAGCAGAGAACGGGCCATATACCTTTCTCCCGCTTACCACACGGTAAGCTCTCACCTTGTAATAATATGTTCTTCCAGTAGCAAGGCCGGTGTTGGTGTAATATAAGCTGGCGGTTGCCTTTACCAGTGTGTATGTCCCGGTGGAGGATGTGGCGCGCCACAGCTCATAACCGGAGGCGCCGGATACTATCCCCCAGGTCACCTTGATGCTTGTTGAGGAGACCCTCGCAGCCCGTACGGAGCCGGGCACACCCAACGCCGGGCGGGCTCCGTCCACCACGGAGAAGGGGCCATATACCTTCACACGGTTCACGGTGCGGTAGGCCCGCACCTTGTAATAATAGGCAGAGCCGGTGCTCAGGTTTGTATTCGTGTAGCTGGTTGATGTGGTGGCAGCAATCCTGGTGTAGGTTCCCGTGGCATAATAGGTAGCCCTGAAAACCTCATAGCCGGACGCTCCGGCGACAGCGCTCCATCTGATTTTTGCGCTGCTGTAGCTGGCTGGATCAGCCACACAGGAGGCAGGAGCGGCGGGCACAGGCCTGCCGGATACAATTCCTGAGAAGCCGGCATACACCTTGGCGGAGCCGTTCAACCAATAGGCTTTGATCTTATAATAGTAGGGCTGGTTTGTCACCAGACCGGCGTTGGTATAGATTGTTGTCGTGATCGTGGCGATTCGCGTGTAGGTGCCGGAAGAAGATGTAGCGCGCCATATTTCATAGCCGGCGGCGTATTTTGCGGCCGTCCAGGTGAGCTTGAGGCTGTTGTAGGTGGGCGTAAGAGGCGACTTGATCGCCGGCGTAGTGAGCCATTGGGCATACACGGTGATGTCGCCGGTCACTGCGGTGGCGGCGGTGAATGCGGAGCCGGATCCGTCAGCCTTGGTGTTCCAGCCCACAAAGGCTGCGCCGGTTTTTCCTGGCGGTGTGGGCAGCGCAACAGTGGTGTTATACTGCGCTGTCTTGGTTTTGGGGCTCGGTTCGGTGGTGCCGCCGTTTTTGTGAAATGTGACGGTGTAGGTATTGATCGCATACAGCGCCGTCACCACCACGTTATCTGTGATGCTGTCATAAACCTTGTCCCAGCCGGTAAAGGTGTATCCGGTGCGGGAGGGGTCAGCGGGGGGCGTGGCAGCACCAAGGTATTGTACCGACTCTGTTTTCAGCGTGTCGCCGTTCCAGTCCTGGAACGTGACGGTGTAGCTGTTGATCGACCACTGGGCAAAAACGGTGGCATGTCCGGTCACTGCGGTGCTGTCGGTGAAGGCGCTGCCGGTACCGTCAGGCGATGTGTTCCAACCGGCGAAGGTATGGCCAGCCTTTTCCGGCGGCGCGGGCAACTCAACAGTGGTGTTGTAGTCAGCAGTTATGGATGGCGGATTGGCCTCGGTGTCGCCGCCTTTCTTGTCAAAGGTAATGGTGTAGCTATTGATGGACCACTGGGCATACACGGTGGCGTCACCGGTCACTGCGGTGCTTTCGGTGAAGGCGTCGCCGGTGTCGTCAGGCGATGTGTTCCAACCGGTGAAGGTATGGCCAGCCTTTTCCGGCGGCACGGGCATTTCAACAGTGGTGTTGTAGTCTGCTGCGATGGTTGAGGGATTGGCCTTGGTGTCGCCGCCATTTTCGTCGAATGTAATGGTGTAGCTGATGGCGGCCCATTTGGCATAGAGCGTGATGTCCGCTGTGACTGTATCGGTGTTGAAGTCCCATTCGTCGGCCATCCCTTCATCCCGATACCATCCTTCCAGTGTGTACCCCGTCCTCTCTGGGGTTTCCGGCGCGGTGATCTTGGAATGATCGTTTACCTCTGCGGTTGTGATCCCTGTGCCGTCAGAAAATGTTACTATACGGTTGGCTGTGAAGGTCAGCGTCGTGTCTGGACCCGCCGGGTTGATGCCGGACGCCGCGTAGCGCACGTTCAGCGTGTGAGGGCCGGTGAGATCGAGGGTGTTGAACGTGGTGGATCGATAAGCCTCATAGGGTAAGCCGTCCAGGCTGTACTCCATGATGACCGTGAGACCCGAAACCGTGTTGGCGATGTCATCAGCGGTTACCGTAGGGGCCGGTTGGTCCTCCGGCGACACAGGGTTCACGATCTGCTCGTCATACCATTGGCTGATGGTCTGGACATCTGCTTTGTTATTGTCGACATATCCCTTTGCATGGTCAAGCAATTTTGCCAAATCGCTGGTTGTTGTTGTGAGCGATGGTGGGTCAGGTAGCTCCGGTAGTACCCGGTGAAGCATGAAGATTACCGTGCTGCCGTTCGCTACAGCGGTATCGATGGCGTCTAAGCAACTTTGTATATCATATCTGCTGGAAACAGCTTTCATCACCAGCGTAAAATAGTCATCCTGGCGCTCCACCGGCTGGTCTTGGATACCGGAAGTTGTAGTGCGCCCGGTCTCCATGCCAATACCCTGCAGCACGCTGATGAGTTCTTTGGTGTAGCGTCCTGAAGGATAGGCTGCGTGGGTCGCACCTCGGATGAAGTCATGGTCAATCAGCCAGTTTTTGCATTTCAGATAATCAGCTCTAAGCTCATCGAGGTGGGCTTCATCATTGTACATGCCGATCTCATGGTGACTGGCTGTATGGTTGGCAAGATCCCAACCGTTGTCATAAAGCACCTGAAGCTGGTCAACCGTCATAAAACTGGGGTTGTTTTTGTCTACCATGTCGCTGTTTACATATACGGTTGCAGCAAAACTATGGGATTGGAACACTCCAAGGGCATGGTCATAATTATCCCGCCAGCCATCATCCAGCGTGAAGATGATTTTCGCCTTGTCACCGGTGGCTGCCTTTGCAGTCGGGATTGGTGCAAAGGGGAGCAGTAAGGTAAAAATCAATAGCAGCGCCAGCGCCTTCCTGCCAAGGCCAGCGCGGCTGATGAGAGTACTTTTTCGTTCTTTTTCTGTCAGACAACTTAACTTCATTCACTTTATCCCGATATATTTCGATAACCGGATTTGTTCCGGTCTTTCTGCTGCATACAACGTTCCTATAAATGGTAATTCATTATAACTGTATATGGTTATGAATTCAAGAAAACGCCATAGAAAGCTGTTTATTTTAAAAATATACTGTTTTTTGCGCATAAGAAGATGTTCGTCAGCACGGGACAATAAGAAATAACGGAAACCTTTACATTCGATCCAAACGCTTGTTTTCGCTGCAAGCTGCCTTGGATGCATTACGAAAACAGTGCGTGAAAAGGTGACAAATCCGCCCTTGTTCTGGTCATGGACAAGCTGCAATCCGAGTTGGAGGGCCATGCCTGGAGCGCCTGCACGTCAGTGCTTCGGATTTGCCTTCACAAGCTCAATGGCCTTCAGAACTGCGATTTCGGCATCCACCTGGTTTTGCGGATAGGTGCTGTCTATGGAGGCAAACATCTCTCCGGTTCTTGTAACGATGTAGACAGGCTTGAGCATGTTGAGCGCCAGCGCCGTCACATCCAGTCTGCATTTTTCGCAATGGCAGCAGTCTCCTTCGGCGATGTATTTTGCCACAAGCTTATCAACGACCTCTTCCATGTGGTTCTTCAGATGATACATGAGCATGCTCCCATTACCTGTTTATTCTTTCAAATCCATGATCATACAGCTTTGCCTTTATGTCAATAGCAGAATAACCGTTTTTTGATATATCGAGTCGAATTCTGTTTATCTGGGGGATTTTTGGGCATCTATGGAATGAATCGCGTCCTCAACGGATTGCGCAAGAATATATCCTCAGAGGTGGCAGATGTCGCTGAACAGGTACGATCTCAATCCACTTCAGATGGACATGCTGAAGGAAATCACCAACATCGGTGCGGGTAACGCTGCCACCGCGCTGGCTGATATCCTGGCTGACCGCGTGTTGATGTCGGTGCCCGATCTGCAGATCACCGGTATTGGCCAGGTGGCAGACGTGCTCGGCGGACCGGAAAACGAAGTAGCCGGTGTCCTGCTGGCCATCGAGGGTGACATTGAGGGTATCTTAATGTTCATCCTGGAAAAAAAGCTGATCCGCACGTTGCTTGGTGTGCTCCTAAACAAGGAAATCAGTGACTGGACACAGATTGATGACATGGATATGTCGATGTTCAAGGAAATTGGCAACATCATCGCCGGCGCCTATGTCAATGCGCTGGCGGAGATGTCAAATATGACCATCCACATTTCCCCGCCGGAAATTGCAATCGACATGGTGGGGGCAATCCTGAATTATCCTGCCGCGGTGTTCGGCGCGATCGGCGACACGGTGCTTTTCGTCAAGGAGGACTTCGACAGCGGCGACTACCAGGTCAGCTGCCATCTGCTCATCATACCCCTTCCCGAATCGCTTCAGTTGATACTCAAGCGCCTGGGAGGGGATAATGGATAATGCCGTCGTTGTGGGCATCTCCGACATGAATGTGGTCTCCAGACCCAGCATGCTCGTGACTTATGCACTTGGTTCCTGCGTGGGCATTTGCCTGTATGACGGCGTGGCAGGCGTGGCGGGCCTCTCCCACATCCTGCTGCCAGACTCTTCCATGTGCCCCAGTGACAGCAATGTGATGAAATTTGCCGACACAGCGGTGGGTGCGCTCATTGAGCGCATGGAGCGTTCCGGCGCATCCCGCAGGCGGATCGTGGCCAAGCTCACCGGAGGCGCAAAGCTCTTTGGCGGCGCCAGCGGCATCAATGTGGGCGAGCGCAACGTGCTGGCCGTGAAGGAGCAGCTGAACCGGTTCCGCATCCCGATTGTGGCGGAAGACACCGGCAAGGATTATGGTCGCACCGTGGAGTTTTTTGCCAAGGACGGTTCTGTGAATGTGAAAACTGCGATGCGGGGCGTCAACGCAATATGATCTAAAACAGGTTTAACTGGATTCTCTGACCGCTTGCGGGCTGCCGCAGGCGGTTTTACTTTGCTGTATTCCCACAAAAGGTGTTTTCGGTTACAATATGCCCGAACACCACAGCAAGGAGACCATTTCATGGAATTATCAATCCGGCAGAAAACCCGCGACTTTTTGCGAGCCCAGGGCATGTCCGCTGAGTCTTTTGACATGGCTGCCGGTGTGCGCGCTTTTGTGGCAGAGATGGAAACAGGCCTGGAAGGTCGCGGCGGGTCGCTGGAGATGATCCCGACTTATGTGAGCGTGGGCAAGGAAATCCCGGTGGGGGAGCCCGTGATTGCCATCGATGCTGGTGGTACCAATTTGCGTGTGGCGGTGATTCATTTTGATGCGCAGAAAATGCCGGTAGTGGAAGGTTTTCAACGTTTCCCGATGCCGGGCACCAACGGGCGCATCGGCCGCCAGGAGTTTTTTGACATAATTGCCGGCTATCTTGCGCCTTTGCTGCCGAGAGCCAACAAGATCGGCTTTTGCTTTTCCTACCCAACAGAGATCCTCCCCAATGGCGACGGCAGGCTGATCCGCTTTGTGAAGGAAGTGCAGGTGGACGGCGTGGAGGGTGAACTCATTGGCAAGGGCTTGCTGGATGCGATTGCGGCGGCGGGGCATGACGCGGGCAAGTCTATCATCCTGCTGAACGACACCGTGGCCACGCTGCTGGCCGGGAAAGCCGCCAGGGCCGCACACCCCTACGGCAGCTACATTGGTTTCATCCTGGGCACCGGCACCAACACCTGCTACATCGAGCGCAACGCCAATATCAAAAAGGCCCGTGGGCTAAACCCAGCCGGCGCAATGGTCATCAACATCGAATCAGGCGCATATGACAAGGCACCTCAGGGCCTTGTGGACCGGGCATTTGACGCCCACACCGCCAACCCCGGCGTGCATCCGTTTGAGAAGATGATCTCCGGCGGCTACTTCGGCGAGCTGGCGCTGGAGGTTTTGATGGCTTCGGCAAAGACCAGTCTGCTTTCCGGCCAGGCGTGTGAGAAGCTGTTCGGGCTGAAGGCCTTTGCCACCAAAGATGGTAACGAGTTCCTGGATGAACCCTACGGAGCAGGCAAGCTGGCCATGTGTATGGATAGCGCAGAGGATCGCGTGGCTGCATATTATGTGATTGACGGCCTTTATGAGCGGGCTGCACGGTTTGTCGCGGTGAACCTGGCAGCAGTGATCAAAAAGTCGGGCGCGGGGCAGGACCCCTGCAGGCCGGTGTGCATCACTGCCGACGGCACGATGTTTCATAAGACCAAGCTGTTCCGGAGCAAGCTGGAGCATTATGTGAAAGTGTTTCTCAACGATGAAATGGGTCTCTATGCCGACTTCATCGAGGTAGAAAACGCCTCGCTGCTGGGCACGGCCATCGCGGGGCTCACGGGGGTGTGAGGATACGTTGCTTTGCAAATATGTAGAATGCGAAAACCCATCCTTGCGGATGGGTTTTTCGTGCCCTGGTAAGGGTGCTGTACCTTATTTTTGTTTCTTCTTCATGACCAATAGCCAGACGATCAGGAAGGCCAGCAGTAGCAACAGCACGCCCATGCCGATGATCAACCACAGCGGCAGCACCGCCTTTGGCTGCTCGGCGGCAATGATTGCGTACTTGCTGAAGTGGTCCACTGTGAAGAACAGCACGCCGCCGGATTCGGTGGTCTCAAAGCGCGTCACGGTGCCGTCATCGTTGATGCGCACGATCGCAAGCTTGCGGCCCTTCAGGCTTTCAGGCACCGGCACACCCACGCGCACCGGCGCATTGGGCTGTATCTTTTGCTGGTCCATCAGCAGGTAGATGTCAAACAACTGCACGATCTCCATGTCGCTGCCTTCGGCCTGCTTCACAGCCTCAGCATCCTTCGTGACGGTCTTGACTTCCTCCACGACAAGCCGCACCGTGGATTGCTTCGGCAACGCCGCAGGATCGGCGATCAGCACCGTGCCACCCTTGGTGGCATCGGTGGGGTCAGCAGGTTTGGACTCATCGCCGCTGTGCAGCACCACCATGCCCTGTTTGGCCAGGATGATGCAGAACACGGTCTTGTCCTTGCTCACCGTGATCGTACCGGAGGCTGTGATGCAGCCCGTGGCTTCAGCGGTGTAGGAATAGGTGCCGGGGGAGAGGTCCGCCCTCACAAGACCGCTTCCGTCTGCCGCATGGGGGATGCCCTCCAGCGTGACCATGGCGCCGGCCAGCTGCGATTGCCCGTCGGTCACCGAGATTGTGACACTGATGGCGTCCACCGGGGCCAGTGTGGGCTCGGCGGTGGGTGCTGTGGTGGGGGCAGTAGTGGGCGTGGGCGAAGCCGTGGCGGTAGCCATTGCTGTTTGTGTGGCGGTCGGTACCGGCGTGGGAGATGCGGTGGGCTCCAGGGTGGCCGTTGCCGTGGGGGCCGGCCCCAGAAGCACTGTGATACCATAGGTGCGGGTGCTCGTGCCATTTTCGGCGGTTACTTTCACTGACCACTTGCCGGTCTCGGCGTCAAACGCCCAGTCGCCCATCGTGGCATCCGAATCGGTGGTTTCGGCGGTGAAGTTGATTGCAGACCGATCGGTGCCGTAGGGCACTGTGAGCGTATAGGAGGTCACCAGCGGGTTGAAGCCTGCCAGCTCTTCGCCATCCATCCAGATGGCCGACAGCGTGGCGTTGGCGCTGGGCAGCACATTGATCGTGACGGTATAGGTCTTCTTGGTGACAACGTCGCCTGCGGTCACGGTGACGGACCATTTCTGCCCGGCGGCGCTATAAGCCCAGGCGCTCTGCGTGGCTGTGGGATTGGCCGTCTGCGAGGTGAGCGTGAGGCTGGCCGGGTTGGTGCCGTTGGCCACGTTCACCGTGTAGTTCAATGTGCCCGGCGCAAAGCCCGGGATCGCCGTGCCGTTCACACGGATCACCGACAATGTGGCATCGGTGCTGGGCAGCACGGTGACAGTGATGGTGTAGGTGAGCGTCGTCGTGCCGTCCTCTGCTGTTACGGTGACAGACCACTTCTTCGTGCCGCTGTCATAGGCCCACGCCCCGAGTGTCGCCACCGGGTCGGTGGCCGTGGCTGAAAGCGCCAGCGCCGCCGGGTTGGTGCCGTAGGGCACTGAGACCGTATAGTCTCGGGTGGCGGGTGTAAAGCCTGTCACATCCGTGCCGCCCACCTTAATCGCTGAGAGTGTGGCGTCGTTGTTAGCCGGCTGTGTGATATGCACTGTATAGGTGAGCTTGGTCGTGCCATCCTCAGCGGTCACGGTGACCGACCAGGTCTTGGTGGTGGCGTTGTAGGCCCAGGCGCTCTGCGTGGCCATATGGTCGTTGGCTTCACTGGTAAGGGCCAGCGCGGAGAAATCGGTGCCCCGTGCCACTTCATGGGTGTAGGCCAACGTGGCAGCGTCAAAGTCTGGCAGCGCGGATCCGCCCACAGAGATGCTCTTCAGAGCAGCGTCGGTGCTGGGCAGCTCGTTCACGGTCACGGTGTAGGTCTTGGTGGCGGTGCCATTTTCGGCAGTCACGGTGACGGACCATTTCTTTGTGCCGCTGTCATAGCTCCAGGTGGTTTGTGTGGCCATGTGGTCATGCACAGTGCTGGCGAACACCATTGCGGCGATGTCGGTGCCATGTGTGACATCCATTGAGTAATCCAGTGTGCCGGAAGCAAAGCCCGGCAGCGCCGTGCCACCCACGGTGATGGAGGAGAGGGTCGCGTCGGTGCTGGGCAGCTCGTTCACGGTAACTGCATAAGTCTTTGTCGTGGTGCCGTCCTCCGCAGTCACGGTGACGGACCACTTCTTCGTGCCTGCGTTATAGCTCCAGGCGGATTGGCTTGCCATGTGGTCACTGGCGTTGCTGGCAAATACCAGCGCCGCGATGTCGGTGCCGTGGGGCACATCCAGCGTGTATGTCAGTGTGCCGGAGGCAAAGCCCGGCAGCGCAGAGCCGCCCACAGTAATGGAGGATAGGGTGGCGTCGGTGCTGGGCAGCTCGTTCACGGTGACTGTATAAACCTTTGTGGTTGTGCCATCTTCTGCGGTCACGGTAACGGACCATTTCTTTTGAGCTGCGTTGTAGTTCCAGCTGCCCTGGCTGGCGTTGGGGTCGCTCAAAGTGCCAGCGAACACAAGCGCCGCAATGTTGGTGCCATGGGGCACATCCAGCGTGTAGTTCAGCGTGCCGGAGGCAAAGCCTGTCAAAGGTGAGCCCCCAACCGTGATGGAGGAAAGAGATGCGTCGTTGTCCGGCAGCTCGTTCACGGTCACAGTGTAGGTCTTTGTGGTCGTGCCATCCTCGGCAGTTACGGTCACAGACCACTTTTTCTGGGCGGCGTTGTAGCTCCAGCTCCCCATGCTGGCGTTGGGGTCGGAAAGGGTGCCGGCGAACACGAGCGCGGCAATATTTGTGCCATGCACGACATCCAGTGTGTAGCTCAATGTGCCGGAGGCAAAGCCTGCCAGCGGTGTGCCGCCCACGGTGATGGCGGAAAGCGAGGCGTTGTTGTCAGGCAATACGTTGATGGTGACAGCGTAGGTCTTTGTGGTGGTGCCATCCTCAGCGGTCACCGTGACAGACCATTTCTTCGTACCTGCGTTGTAGCTCCAGGACCCCTGTGTGGCCATATGGTCGTGCACGGTGCTGGCAAGCACCATTGCCGATGGATCTGTGCCATGGGGCACATCCAGCGTGTAGTTCACCGTGCCGGAGGCAAAGCCCGTCAGCGGCGAGCCGCCCACGGTGATGGCGGATAGCGTGGCGTCGGCGCTGGGTAGTTCGTTGATGGTGACGGCGTAGGTCTTGGTGGTAGTGCCATCCTCAGCGGTCACGGTGACGGACCATTTCTTCGTGCCTGCGTTGTAGCTCCAGGCAGTCTGGGTTGCCATATGGTCATGCACGGTGCTGGCAAACACCAATGCCGAAGGGTCGGTGCCGTGTGGCATGTTGTAGGTGTAGTCTATTGTACTTGGCACGAAGCCCGCCAGACCGGACCCGCCCACGGTGATGGCGGAAAGCGTGGCGTCGGTGCTGGGCAGTTCGTTAACGGTTACAGTGTAGGTCTTTGCCGTCACACCATCCTCAGCGGTTACAATGATGGACCACTTTCTGGTGCCAGCGTTATAGCTCCAGGCAGTCTGGGTTGCCATATGGTCATGCACGGTGCTGGCAAGCACCAATGCCAAAGGGTCGGTGCCGTGTGGCACGTTGTAGGTGTAGTTTAATGTGCTCGGCACGAAGCCCGCCAGACCGGACCCGCCCACGGTGATGGCGGAAAGCGTGGCGTCGGTGCTGGGCAGTTCGTTGATGGTGACGGTGTAAGTCTTGGTGGTGGTGCCGTCTTCGGCGGTTACCGTGACAGACCATTTCTTCGTGCCTGCGTTGTAGCTCCATGTCCCCTGTGCGGCCATATGGTCGTGCACAGTGCTGGCAAGCACCATTGCCGATGGATCTGTGCCATGGGGCACATCGATGGTGTAGTTCAAGGTGCCGGAGGCAAAGCCCGCCAGCGGCGAGCCGCCCACGGTGATGGCGGATAGCGTGGCGTCAGTGCTGGGCGCTGCGCTCACATTGACCGTGTAGGTCTGCGTGTTTCCAGCCTCAGCTGTTACGGTCACGGTCCATTTGTGCTCTGTTGCGTTATAACTCCAGCTGCCCTGTGAGGAGGCACTGTCGTTTACGGTGGAGGCAAACACCAGCGCGGAAAGGTCGCTGTCATGGGGTGCGATGTAGCTGTAGCTATAGGTGGTGGGTGAGAAACCAGCCAGTGGCGAGCCGCCCACGGTGATTTGCGAAAGCTTGGCATCATTGCTTTGAAACATTAGCGCCAGATAGGGCTTGTTGGTGGCGTTGGTGGGTGAGTAGAACGCAATGTCTTGATCGTCTGCAGCCGTGATCCCCTCAAAGTAGAAGGTGAGGAATTTATCCACAGTTGCAAAGTGGTTTTTGACATAGTTTGTCACAGGGATCGAATACCAGCCTTCGGGCATTCCTGTGATGTCGGACTGAATGGGGGTGGCATCCCAGGAGGCAGGCCCGCTGCTGCTGTCCCATCCGTCTTCGCTGGAGCCAAACAGGTTGAACGCACCGTTGGCACCAATGCTATCGGCTCTGCTCACATAGATATACAGCGTTGCACTGGTCAGTGCGCCGGAATAGGAGGATAGATCAAACTTTAACGCTGCGTTTTCCTGCGCACCACCATACCAACCGGAATAAAAAACTGTGCCGCCGTAGAAATCATAGCCCAGGCTTGCCTCCTGGGTGGCCATGCCCGCCGGCAGAGCCCGGGTGATCGTGAGCGTATAGGTGCGGGTGCTGCCGTTTTCGGCTGTGACCGCAATGCTCACGGCATTGCTGCCATATTCCAGCGCGATGGTTTTTGCGGCACCGCTGGCCTGGGCCGCGCCGCTAATCTTCATCGTGGACAGGCTGCTCAGCATTGTGGCTGTGACATCCGCTGAGCTCACGCTGGAGGCCACAGATGCGGTGTATGCCAGCGTTGCCGGGGCAAAGTCTGGGCTTAATGTGGTGCCGGAGACTGTCAGAGCAGAAAGAGTGTTCACCGCGTCGCCCACCGTGACGGTCACGATGTTGGAATAGTAGGTGTTTGAGCCATAGACCATTTTGAGCTTGAAGGAATAATCTGTTGCGTTGACGAGGCCGGTGACCGTGGCGGAGGTGCTGGCGGCGGTCAGGGAAACGCCTGCCACCGCGGTGAATTCGCCGCCGGTTGACTGCATCAGCTCCACTGTGTTTGCCCCAACTGCCGCAGAGAAGGTGAAATCTGCCTTTCCGCTGCCAGCCGTTGCGGCCAGGTCCAGAATGCTGAGGTGCGGCGTGGCGGTTATCTCATCGGCGGCCGGGCCTTCCTCAGCATTGTGCAGTGTCTTCACGGTGATATAGAGGGTGGTGCCGTTTGCAAGGCCCGTCAGTGTCTTGCTGGTGCCCGATACAGCGACTGGAGCGTCATATACGCCGGCGGAGGTGCCGACATACAGGTTGTATCCGGAGGCCCGAGCAGCCGCATTCCAGGTGATCGCAAGCTGGCCGTCAGATTCCACGGCGGCCACGCCGGTGGGCTTGGCCGGGGCGGTGATGTGCTTGGGATAAGAGGAGCCTTCGCTGATTTTCCAGAGGCTTGAAAAATCCCAGCCCTGGCCTTCAAAGGTGGCCCGCTGCTTCATCTGGGCGTCGCTGGCAGCCACTGCGCCTGCATTGCTGCTGTCGCCGCCGATGGCCCATGTTGCCGCTGTGGAAAGATAGACATTGTTGGCATAGGTGCCTTGCCAGTTGTTACCCACGATGCCGCCCTTGGTGGTGGCCGCGCCGGACAGCGACCCTGCGAAGTAATTGCGCTGCACCTCGGCGTTAGCATAGCACACATAAGCGGCAATGCCGCCCAAGTTGCCATTGGCGGTGGCGTTTGATATGGCGGCGGTGCTGGCGCAATCGAATATGTCGCCGTAATTCTGGCCCACGATGCCGGCAGCGTAGGAGGAGAATGATGCCCCCGCTGCCGAGATGGTGCCACTCACCGAGCAGTTGCGGATGATCGCCGAGCCGGTGTTGGCTGCGATGCCCGCTGCCATCATATAATTTGCAGTGCTGTTGTTGGTGATCGAGGCGTTTTCCAGAATGACATTCTCGATTACGCAATTGTCAGCCGCATACTCAAACAAGGCTGCGCAGAACTGGTTTACGTTGATCGTCAGGTTGCTGATTCTGAACCGCTGGCCGTCATAGGTGCCATTGAATGGGTCGCCGACGGCTGTGGCCGAGCCGTTGCCGATCGGGTCAAATGCGATCCCGGTCATGTCGATATCAGCCGTCTGGCGGAAATACTTCGCGCGGACAGCCGTGAAATTTTCGCTGATCCATTCCAGCTCTGCGGGCTCGTCGATGATATAGGGGTCTGCAAGTGTGCCGGTGCCACTGTCCGGTGCGCTGCCCACAGCCAGCACGGTGGCGCCTGCCACCGGGAACGACAGAGTGGAGAGGATGAACACAAAGCACAGTGCCAGTGCTTTCCATCTGATGTTTCCAAACATATAGCGCCCTCCAAAAACATAGGACTGCAAACTAATTGCGGCTCGCACACAAGTATTACAAGAATTGAGTTCATTATACAATTTTTGACAAAATATGTACAGAAAGTATATCTCGCTATGGTATCAAGAGATTTCATACTGTATGCCTTTCGTATCCAGCCTGGTAACGGCAAAATTATGGGATACAATCCTGCCGAAGTATCACAATATGTCACTAACGGGGGTATAAAACCTGAAAAATTTCTCCTTCGGGGTGGGGGGGGTCGACCCAAGAGTATATGCTGCTGATTTCCGAAGGAGGAATACTAGATGGCAAATGGTAAGAAAATGATGCCCCACAAGAGTAAGTCCCTATCCATAGAGAATCTCCAGAGGTTTTATCCGGTGCTGGACAACTACATAGAAGTTTTGGAGAGGGATCAATTGGCGGCGCTGGACGAGGTTCTGGCACGTAAACGGGCCCGGGAGGCACAGGAGTTCAAAGATTCGAAGAAGCCTTGATAGGTATCCATGACAAAGCAAAATCCGGTCTCATGAACCTTATTCAAGATACCTGAGAATCTGTATTTGCCCAGGTATCTTGACTTCGAATCAAGCAGTCATTAAGTCCATTTAAGTAGACTTTACTCCAAACAGTAGCCAAGCTTTTTACCCATTGTTAAGTTGACGCAAAGCAAAACCCCAGCAACCGCATGGTTACTGGGGTTTCTTGGTGGGCCATCAGGGGCTCGAACCCAGGACACCCTGATTAAGAGTCAGGTGCTCTACCAACTGAGCTAATGGCCCATAGTGACTACTGGAGCGGGTGATGGGAATCGAACCCACACAACCAGCTTGGAAGGCTGGGGCTCTGCCATTGAGTTACACCCGCAAGGAATAATGGAGCGGGAGACGGGACTCGAACCCGCAACCTTCGCCATGGCAAGGCGACGCTCTAGCCATTGAGCTACTCCCGCGTAATTAACCTGGTGCGGGCGACGAGACTTGAACTCACACGCCTTGCGGCTCTGGATCCTAAGTCCAGCGCGTCTGCCAATTCCGCCACGCCCGCAGGTCTGGTGACCCATCGGCGGATCGAACGCCGGACAACCTGATTAAAAGTCAGGTGCTCTACCTACTGAGCTAATGGGTCAAGTGTTGGCTGGGGTGGGAGGATTCGAACCTACGGATGCGGGAGTCAAAGTCCCGTGCCTTGCCACTTGGCTACACCCCAACGGGTAAGAAATGGGGTGAGTAGTGGGGCTCGAACCCACGGCCTCCAGGGCCACAACCTGGCGCTCTGACCAACTGAGCTATACCCACCGCGATTGGCGCGCCTGCAGGGATTTGAACCCCGGACCCACGGCTTAGAAGGCCGTTGCTCTGTCCCCTGAGCTACAGGCGCATGCCTTTTGCCCGAGCCCGAAGCCTAGCACTTCGCCGCTGACGGATTTTTATGTTACCATAGAAACCCCGCTTTGTCAACCGTGATATTTGAATCAAGCATTGGATAGTATAACTGGATGCAGGCATTTTGTCAATTTCCAGATTTGCGCAACCGCAATCAATTTGGAGAATGAAATATTTCCTGACTAAATGCTGTGGTTACACGGTTCTCTTTTAGTCGGCGGCGGGCTCAACAACGGGAATATCGGCAGGCAGGGCAGGTTGATCTTCGCTTCTTCGTTCCCCTTCTTCGATCGGATTGGTGTTCAGGAAGGCCTTGAAGTGCCGGTCAAACAGCATCGGCAGGGCAGCCACTACCAGCAGCAGGAATGCTACCGTCATCGTGGGCCGGATGCCGAGGTGCAGCGCCAGGACGCCGCTCACAGCCATGGCCACCGGCTGCAGGCTGCCCATCACCGTGCCCAGGATGCCAAACACCTTGCCCCGGTTTTCCGCCGCCACAGTGGTTTGCATGATGGTCTGAAGAAGCACGTTTACCACAGCGTTGGTCAGGCCCGCCACAAACGCCAGCGGCAGCAGCCACTGCACCGTTCGGATCAAGCCGATTGGTGCCATCGCCAGCACCATCACCAACACCGACAGGCAAAACACTGACGCCCTCTGGCTGGGCTTGATCTTCACGATGGAGAAGATCACCATGCCGGCGACCATGCCGGCAGTGAGCGTGCCCATCACATAACCATACCACTGCACCCCAAATCCTTCGGTGCTGTTAAACAACGGCGTCATCAGTGTCATGCCGCAAACAGCCAGGAAGTTGATGATCATGCCTGTGAGCACTAGCGTGCGGATGCCTCGGTTACCAAAGGTGTATTTGATTCCTGTTAGGATATCTGCAAATATATTCTTCCTTGCCGCGTTTGCCGAATGGGCCGGCACCCGCATAAACAGCTGCGTGATGGATGCATACAGGAATGTCAGGCCGTTGAACAGGATCAGGGCAGGGGCTTTCAACAGAGCAAACAGCATGCCGCCCAGTGAAGTTCCAAGCAGCTGTGTGACCGTCTGGGAAAGGCTGCGGGCAGAGTTCGCCTTGGAGAGGCTCTCGGTGGGCACAATGTCTGGAAGCGCGGAGTTCACTGCCGGGCTGAAGAAGGAACCGGCGGTGCCGGCCAGGATCGCCAGCGGATAGATCATCCAAAATGGGAAGACCTCAAACAGCAGCAGCAGCCCCATCAATGAGAACAAGACGCCGCGTGCAAGATCTGCCATCACAATGATGCGCTTGCGGTCAAAACGGTCTGCCAGTGCGCCAGCCATAGGCCCCAGAAAGACAGCCGGCAGGGCGAAGCACGCCTCAATGATGCCCATCAATGCTGTGTTGCCGGCGGGGTATTGTGCCGATGTGGTGGATGCCAGCACCCAGAAGCCCAGGGCCACACCAAAGGCGGTGTTGCCGAAGTCGGAGATGAGCTGGCCTTGCCAGAGGATTGTGAAGTTGAGATTCCAAAGCTTTTTTGCCCGTTCCATTTCTTTCTCCTTAATCACATCATGCATTGTTATATTACAAACGAATGTTTAATGTGTCAACAACAATGTTAGAAAAATAAAAGAAACAATTAAATAAATTTATATTTCTCACTCATATTATCAAATATTAAACGCTCCGGTGCTCCGGAGCGTTCATGGATTTGTCGTTTCTATTTGGAAAATGGTTCAGACTGGCTGTGAAGCGCCCTGCGCACCAGCCTCCGGCAAGGGTTCGGACTTCAAAAACGTCTTGAATGGCTTGTTGAAGAACGCAAACGCCAGAACCAACCCGGCACATACAAACGCGCCCAGGATGGTCGGGCGCACGCCGAAGGCCTGGGCCACGCCGCCGCTGGCGATCTGGGCTGCCGGGTTCAAGCCCTCAAAAACGGTGCTCATAATGCCAAACACCCGGCCCCTGTTCTCTGGCTGCACGGTCACCTGGAGCAGTGTGTACACCAGGATTGTCATGATTGCAATGGCCATGCCGATCACCAGCGCCAGCGGGAACATCACATAGACGTTGGTAACCAGCCCCACCGGGATCATGCAGCCGATCAACGCCACGACCGATGCGAAGAAGACCACCGGCCGCGTTGTTGACTTGATCTTTGAGAAGCTCACAATCGCCATGCCGCAGAGCTGGCCCACCATCAATGTGGCCATCACGGCACCATACATCGTCTTGCCATAACCCGGCTCCTCGTTGAAGAGAGGCGTCAGCAAAGTGACACCCATCACGGCGAAGAAGTTCAGAAACATGCCGATGGTGATGAGGGTGCGGATGCCCTTCTGGCGGAAGGTATATTTCATGCCGTCCCACATGTCATGAAAAATATGTTGATCACAACAAGACGGTGCTTGCGTTGGGATTTTCATAAAAAACTGCGTGCCGGCGGCATACAGGAAACAGACGCCGTAGAGGAAGACCAATAACTGAGCCCCGAGCTTGTACCCCAAGCCCATGATATTCATATTGTTCAATAATGGGTAAAGCGTGCCACCGGCGGCATATCCGACAAGGCTGCTCACCGATTGAGACAGAGTGCGCATGGAATTTGCCTTGGTCAGTTTGTCTGCCGGCACGATGTCGGGAATCGAAGAGATAATCGCCGGGCTGAAAAACGCACTGCAGATGCCCGACAGTATCGCAACCGGATAAAGGATTTCATGTGGAAACATTTCCTTCGACAGCAAAGCGCCGAGGCCGACACAGGCAAACAGCACACCGCGGATCAAATCCGCGAGCACGATAATCCACTTACGGCTGTGACGATCAGCAAAGGTGCCCGCGATCGGCCCGAAGATTACCCTTGGAATTGACAAGCACGCCATTACAGCGCCCATCAGCAGCGGAGAACCGGTGATATCCAACACCCAGAAGCCCAGGATGAAGTTGAATATGCCGTTTCCAAGATCGGAGATCAGCTGCCCTTGCCACAGTATTGCGAAGTTTTTGTTCCACAGCTTGCCGCTGGCGCCCATACACCCTCCGATCAATTCACAGATGTGTTATGACATGTGTCTTATCATACCAAAAGATTTGGAAAAACACAAACAAAGAAGTAACTGGCGGCATCCGTTGCAGTCTTGGTGTTTGGCTTGGAACTCTGGGCAATTTGCCGCGCAGCTATTTGCTGGATTCCACGGCGGCGATGATATCTGCAATGAACTGGCCAATGAAGGGCAAGTTTTCCAAGGCAAGCGCCCTCAACACATATACAAGCGCCGCGCCCAGCAACGAAAAGCCCAGCGCCATGCCGATGCCCCTGGCCATGCCTGCCATCAGGTTGGACATGATCATGCGGCGCGGGCTCATCAGGTAGCGCGCGTATTCACAATACTCCGGGTCGTCCGGGCGCACCCTCGGCACGCCGGGGCCTTTTCCCGGAGCTGTTCTTGTGAGCCGGCGGAAAAATCGCCCGGCTCGGTGTCTCGCATTGCCCATCGGTATCTTTCCGGGGCAGTGGGTGAATTGGCAGAGCCGGTTACTCTCTGACCGTTTCCCTCAAATTTGGAAATATCAGCCGCTCATCCCATCCGGCCAGCTCACGCACCTCTCGGGCGCTGAATTCCTGCGTTTGGTCGAAATCGACGCCTGCCGGCATCACGGAATCGGTGGCTATTTTCGCCGCCGGCGTTTCTGGCTCGGTTTCCGGTTCATCGGGGTAGGACTCCTCCAGCAGCCTCAGCTGCTCACCGATGACCCTGCGGATCAATGCCTTCACGCCGGCCACGTCGCGCCGGATGCCCTCCAGCCGGCGGACCGCTTCCTGCGCCTGCAGCTCGGCATCCTCCAGAATTCTCCTGCCCTCCAGCTCGCTGTCCTTGATCATCGCGGCGGCCTTCTCCCTCGAGGCCTTCAGCACGTCCTCCGCCGCCCGCTGGGCGGTGATCAGCGTGTCCCGCAGTGTTTGCTCCATCTCGGCGATGCGCTTTTCTTTTTCCTGATGGGTCGCCACCTGGGCCTTCAGCGCCTCGTTTTCTTTTTCAAGGCGCTCCACCTCATCGGCGACATCGTCCAGATAGTCGTCAACTTCCGAGATCTTATAGCCATGAATGACCTGTTTAAAATCCTTTTCGTCGATTTCCCTGGCAGTGATCGCCATCGCTCTTCCTCCTGCGGTTATTGTGCCTGGAGACGGCGTTCCAATTCCTCCAGCCGTTCTTCTATGGAGTGATTGGGATGATTTTGTACTGCTTGCGCTGCATGTTCCATCTCATGAATTCTTCTGTGCAGTTTCTCGTTTTCCGTTTGCAGCTTATCAAACTCGGAAGCGACCAAATCGAGGAAATCATCCACTTCCTTGACTTTATAGCCTCGAAATGCGGTTGTCAGCATTTTCTTCTTGATGTCTTCCGCACCAAACGCCATCGCTGCTTCCTGACTAAACCGTCCTCTCAAACTCCACGATCGTCCGGCCTCTGCGCTTTGTCTTTTCCGAGGCGCAGGTGATCTTTACCCGGCCCATGCCGCGCACCGAGATCAGCGACCCTTCGCCCACCTTGCGGTCGGGCTTGGTTTCCTCAGCGAAGTCCAGCCGCACAAGACCGCTTTTCACGGCCCTGGCTGCTTCTTCCCGGCTCAGGTTGAAAGCCTCCGCCACCACAGCGTCCAGGCGGAGCGATTGCACAGTGCCCCGAGCCTGCCTGGTCTCCGCCTGCGGCAGCCCCGCCTCACCGGCAAGCTCCCGCACCTTCACGGCGGCGCGGCCTGCTGATTGTAGGTTGCCGATGAGAAACGCCGCCGCGGCATCCAGCGCCCACAGCACGGCCCGGCCGTCTTCCACCAGAATGTCGCCGATGCTCTCCCGGCCAATGCCCAGCGCCAACACGGCGCCCAGGATGTCACGGTGGGCGGCTTTGGCATACCTGCCATCCCAGAGTATTTCCAATGGGAGCACCGGCCAATCATAACGGCGATCGCCGTCATCCAGCCAAAGCCGGCCATCAAAGGCGCAAAGCCTGCGTTCCGCGCCCTCCGGCGGGGAGAGTTCCACTTCTGTGCCGGTCTCCCGTGCTGCCAGGCGGGCCAACTGCTGCTCTCTCGGATCCAAAAAACGGGTATACTCCACGCTCCCGCGCTCCAAAGCCCGTTCCGCAAGCTCTCTCAGGCGGGGCGCAAGCACATTCCCATCGCTCATTGTCATTGCATTGTTATGATCATATACTGGAGGACTTTTTCAATGATGTATCGCACAAACTGCACCATGGCCAGCGCCAGCACCGGAGAAAAATCAAACCTTCGCCATTGGTAGGGTAAAAGCCGCTCCAACAGCTTGCGGCAGGGGGCCAGAACCGGCTCGGTCAAAAACCGTAACAAGCGCACAATGGTATTGCTTGGCGGCAGGAAGAACCAGGAGATCAATGCCGACGCCAAAATGATCAGGGCATACAGGTTCAAAAGCCAGTATACCGCAACAAGCAATGTGTATCCGAAATTCATTTCCTCACTCCGGCCGGCGAGGCAGGCTGAAATAGCTGCTCCGGCCCGACCTCAGGTCGTTGGTCAGGTTGCCCAGCGCATTGCCGGAAATGTCCACGTGGGGCGGCGCCAGCAAGAAGATGCCACGGGACACCTTGCGGATGCTGCCGTCCACGCCATAGACTGCGCCGGACAGGAAGTCCAGCACCCTCTGGGCGATTTCCACATTGAGGTCTTCCAGGTTGGCAATCACCGGCCGGCCGCTCTTCAGGTCGTCGATAATCCGCTGGGTGTCGTCATAACTCTGTGGCTGATACACCACCATGCGCATGCCGGCGTTGGCTTGCTGGGCGCTGTTCATGCCCATCGGCACCACGCGGCTCTCCTCGGCCCGGCGCACGGAGGATGTGGGGATCGAACCGGTTTCGTCGATGCGGCGGCGCACCGGCGGCCTCTGGTATGGGGCCGCGGCAGCGCTGCGGCTCTGCGGCGCGCCATAAGGAGCGGGCTCTTCCCGCATTGGCTGCTGCTCGGCCTCTTCCGCCTCCTGATCCTCAAACCCGAGGATGTTCAGGAATTTGCCCATGAACTTTTTTGCCATCCGTCTCCCGCCTTGTATGTCTCAGAGATTTGTCAATACAGTATTTATCACTTTATTTTACCGTGTTTATTTGAAAATGTCCATGGTTTTGCAGATGGGTAAAAAAGCGGTTGCTGTCGGATGGAATCACGGCTCTATTCACATTTCCGCCGTTGCAGAGTAAAATAGACTGCAACCGGAATCCTATTTCTAAAAGGAACCATCGCGCGCATGAAGGCAGTCGTCAACGGCATTGAAATCCATTACGAAGTGGGAGGGCAGGGCCCGAAGCTTTTGCTGCTGCACGGCTGGGGCGGCCGCACCGGCTCCATGCAGCCCATCGCCAATGGCCTGAATGACCTCCGCACCGTTTATAACATTGATTTCCCTGGCTTCGGCGAAAGCACGCCGCCGCCTGCGCCCTGGTCGGTCACCGAATACACCGAAACGCTGATCGCGCTCATGCATCAACTGGATATCAAAAAGGCCGACATTGTGGCCCACTCCTTCGGCGGGCGCGTCACGCTGCTACTGGCTGCCACTCACCCGGAGCTGGTGGGCAAGATCGTGATCACCGGCGGCGCGGGGCTGAAGCCGCGTAGAAGCCTAAGGTACTATATAAGAATATACACATATAAACTTGGAAAGTTCATGCTCAGGCATGGCTGGATGGTCAAACTGGCCAAGCTGTTTGGTGTGGACCTGGAGAAGCTCTCTCACACAGCTGGCAGTTCGGATTATCAGGCGCTTTCCGGCGTGATGAAGGGCACTTTTGTGCGTGTGGTCAATCAGGACCTAAAGCACTGCCTGCCACAGATCCAATCGCCCACCTTGCTCATTTGGGGCGAGAAGGATATGGATGCGCCGCTGTGGATGGGGCAAGCGATGGAGAAGGGCATCAAGGACGCGGGGCTGGTGGTGTTTGAAGGCCGGGGGCATTTTGCTTATCTGGAGGAGATCGGGCGGTTTGTAAAGATCGTGAGGGCGTTTTTGGGGTGAACTCCCCCCGTCGCCCGATGGATAGGATCTAGATAATGCCGAGCTTTGCCCGGAAGAAATCCCCCTTGGCTCCTTGGGAGCCATCCCCCCTTAACAAGGGGGGTACCTTCTATTTTTGCTCTCACTTACGTTAGCTGGAAAGAGTAATATTGGCACCCCCCCTTTTGAAGGGGGGGGATGCTGACCGAAGGGAAGCAGGGGGGGATTTTCCTTTGGGATTTTGTGTTTTCTCAATCAATGGTATAATAATCCAACCATCCCAAATAGTATTACCGGGGGAATCCGATGGTTCTGCGCCTGTTCAACGAGACATTCTGGCTTTACATGATCCCGGTGGCGCTGTTGGCGCTCATCGCGCTGCTGCCTGCACAGCACTATATTCACATCTTTCAATTGGAGTCCTACAAGCGGCCCCAGTTCTTTTTACGATTGAAGGAAGATCCAAGCTATCAGAACAAGCTGCAGAAGCTTCGTATGATCCTTTGGCTTGTGCTGCTGGGTGCGCTGGCTGCTGTAGTGCTGCTCACGTTGGTGATGCGGGCGATGCCTCTGGGGCTTATCGCAAGCGTTGTGATAGTCGCCGTTTCTTTTGTGTTTCACCTGGTGCCATTTCTCAAGGAGAAAAAGCAACCATCCAAAAAGCCGTTGAAATACACATCTCGAGTGATCCGCCTGAATGTTGCGCTGGCGCTGTGCGCGGTGCTGCTGCAAACATTAGTCTACGGCCTTTTACTTTCGGCCCTGATTCTCATCAAGGGGCCGCTCGTGCTCACCGGCGGGCCCTGCCTTGGGTCGCTGGCCATTGCCCTGGCTGTGTTTCTGCTGATGGTCACGCTGGCGGATCTGAGCTTTATCTATCTGCCAAAGCTGATCGCCCTTGCTTCCGTTCTCGTCCAGCCTGTGGAAAAAGCTGTGCAAAACTGGTACCTGAACGACGCGAAGAAGAAACTCGTCGCCATGAAAGACCTCATCGTCGTGGGCATCACCGGCAGTTATGGCAAGACCAGCGCCAAGGTGATCCTTGCCACGATCCTGTCTGAGAAGTATAAAACATATGCCACGCCTGCCAGTTTCAACACCCCCATGGGCCTCACCCGCGCTATTCGCGAGCAACTGGACGCAAGCCACCAGGTCTTCATCGCCGAAATGGGCGCCCGCCACATGGGCGACATTGCCGAGCTCTGCCGGATGGTGCACCCGAAATTTGGCCTCATTACTAGCATCGGCCCCCAGCACCTGGAGACGATGTTCACGATTGAGAATATTGCAAAAACCAAATATGAGCTCATCGACGCGCTGCCAGCCGATGGAATGGGTTTTATGCCCTCCGACAATGAAATTTGCTTGGAGCTCTACAAAAAGACCGACAAGCCCAAGGCACTTTTTGGCTTTAACGGCCATGATGAGATGCTCTATATGACCGCGTCGGCCATTGAGCACAGCCATTTAGGCAGCACGTTTACGCTCACCGGGCCTGATGGCCAATCGGCGCGCTGCACCACGAAGCTGCTCGGGCGCCACAACGTGCAGAACATCTTGGGCTGTGCCGCCGTGGCCCATGCGCTGGGCCTCACCATGGAGGAGATCGCCCGCGGCATTGCCAAGGCCCAGCCGGTGGAACACCGCCTGCAGCTGATTCCCACCACCAACGGTATCACTGTGATCGATGACGCTTTCAACAGCAACCCCGCTGGCACCCGGGCCGCGTTGAAGGTGCTGGGGTCCTTCCCCGGCCGCAAGATCATTGTAACGCCGGGCCTTGTGGAATTGGGCGACGCCGAGGCCGCAGAAAACGAGGCCTTTGGCCGGGCGATGGCTTCGGTTGTGGATATCGCCATCCTGGTGGCCCGCAACGCGTCGGCGATGAAGAAGGGCCTGCTGGAGGCCGGCTTCCCTGAGGACAATCTGATCGTCACCGGTAAGTTAGCCGAGGCAACGGCTGCCCTGGGGCACTTAACCAGAGTTGGCGATGTGGTACTGTTTGAGAATGATCTGCCGGATCATTATGAACTATAACTCCCCTGACCCCTGTGGGGGCCATCCCCCCTCACTGAGGGGGGGGGGAGGGGTTTAGCCGCGACTGAGCTTTCTTTTCTTAACCTCCTTCTTGAGGGAGGTGCCGCCCGCAGGTGGCGGAGGGAGTTCGTACGCCATCCCCCTCTCACCGAACGGGGTAGGGAATCGCCCGCTTTGGTTTTCTGGTAGGGGCGGGGTTCCATACCCGCCCCAATACGTAAACCCGCCCCCCAACGAGTTTTCATTAGGAGGTTCCGACATGCCCAAACTCAACCTCGCCGTCATCTTCGGCGGCCGCACCGTGGAGCACGATGTGTCCATCGTGACAGCGCTGCAATTCATGGACAATGCCAACCACGAGAAATACAACCTGATCCCACTGTATATCCACCGAGACGGCAAGTGGTATTTCGGCGAAAAGCTCCGGGATATCGGCTTCTATCAGAAGTTCAACGCCGACGAAGTGGTGCAATGCTATTTGGAGCCCACCGACGGCAGCCGCGCGGTCTGGCCGGTCGCCCAGCCAAAGGGGCTGTTTGCCGGGCCGAAGAAGCCGTTGGTGGAGTTGGATGCGGTCGTGCCCTCCATCCATGGCATGAACGGCGAGGATGGCACGCTGCAGGGGCTGCTGGAGCTGATGAACATCCCCTACACCAGCCCAGGTGTGCTGGGCTCGGCGGTGGGTATGGACAAGATTGCGATGAAGACGGCCTTTGCGGGAGCGGGTTTGCCATTGCTTCCGTGGACCCATCTGGAGCGCTCCCGCTTTCAGGCGGAACGTGAGGCGGCGCTGGATCAGATCGAAGGCAAGCTGGGCTATCCGGTCTACGTGAAACCCAGCAACCTGGGCAGCTCCATCGGCATCAACCGGGCCGATGACCGCGCCGGGCTGGCGCAGGCGCTGGAGGTGGCCTTCAGCTATGACCGCCGGGCTGTCATCGAGCACGGCGTAACTGAGCTGCAGGAGATCAACTGCTCGGCCATGGGTTTCGAGGGGGACGTGAAGGCGTCATTGTGCGAGCAGCCGGTGAGCTGGAAGGAATTTTTGACCTTTGAGGAAAAGTACCTCCGGGGCGGCAAGGGTGGAAAAGGCGGCGCCAAGGCAGGCGGCGGCGCCAAGGCAGGCGGCATGGAAAACATGCAGCGGCTCATCCCCGCGCCTATTTCAGAGGAACTGACCCAGCGAATCCGTGAGCTTACGGTGCAGTCGTTCCGATTGCTGGACTGCCGGGGCGTGGTGCGGGTGGATTTTATCATTGACCGTGCTGATGGAGAGCTTTATATCAACGAGATCAACACCGTTCCGGGCAGTTTCGCTTTTTACCTGTGGGAGCCGGCCGGCGTGCCATATCCGGCGCTGATTGATACCATCGTGGAGAAGGCCTTTGAGGCACACCGGGAGAAGAACAAAAACAACTATGCTTTTGACTCGAGCCTCCTTGGCCGTTTCGGAAAGGGCGGCGTGAAGAGTTAGCGCATGATCTTTTCTGATTCTATGATTCTTCGCCGCCGCTCTTGCAGCTGATTGCCGCAAGAGCGGCGATTTGGCATATTCTGTATTTGATGTCTATTTTTTTGCATGAATCACCACAAATCGGGTGACTCGTTGTCGACACACCTGTAGAAATCTGTTAGAATACTAGCAGTACCACTGTAGGCAGCGGGAGGGGTTTGTTTTGAAGGGGAACTATAACGACGCACAATCACGTTGGGAAATCGTTATCATCAAGGATATGGATTTATACACCGTTCCGGAACTCAAGCAGACCATATTGGAGTGTATCTCGAAACAAAAGGCCGACATCCATCTGGATGCCACGGAGATGGGCTATATTGACAGCACCGGCCTGGGTGTGCTGGTCAGCTCTCTGAACCGCGTGCGGGAGTATGGCGGCAGCATGACAATCAAAGGCTTGAAGCCCCACATCCGGCGGATTTTCCATTTGACCGGCCTGGATGGAGCCTTTGCCCTGGAGGACTGACGTATGAGCGAAGTCATCACCGTAAATATCCCCGCAAAGGCTGAGCACCTTCTGGTGGCGAGGCTTGCCGCTTCGGGCGTGTGCAGCCGTCTCGGGATGGCCATTGAGCAGATGGAGGATGTAAAAGCCGCCGTATCTGAGGCCTGCATCCTGATGATCAACGACCAGGCCGGGTTTAGCCGCCTGGCCGTTTCCTTTACCTACGGCGACACTCTTGAGGTGTGTGTGCGGGGCGAGGAACCCGGCGGCGTTCCGGTGAGCGAAGAGATTGACGCTGATTTTTCCATGGCATTGCTGGCAGCCTTGGCCGATGAAGTGGAGGCCGACGGCGGCCAGGTCCGCTTTACCATCGCGGGAGGCATAAACCAGTGAGCACATTGAGCCCTGACATCACGGAAGCGCTTTTTTGCCGGTATTCGCAAAACCGGGATGTTTCCGTGCGCAACGAGATTGTGGAGCGTTACGCGCCGTTGGCTGCCAAGGCTGCGGCCCGCTACATCCGGCCGGGGCTGGAGTATGAGGATCTATACCAGGTTGCGATGATGTCGCTACTGAGGGCAATTGAGCGATATGACGAAGGCAAGGGTGTGAAGTTCGCGGCCTTTGCGTTGCCCACGCTGATGGGTGACCTGAAGCACTACATCCGCGATTTTTCCACTGCCATGAGGCCACCCCGGAGCGCTGGTGAGTTGGCTGCGAAGCTGCGGCGGGCCGAGACAGAGCTTGCGACGCAGCTGGGCCGTTACCCCACCACTGCGGAGACGGCAGAATATGTGGGCGTATCGCTGGAGCGCGCGCTGGAAGCGCTGGAAACGGCGTCCAGCCTGCAGTTTATGATGCTGGATGGCGCTGAGAACCAGGATGGCGAGGCCATGGAGTCCATCCTGGGCTCGGAAGACAGCGGTTATGAAGAGGTGGTCACCCGCGAAACGGTGCGCGCCGTGCTGGAGGGCCTCAACGAAACGGACCGCAAGCTTGTGATGTGCCGATACATTTATGGCATGACGCAAGCTGAGATTGCCCGCGAGATGGGTATTACACAAATGACAGTTTCCCGCATGGAGCGGCGCATATTGGACACATTGAAAAAGAAACACGGCGGATGATAAATCGTGGTTTTGCCTGTTTCAACACACAAGGTTTTGGGCATTTCTAAGGCACACCAATCAATAAGGGGGCAGAGCGCATGCGCTGCAAAATCGCGTCCCTGGATCAAATGGGCGCGGCTGTGAGAAGCCTGCTGAAATATGCGGAAATGTCCGCCCGGATGGACGAAGAGTCGAGCTATTATCTGCGCGTGGTGTTGAGTGAGCTTATCACCAACAGCTTTAAATATGGCGGCGGCGAAGACAACCAGGTGCGAGTCGAGCTGGATGTGAAGGATGGCGATGTGGTCGTCATCGTGGATGATGGCGGCCAAGGGTTTGACACGGCCAATGTGGGCGCTTGTGCCGATGTGTTTAGTGAGAGCGGCAGGGGCCTTGCCATTGTCAAGGGCTTGTGCCAATCTGTTGAGATGAACCAGATGGGTAACCGCGTCACCGCCCGATTGGCGCTTCATTGAGCAACGGAGAGAATTTTGGCTTCTTTTGCCTTCTCCCAGGTCTGGGGAAGGTTTTTTCTTTTTTCTGGGGAAGTATTCCCGTAAAACTGAGCTGATGTTTGCCAAGTAATGCACTGTGAAGTATAATATAATATCAATCTATGCGCGCCTGTGCGTTGATCCGGAGAGGAGGGGAAATCATGCAGTATGGCAGCTACGGCAGGAAATTCCGCGTGAAGCCCCGCTTCTATCTGTTTCTGGCGCTCCTGCTCGGCCTGACCGTGTGGGGGCTTTCGGTGCTGCTCAGCCTTTTCAAACCAACCAGCATTGAGTGGGGCAGGCTGTCAAACAGCCAGCCGATCACCGCCATTGTGCTGCGTGATGAATCTGTGGTTCTGGCCGGTGAGTTTGCGAAGATTTCCTGTATCGCCACCGAGGGGGCTACGGTGGCCGCCGGAGACCCGCTTGTGATGCAATATCTAACCGGTTTTTCGGAAAATGATCTCACAAAGCTTTACAATTTGCACAATGATATTAAGGATTATCAGGAAAACAACATCCTCAAGGACGTGAACGATACCGACCTGAAGGCCCTGAACGCCAGCATCGACGACAAGATGAAGCAGATCAGCGACCAGTCGATCAGCCGCCAGACCCAGCAGCTGGCTGCGGCCGAGCAGGAGTTGAGGACCCTGATGGCTGAGCGGCAAACCTATCTGTTCAACAAAGCAAAGGCTGATGACACGCTGGATCGGTATTATCAGCAGCAGACCAGCCTGGAGGAAAAGATCAACCGCACCCGTAAGGCGCTGGCCTCACCGGCGGCAGGGCTGGTCAGCTTCTATCTGGACGGTTATGAGCAGACACTCACCATTGCCAGCATTGAAAAGATGACGCCCGGCACGATGAAGGCGTTAATGGATACGCTCATCCAAAAGAGCCAGAGTTACACCAGTGAGGAAACGGTGCTGAAGGACCAGCCGATCTGCCGCATTGTGAACCCGCAGAAGTGGTATGCGGTTGTGGTAATGAACGCCCGCGAGAACCCCATGATCGAAGGAAATGAGATCGAGGTCACCTTTGCCGGCATGCAGAAAGCCGTGCTGGCAAAGGTGGTAAAGGTGATTGCTGAGGGCCGGAATTCTGTGGCGGTGCTGGAGGTGCCGGAGGGGGTCTCGCAGGTGCTCAGCCTCAGGGTCGTCAACGGGCACCTGGGGCAGGATATCGAGGGGCTGAAGGTGCCGCTTAAAATGGTGGCGGAGGAAAACGGCCACTCCTACATCGGCATCAAGGGTGTCGGGCGTGTGGAGGTCAACCTGCTTGGCCGCGACGAAACCCACGCCATCGTGTCGGAGGTGGCTGGCAGCGAGGGTTCGTTGGCCATCGGGCTGGAGCTCATCCGGCCATAACCAACCCAAAATTTTCCGGTCATAAAGTGACTATCTTGAGCTGCCGCATTGGCAGCTCTTTCTATTCCAGCCCCATCGCTTTCAGGTTGCTCAGGCTGATCGCCAGGCTGTCAAACGGATCCCGGCGGCATGTGTCCTGCTCCACAATGTGCCACCGCACCTGGGTTTTGGCGCAAGCCATCAGGATCGCCGGCCAATTGAGGTTGCCTTCGCCCACCTCGGCCATCACAGGCTCTCCTTCCACCGGCTCATACACCATGTCCTTGAAGTGCACCACATCCATGCGGCCTGCCAGGCGGTTCAGCCAATGGATCACGTCGCCGCCTCCGGCCTGGATCCAGTAAGTATCAGGCTCAAATTGCACAGCCTCGCCGCAGTGTTCCAACAGGATGTCCATGCCGGTTCGGCGTCCGAAACGTGCAAACTCAAAGTTGTGGTTGTGATACACAAAGGTTCGGCCTGCACCACGGATCCTTTCAGCCACCGCCGTGATGATCCGGGCGAACTCTGCAAAACCCTCTTCCGACCGCCGGAATTGCGCCGGCATGGCTCCCAGACCGACGTAATGGCAATCCAGTATCTCATGGTCTTTCAACACGTGATCAAGGTCATCCAGCAGCTTGTCATAACCAACGTGGGTTGCGCATATTTTCAGACCGTGTTTGTCTGCCAGCGCCTTGAGCTCCACCGCTGATATGGGCCCCAGGCCCGAAGCCTGTACAGCCTTCCATCCGTCGGCGGCCAGGCGGGCAAACCCATTGTCGATTTGTTCTGGCGTCTGCATCACGTTGCGCAACGTATAAAGCTGTGCGGCAATTTGCGTCATGACTTAGCTACCCCGCTTCTATGATTATGCAGATATCCGGTGGCACAATGCAGGCGTGCCTCTGCCCGGATCATACCAGATCGGGCGGTCTCAGCACAACCTTTGAATTATACAGCTTTTCCAGTTGTTATCGGGAGCCCTCGCATTGATTTTGATTCGTGTTGTTTCTGTTTTTGTATTCGTTTTTCATTTTTGCTTTGATTGCGCCTCACTTTCCGGTTATAATATAACCTAATCCTGTTTAATTGCATGGGTATTGCCGATGAAATGGTTCGGGGCAGGCACTGGCCGGGGCCTGTATCAAGACACTTTGGATGGCCTGAAGGAGCCGGCCGCCGTATTGGACACCGATGGGCGCATCCTATATGCCAATCGGGCTCTGATGACTGCGCAGGGCTGCGCCAATGGTGCCCGGCCTTGCCGCGAGCGTGGCCGGAGGCCTTGTTCGGGTTGCCTGGCTGATGGTTTGGGCGAGCCGGTGGATGCCGGCGCCGTGCAACACAAAGGCCGGGTTTACGCCCGCTCAGTGTCGCCGGTTGGCGGCCACGGCGCTGGGAAATACGCCATGCTGTGGCGCGACATCACCGCCGCGGCTGAGGCCGAAGCCTTGATGAAGAAACAGTATGACAAGATGCGGCGCGATATCTTCCATGCCCGCAGCATACAATACTCCCTGCTGCCCAAAGATCTGGCCCGTGCCGAGGGATACCTGTTTCAATCGCTGTATAAGCCCAGCGAGGAAATGAGCGGCGACATCTTTGATATCATCCGCATCGGTCGTGACAACATCGCCTTCTACATTGCCGATGTGGCTGGCCACGGCGTCACAGCTGCGATGCTCACGCTGTTTTTCAGCACCGCCGTGCGCCTTGAGATGCGCCCCACCGACATGCCGGGCAAGGTGCTCTCCCGCATCCACAGCCGTTTTATGGAGCTGGAGTTGGAGGAGCACCACTACATAACAGCCTTTTTGGGCAGGCTGGAGCTTTCCACCGGCCGGCTCTTCTGGTCTAACGCCGGTCACATCTGCCCGCCGCTTTTGATGGACTCCAAAGGCACTGTCACGGCTCTGGAGATGGCGGGGCTTCCGGTTAGCCGCTGGTTCCGGGAGCAGGAGTATGCCACGGCCACCGGTGAAATGGAGCCCGGCGGCAGGCTGGTGCTCTTTTCCGACGGCCTGGAAGCCCGTTGGCAAGGCGGTGGTGACCAGGGCGACCTCAACGAGGTTGTGAGCCGCATTATGGGCGAGAGTAGTCCGGACGATTGCCTGGATACAATCTGGAAAACGGTGGGGGCAGGAGCCGGTGAAAGCATGAACCGTGACGATACCACGCTGCTGCTGGTCAACCGGCTGGCGGGCAGAGATGGGGGCAAGGCTTGATCAACGGTCTGCTAAAAAGCATCAGGGAAGCAATCGAGCTGTTTCAATGGTATGACGGCGTCGATATTGCCATTCTGGCCATCATCATTTATCAACTCATCAAGGTCACCCGCGAAACCAGGGCAAATCAGCTTCTGAAGGGCTTTGGCATCATTCTGATCGCCGCCCAGATTTGCCAGTTTCTGAGTCTTTCCGGTGTGGCCTGGGTGCTGAGCAGCATTGTGAATGCTGGCGTGATCGCGTTGGTTATCTTGTTCCAGCCGGAATTGCGGCGGGCATTGGAGCGCCTGGGAGCCGGTCGGCTGCCGGACAACACGCTGTTTCAGGCCATGGCCGCTGACGAAGCCTCCGGCAACGCCGTGGAAGAAATCGCCCGCGCCGTGCAGAATCTTGCTAAAAAACGCACCGGCGCATTGATCGCGCTGCAGCGCAGCAATACGTTAAGCCACATTGTGGAGAGCGGTACGCGGATCGACGGCCGCCTGAGCGCACCGCTCATCGAAAATATTTTCATCCCCAACACGCCGCTGCATGACGGCGCGATGATCGTGTCCGGCAGCCGCATTGTGGCCGCCGGCTGCTTTTTGCCGCTGGCAGCCAGCGCCCAGGTTGGGCCGGAGTTGGGCACCCGTCACCGGGCGGCAATCGGCATGACCGAGACCACCGACGCACTGGTCGTGATCGTCTCGGAGGAGACTGGCATTATCTCCGTGGCGGAGGGCGGGCGCCTTGTGCGCTATCTGGACGGCAACGGCCTGCGGCAGCACTTGCAGAAGGTGTATGGCCGTAAAGACACCGCGGCGCATAAATTCAACGGACTGATCAAGCGGAGGCCACATGGCGGGCAAAAGCGTTCTTGATTTGATCAAAAGGATCGGGTTGTCCTTGCGGCGCAACTGGGGCCTGAAGCTGGTCTCTTTGTTGTTTGCGATCGTTTTGTGGAATTACGTGATCACCGAGGTTAACCCGATGCGGCCCGCGTCGTTTGGTGACATTAAAATCGTATTTGACGCCTCCTCCATCACGCAGCTCAACAATTCCGGATTCACCGTGAAAGGTGCGCTGCCGGAGCGCTTTGTTAACGTCACCGTCGATATCCCTCGCAACCAATTCAAAAATCTGAGCCGAGACTCCATCAGGGCAATCGTGTCATTGGCCGGCATCACCAGTGAAGGGCGCAAGTCACTCAAAGTGAGCATTTCAACACCTTTCGGCACGTTGAAAAGCCAGTCTGTGAGCACGCTTGCCGTAGACATTGAAAGGACAGACAGTAAACCTGTGCCTGTGAAATGGGAGAAGGAAGGCGAACTGCCTGATGGCTATTGGCGGGAAGACAGCCCAACGCTTGCGCCGGAGTTTGTGAATGTGACCGGCGCACGGTCGTTGGTAGCCCTGGTCAAGAGTGCCCGGGTGGTTGTGGATTTGACGGGCCTCACCGAAAAGCTTTCCGCTTCACGCAAAATCGAGTTGCTGGATGAAACCGACCGCGTGATCGATCTTGACAGAGCCGGGCTTTCGCTTGACTATACAAACTGCATCATTGACCTGGAGGTGCTCCCGACCAAAAAGGTCAAGGTGGACGTGAGCAAATCTTTGAACGGCAGTGTGGCCAAGGGCTACAGCATTGCGGGCCAGCCTGAGGTTTCGACCACTGAGGTCGTGATCGCAGGGCCGCGGTCTGTACTGGACACGATCGAGTCCGTTTCACCGGAGCCCATTGACGTAACTGGCGCCAACAGCGACATCAGCGTGTCCAAGCCGTTGATTCTGCCGGAGGGTGTGCGGGCTGTGGGGGAAAGCACGGTCACGGTTCTCATCAACATCGAGGAAAACATGACCGAGGTTACACTGCAGGATCTTCCTGTGCATGTGCTGAATCTAGCTCCCGGGCTCAAAGTGGATTCCAAGCAGCTTCGCGCAACCGTCACCGTCACCTGCCCGGAGCTGCTGGCCCCGAAGATCAAGGCTTCGATGGTCCGCCTGACTGTGGATGCAACCGGCCTGGACGCCCGCACCCACACGCTGGCAATCCACGCCGAGTATAACGCGGAGGATACGGGCATTGCCGCTGTGGTGATCAGCCCTGAGAGCATCCTTGTTACGATTTCCAGCCCCGTATAATATGACCTTATGGAGGAACGCTTGAGCGAATCGATCAGCCGGGAGGTCTGCCGCGCCGCAGTGCTGCTGAGCCTTTCCCGCAACCGCGAGGAAGAAAAAGACCTGAAGGATCATTATCATGCTTTGTCCATCCCTGCCGCGGCAGTGGACTACGGAGGCGAGTTTATTTCTTCTGTGATGAAGGTGATCGAGCGGGCCGTTGTGGCCGCCAAGCGTGAGGGCATCATCGGTGACCACCACAATGAGGAGGGCGCTGTGGCAGGCGCTGCCCGCGAGGCGCTCTCGCAGATCATGCCCAAGGCCATCGGGCTCAACATCGGCGGCAAGATCGGCATTGCCCGCCATGAGGACCACCTTGCTGTGTGCATTTTCACCGGCATCGGCCTGCTGCACCTGAATGAGAATGCCATCGGTCTGGGGCACCGCGTGATATGATGAACACCGCAGACAAGCAACCCCAAACCCCTGAAGCAATCCAGATTGCCATAGATGGCCCTGCCGGGGCAGGTAAGTCTACCATTGCAAAGGCTGTTGCCGCCCGACTGGGCTTCACCTATCTGGACACCGGTGCGATGTATCGCGCGGTGGGCTTGAAGGCGCTGCGCCTTGGTGTTTGCACGCAGGACGAGGCGGCCGTGAGCGCCATGGCCGAGGGAACCGATGTATCGGTTCTGGTGGAATACGGAATGCAGACGGTGCTGCTGGATGGCGAAGATGTGACAGCCCTCATCCGTACGCCGGAGGTTTCCCGTGCGGCCTCCGATGTGAGCCAGTGGTCGGCTGTACGTAGCCGGTTGGTTGCGCTGCAGCAGGCCATTGCCGGGTTGCGCAGCGTGGTGATGGATGGCCGCGACATCGGTACCCATGTGCTGCCACAAGCGCAGCATAAGTTTTTCGTGACAGCCTCAGTGCAGGCCCGTGCAGGCCGCAGGCTTCTGGAGCTCCAAAGCCGCGGCAGCTGCAAGAGCCTGGAGGAGTGCGTGCGCGACATTGAGGAGCGTGACCTTCAAGACAGCTCCCGTGCCGCGTCTCCGCTCAGAGTGGCTGATGGCGCCGAAGTGCTTGACACGACGGATTTGACAGCCGAGCAGGCTGCGGAATATGTGATACGGAGGGTGCGGCAGGGCTTATGACCACTCCGGAAATGAAATGGTTTGACAAGGCACTCTATGCATTTGGGAAATTCCTGACTGTACTGCTTACCGCGCTCGTTTTCCCCCTTCGGGTGAAGGGCAGAGAGCATATCCCACAGGATGGCCCGTTCATTGTGATCGCCAACCACATTTCGATGTGGGAAGTGTTTTTCATCCCCAGAATGCTTTTCCCAAGGCGCACAGTGTTTATGGCCAAGAGCGAGTTGTTTCAGCATGGCCGTTTTTTTAGTTGGGTGCTGCACGCCGTTGGCGCCTTCCCCGTCAATCGGGGCACCGCGGACATCGGCGCAATCAAAAAGTCTCTTGGCATTCTGAAAGCCGGAGATGTCTTCGCGATCTTTCCCGAGGGCACCCGCAACAAGAAGCTGGATGGCACGATTCAGAAATTCAACAACGGCGTGGGCTATATTGCCATGGTGTCCGGCGCGCCGGTGATCCCGGTGCTGTTTGCCGATACGGCGGGCTTCCGGCTGTTTCGCCCGGTGCGGGCTGTCGTGGGGCCGCCGGTGGATCTCTCTTCGTTAAAAACGAGTGGCCGCGTAAAAAGCGAGACCACCGAGCAGGCCACAGCCGCCGTGCTGGAGGCGCTGAGCGCGCTGATGTGAACAGTTTCCCATCATCTCCCATCGTTCACAGAGTTTAATAGTATTTGAATTTTGTGAACACATAGTATATACTTGATAGAGGTGCAACTTTGGATATTGTCAAGGCGGAAAAGGGTGGCTTTTGCTTCGGAGTTCGCCGGGCGGTAGACATGGTGTTCCAATGCGCCGACGGTAGCAAGCCGGTCTTTACCTGGGGGCCGATCATCCACAACGACCAGGTTGTTGGTCGGTTGAAGGGGTTGGGCGTGCAGGCCACAGAGCGGCTGGAAGATATTCCGACCGGAGCCACTGTGGTGATCCGCAGCCATGGCGTGAGCCAGGATGTGCTTGAGCAATGCAAGCGTAAGGGCCTGACCATCGTGGATGCCACCTGCCCCTGCGTAAAGCGCATCCAGGACAAAGCCCACCGGTGCCATGAGCAAGGTGTGCCCGTGGTAATCATCGGCGAGCGTGAGCACCCTGAGGTGGAGGGTATCAACGGTTGGTGCGGCAATGCTGCCCATATCGTGAGCACAGAAGAGGATGTGGCGGCACTGCCGCAGATGGAGCGGGCCTGCATCGTAGCGCAGACCACCACCCCCCAGCTCCGTTGGGATCGGCTTGTGGAGCTGCTCCGGGGCAAGATCACCGAGCCTGAGGTCTTCCCATCCATCTGCAACGCCACCGCCGAGAGGCAAAGCGAAGCGGAGAAGCTGGCTCTTAGGGCAGATTGCATCGTTGTGGTGGGCGGGCGCAACAGCTCCAACACCAGGAAACTCTATGAAATCTGCCGCAAGGCACGACCCAACACCATTTGGGTGGAAGACGCGTCGGAGTTGCCGGCGGACGGGTTTGGCGGATGCAAATCATTAGGTATTGTTTCCGGGGCTTCAACTCCGGATTGGATCATCGAGGAGGTTTACAATAACATGAGCGAGATGGACAACAGGGAAATGGAAGTCCAGGTGGAGCAGGCAGTGCCCGTGGAGGAGCCTGTAGAAGCACAGGTTGATACGGCTGCCCCTGAAGCCGGGATTGCGACGGAGCCGGAAGCAGCGGCCGTGGCCGTGGAGCAGACGGCCGAAGCGGCCCCTGTGGCAGAGCCACCCGCCCAGCCGGCGCGCGACAGTTTTGAGGAAGCTTTTGAAAAAACGATGAGGACCATCCGCCCCGGCCAGGTCGTCAAAGGTACTGTGGTGCAGGTGACGGCGGACGAGGTGTGTGTGAATATCGGTTATAAAGCAGACGGCATCATCAGCAAGGACGAGTTTTCGTCTGACAGCAATGTGGATCTGCTGCAGGAAGCCCACGAGGGCGATGAGCTTGAGGTGGAGATTCTCAAGATCAACGACGGTGACGGCAACGTTGTGCTGTCGCTGAAAAACCTGGAAGTCCGCAAGGGCTGGAAACAGATCATGGATGACTTCGAGGCCGGCAATGCCGTGAAGGGCTTGGGCAAGCAGGTGGTCAAGGGCGGGCTCATCGCCAATGTCTACGGTGTGCGCGCCTTCATCCCCGCGTCGCAGTTGGACACTCGGTATGTGGAAGACATCACCGAATACTTGGGCAAAGAGATGGACCTCAAGATCATCGAGGTGGAGAAGCACCGCCATCGCGTTGTTGCCTCTCGCCGCGCCATGCTGGAAGCTGATAAGCAGAAGCATGAGGCCGAGATCTGGGAAATGCTCAAGAGCCATGAAGGCGAGATTGCTCGGGGCACCGTGCGCCGCATCACCGACTTCGGCGCCTTTGTGGACGTGGCTGGCGTGGACGGTTTGGTCCATGTGACCGACCTGGCTTGGGGCCGCGTGAAGCACCCCCGCGACGTAGTGAGTGTTGGCGAGGAGATCAACGTGCAGGTGCTGAAGGTGGATGTGGAGCGCAAGCGCCTGAGCTTGAGCGCCAAGCAGGCCAAGCCTCGCCCCTGGGATCTTGCCCCTGAGCGTTATCATGTGGGCGACATTGTGCAGGGCAAGGTGGTTCGCATCGTGACCTTCGGCGCCTTTGTGGAATTGGAGCCCGGCCTTGATGGTCTGGTGCATATCTCCCAGGTGGCAGACCACCACATTGACAAGGTGGAAACCGTGCTGCAGCCGGACATGATCGTGCCGGTCAAGATTCTGGATGTGAATCCGCAAGAAAAACGCATCAGCCTCTCGATCCGCGAGGCGGTGGCCGAGCAGCCAATGCATGAGGAAGAAGCTGAGCTGGCGCCTGTGGAAGAGCAAGACGCGGAAGAATAATATGCTATCGCAGAAGGGCGGGAAGAGATTCCCGCCCTTGTTCTTTGTTCGGAAATTGGCATATTAGACCATCGCAGACCATAAGAAATCTGAGTATAATTGAATTGATTCATAGGGTAGGGAGGCATCTGAATGAGAGTTGGAACCGTTGCAGAGATCAAGAACCATGAATACCGGGTGGGTATGACGCCTAATTGCGCCCGTGCGTATGCGGAAGCCGGCCACGAGGTGCTGGTGCAGAAAGGTGCCGGGCTTGGCGCGGGGTATGAGGATGCCGAGTATGAGGCTGCCGGGGCGACGCTGGTGGAGAGTGCCGCGCAGGTGTGGGATGTGGCGGACATGATCGTGAAGGTCAAGGAGCCGTTGAAGAGCGAATATCGCTTCTTTCGCCATGGATTGATCTTGTACACCTACCTTCATCTGGCTGCTGATCGGGAGCTGACGGATGCGCTGCTTGCCTCCGGGGTGAAGGCCGTCGCTTATGAGACAATCACCGAGGGCGGCGCGTTGCCCTGCCTGCGGCCCATGAGCGAGATTGCTGGCCGCCTCGCCGTGCAGGAGGGAGCCAAATACCTGGAACGGCCCTTTGGCGGCCGTGGTGTGCTGCTGGGCGGCGTGCCCGGTGTGGAGAAGGGCAGGGTGCTGATCATCGGCGCCGGCGTGGTGGGCATGAATGCCTGCAAGATCGCGTTGGGCATGGGAGCCAAGGTTACCGTGATGGACACCAACATCAACAAGCTCATCTACATCGACGATGTGATGGGCGGCGCGGTGCGCACACTGTTCAGCAATGCCGCCAATTTTCGGTCCGCATTGGCGGAGGCAGACCTGGTGATCGGCGCTGTGCTGATCCCCGGAGCCACGGCCCCGAAGATTATCCGGCGCGAGCACCTGAAGCTCATGAAAAAGGGCGCAGTGATCGTGGATGTGGCTGTGGATCAGGGCGGCTGCTGCGAAACCACCCATGCCACCACCCATGAAAACCCGGTGTTTGAGGTGGATGGCGTGGTGCACTACTGTGTGGCCAACATGCCCGGCGCTGTGCCGCGCACCAGCACGCAGGCGCTCACCAACGCCACGCTACGTTATGGCCTGACGATTGCCAATCTGGGCATGGAGGGTGCCATCCGCCGCAGCGACGCCATTGTGGCCGGCGTGAACACCTATGAGGGTAAATGCACCTGCCCCGGTGTGGCAGAAGCCTTTGGGATGATCTATCACAGGCTCTCCATCTGATGGGGAATCAGCCATGACTACCATTCGCTGCGCAACCGAACAGGACGCACCCCATGTGCACCGCCTGATCGAGCTGCTGGAGGCCCCGCAGAAATATGATTTTGAGCGGTTCTCCCACAAATACAGAAGCAGCCTGACTGATCCCTCCATAACCTATCTAGTCGCCGAAGCCGAGGGCGCTGTGTGCGCCTTCGGCAGCTTGCTGTTTTCCTCCCCGCTGCACCACGAAGGCCCCGTGGCTGAGATTGTGGAGTTGGTGGTGGAGGAAGGCTGCCGTGGCGCGGGGGTTGGTGCGGCGATGGTGGAAGAGATGGCTGCTCAGGCCCGGGCCAGAGGCTGCTGTATCCTGGAGCTTTCCACCAACCGGGCGCGGGAGCGGGCTCACCGTTTTTATGAGAGACAGGGGTTCCGGCTCACACATTACCGGTTTACCATGGCGCTTTCCAAGGATTGATCCTGTGATGCGCATTGGCTATCGAAGATGCAGTCATCACAAGGACTGGTTGATATCCATTCACACAAAGTGGTTGAAATTTTCACATAGGGCACCTTTGCCATGGTATAATGCAGGCAGATTTTCTCCGGAGGAGGGCCCGTCATGTTTGAGAAATTCCAACGCAGTAATTGGTTCCGCCAGGACCGGTTCGGCATGTTCATCCATTGGGGCATTTACGCTACGCCTGCCCGCGGCGAGTGGGTGCGCAGTGTGGAGCGCATTTCCAACGAGGCGTATCAGCAGTTCTTCGACAGCTTCAACCCTGTGGATTATGACCCTAAAAAATGGGCCAAGGCTGCCAAGGCAGCCGGCATGAAATACGCCGTGATGACAGCCAAACATCATGATGGTTTCTGCTTGTTTGACAGCGCCCTTACCGATTATAAGGCCACCAACACGCCCGCCAAACGGGACTTGATCCGCGAATACCTGGATGCCTTCCGTGCTGAGGGCCTGAAGGTGGGCCTGTATTATTCGCTGCTGGACTGGCACCACCCCGACTACCCCCATTATGGCGACCGCTGCCACCCCATGCGGGAAAACAAGGCCTTTGAAGGCGCGGAGCACCGCTTCGAGCGCTATGTGGACTACCTGCACGGCCAGGTGAAGGAGCTCTGCACCGGTTACGGCAAGCTGGATATCATGTGGTTTGACTTTTCCTATGACAACATGGTGGGCGAAAAATGGCAGGCGGAAAAGCTGGTAAAGATGATCCGCAGCTACCAGCCCGACGTGTTGATCGACAACCGCCTGGAGGTGGGCGGCAGCAGCTTCGGCTCCATCCTGGAGGACGAGCCCAGCCTGTGGAGCGGCGACTTTGCCTCCCCAGAGCAGCTCATCCCGCCGGAGGGCCTCACCAACAAGCGCGGCGAGCCCATCCCGTGGGAGGCTTGCATCACGATGAACAAGAACTGGGGTTATCATTCCGGAGACAAGTTCTTCAAGCCAGCGTCTATGATTGTGCGCAAGCTGGTGGAGTGTGTGAGCAAGGGCGGCAACATGCTGCTGAACGTGGGCCCGGACGCCCGGGGAAACATTCCGGAGGAGTCGCTGCGAGTCCTTGTTGATGTGGGCCGCTGGATGGACTTGAATGGCGGCAGCCTGGTTGGCTGCGGCAATGCCAATCTGCCCAAGCCCGAGTGGGGGCGCTACACCCGCAAGGGCAATCTGGTCTACGTCCATGTGTTTGAGCCGCCCATTGGCCCGTTGTACCTACCCGGCATCCCGGCTGCGAAGGTGAAAAAGGCACGCTTGCTCCGCGACGGGAGCGAGATCAAGATGTCTGCCGCTTGGATGCTTCATGCCTACCAGGGGCTCACGTTCCTGGAGACAGACCCTGTGATGAACGACTGTTGCCTGCCCGATCCGTTGGATACGGTGATCGAGATCGAGCTAACTGACTGACTTTGATCGGCATCAAAACAGCCGCCGGGGTTTCCGGCGGCTGTTTTTCGTTGAAATCATGGGATGAGAGAGGGGGGGTATGTCTTACCCCGCAAGCTCCTCCGTCTTCGCGCCGGTGAACTGGCTCATATAGAGGTCCGCATAGAAGCCCTTGGCAGCCAGCAGCTGCTCGTGGGTGCCGGTCTCAATGATTGAGCCGTGGTTCATCACCAGGATCAGGTCCGCATCGCGGATCGTGGAAAGCCGGTGGGCGATCACGAAGCTGGTGCGGCCCTTCATCAGGTTGTGCATCGCTCGCTGGATGCGGAGCTCCGTGCGGGTGTCCACTGAGCTTGTGGCCTCATCGAGGATCAGGATGGCCGGGTCTGCCAGGATGGCCCGTGCAATCGTGAGCAGCTGCTTTTGGCCCTGACTGATGTTGGAGGCGTCCTCGTTGAGCACTGTGTCATAGCCCTCCGGCAGCGTGCGGATAAACCGGTCGGCGTGGGCGGACTTGGCAGCCGCGATGATTTCTTCCTCAGTGGCATTGTCGCGGCCATAGGCGATGTTGTCGCGGATCGTGCCGGTGAAAAGCCAGGTGTCCTGCAGCACCATGCCGAAGATGTGCCTCAGGTCAGCACGCCGCATGTCGCGGGTGTCCACGCCGTCCACGCGGATGGCACCGTCGTTCACCTCGTAAAAGCGCATCAGCAGGTTTACCAATGTGGTCTTGCCGGCGCCGGTGGGGCCCACGATGGCGATGGTCTGGCCGGGCTGCACGTGGATGTTCATGTCTTCCATCAGGATCTTGTCTTCGCTGTAGCCAAATTTCACATTGTCGAAGCTCACGTTACCGGTGGGTGCGTCGAGCTTGACTGCGTCCGCCTTTTCCGGCAACTGTTCTGCTTCGTCCAGCAGCTCAAACACGCGCTCGGCGCAGGCGATGGTGGACTGGATCACGTTGGCAATGTTGGAGGTCTGCACGATGGGCTGCGTGAACGACCGGGAATACTGGATGAACGTGGTGATGTCGCCCAGCTCCAGCGCCTTCTTGGCCGCGTAGGTGCCACCCACCACGCAGATCAGCACATAACCCAGGTTGCTTACGAAGTTCATGATCGGAAACATGATGCCCGACACAAACTGAGCCTTCCAGCCGGCATCGTAGAGTTCATCGTTGACACTTTTGAACTTTGACAGGGACTTGTCCTCATAGCTGAATGCCTTTACCACCTTGTGGCCGCCAAACATCTCCTCCACATGGCCGGAGAGCTCGCCCAGACTCTTCTGCTGGGCCTTGTAGTATTTCTGGCTGGCCTTGGCAATGAACATCGTCGCAATGATATACAGCGGCAGCGTGGCCAGCACGATGAGCGTGAGGATTGGGCTGATCGTGAGCATCATGATGATATAGCCGATGATCTGCACGATCGAGCTGATCACTTGCGTCAGGTTCTGTTGCAGTGTCTGGGCGATGGTGTCCATGTCGTTGGTCATGCGGCTCAGGATCTCACCGTGGGTGCGGCTGTCAAAGAACTTCAGCGGCAGCCGCGCCAGCTTGTCGTTCACCTCGGTGCGCATCACCTTCACGGTGTTTTGTGACACGGAGGACATTGCGTATTGCATGATGAACATGAAGCCGGAGCTGATGAGATAGAGCGCCAGAAGCTGGAGCATGAACCGGCCCAACTCGTCAAACATGATCTTGCCGCCGGTTTCCCGGATGTAGCCGATGAAGGTATCCAGCTTATCCTTGTTTTCGGCGCTTCCCAACTGTGACAAGTCGTAGCCCATAAAGGATGTGCCGCCAGTGCCGCCCCCGGCCTTGATCATGGCCTCGAGCTGCTCCTTGGGCAGCTTCAGCGCCAGATCCAGGAACTTGCTGACAGCGTCCGCCTTATCCTCGTTGGTATTGGCGTCGGCCAGCAGCGGCACGCCCTGCATTTTCAAGCCTGCTTGCACCTGTGGGTTCTCTTCTGCCTTCACAATGCCGTCCATCACGCCCTTGGCGACCAGGCTGTGCTGCAATCCGTTCAGCGCATCACGGCTCACCATCGGCGCATAAACGGCAAAGGCCGTGCTGGCGATGGCGAAGATGAACACAATGATCAGCGCCGTGCGGTGGGGCTTTAAATATTTGAGCAGCCTTGTCAGCGTGCCCTTGAAATTCTTGGGCTTCTCCACGGGCATGCCGAAGCCGCCGGGCCCCCCCATGGGGCCGCCGGGGCCTCTGCGCATCGGCTGTCTTCCGCCGGGACCTTGCTGCTTGTGTTCGCTCATGCCAGTTCCTCCTCTGAAAGCTGCGACGATGCGATCTCGCGGTAAACGTCGCAGGTCTTGATCAATTCGCGGTGGCGGCCGATGCCGGCAATCTTGCCGTCATCGAGCACAATGATGCGGTCGGCATCCATCACGGTGGACACACGCTGGCTGATGATAAACACCGTGGAGTCGGCGATCTGCTTTTTCAGCGCCGCGCGGAGCTTTGCGTCGGTCTTGAAGTCCAGCGCCGAGAAGCTATCGTCGAAGATGTAGATCTCCGGTTTCATCGCCAGAGCCCTGGCGATGGAGAGGCGCTGTTTCTGGCCTCCGGACACGTTGGTGCCGCCTTCGGCAATGATGTGCCCGTATTTCTCCTCCAGCTGGTCAATGAACTCGGTGGCTTGGGCCGTTTGGGCAGCCTGTGCCATCTCCTCGTCGGTGGCGTCCTGTTTGCCGAAACGGATGTTGTCGGCGATGGTGCCGGTGAAAAGCACCGACTTCTGCGGCACAAAGCCGATGCGGCTGCGCAGGTCCTTCTGTGTCATCTGCCGCACGTCCACGCCGTCCACCAGTACTTCGCCGCTGTCCACGTCATAGAAGCGTGGGATCAGGTTCACGAGCGATGTCTTTCCCGACCCGGTGCCGCCGATGATCGCCGTGATCTCGCCGGGCAATGCCGTAAAGCTCACGCCGGCCAGCGCTGGGTTTTCCGCACCATGATAGCTGAAGGTTACGTCCCTGAACTCTACCGTGCCGCGGATGCCGCTGGGGCTCACGGGGCTCTTCGGGTCCACAATCTCCGGCTTGGTCTCCAGCACCTCCACCACGCGCTGGGCTGCTGCCTGGGCGCGGGGCACCATGATGAACATCATGGAGAACATCAAGAATGCGAACATGATCTGCATGGCATACTGTGTGAACGCCGTGAGCGCGCCGATGTCCATGCCGGCTTCAATGCGTTTGGCACCGAACCAGATGATGGCAAGACTGGTCACGTTCATGATGATCATCATCGCAGGGAACATAAAGGCCATCATGCGGTTCACCTTGATGAATGTGCCGGTGAGGTCGCCGTTGGCCTCTTCGAAGCGTTTGCGCTCGTCGCCGATGCGGTTGAATGCCCGCACCACGCGGATGCCGGTCAGGTTCTCGCGTAGCACCAGGTTGATCTTGTCGATCTTCTTCTGGATCGATTGGAAGAGCGGCATTGCGCGGCTGGCCAGGATTGCGATCGTGAGCACCAGCACCGGGATCGCGACCGCAAGCACCAGCGTGAGCTCCTGGTCCTTGGAATAGGCCAGGATGAACCCGCCGATGGCCGTCATTGGCGCGCCCAGCATCATGTTCAAAAGCATCACGGTGACCATCTGCACCTGGGTGATATCGTTGGTGGTGCGGGTGATCAATGTGGCGGTGCCGATCTTGTCAAACTCGTGCAGCGAAAAGCTCTCCACCGTCGAGAAGACCTTGTTGCGCAGGATCCGACCCAGACCCATGGCCGTGCGGGAAGCGAAGTAGCTGGCCACAATCGCGCACACCACGCCGCCGGCCACATAGATGAGCATTGTGCCGCCGGCCTGAAGGATATAGTCGGTGTCACCCATCATGATACCCTTGTTCACGATGTCGCCCATCAGTGTGGGCAGATAAAGATTTGCCATGGTCTGCAGAAAGACCATGATCAGCACAATCACGATCGGCACCGTGAATGGCTTCAAGTTGCGATAAAGTTTGAGCATTCAGTCTTCTCCTTTACGAGATTATGTTTGGGTTTGCGGAGAGATACTGGAACACGTCGTCCATCAGGCCGATCAGCAGCCTGCTCTTGTCCTCCCCGAGGTGGCCCACGATACCGGCAAACAACCGGTGCAGGTTTTCCCCTGCCTGGCGGGTGATTTCCTCGCCTTGCGCGGTCAGGCTCACCAGCACGCTGCGCCGGTCGTCAGGATCCATTCTCCGGATGACCAGGCCGCGATCCTCCAGAGCCGTGACCAGTTGTGTGATGGAGGGAGAAGTGACGCGCATGTGGTTAGAAAGCTCCGACACTTTTACGCCATCGGCCCCTTCCCCGCACATGCCGCTGATATGAAACAGCACACCGACCTCACTTGGTTTCAATCCCCCGATGGTTGGCGGCGGCTTCATGATGCGGCGAAATTGCTGGAAGGTTTTCAGCATGTCTTTCGCCAGATCAAAGCTGTCCAAATACAATACCTCCTAGATAGATAAGAATCTAATATAATTATCAGATGAACAAATTATAAAGTAAACTTTCTGTTTGTCAATGCCAGAGTTTCCGTTCGTTTCTTGGGCAGTATGTGAAGGGCTGCTGGTTGACATTATATATCTGAGTGATATAATAAATATATCTGAAAGATATGTTGAGGTCAAGCGATGGCAGAAACAAACAAAACTCGATATGCAATTCTTGGCGTCTTGAGCATGAAGCCGGGCTCCGGATATGACGTGAAGAAATTCTGTGACAAGACACTTTCTCACTACTGGCATGAGAATTTCGGTAATATTTACCCCATGCTGGCACGGCTGGAGGAAGAAGGTTTGATCCAGAGGCTGCCTGGTGAGACGGAGCGGCGAAAGGTTTGTTACCAAACCACGGAAACAGGCATGCAAACTCTCAGGCAATGGCTCAGCCGACCGGTGGAGTATCAGCCGGCGCGATCAGAACTGCTGCTGAAGCTTTCGTTTTCCGACTTGATGTCGGAGGAAACTGTACTATCCATGCTTTATGAGGTCAGAAGCAAGCACATGGAGGACCTTCTGCAGTACCGCGCTCTGGAGGCGGCGTATACCGCCGATGAACGTGCCAGGAAGCACCCGAAATACCCATACTGGCTTGCGCCGCTCCGATATGGCATCGCATCTGCTGAAATGACAATTCGCTGGTGTGACGAGACAGCGGCGAGTATTCAGAACAACAGCGGGGAGGCTTGAGATGGCAAGAGCACTGTATTTGAACGGCTCTGCCCGAGGCCATATCAACCCAACGCTTCCCTTAGTGGGGGCGCTGGTGCGCAGGGGGGAGCAAGTGACCTATCTGTCCGGCTCCGGCATGAAGCCTGCTATTGAAGCCGCTGGCGGCCGGTTTCTGGATTGCGGTCCGGAGCTGGACGAATTCCATCGGGGCTACCGGCCCAGTGGTGACCACCCATTTTTCACTTTGATGGAATACCTTCTGGCTCAAAATGATGTTATGGCAAAGATTGCGCTGGCGCGCACGGAGGGGATGGAGTTTGATTATGTGCTCCATGATGCGATGCTTGGCGGCGGTCATACCGTTGCCCTGAAGCTTGGCCTCCCTGCGGTTTGCACTTGCACATCCTTTGCATCTGCCGTCCTGCCTTTGCCGGACAGGATGCTTCAGCCGGGGTTCCACCCTCAGTTGGACGTGCTATATCATAAATATTGCCCGTCTATGCTCGCCGGTGAGATGAAGGAACTCCTCGCCGGTGCCTATTTCCAGCGGGAGGGGCTCAATATTGTGTTCACATCCCGGTTGCTGCAACCCGGAGGCGCTGGCTTCGATGAGAGCTTCCGGTTCGTTGGCCCGGCTATCAGCGATCGGGGAGACGAAGATCAGGCGCTGGAGGCCTGGATGGCAGGCAAGCCAGTGCTCTATATCGCCATGGGCACGATTCATAAAAATTTGTCCGCGTTTTATCGCCTGTGCATAGAAGCTTTCAGTGGAAGCAACTGGGCGGTTGTATTGGCTGTGGGTGGCAAGACCGATGTTACGGCTCTTGGAGTGATCCCATCAAACATGAAAGTAATGCCCCATGCTCCGCAGCTACAAGTCTTAAGGCATGCAAAGGCGTTCATCAGCCATTGTGGTCTCAACAGCGCCGGAGAGGCTATGCTTTTTGGAGTGCCCATAGTGGCGGTGCCTGTCATGAATGATCAGCCTGCTGTCGCCAATCAGTTGGTGAAGCTGGGTGCAGCCGTGCAGCTTGATATCAACAAGCTTTCGCCTGAAATGCTGAGGAAAGCGGTTGAGGATGTCTCAACGCAGCCATCTTTTGTCGAAGCCTCCCGCTGCATCGGTGATTCTTTCCGCCAGGCCGGTGGCGCGGATGCTGCGGCGGACAGCGTGGCATGGTATCATCGCGAAACAACTTGTGTGAAGTAATGCTTGCGCCATGATTCATGATATGCTATGATTAAAACTAGAAAACTATGAGGTGACTGGCAGCATGTTCCAAACCGACCGTCTCGCAACTGTTCTGGGAGTTTGAGGGGGTAGTCTACCCTTTTCCAGGACAATTGCATACGGAACGGAATGGCGATGCTGTTATTTTTATGTCTGAAACCCATCTGCGGCTGACTGGCCGCAGTGGGGCATAGCCCGCGCAAGCGGGAGCAACCGACAGGGAAGAGGCGCATGCCTCTTCTCTTTTTGTATGCCAGGAAGCCTTGGAGACCTCCCTGAAGAGTAAAGTAAAAAACCGACTCCCTACCCTCCCTTATGAAGGGGGGATGTCGCCCACAGGCGACAGGGGGGATTGCTCCCGGCCGGGACGGAGCCATATGGACGGGCCGGGCCGGGCTGGCCGCGATCTTGCAGATCGCTGCTCGCTTATGCGACCGAGAGCCCGGCCCCTACCGATGGATTCAGGGCGCAGCCCTGCGCAATACTACCCCTCCCTCGATGCCTATCTAGTGTAAGAATGGTCAGATGGGGGAGGGGCAGGGGTGGGGGTAATTCAGATGCTCCTCAATACGTCATCTAGGATAAAATTTCGTTGTTATTCAGGAGGACAAGACCATGAGTCTCTTAACCATCGAAAACCTCTCCCATAGCTTTGGAGAGAAAAAAATCTTTCAAAACATCTCGCTGCGCGTGCTACCCGGTGACAAGATGGGCCTGACCGGCCTTAACGGCTCCGGCAAGAGCACGCTGATCAACATCCTGTCCGGCAAGATCATCCCGGACGAGGGTAGCGTGCAAAAGCTTCCGCAGACACGCCTGGGCTGCCTTGACCAGCACGCCACGGTGGACCCCGTGTTGTCCATCATGGACTATCTGCGTGGGGCATTCGCATGGTTATTCGAAACTGAACATAAACTGCTCGAAGCCAATGACTTAATGGCCGTGGCTGAAGGGGTGGAGTTGGACAGGCTGGTGCGCCAGTCCGCACGGTTGCTGCAGGAACTGGAGCAGGCCGGCTTCTATGCCGTGGACAGCCGGATCCTGCGGGTGGCTGCCGGTCTTGGCATCACGGCGCTTGGCATGGACACGCCGCTGGGCAGGCTCAGTGGCGGCCAGCGGGCCAAGGTGATGCTGGCAAAGCTTCTGCTGGAGCAGCCGGACGTGCTTCTGCTGGATGAACCCACCAACTTTCTGGACCGCCAGCACATCGACTGGCTGGGAAAATTCCTGCGCTCCTTCCCCGGCGCGTTTGTGCTGGTGAGCCACGACCCGGCCTTCCTGGCCGCCGTGACCAACTGCATTGCCGACATCGAGTTCTGCGCGGTTACCCGCTATAGCGGCGGCTTTGAAAGCTTCCAGAGCCAAAAGGCACAGCGCAAGGAGCAATACCTGCGTGATTATGCCCGCCAGCAGGAGGAAATTGCCAAGCTGGAAGACTACATCGCAAAAAACCTGGCGCGGGCCTCCACCTCCAAGATGGCAAAGAGCCGCAGGATTAAGCTCAACAAGATTGAGCGCATGGAGCGGCCCAGGGCACTGCCGGTTCCCAGCTTCTCCTTTGTGTATAAGCCCGTGTCTGAGCAGGTGCTGCTGGATGTGAAGGAGCTCACCATCGGCTACAATCACCCGCTGCTCAATGGGATTGACCTTAAGCTTAAGCAAGGTGAGAAGGTGGCGGTGCGTGGCTTCAACGGCATCGGCAAGACCACATTCCTCAAAACCATCGCCGGCATCATTCCGGCGCTTGGCGGGCGGTTTGCCTGGGCTCCGGGCATCGATGTGGGTTATTATGAGCAGGAGCACGCCTGGGAAGACCCCAACTGCTCGCCGGTGCAGGAAATCCTCAATGCGTTTCCCAAACTTGCTCCTGCCGACGCCCGCAAATGGCTGGGCCGCTGCGGGCTCAAGGCTGAGCACGCCGACCGCAAACTGACGCTTTTGAGCGGCGGGGAGCAGGCCAAGGTGAAGCTTTGCCGACTCATGATGAGCCCCCACACGCTGATGCTGCTGGATGAGCCCACCAACCACCTGGATGTAAACGCCAAGGAGGCTCTCAAGGAGGTGCTGCGGCAGTTCCCCGGCGCGGTGGTGCTGGTGAGCCATGAGGAGGCGTTTTATCACGACTTTGCTGACCGGGTGTTTGATGTGGAGAGGCTGGTTAGGTAAGCAATATTGATTCACGAACCATATAGCCATGGCTGCCCGGCCATGGCTGTTTTGCTAAATTAGACCCCTCAGTCGTAGATTCTCATACGTCGCCTTTTCCCTGCCGTCTTTGTTTTTCAGGATATACTTTGTCATCATGGGCTTCATAAACAACTTTGTGATTGTTCTCGTTAAGAGGTTCTGAAGCGGATAAGGATTCTTTGTTTTGATGTCTTTGGCAATCTTGGCTCCGAGAACGCGAGCCTGCGCCAAAGCTGCCGGGTTGTCAGCAATATTCCGCTGCTTGCCCCTGGATAATATGCCCACTCCAAGGGTTCCGGTGATGTAGGCCCTCTGGAAGAAACCCATTTTGAACATCCCTGTGATCTCTTTGGCGGTCTTCCTGGCAGCCTTGCCGTTGGCTGTGGACATCCCTATTGCATATTTGCCGCCAAAAGATGAGGTGAATAGTGTAAGCATTCCCATTCTCTCGCCGAAATTCTTGAGGATCGCATTGTAGGAGGATGCGTATGTGGGGGAGCCTACGATGAGCCCGTCGGCCTCATACACAATCTTCCTCAGCGATTCAAAATCATCGGGCAATGGGCACACTCCCTTTGCTGTGCAGGCGAGGCAGCCTGTGCAGAATCTGAGGTTGTGCTCTGCCAGAAAGATCTCCGAGACCGTTGCTCCTTGCTCTTCCGCTCCCTTGAGTGCCGCCCGAACGAGCGCAGCCGTGTTTCCGTTGCGGTTGGGGCTGCTGATGATGCCGACGACTTTAAAACTGTTCTCCATCTGTGTTGCTCCTTTCATGTTATGCTGCTTGACAGCAGCGTGTTGGTATACTATATTGATGTAGACCGAATGTGTAATAAGGTTACACGATGTAACCGAAGTATACGACACGTACCGTTCGCTTGTCAACAGGGAGTTTGAGAAAATGCAAGAGATTTCCAGAAAAGAGCGGGAAAGACAGGCCAGAGAAGACGATATCCTCAATGCCGCAGAGGAAACTTTCGGTGTGGTGGGTGTTGATGGAGCATCGATGGAGGAAATCGCTCGGAAGGCGCAGTTCACAAGGAAAACCGTATATCAGTATTTTAACAGCAAGGAGACGCTGCTGTCTGCTGTTGTTCTCAGGGGCTTCAGGATCCTTATGGAATATCTCCGGAAAGAAGCGGACACTGGCAGCACAGGCTATGAAAGACTGCGGATCATGGGGCGGGCTTTCTTTCAGTTCTATAAGGAAAAGACGGCGTTCTTCGCCATGATGAACTATTCCTCCCGAGTAAGATCGTCGGAAGACAGCAAGATAAGCACTGAATTTGATTCAATGAACAAAGCGTTATTTCAGCTTGTAGCAAGGGCAATCACCGACGGCATCACCGATGGCAGCATCCGGTCTGACATCGATGTGGCAATGGGGACTTCGTCGGTGATCTTTGCGCTAACCGGTTTTTTCTTTCAGTATTCCATCACAGGGAAGACGTTTACGGAATACATGTCGCTGGACAGCGACAAGTTTGTTCAATTTACACTGGATTTGTTGCTGGATGGTTTCAATGCCCACATCCAGCCTTGATCTCGCCGGGCTTAGTCGCGGCAGTCAATTCTTAATGACCCTTCCCCTTGACACAACAACTGCCACTTCTTTGAGGCGGTTCAGATCCTCCAGCGGGTTGCCGCGCACCACCACCACATCCGCAGCCTTGCCCGGCTCCAACGTGCCGGTGACTGACGCAAGTCCGCATGCCGTAGCGCCATTTTTGGTGATCGCCGTGATCACCTGCATTGGGGTCAATCCAGCCTGCAGGAGCAGCTCCAGCTCGCCGAAAGGCAAGCCAGGCAGATACCATGGCTCCTCCGGCTCCAGATAATCGTCGCCCACGGCGATCAATCCGCCGGCTGCGGCGAAACGCCGGGTGTTTTTCATGGCAGTCGCGAGGAACGGCGCGCCGTATTTCTCTTGAAACATCCTGTACATCGTCAGCGTGGGTGTGAGCATCACGCCCCGCTCGATCATGAGTGATATCAAGTCATCATCCATCGGGTCATAGGGAGCGTGCTCGGCGTTGGTGATGCCTGCCTCCACCAATGCGCGCAGCGGCCCGCTTTGCGACAGGTGGGCGGCCACCGGGAGACCCAGACTTCGGGCTTCCTCGCAGATTGCCTGGAGCAGCTCCGGGGTGAGGGTGGGCAGCGCCGTGTCCGGGCTGTAGCCCAACTCCAGCGAGGTCTTGATGAAATCCACACCTGCCTGGCTGGCATGCCGCACGGCGCTCCTTGCCTCCTCCTGCGTGGTGACGGGAATCGGCGTGATGCCGCCATAGCCGCCGGGAGCCGCCAGAAACTTGCCCGCCGAGGCAATGCGGGTATATTTGCCGGTGGCGTTCAATTCATCCCGCCGCCGCAGCACATCTTCCAGGCTGCTGCCGTTGAGCCCACCCATGTCGCGCACGGTGGTGATGCCGGCGGCCAGACAGGCTTCCAGCCAGGTGAGCTCATAATCGGGCAGGTCTTGCCCGGCAAGGTGCTTGAAGCCCGGGTGGGCGTGAGCATGCACGAAGCCGGGCAGCACGGTGCAGCCTGTGATGTCAATGATTTCACCGTTTGACGGGTTCATATCTGTAATGGATTCGATTTTACCATCGGAGAGGATCAATGTGCCGTGATAAGGCGCGGCTCCGGTGCCGTCAAAAATCGTGCCGCCGGAAAGAATGATTCTATTGTGCATGGGTGCCCTCGGTTTTTTCTTAACTATAACACAAGGGCAATACTTTTTGGTATTTACTGTATAAAAGCGATGTAAGAACGAACAATCCGCCCCACCAACCAGTGCTCAGTGGGACTTGCTGTGGTGGGTTATCGGTTGGCGAACGGACAATCCATACCGACCCCATCAATGACAACAGTTATGGTGCCGCCGCTGTCGCTTCCGGCACCGGCGGAGCGGTGGGCGGCGTTTCTGTGTTTTTGGGCGAGAACAATCCGCCAAAGATATCATCCCATGGTGATGTGCTGCCTGGCTGCTCGGTTGGTTGATTTGAGACGGCCACGGAAATGTTGATCCCGATGGTCGGGTTGCCGGCCACATTCAGTTGCGGGTGCACCGGGCTTACATAATAGGTATAAGAACCCGGCAGCACGGAGGTGTCCTCATAGGTGGCGATGGAACCGGCGGCACCCTGGATCTCCGTGACCTTCTCGGTGCGCCCATATTCGTTGATGCGATAGACGTCATAGCGGGCGAAATCCTGCACCATCAAAAAGGAGACGAGCGGATAGCCCCGTTCTGACAAGACCACGTTGAACCCAGTAGGAGTGACAGGCGTTTGCCAATACTGTGACACCTCGGTGGGCGCTTGAGACTTGGGAAAGTAATCATAAAGCTTCTGGTCCTCTGGCGTGAGTGGCGAGGCCAGAAGGATCTGCCCGGTCTGCTCCAGCGCCAGCCTGTCCAGCGCCAGCAGCGTCACGCTGTCCGGCATGCGGAACTTCGGCGCGGCGGTCTGGCTGTAAAGATAGGTATAGACCTCTTTGCACATTTGGGCCGGGTTGGTGCCGCCGATCACGCCGGTGGAAAGATAATGATCCTTGTCGGTACGGTCAAAACCCATCCAGCACACCACCACATAGTCCGGGTTATAGCTGGCTAGCCAGACGTCCTTGTTGCCATAATCCCAGGCCACGGTGCCGGTTTTGGCTGCCAGCGGGATCTTGTTGAAGTTCAATAGCTTTGCCGTGCCGCTCATTGCCGCGTTGTGCAGGATGTCGGTCATGATAAATGCCGTGGAGTCGCTCATCACCGGTTTTGTGGGGTAGGAGTTTTCATAAATGACCACGCCGTCGGAATCTACAATCTTCTGCACAAAACTGGCCTTGGATACATTTCCGGAGTTGGCCAGCGCTGTATAAGCCGACGCAAGCTCGATGGGCGTTACGCCCCGGGTGAAGCCGCCCAGGCCGATGGCCAGGCTGTCGTCTCCGGGGTCGAAGGTAATGCCCGCGCTGCTGGCAAAATCCTTGGCGGAGGAGATCCCGATGTCGTTCAGCACCCGCACAGCCGGCACGTTGATGCTGCGCACAATCGCCTGCCGCAGCGTGACCCAGCCGCTGTATTTACCGCCGGCATTCACCGGCTTGTAGCCGTTAAAGTCCACCGGTGCGTCCTGGATCATGGTGGCGGGGTTGTATCCAAAGCGGTCTATGGCCGGGCTATACACCAGCATGGGCTTGATGGCCGAGCCCGGTTGCCGCTTGGAGGATACGGCCCTGTTGAGACCTTGTCTGGTGGTGTATTCCCTGCCGCCCACCACAGCTCGCGCCGCGCCTGTTTTGCTGTCCAGCACCACCAGCGCGCCCTGCACCTCGGTGCCATCCTTGGCGTTGGCGGGGTAGAGGTCCGGGTTGCTCATCAGTTCGTCACACTTCTTCTGCAATGCGGGGTCCATTGAGGTATAGATCCGATAACCGCCGGAAACCAGATCCTCTCGTGTAATGCCGGTGAGCGCCATGGCCTCGTTCTCCGCCGCATCGATGTAAAAGCCATAATTGGCATTGTTTCGTTTTTGTAGTTTGAGTGTCACCTTCTCTTCCTTTGCCTTCTCCATCTCATCTTTGGTGATAAGCCCATATTCATTCATCAAACCCAGGATCAGGTTTCTGCGCTGAGTTGATTTCTCAAGATTCAAGTGGGGTGCATAAATGCCGGGCCCCTTCAGGATGCCGATGATCAACGCGCCTTCAGCCAGGGTGAGCTCTTTGGCAGGCTTGCTGAAATAGCTCTGGGCCGCCGCTTCAATGCCATAAGCCCCATTGCCGAAATACATTGTGTTGAGATACATCTCCATGATTTCGTCTTTGGTGTATGCGCGCTCCAGCTCCAGCGCCAACCTGGCATCCTGTAGCTTGCGGGTCAGCGTTTGCTCGTTGGTCAGGTGTGTGATTTTCATCAGCTGCTGGCTCAATGTGCTGGCGCCGCGCATCTTGCCCTTCGTGATGTCAGCCCATGCTGCCGCAAGGATGCCCTGGATATCCACACCGGGGTGGCTGTAAAAGCGGATGTCTTCCGCAGCGAGCAGTGCGTTTCGCACATGCTTTGGAACATCGGAAAGGGGAATGTTGGTGCGGTTCTGGCCGCCGTAGAGCCCGCCCACAGCGTTGCCGTCTTTGTCATAGAAGATCAGTGTCTGGGCCTGGTTCTCCAGCTTGCCCGGATCAAAATCCTTCCAATCGGTTTGGTTGATCAGCGTAATGAACCAGATGATGCCCACGGCCATCAGCAGCAGAATGACGGCGGCTGCTATCTTCAGCGCCTTCTGGATCCTGCCGCGAAGCTTTCTTGTGGGTTTGCCGTCTGGCTTGGGCTTAGCCAAGAGTTTGCCTCCCATTGGTTCATTTCTTCGGGATTTAGCATGCCCAGCCCAAAACGAAACATGTCAGATCATGTCTGTGCAGGCAAACAACGCTCAAAGGTGTGTTATGAATTGTTTGGTGGCGGCAGCACAAGCTAAACCAAAGTTAATCTTGGTGGAGTAATAACGTATGAAAGCAGTGCTTGCAGTTGTATTATTTGTTGTGATTCTGTTGTTGATTTATGATTTCTGGCGCGGATATCGGGTGTCTGTGCGGGCAAACCTGTGTGGCGACAGTCTTGATGCCCATATCCTGTTCCTTACTCCTTTGTTTGATATTTTTATGAGGATTCAGGATGGAGTGCCAGTGGTTCACATTGCTGTTTTCCGGCGGGACTTGTTGAAAATCCCCTTGGAAAAGAAGGGGCATGCCCATAAGGGCATCAGTGCAGTGCGGTTGGCCAGGTCTGTGGAGCTTTGCCACATTGCGGTGGAAACGCGTTTTGGGTTTTCAGATCCGTTTTCCACTGCGATGGCCTGCGCTGCGGCTGGTGCTGCTGCAAGAATCTTTCCGGTTGACAGTTTTTTGCTAGAACCGGCATTTTTCCCCGACACGGCGCATTTGAATCTTGATGCACATGCCCGCGTAAAAGTCGGGAAGACTATTCTAAACTACCTAAAGAACAAGCCTTGAAAGGAGAACAACATGGAGCATGGAATCGGGCAGGGTCAGGGATTGACGCAGTATGTGGACACGCTGTTCAACAACATGAAGAGCTTCGCCCAGGATGATGGATTGATCGGCAAGCCGGTGGTGCAGGGGGATAAGACGTTCCTTCCGATCATCTCCGTTACGCTGGGTTACGGCGGAGGGGATTCCCAAAGCCGCGCCAACGCCAGCAGCTCTTCCGGCAAGAGTGGCAATATGATCGGTGACGCGATGGGTGTGGGCGCCAAGCTATGCACCGATGCTGTGATTGTGATTGACAAGGACAATGTGCTTCTTGCACCTATTGGGGGCAAGGGCAACATGGGCCAGATGATTGACAAGATCCCTCAAATCCTCAACAGTATGAATATGGGCGGGCAGCAGGGCGGCCAGCAGCAACAGCAACAGCAACAGACTCAGCAGCAGAACAAGACATATTGAGGGATTGAACCCAGCAACGAAAAAAATCCTCCGGTTGTAATCCGGAGGATTTTTTTATTATTGACTTGTAGCAAAGGTTACTGATTTAGTATGATATTTCCAGTATGATACTAATAAAAGCAATGGTTGTCAGTCAATAAACAAAGGAAGTTGAGGTGCGATCAATGGGGAAACAACTGACTGAAAAAGTATCCTGGGTCGGCAAGGTGGATTGGGCACTGACCAGATTCCACGGTGATGAATATTCCACGCACAAAGGCTCCTCCTACAACTCCTATCTGGTGCGTGACCAAAAGACTGTGCTCATTGATACGGTGTGGCAGCCGTTTGACGATGAGTTTGTCCGCAACCTCAAGCAGGAGATTGACTTGGCCAAGATCGACTATATCGTAGCAAATCATGCAGAAATTGACCACAGCGGCGCTCTGGCGGAGCTGCTCCGGGAGATCCCTGGCACACCTGTCTATTGCACTGCCAACGGGATCAAATCCTTGAAGGGCCATTATCATCAGGATTGGAACTTTGTGCCGGTGAAGACGGGGGACACGCTGGATCTTGGGGAGAGCAAGCTTGTGTTTGTGGAAGCACCAATGCTTCATTGGCCTGACTCCATGTTTACCTATCTGACTGGCGAAAACATACTGTTCAGCAACGATGCCTTCGGCCAGCATTACGCATCGGAATCCCTTTACAATGACCGTGTGGACCGGGCGGAGCTTTATCACGAGGCGGTTAAGTATTACGCCAACATCCTGACTCCCTTCAGCTCTCTGGTCACGCGCAAGATCAATGAAGTGCTCGGCTTCGGCCTGCCTGTGAGCATGATCTGCCCGAGCCACGGCGTGATCTGGCGTGATGAGCCCACCCAGATTGTGACGCAATACCTGAAATGGGCAGACAATTATCAGGAGAACCAGATCACGCTGGTCTATGACAGCATGTGGGAGTCAACGCGCAAGATGGCGGAATCCATCATTCGTGGAATCCGTAGCGCCGATCCTGATGTCACAGTGAAGCTATTCAACTCAGCCAGGGAGGACAAGAACGACATCATCACCGAGATCTTCAAGTCCAAGGCCATCCTGGTGGGGTCGTCCACAATCAACAACGGCTATTTGAATTCCATTGGCGGGCTGCTGGAGATGGTCCGCGGGCTGAAGTTCAAGGGGAAGAAGGCTGCGGCCTTTGGCAGCTACGGTTGGAGCGGCGAGGCTGTGAAGCAAATTACCGAACACCTGTCCCATGCCGGATTCGGGATCGTAAACGACGGCATCCGGACTCTTTGGGTGCCCGATGCCAGGGCGGAGCAGGAGTGTGCTGATTATGGCGAGCTGTTTGTGAAGGCAATCGCTGCACCGGCGCCATGACAGTGATCGAAGACGCTCGGGCAACTTGTCTGTAAACTTTGATTCGTGTTGAAAACTGCCTGGGGATACAGTATCATCAAAAATACCAAACAATAGGCAGAGATCAATGAAATACAAACTCTTCAAAGGTAAGCACAACCCCGGCCCGGCGGCGCTGGAGTTCTTCAAGTATATCGGCCCGGGCCTGCTGGTGACGGTGGGTTTCATTGACCCTGGCAACTGGGCCAGCAACATCGCTGCCGGTGCAAGCCATGGTTACGGCTTGCTTTGGATGGTTACGCTCTCCACACTGATGCTCATCCTCCTGCAGCACAATGCCGCCCATCTGGGCATCGTGACGGGCAAATGCCTTTCGGAGGCCGCCACAGAAGCCATGCGGCCCTGGGTGCGCAACACCGTGCTGGGCAGCGCGATGGCCGCGTCGGTTTCCACGGCGCTGGCGGAGCTCCTCGGAGGCGCGATCGCGCTCAATATGCTATTCGGCCTGCCGCTCATGGTGGGCGTGGTCATTGTGCTGGCTTTTGTGCTTTTTATGCTGTTTACCAACTCCTATCGGCGCATTGAGCATGTGATCATTGGATTTGTTTCGGTGATCGGGTTTTCCTTTCTGTATGAGCTCACGCTGGTTCACATCGACTGGCCTGCTGCCGCCCGCGGCTGGGTTACGCCTTCAGTGCCGCCGGGATCAATGCCCCTGATCATGAGCGTGCTGGGCGCGGTGGTGATGCCGCACAACCTGTTTCTGCACTCCGAGGTGATCCAGAGCCGTCAATGGAACCTGCAGGACGAAAAGGTGATACAGAAACAGCTGAAGTTTGAGTTTGCCGACACCCTCTTTTCCATGGGAGTGGGCTGGGCGATCAACAGCGCGATGATCCTGATGGCAGCCACTACATTCTTCCAGAGCGGCAGCGTGGTTACCGAGCTTGGGCAGGCTCAATTGCTGTTGAAGCCTTTGCTGGGTGATGCTGCCGCTGTGGTGTTTGCGCTGGCGCTGCTCTTCTCCGGGCTTTCCAGCAGCATTACGGCGGGAATGGCTGGCGGCAGCATCTTTGCTGGCATTTTCTCAGAACCTTATAGCATCAAAGACAGCCACTCCCGCACCGGCGTGCTCATCACGATGGTGGCGGCTGCTGTGGCAATATTTTTGATTTCCGACCCGCTGAAAGGTTTGATTTATTCACAAATGCTCCTAAGCATTCAGCTGCCCATCACGATCTTCGCGCAGATTTACCTCACGTCCAACAAAAAGCTGATGGGCAAGCACGCCAACACCGGGGTGGAAAAGGTGCTCCTCTGGGCTGCGGGTCTTGTGGTTGCCGGTCTCAACGTGGCGTTGCTGGTCAGCCTGCTCACCGGCAAATGATTGACCGCAGCACCTCAGATAATGTCGGAAAACTCCATCTCCACCTTGCGGTTCAGCGTCAAGCCGTCCATCACAGGCAGCTGGATGTCATTCGACAGCTCGGTCACAGGCAATTCCACAAAGAAAATTGTGCCCTTACCCGGTTTGCTCTCAAACCAGATTCTGCCGCGCAGAAGCTCCACCAGTGCTTTTGTGAGCGCAAGGCCGATGCCGCTGCCCTCACTGGCGCGAGTGAGCGGCGTGTTCGCCTGCCGGAACCTATCGAAGATCAAGAATTGCTTTTCTAGTGGGATTCCTTCTCCGTCATCGGCAACCGAGATCAGCAGTTTGTTTGCCTCATCGGTCATCGTGATGGCAATGTGGCCGCCGCGGCCGGTGTGCTTGATGGCGTTGGAGATCAGGTTGAGCATGATCCTGTCCAGCTTTTCCCCATCCATTGGGATGAACTGAATATCTGAATCATCATGAAAGGTTACCCGGATGCCTCGCTGCTCGGCGAAGTCCTCCACAGACTGCAGCAGCTTGCCCATCCAACGGGGCAGATCCATCACTTGGTAATACACCTGCATGAAACCTGCGTCCATTTTGGTCACATCCAGCAGATTGGCCACGAGCCGCAGCAGCCGGTGCGCGTTCTGGCGCATCACTGAGAGGTTTTTGATCATGTTCTCCCTATTTGGGCAATCGGCGGACTTCACCCGCATCTCGGTCATCCCGATCAGGTTCAAGATCAATGTGAGCGGCGTCTTAAACTCATGGGAGATGTTGGTGAAGAACACGGTCATGAGCTGATTACTCCGCTTGAGCTCCTCGGCTTGCTGGAGCAGCCGCTTTTCCTGCTCAATGTATGCGGTGATATCACGCATCGCAAACGTGCAGGCATAACTGGTTGGCAGCATCTTCAACGAAAAAGAAAGCTCCACAGTCAGAAGCGTGCCGTCGCTCCTAACTGCCTCCAGCGTCAGCATGCGCGGCTCGTGGCATGCCACTATGCCCAGCTTAGCTGCATCCACCTTTTCCCGCAGCAGCTTTCGGCTTTCTTCTGTCAGCAGTGTGTCTGGGAATGATTTATTCAGGATCTTGTCTTCCCGCACATCGAACAATTTTCGCGCTATTGAGTTCGAAAATATGATCCTGTATTCATCATCCACAATGATCACGGAGCTGGAAATCTGCTCCACGAGCGCCCGGTAATTGGACTCGGCATCCTGAAAAAACTCGATCATGATCTCAGTTGGGGATACTCCTTTGCGCCTGGCTCTCAGTACCACCTCGATCATCGAGACCAACGCGAACACGCACCCAACATACTGGCTGAGTCGCCCGGCCCAAACCAGCGGTGTATCCATCGTGCTCATTTGCGCGATGCCAAACAGGCCGACGGAAATGGATGCCAATGCCATGGCATACCAACGCAAATAACCTTGGCGAAAGCCGCTGCTTTTAAAGAAGATCGCCGCTGACGCGAAAAAGAATGCTACAGTGGACCACAGGAAAATATCACGGATACGAGAGGACCCATTCTGGTCAAAAAATGTTGGAATGAACCCTGACGCTGCCAGCCAGGACACTGCACCCACATAGAGCACCACCCCGCTTGCTGCAGCCAGGAGCCATCTGGCCAGCGTGGCTTTCTCTTGCTTTTTCTCTGGCAATTGAATAGTGGCTGCCAGCAAGTGCAAAACAGAACTGGCAAAGACGCTTAAGTTGTAAGCGGTGATGATAATGTTGTCTGAATCGGAGATGAATCGCATGATGCCAGTCAAAACAGAGCCCAATCCAAGTGCCAGCATGCCGCAACCCATCATCAGCGCCCGATTGTTGCCACTGGTGAAATAGGAATAGGCGCAAAGGATAAATACCGCAATGGGAATGAGCCCGGAAAGAGCAATGTTGCATAGCATCTGAAGAATCCAATTGCTATAGACTCTCTGTATGTCTAGCGCAAGGAAAATGAAAACGGAAAAATTACAGACCACAAAAACAGCATTCAACGGTTTTCGCAATTTCTCCATATTTACCTCAACGAATAATAAGATATGACAGAAGCTGAAAATACAATAGCATTATATAGGATTGTCACAAAACATCAAGCAACAAATGTTATCGTTAACCATGTGGAGCACCACGAGTTTTGTCGTAATTTGTCATCAATCATCATAAGAAATCATGATGTGGTCTGGAAAAAACTGGTGTGCGTGGAGTCACCAACGATTCAGCCTTTTTTGTTTATACTAAGCACGAAGCTGAACCGCCAACGAAAGCCAGGTGATCTGAATGGAACGTTATGATGTGATTGTGATTGGAAAAGGGCCGGCAGGTTTGTCTGCTGCGGTGTATACTGCCAGGGCCAATTTGAAAACTCTTGTGTTGGGCAAGGACGGTGGCTCGCTGGAAAAGGCTGGAGAAATTGAAAATTACTTCGGTTTTGCCCAGCCTGTGAGCGGCAGCCAGCTCCTTCAGGCTGGCCGGGAGCAAGCAACCCGGCTTGGGGCAGTGCTGCTGGACGATGAAGTAACCTCGGTGGATTTTGGTAACGGCTATGTGGTGCGCACGCAATCCGGTGAATATGAAGCACCGGCGTTGTTGATCGCCACAGGCAAGGCACCCAAAAGGCCTGTGTTGCCCGGCGTGAGGGAGTTTGAAGGGCGGGGCGTGAGCTATTGCACCACCTGCGACGGCTTTTTCTATAAGGGGAAAAAAGTTGGTGTGCTTGGTAACGGCAACTTTGCCGTGCAGGAGGCGCAGGAGCTACAGCATTTCACCAATGACATTACGATCTATACCAACGGCAAGGAGCCTTCCTTCACCGGCGAATACGTTGAAAAGGCTGGTGCATTCCGGTTGGATAAAAGCCCGGTGGCGAAGTTGGCCGGCGATGACAAGCTATCCCAGATCTTGACCGCAGAGGGCGAGAAACCGTTGGATGGCTTGTTTGTGGCGCTGGGTTCGGCATCCAGCGTGGACTTCGCCACCAAGCTTGGGGTGGAGACGCTGGATGGCTCCATCGTTGTGGATAAACAGCAACGGACCAACCTGGAGGGCGTCTATGCCGCCGGCGACTGCTGCGGGGGGTTCAAGCAGATCTCCACTGCCGTGGGCCAGGGCGCCGAGGCCGCCAACAGCATCATCGAATTCGTCCGCCAGAAGAAGCGGGATTTGGTCACGACCTAACGTTATGATTGCGTATGACTTTTGATTTGAAGCCGACAGCCGATTCATTCGGCGGAGGCTCCCAGGTGCTATTACGGCAGATGCAGCAAACCCACCCGAAGGTGTAGGCGAATCAGCGCAGCGGCCCATCAGTCGGCTTTGGTTTGTTCTTCTTATTGAAACCCAGCCCGTTGCAATATACAGGAGCGGATGGATCTGGCACGGCAGAGTTCACCCCGATCATCAGCAGGTCGGGCAGCGAGCGCTGTTCGCCGTTGTCCTCGCCGGGGGCTTGCTTGTAGAGCTGCTCACCCATAAACACAATCGTGGAGGAATGGCCGCCGTCCAGGTTATAGGCCACCTTGCAGCCGTGTTCCACAAAGAGGTTTGCCAGCTGCGTCAGGCTCACACCCACATGGTTGACGATGATGATGTAGTGGCCCTTTTCCACCATGCCGATGCTAGCCCGCCAGTTGTGGTTGCGGAGCTTGTGGGTGGCCACAGACTTGTGCACCTTGCCGTCTTTCACCAGGATCGGCCCAAAGGCAAAGGAGTCCTTCACACCCATTTCCAGCAGCTGCTTGGCGGTCACCTCACCTGGCTCATACACCTTAAGCTCCCCGTCGGGCATCACAGCCAACGTTGGGGCTTGTTTTTTATCATGGTAAACCTTGCCGCCCCGGATCATCACTCCCTTGGGGTTACCGGAGTGGGTCACATAATCACCGGTAATCCCCAGCACGGCGTCGTTTTGTCTGGCGATCAGATAGGGCAGTGCCTTTTTCCTGCCCCTGGTGTCGTTGTAAGCAAAACCACCGAAGGGCAGTGGCCCCCGAGTGAAGATTTCGGCATAAAAATACGGGGTTTTTCCCAGCTTTTTAAGCTCAATGTGCACGTTCACTGTTTCATCTTTGTAGTCCCAGGGCCCCTTGTCCTGGTTGGGTACTGTTACCCACGCCCCGTCAGTCGTAAAGTGCTCTGCCCAAGGGTCGGGCGTGGCGGTGGGAGTTAGATCGGGAGTGGGGGAGGGGGTTGCCGTGGGAGACGGTGAGGGCGTCGGGCTGGCTGTGGGGGAAGGCGAAGGCGTTGCCGTCGGATTGACGGTGGTGTTTTGTGTTGTGGCGGCTGTCGGGCTTGTGCTGTGCCCCGGCTCAGCCAGTGCCGAGCAGCCGGCGAGCATTGCCAGAATCAATGGCGCGGTCAGCGCGCGGGTGACTTTTTGTTTGGTCATGAATGATGCTCCGATCATGAATGATTGCGTGGATTATGACGCGTGTAATGGGCCGGTAGTTCCGATGCAGAACATTGGCTTGCATAGGAATACTTGCCAGCCTTGTTTTCTCATAGGGATATTCACACCGGATCAGTATATATATACACAATGGAATATCAATAGCGATGAAAGAGGTAATGATTTGAAGTTTGAGCAGTATCTGGTGAAAGGTTCACTTTAAGCTTCGTGCAGCGAAACTTTGATATGTCTAGTTCAGTTTTCTGGCTGTTTTTAGAAATTCTTGTATAATTTGGTTTTCCTTTTCCTCCACTGCTCCGCCCCGACCCAACCGGTCGCACAACCCCAGCAGCGCCACCTCACCGGTGTCTGTGTGATTGCGCATGCCCTCCAGATCGGCCTGCGGAAGCCCCTTTTCCACATAGAGGATCTGCATGTGGTATAGGATTAACCCGCAAACACGCTCAATGAATGCTTTGTCTTCAGTAAATTCCCTCAGGAATTCCCGTGCAAGCCCGGTGCCCACCTTGTCGTGGTCGTAGCTGGTGAGCCTGCCTTTGCGCATTTTGGTGGTGGGCGCCTTTCCCACGTCGTGCAGCAGCGCCGCCCAGAGGAATGCCCTGGGATCATTACTTTCCACTTTGCGCTTCGCTGCCTCGTCCACCACCATCAGTGTGTGGTTCCACACCGACCCCTCCGGGTGGTGCTTCGGCGACTGCGGCGTGGCGCGAAGCGCAAGGAGCATCGAAAAGGGAAACTCTTTAAACCGGCTGTCTTTCCGCGTTGTGTTTAGCCACACTGAAGGCGCTTCGTCCTGCAGCAGATGCTGCTCAATTTCATAGAATAGCGTCACCCTGCCGTTATGGCTGCCGCCGGCCGCCGCGTGCTTCTGCCTGGTTTGGTTGTTCGTTTGCTCACTCATGGGTGTAACATGGATGGGAACTACCGATGCTATGCAAAAAGTTGTTTACCAGCGTTTGCCTGCTGGCACTGGATATGTTAGGATACTTTTGCACAGCCTGGCAAAATTCACCGAAATGAGGGTTATCATGGATCGGTATAACAAGCTATACCATGAGCTGATCAAGGCCGCTGCCGACAACCATTTGGAGCAGACTGTGAGAGAGCTGCAAGGCAACCCCGAAGCCGCCGAAGCTGGCTTGGAGCAATTGCTGCATCCTGAACACGAAGCACCGGTAGTGAAGCTGCCCGGTGATTGTGACTGTGATTCCGAACACCCGGTGAATTGCCAACTGAGCTGCTTGTTTTCTGCCATCAAGCGCGACGAGCATGGCAAGATCATCATATCCACGCAGGACTGCGTGGGCTGTGCCGACTGCATTGAAAGTTGCGTGGAGGGCAAATTCCAGGAGCGGCACGACTTGCTGCCCATCTTTGAGACGCTGCGCGAGGGCCGCGTGCCTGTCTATGCAATGGTCGCACCGGCCTTCATCGGCCAGTTTTCCGAAGAGGTGACTGTGGGCAAGCTCCGCCACGCCTTCAAGAAGATGGGCTTCCAGGGCATGGTGGAGGTGGCGCTGTTTGCCGATATCCTGACCCTCAAGGAAGCACTGGAGTTTGACCGGCTCATCAAGGATGAAAAGGATTTCTTGCTCACCAGCTGCTGCTGCCCCATCTGGGTGGCAATGATCCGCCGGGTCTACAGCACGCTGGCCAGCCACATCCCGCCGTCAGTCTCGCCGATGGTGGCCTGCGGCCGGGCCATCAAGAAGCTGCACCCGGAGGCAAAGACCGTGTTCATCGGCCCCTGCCTGGCCAAAAAAGCCGAGGCAAAGGAGCCGGACATCGCCGACGCCGTGGATGTGGTGCTCACCTTTCAGGAGGTGGAGGAAATCCTCAACATCATGGAGATCGATGTGGCGGCGCTGCCCGACGAGGAGCGCGACCATTCCAGCACCGCAGGGCGCATTTATGCCCGCACCGGCGGTGTGAGCCGGGCGGTGGAAGAAACGCTGGTGAAGCTGAAAGGCCACCGGGACATCCCTTTGCGGGCCACACAAGCCGAGGGCGTGAAGGGCTGCAAGGCGCTGCTGGAGCGGGTGCAGGCTGGCGACATCGACGCCAACTTCCTGGAGGGCATGGGGTGCGTCGGCGGCTGCGTGGGCGGCCCCAAGGCGATGATTGACCGGGAACTGGGCAGGCAACATGTGAATAATTATGGGGAGACGGCAAGCTATGCCACACCGGTGGACAACCCCTACACCTTTGAGTTTTTGAAAAGGCTGGGGTATGACTCGGTGGAGAGCCTGATGGGCGAGGACAGCATGTTTGCCAGGGAGTTTGGGCAGGGGAAAAGTTGATCCGGCTACGGACCAACTTTCCTTAACAGGATTCCCCAGTCTTTTTCGTTCGGGAAGTCCGGCAAACGCAGGCGGCAGCGGCAATCCGCTGCAATGGCCTTGACGGTTGCATCCTCCATCCACTTTCCTTCGCGGGGGTCAAACCACAGCAGTTCATATTCCGCGCCATATTCCAGGCCGCGGACATCCACCCTGGGGCAATGTGCTTCGCAATAGAGCAGCAGCGTGCTGTAATCCCCGGTTCTGGCGCAATAGGCCCAGCCGTGGAACCCCTGTGGGTCGCCCGCCTTGTTTGGTGTGACAAGCTCCACATCGGGAATCAGTTCTGCGTAGCGCCCGTCCAACGGCTGCAGGAAGGCGTTGACGTGTTGCACCTGCGAGCCGGAGGAATACCCCAATGCATCCCAGATCTTGAATGTGGACTCCGGCTCAATGTCGCCGCCCCACATGCCGTTTGCGCCGTAGAAATAGCCCGCCAGCCCGCCGGAGAGCAGGCTGCCATACAATCCGCTGCGAAACCGGTAGTTCGCTTCCAGGCAGTCTGGATACACGCGGACGTCGTCCGGACCGCCGCCAAACATATCGCCGGGATAATAGGGCTCGCCGTTCAGCGCGGGGACCGGGTCTTTGAGCTGATGGATTTGCGTCAGATACCAATATTGGTCATGCACGCGGTCGAAATTGCCGATCTGATGAAAGCCAAGCCATCGGGCCACATCGGTGTGGCCGAAATCCGCCAGTGTCGTGCCATTGGCGTTGCAGCCGCAGATGGTGCCGAACGGCGGCTTGCCATGCCGGTCAATGGCCAGGTTGATCGGCTCGTTGTAGTCCCTGCCGGGGATGGACGCCTGGTCATAATCATAATGGATCGGGCTGTAGAGGCAATTGTTTGTTTGGTATCGTGCGAAAAGATATTGCACATATCGCGCGAAGGAGCCCGGCCAGGAGTAGTATTTCTTCCACGCCGTGCTGCAATCGCGGCGGACCGTTTCCATAAACACGGTGATGCCCTGGGAGTTCAGCCAGTTCATCTTTTTGTCCAGGTCCTGAAAATAGAGGGGGTTCACCCGCTCCATGTCGGGATACACCTGCTCGTAGCCGGGGGTTTTCCCAGGAAACAGGAAGGGCCGCTCGCCGTTGTCGCTGTGCATGTCCTTAATGGAATATTCGTCAGACTTTTTGCTGATGCCAGGGGTTCTCCACCCGTCGCGCAGCACGGTGCCATCCTCCAGCGCGATGCGGCTGGGATGCCCGTCATCCTGCCAGCCGACGAACGCGGAGATCGTGGCGATGGCGTTGAACCCCTGCTGCTTGCGCACGCGGATGACATCCTTCAATCCAAGACCGGGGCCAATTGGGCGGGGAGTCTCGTCATCATACAATGGGTACCGATGGGTAAACGCCGCCCAGACAGTGTCCGCCAGGATGTAGACGGGGGTGCCGTCGGAATACATGAAACCGTGCTGGTTTGGCGTCGCCACCACCATGCCGCGGCGGCAGGGGTTTTCCTGCTTTTCCTCTTCCGCCCAGCCGATGGCAGAAAAGGAGCCGCTGGCGCCGTTCAGCCCGGGGTCTTGCGTATTGCTGCCGACTGTATAGGCCCAGTCGCCCGCGCAGGTCGCACAGATCCGGATGCGGAACGTATTGCCGCCATCCCAGAAGCCGAAGCAGCGCTTTAGGAACCCCGGCCCGGTCAGGTCTGCCCATACGTCCACCTGCATATAGGGGTTTTCATACTCGTGTTGCGCGGTCAGCGTGATCTCCACCGTTTCCCAAACGTGCTTTTGCATCTGTTTTCTCCTGCTGGTTGAATGTGGCTGCGACATGTTTATTTTAGCATAGTTCTGCGTGGCATGGTCAGTGCATTGGCCATAGGGAGGAAGATGTAATCGGGGGGAGGGATAAGCTTTTAGTTGTAACGGGTAGGTATAAGGTGATTTAGCTATCTGTTAATCATAGCTTTGCCAGATTCTCGCTATAGCTCGCATTCGGATCCAGCCCAAAATAATCAAACAACTCTTGCTTGATTGGAGCCAAGGCAGGGTTTCTCAAGTCATGTTTCACTGTGTAGATATCACTATTCCAAAAAGGCTGGTTTGATTTCTCTTCAATGCATTTCTTCATAATTCCTATATTCAGCAAGATATCAAGACCAAATCCGATGCCTATGTTGCTATACGGGTTGGTCTCTTGATACTGATGATTCTCACTGGTCTTTATCACTTTACCAGTGAGATGTTTGTTGAACTTTGAAAGGTCTGTTTCTTGATATATCAATCCATACTGCAAATAGACCGTTGTTTTGTCTCTAAAATCTATGGATTTACTATACGAGATCGGGAAATCCAACTCTTCCAGCGCGAGCTTACGATTATCAATGATCGCGTATTCTCCATAATAGATATTATTGTCCATGATGGATTGGGAAGGAAATGCACTGCAGTCTGCAAGCTCACCAATATCAATAGACGAGTTAGAACTTATTATATGGTATACTTTCACAATCAGAGGCTTGCCCATATAATTAAGTAATCCATAGTTTTTACCATTTACGAATTCTTGGTTTTTTCTCAACTTCCCAATATCAAGCAAGATGCGTCCAAACCCATATTCTCTTCTTCCTATTTTAAATGCAAAGAAGTCTCCTTCTTTGTATTTGATATGCTTTCTCTCCGATTTCTTGAATTGCTCAAGATCTGCCATATCCCGCTCGGTAGTTTCATTAATCCATTGATCAATCCAATTGACTAAGTCTGTAAAACTCTTGTAGTCCTTTTTGTCTCCGGTTGTTGAATAAAATGTTGTCTGTGTTGTGTAGCTTGCAATTTGAATGCCATTTGAACCAAAATAGAAATATACTCCATGCCCATTTCGTTGCTCAATGCTAGTCAGATTTAGCTTTTGCCGTTTGCCACGTGATGTTTTTGGAAGCAATATTGTCCGATTGCTCTCCGTGGCCTCGTTCATTTCACACTCATGGTAAGAGTCATTAGTTACTTTGATTTGTTTGCGGATGATATCGTTGTCAAAGTATAAAAATACTTCCTCATTGATCTGAACAATGTCCCAAGTATCTTCAACCAGATCCAGGCCGAGATACTTTCTTTGAAGATTGGTCAATTCAAACTGCAATGCCATACCGGACCTCCTGCTTATATCCGTTATATCACAACAATGATATGGTAACAACTAATTACTCTACTTAACCATTCCTCGTGCAATCGCCTCCATATGCCTGCTGTCTGTGCCGCAGCACCCACCAATGATTTTCAATCCCATGTCTTGTTTCAACCGCAGCGTTTCCTTTGCGAAGTCTTCCGGTCCGGAGCACTTCAGATCAACCGCGCCATCAAGCTCCGCATATGGCAGCGGCGAGGTGTTTCCCTGCACACCAAGAAAACGAGCCTTAACGGCATCCGTGTCATTGCATGGCTGCGCAAGCGCTTCATACAGGATGGTCGGGTGGACACAGTTTGCCATGAAGCAAAGGGGCTTGGCTGCAGCATACTGATCGATTTGCGAAATGGCATCGTGGATGGCTGTGCCGTCAATGAGCCTTCCGCTTCTCTCCACCGTGAAGCTGATGATATACGGAATGCCTGTGTCAGACAATGCCTGCGCCATGCCCATGGCCTCCGGCAGAGTTGGCATAATGCCCGCGAGAACAAAATCCACACCCGATTGAGCAAATTCTCCGGCCTGCCAGCGGTGGAACTCCCGCGCCTGATCCGCTTGGAGATTGCCCTCGCCCGTATAGGCATCTCCCCGGCACCCCATCAGCCCGCCGACATACATTTCGATCCCGCTTTTTCTTTGAATCTCCCTGAGAAACTCCACGTTATCCCGGATGATGGGCTTGCTGCACGATGCAGCCTGGATCCGCTGCCGATTCGCACGCCTTGTGGGCGTGGTGGCCATAAAAGGCAGATGAAACTGCCTGGCAATGCCGATATATTGCCCCCAAAGCTCAGACAGGGCGGCTCTTCCCGCTTCTGAATAAACCAGAGTTGCCCATGCCAGCATGGGGTCTGGACAAAGGCTGTACTCCCGCTTGAGGCGTTCACCCAGAGCGCCTTCCATCAGAATGCTGCCGTTGGTTTCCAGGCAATGCAGTATGTTCATTGACACACCCTATCTCTCCAAAACTGAAACCATTATAGGTTCAGCGGCTCGGTCAATCAATGCCGGCCCTTTTATTTTGCTGGCATCCCTCATGTATACATCCCCCCACACCTGTCAATACTTGTATGTATAAGGGCTCCGGCAGTGCCGCCCTCTGTGCGGCCAATGACGAAATTTGCCTGCTTTTGCCGAACCGCATGTTGCGCCAAAAGCTCCCATCTTTCGATGAAGGGCAGCGCCGGGCCCCCATGGAACATTGATTAGCCTTTGGGGAAGGAGGGATTCCTTTGACAGTTCGGGTGGAGGAAAAGGAGGGTGTGCTGGTGGCGTGGCTGGCCGGAGAGCTGGATCACCATGCCGCAGCCGACGTGCGCGAAACGCTGGACAAGGCGCTGAACCGCAAGCCGGCCAGAAGGGTCGTGCTGGATATGTCGCGGCTTACGTTTATGGACAGCTCCGGCATCGGCGTGGTGCTGGGCCGCTACAAAAAGGTGAAGGAAACCGGCGGCAGCATGGCCGTGCGGGGTCTTTCAGACAAGATGGACAGGATCCTCAAGCTTGCGGGGATCTATTCGGTCGTGGAGCGGGAGTAGGCCGGGAGGAGGGACGAATCATGAGGGGAAAGAATTACATGCGGCTGGAAATTCCGGCGATGTCGGAAAACGAGAGCTTCGCCAGGGTGGCTGTGGGCGCGTTTATGACGCGGCTGAACCCCACGCTGGAGGAGATCTCCGACGTGAAGACCGCCGTTTCGGAGGCGGTGACCAACGCCATCGTGCACGGCTATGAGAATCGCCCTGGCGGCGTGGTCGTGATCGCCGCGGAGGTGATTGGCGGCGAGCTGCTGGTGGAGATCACCGACACCGGGCGGGGCATCGCAAACGTGGACGAGGCGATGCAGCCGTTCTACACCTCCAGGCCGGAGATGGAGCGCTCCGGCATGGGCTTCACGGTGATGCAGACATTTATGGATGAGCTTTCGGTGAAATCTGCCGTGGGCCACGGCACCACTGTGAAGATGCGCAAGAGGCTTTCGCCGCTGCAAGCTGGGGCTGATGATGATTGTGACGATGCTGGGCGGGACGACAGACCTGCCGCCGGGCTGGTCAACTAGTATGAATCAGGCACCGGCCGCCGGCCCTGTGCTGCGCGACACGATCGAGCTTATCAAGCGCGCCCGTGTCGGCGACATGGAGGCCGAGGAACAGCTCATACGGGAAAACATGGCGTTGGTGCACAGTGTGGCCAAGCGCTTCCGCGACCGCGGCGCCGATTACGAGGATATCTTCCAGATCGGCTGCGTGGGCTTCGTGAAGGCGGTCAAAAACTTTGACATGAGCTACAACGTGTGTTTTTCCACTTATGCCGTGCCGATGATCATGGGCGAGATCAGGCGCTTTTTACGCGACGACGGGCCCATGAAAGTGAGCCGCTCCATCAAGGAGAAGGCCCGATTGCTTCTCACCGTGCAGGAGCGGCTGAGCGAGCGCTTGCAGCGGGAACCCACTGCCAATGAAATCGCCAGCGAGGCCGGTATCGCAGCGGAAGACATCTCTTACATCCTTGAGGCGATGAACCCCATCGGCAGCATTGATGAGGAGCTGAACCCCGGTGCTGAAAACCCGATTAAGACCATTGACCGCGTGCCCGATGAAGCCAGCCTGCCGGATACCCAGATCGACCGCATCCTCATCAAGGAGCTGCTTTCCACATTGGAGCCCCGGGAGCGGCAAATCATTGTGATGCGCTATTTCCAGGAGAAAACCCAAAGCGAAATCGCCGAGGCCATCGGCGTGTCGCAGGTGCAGATATCGAGGCTGGAGGGTAAGATACTAAGCAAAATGCGCGGGCTGATGTCGGGGTAAGATCGTTGAAGAGAGTTTTGTTCTAGGCTTCCACGCCTCCCTCTTGTGAGAGGTACATATTTTTCTTACAGATTCAAGACTGTAGACTTTATCACTAATCAATGACAACTCTCATTTTTTTCAATACGAATCTATTCGTTCTGCTATTCTGCTCTCAATCTGTCAAAACAAGAAAAAACCTCTTCTCTTTCCGCCTTTTGATCGGATGAAATTACCGGATACGATCATAATACGATTGAAAGGAGTGAGAAAAATGGCCATAAAGACAAGAACAGCCATCATCGTGATCGTGGTAGCGTTCTTTGCTTTTTTCAGCCTGGCTGCCTTTCTGATCAGCCAATTCATGATGGAGATCAAGCAGTCGGGGCCTGAAAACGCTGTGTTCGTCAAGGCAGCAACCACCATCCGGGGACCGATCGCATGAACAATAAACCGACCAAACAGCAGGCGAAAGCCTATCAGGATCATGTGCAGCAGCTGGCCCCGAAGAGCAAACTCGGGGCCAACTGCCTGAAAGCCTTTCTCGTGGGCGGGCTTATCTGCGTGATTGGCCAGGGCGTGGCCACCGTGGGCAAGGAGATGCTGAAGCTCCCGCCAGACAGCCTCTCCGCATTCAACGCCATTGTGATGGTGTTCTTCGGATCCACCCTTACCGGAATTGGCATTTATGACCGCATCGGTAAGTTCGCCGGAGCCGGCTCCATTGTGCCGATCACCGGCTTTGCCAACTCTGTGGCCTCTCCGGCTATGGAGTTTAAGAGCGAGGGTTACATCCTGGGCACTGGCGCCAAGCTATTTTTGCTGGCCGGGCCGGTGCTGGTGAATGGCTATTCTGTTTCAGTCATCATCGGCATCATACTCTACTTCATCAAATTGGCGGGAGGCGGACAATGACGCGCACCAAAAAATTGCCCGTACCCGCTTGGATTGTCGGGCACAGCTCTGCAGTGGGACCCATGGAGGGCCAGGGGCCGATGGGTAAGTGGTTTGACACGATCCTGAATGACGACACCGTGGGCGAAACCACCTATGAAAAAGCGGAGCTCATGCTGTTTTCCATGACGGCGGACCAGGCGCTGGCGTCGGCTCATTTGAAGCCCGAAGAGCTGGACCTGATGTGTGCCGGTGATTTGCTGGATCAGATCATCAGTTCCAGCTTCTCCGCCAGGAGCATGGCGGTGCCATTTCTGGGTCTCTACGGCGCCTGCTCCACGATGGTGGAGTCATTGATCGTGGGCTCCCTGGCCATTGCAGCCCAGTGTGCAGAAAAGGTTTTGTGCTTATCCGGCAGCCACTTCTCCACAGCTGAGCGCCAATACCGCTACCCGCTGGAGCTTGGAAGCCAGCGGCCGCCCACGGCCCAGCGCACTGTCACGGCGGCGGGTGCCACGGTGTTGGCCAGCCAGGGGCAGGGCATTGCGGTGCGGGGCTTGACGGTGGGCAAGGTGATTGATTATGGCATCACCGACGCCAACAACATGGGTGCCGCGATGGCCCCGGCAGCTGCCGACACCATTGCCACCCACCTGGATGAATATGGTGTTGCACCAGACTACTATGATTATGTCGTAACCGGAGATCTCGGAAAGCTGGGCAAGGAGCTCACTGAGGAATTCCTGCAGCAGCGGGGCTATGTGCTGGGGTCCCGATACCGCGACTGCGGTTGTGAGATGTTTGATGAAAGCCAGGATGCCCATTGCGGCGCGTCTGGCTGCGGGTGCGCCGCCTCCTTTTTGAATGGTTATTACCTAAAACGGATGGAATATGGTGAGATCAAGCGCATTTTGCTTGTGGCGACTGGCGCGCTGTTGAGCCCAACCAGCGCCCAGCAGGGGGAAAGCATCCCCGGTGTGGCCCATGCCGTGTCCATCGAGGTGGAGTGACAATGTTTTGGATGTTTGTGAAAGCGTTTGTTGTGGGCGGGTTGCTGTGTGTGATCGGCCAGATCCTGATTGACCGCACCAGCCTTACGCCGGCCCGCATCTTGGTGCTCTATGTCACCTCCGGTGTGGTGCTCTCCGCCATCGGTATCTACGGTCCGCTTGTGGAATTTGCCGGGGCTGGGGCCACGGTGCCGCTTACCGGGTTCGGCTATGCGCTTTACAAGGGCACTTATGAGGCCGTGCAAGAGAAGGGCCTGATCGGTGCGTTTACTGGCGGGGCTTCGGCCACGGCCGGCGGCGTGGTTGCTGCAGTTGCATTTGGTTATCTCTACGCCGCGATTTTCAAGGCAAGGACAAAGATGTAAAAAGATTCCCAAACACCAAATAAGAGAGGAAATATTTCATGCAGACACCGCAAACGTATCAAATGCCGGCGCAAACACCGGCTCTGTTCCCGCCTCAGCATCAGGGTGTTCAACCCGGCGACTCCCGCGTGATGAACCCCGTGCCCGTCACCGACAACCCCAATTACAAGCCCTCTGGAAAGCTCTCAGGCCGCGTCGCGCTCATCTCCGGCGGCGACAGCGGCATCGGCCAGGCCGTCGCTATTGCCTTTGCCAAGGAAGGGGCCGATGTCGTGATCCCCTACCTGCAGGAAGACAGCAATGCGCAAGACACCCAGCGGGCCGTGGAGGGCCTGGGCCGGCGATGCATCCCGATCCCCTGCGATCTCAAGCGGGAGCAGGATGCCCGTGCCGTTGTGGACATGGCCGTGGGGGAGTTCAAACACATTGACATCCTCGTGAACAACATCGCCGTGCAGTTCCCGCAAAACAGCGTGGAAGACATCACCGCTGAGCAGCTGGGCAATACGTTCTCCACCAACATCTTGAGTTATTTCCATATGGTCAAGGCCGCGCTGCCCCATTTGGCGTCGGGCTCCACGATCATCAACACCACATCGGTCACCGCCTACAAAGGCAGCGAACGCTTGATCGACTATTCCAGCACCAAAGGCGCCATCGTGTCATTCACTCGCTCCCTTGCGTTGTCACTGGCCAAACGCGGCATCCGTGTGAATGCCGTGGCTCCCGGCCCGGTTTGGACGCCGCTCATTCCCTCCAGCTTATCCGCGGAAGACGTTGCCAAATTTGGGCAGGACACGCCTCTCGGGCGCGCCGCCCAGCCCTTTGAGCTGGCACCGACCTATGTGTATCTGGCCAGTGATGATTCAGGCTATGTGACCGGGCAGGTGCTGCATGTGAATGGAGGAGTTGTCACGGATTCGTGATGGACGATATCGTTTGGTAGGGGCGGGGTTCCATACCCGCCCCTTTGGTATTGTCATTTCCCAAAAAGCTTCCCGTACTCCCCATACCCTTCCTTCTCCAAATCCTCCGCTGGGATAAACCGCAGCGCTGCGCTGTTGATGCAATAGCGTAGCCCGCCGCGCTCCTGCGGCCCATCCTCAAACACATGACCCAGGTGCGCGTCGCCGGTTTTGCTTCGCACTTCCACACGCCGCATGCCAAACGAACAGTCTTCCACTTCGCGGACAAGCTTATCATCGATGGGCTTGGTAAAGGCAGGCCAGCCGCAACCGGAGTCAAACTTGTCCAGCGAGGTGAAAAGCGGCTCGCCGGTGGTGATGTCCACATAGAGGCCCGGCGTGTTGGTCTTGTAGTATTCATTCTGGAAGGGCCGCTCTGTGGCATTGCGTTGCGTCACATCGTATTGCAGGGTTGTCAGCTTCTGTCGGAGCTCTTTGTCATCGGGCTTTTTATGTTTCATTGGATTCACTTCCCAGTTAATTCCGCCAGCAGCGAGAAGTCCACGTGGCAATAGCCGCCGGGGTTTTTGTCCAGATAATCCTGGTGGTACTCCTCGGCTGTCGTGAAGTTCCTAAGCGGCAGCACCTCGGTGACCACGGGCTTATTGTATCCCTTTTGCACTTCCGCTACGATGGCATCGGCCACTGCTTTGTCGTTGGGATCGGTGTAGTAGATGCCAGAGCGGTATTGCGAGCCCACATCATTTCTCTGGCAATTGAGCGTGGTCGGATCCACAATACGGAAGAATACCCTAAGCAAATGGTCCAGCCCGATGATGGACGGGTCATATGTCACATGCACGGTCTCTGCATGACCGGTATCCTTCCGGCAGACATCCTCATAGGTGGGGTTTTCTGTGTTGCCATTGGCATAACCGGAAACGGCGTCGGCCACGCCGGGCACGCGGGCCATGAAGGCCTCCACGCCCCAGAAGCAGCCGCCTGCCAGGTAGATCTCTTTCAGGTTACTGTGGTTGAATTTTTTCCCACGGTTTGGGTTGGCGGGAAGGGCTTTGCGTTGGAACATATTGGTCACCTTCCTTTTTTCTGATGGCTTATATTTAGCATATTGGCAGGGTTTACTCTGTAATGCAGATCACATGCTTGTGCTACATAAAAGCAATGCCCAACGAATAGATATGATTGATCGGCAGATTTGGGGCGGGGGCGTGAGGTAATGGATAACGGCAGAGAATTCCACACAGTGCGGGGGTACCAACTGCTGGAGCAGCAGACCAGGATGCTGTCACCGGCGATGGAGGACTATTTGGAGATGATCTGCCGGCATAGCGGGCAGGATGGCTATATCCGGGTGAATGCGCTTGCTGAGCTTTTGAATGTGAAGGCCTCTTCTGCCTCAAAGATGGTGCAGCGCCTTGGTAAGCTGGGCATGCTGAAATATGAGCGTTATGGTCTCATCCGTCTCACTGACGGCGGCAAGACCATCGGTGAATACCTGCTGGCGCGTCATGCCGCCATTGAGGATTTCCTGAGGTTTCTCTCTGGTGGGCGGGATGTGCTGACGCAGACTGAATTGATTGAGCACAACATTGATGCCGTGACAGCGGAAAACATGCGCAAGATGTGCCAGTTTTTCACCGGCAACCGAAAGATCGCTGAGAAGTTCAAGGAGTATTTGGAACATGAGAGCGCGGAGTAGCTACTTCAACCGTTCCCACAGCCATCGAAGCTTCACTTCATTGTGGGTGCCGCAGCCTCCCTCATGGCCGTTGAATGGATAGAGACGGATCTCCTTAGGGGCATTGATGCGGTTATAGGTGGCAAAATACAGCCTGGCCGGGCAAGTATTGTCTTTCAAGCCCACGCTTGCCAGCACTTCACAGTGTATTTTGTCCGCCATGTTCATTGTGTCAAAATATGAAAGCGTCTCCAATGCCTTCTCCGTGTGGTCGGGGAAGGCTTTCAAATAATCCGTGACCGCCGAGAAAGAGCCGAATGCCCCCTCCACACGGCTGACGAGATCGCTGTTGCTGGGCACATCTGCCATCGCCAGCCATGGCCGGCCATCGAGTGCGCACACAGCCATTGTGAGCGCTCCGCCCTGGCTGCCACCCTCGATCACCAGGCGGCTGGCATCCACCTCCGGGCGGGAGCAGGCAAAATCCAGTGCCCGCACACAATCCATATAGACAGCGCGGAAGTAGTATTGATCCCGATCCAGAATGCCCTGGCAGACCACACTCTGCGTCACACCGCTGGTGTATGCAGCGCGGCTGCCGGTGCTTCCGCATTGAGCCCGCACATCCACCGTCAGAACCGCCACACCCATAGACACCCACTGGAGAAAATCCGAGGGCATTCCTCTGTTGCCAGTGAACCCATGATAATGAATCAGGCATGGGAATTTGGCCTTATGTAGAAATGCTGGCACGATCAGCCAACCATGGATTGGTGTGCCGTCAAACCCATCGTAAACGATGTCATAAACCCTGGCTGTCATAGTGGTATATTCCACAGGCTCCGCTTGGGGGTTCAATGGCACCGCCGCCGATTGCGCAAGCGTGCGATTCCAAAAATCATCAAAATCGCTTCGTCTGGTCAACTCCGGCATGTAGTGAGAGAGCTCCTCCAGAAACTGATCGGTGTACACCATCAAAACACTCCCATTCTTCGGGTGACACTGCTTTTATCGTTCCTTCAGCTTTTTGACTTCCTCTTCCGTCAGTTCCCGCCAATCGCCGGGCTTCAGGCTATCATCCAGCACAAGCGGCCCCATGCTCTTGCGGTGCAGCTTCACTACGGTTTTGCCCCGCGCCTCAAACATGCGCTTCACCTGGTGGAATTTGCCCTCGGTGAGCGCCACCTCGGCTCTGTTGCCATCAAGGATTGTGAGTTTGGCTGGTTTGCTGGTGAAGTCGCCCAGATCAATGCCTGCCGCGAAGGCTTCCACATCGGTTGCATCAGCAGCGATGTCCAGCTCTGTCTCATATACCTTTTCCACATGCTTTTTCGGTGCGAGCAGGTCATGAGCCAACACGCCGTCGTCGGTGAGCAGCATCAGGCCCGTGGTGTCACGATCAAGCCTGCCTGCGGGGAAAAGCTCCCGCTCGGCATAAGCCCCTTCCAGCAGGTCCAGCACTGTATCGTGCCAGCGGTCGCCGGTGGCGGAGATCACGCCTTCCGGCTTGTTGAGCATGATGTAGACATGCTCACGGTAAAGCACCGCTTCGCCGTTCACCTCAACGCGCTGCGTCTCCGGGTTCACCTGCGTGGCCTGGTCGCGCACCTCAGCACCGTCCACGGTCACCTGGCCCTGGCGCATCAGTTTGCGCACCTCGTTGCGGCTGCCAAAGCCGCAGAAGCTCAAGAGTTTATCAAGCCTCATTTGCCTTCGCCGCCTGTCTTCTTCTTGGCAGTGGACGCCTTCTTCGTGGTTGTTGCCTTCTTCTTTGCGGCAGGTTTGCGAGCCTTCGTCTTTGGCTCCGGTTCCGCTGCCGCTTCTTCTGCGGCCTTTGCTGCCGGAGCCGCGCCGCCGATGGGCAGCCACTCCACCCAGGGGGCTTTCTTCACAAGCTGCAGCGTGCCGGTGTGGCCCACCAGCGGTTTGCCTTCCAGCAGCTTCTTGGCCAGGCTCTCGTCGATTTCCGGCCCGCCGGTTTTGCTGGCGGCGTCCTTCCAGATGCTAAATTTGCACCCGGCCCGCCAGCGGCTGCAATAGAAGGTCTTGGAGTTTTCATACAAATAGCTGTTGCACACCGGGCAGTTGCCGATGGGCTCTTTTGGCCCGGTGGTAGCCTTGCGCTTTTCCTCCGGGAAACTGGCGGTCTCCACCTTGATTTTGGAAGCGGCCACGATCTTGCGCACAAACTGCCGGATCTCCTCCATGAAGTCCTGAGGATCCTTTTCACCCCGGCCAATCTCAGCCAGCTCCTTTTCCCAGCGGCCTGTCATTTCAGGGCTGGCCAGCTCGCCCAACAGCACTTCCACAAGGGCCATACCCTTTGGCGTGGGGGCCAGCAGCCTGCCGGTGCGGCGCACATAGCGCACATAGATCAGCCGCTCAATGATGGCGGCCCGCGTGGCCGGCGTGCCCAGGCCGCTGTCCTTCATTTGCTCCTTGAGCTCTTCGTCCTCAATGAGGCGACCGGCGTTTTCCATTGCGGAGAGCAGCGACGCTTCTGTGTAGCGTGAGGGCGGCGTGGTTTGCTTTTCTTCGATCTTGGCAGCCTTCACCTTGCCGCTGTCGCCTTCATTGAGCGCTGGCAGGTCTGCAAATTCTTCTTCCTTTGCCTTTGTGCGGCTCTTCTTTTTCGCGGAATCCGCCTCAGTGGCGGCGGTGCTTGTGTCGTAAACCGCCTGCCAGCCGGGCACGAGCACGTTTTTGCCCTTGGTCAAAAATGGCTGGCCGTCGGCCCTGGTGGTCACTGTGAGGAATTCTACCTCTTGATCGGGGAAGAAGATCGCGATGAACCGCCGGGCGATGCGGTCAAAGAGCTTGGCCTCATCGTCATCCAGCTGGGTCTTGCCGAGCTCCTTGCCGGTGGGGATGATCGCGTGGTGGTCCGACACATGGGCGTCGTTGATCACGCGGCCAAAGAGATTCCGCTCTGAAGCCAGCGCCACCTTCACATGCTCCGCCCATGGCGGCAGGTCCAGCTTTTGCAGGCGGCTCTTCAGGGTTTTGAAGAGATCGCGGCTCAAATACCGGCTGTCAGTGCGGGGGTAGGTGATGAGCTTGCGCTTCTCATACAACGCTTGGGCGACCTCCAGCGTTTTGGAGGCCGGCCAGCCGAATGCGCGGTTGGCGTCGCGCTGCAGCTCTGTCAAATCATAAAGCTGCGGCGGCTTGAAGCTCTTCTGCTCCTTCTCGATCGACTCCACCACATAGGGTTTGCCCTTCAGCTCTTCAGCAAATTTGCTGGCCCATTCCTGCTTTTCCTTGGGGATGCGGCTTGGTTTTTCCTCACCCGCTTCGTCAAACCACCGGCCCTTGAAACCATTGAAGGTGGCCCAGAGCTCCTGGTATTGCTCCGGCACGAAGTTTTGGATCTCCCGCTCCCGTTTGACCATGATGGCAAGCGTGGGCGTCTGCACCCGACCCACGGAGAGCAGCCGGTCATATTGCAGTGTGTAGCCGCGGCTGCCGTTCATGCCCACCAGCCAGTCGGCTTCGGCCCGGCAGCGGGCCGATTGATAGAGGTGGTCGTATTCCTGGCCCGGCCTGAGGCTTGCAAATCCCTCGCGGATGGCCTCATCGGTCATGGAACTGATCCACAACCGCTGGAAGGGCTTGTCACACCCGGCCATATGATAGATATAGCGGAAAATGAGCTCACCCTCGCGGCCCGAGTCTGTCGCGCACACGATATCGCTTACTTCCGGCAGGTTCATCAGGCGCTTCACGGTGCCGAACTGCTCGCGGGTGCGGCCTACCACTTTGAGCTTCATCTCCTGCGGCAGGATGGGAAGTGTGTCGAAGCTCCAGTTTTTCAGAGCCTCGTCCATTTCCTCCGGCGAGCATAGGGTGACCAGATGGCCGATGGCCCATGTGATGATGTAGCCATCGCCCTCGATGTAACCCTTTTTCCTGTCCCGGCAGCCCAGCACCCTTGCGATGTCGGAGCCCACCGATGGCTTTTCCGCCACAATCAGCGTTCTTGGCATTGATTCCTCCAAAACGCCGATCCCCGGCGTTGGTGATTCCATATTATAACACAATGCTTCGGACGGTCAACAACAGCGGGGTGGCGAAGATGGGCGGTTGCTGTTGAAAAAGAGGAATGGAGGTATTATAGTAATATGTGGATATCAGCCGGAGGTGCCCCATGAAGGAATCGATGTCGATGCTCATCAAAGCCGTGGATGGCTTTGGCTTTTTGGCTGAGGACTTCGGGTTTGACCTGGTCAGTTATGAGTTCAACCGCGCCCGGTCCGGCTACTTTGTGATGGTGTTTGAAAACCGCGACCTGCTGGTGAGCCTGAACCTGGAGAAAGGGCAGCTCTACATCCATTTGGCGTCCACCCAGTTCCCCGAGGAGTGGCACAGCATGCTTCGTTTGGTGCGCCACATCGTGCGAAAGGGCGGCAAGCTCACCCACGATGAGCAGGACACTGACTACTGGCGCCATGGCAATAAGCTGGAGACCCAGTTTGAGATCGCCGCAGCGCAGCTACAGAAGACAATTTATCCAATCACGGATCTATTCACCGGCAACAATCTGGAAAACACCCGCACAGAGCTCAAAGGCTTTGGCCGGGCTGCTGCGGAAGCCAAAACGGAGTAGATCACTATTGCCTATGAAACCAGAGGCATTTTCGCCAGTAGGGGCCGGGTTCAGTCCCGGCCTGTTTATCAACCCTTTACAACATTTACTCTATTTGTGTGGATATAACGAATAACTACACCCGCCGCCCCATATACATCTATACATCCATGGACGGGCGGTGAGCGTGGTTGCGCGAAAAACATGTGCTTGTGTTCAACGTGACTCCTACCCACGTTGTGGCTTTAATCTCCATACTTCTGGTGGCAGTGCTTGCTGCCATTCTCGTGCCAAAGCCGCTGCATGGCGGCGAGGGCGGCTATGACAAGACGATCTGGTATGCCGCGCCGATGAGCGGAGTGCCGGCGATGGCCCAGGCCACGGAGGATCATCCCCGGCTTGCCATTATCATCGACGATTTCGGACAGAGCCGGGAGGGTGTCAAGGAGATGCTAACCATCGACCGGCACCTAACCATGGCGGTGATGCCTTTTTGTGAGTTCACCAGGCAGGACGCCGAGGCCGCACACCAAAAAGGTTATGAAGTGATTGTGCATCTGCCGATGGAGCCCATGCATGGTGCTCCCTCATGGCTTGGCAAAAACCCGATTCTGTGCAGCCTGGACAGTGTGAAAATCAGCTCAATCACCCATATGGCGCTGGAGGATGTGCCATACGCCACTGGCGCCAATGTGCACATGGGCAGCCGGGCCAGCGCCGATGAGCGGGTGATGCGCTCTGTGATGCAGGAAGTTGCTGGCAAGGGCTTCTTCTTTGTGGACAGCCGCACCGGTGAGAAATCGGTGATCAGGGCCGTGGCCGACGAGTTCAAAGTGCCTTTCCTTGAGCGTAATGTGTTTCTGGATGGCCAACGGCCGAAGAGCTATATTGTGGAGCAACTCAAAAAGGCGCAGGAGATCGCAATGAGAACGGGCTACGCTGTCGCCATTGGCCATGTGGGCGTGGAGGGCGGCAAGCCTACCGCCGAGGCTATCGCCTCCATGCTCGATGAGTTTGACCGCAACGGCGTGGAGCTGGTTTTCGTGTCGGAATTGCTTGGTCTGGAAAGGGGCCATGATGGGCCGTTAGCTGTGGGTGTGGATTGATTCCCCCAGGGGATATACTATCAGATAAACCGGCACATAAAGCATTGGAGTGATTGACTTGCGCAGGAAAAGGTGGGCTGTGGCACCGCTGATTGCAGTGGCGGCATTGGCGCTGCTGTTTTTTGGCGCATTCACCATATCGCGATCGCGCACATTTCAATTCTTTGGCGGAATTGTGAACCATGTAGAGGCCAATGAAAAGGTTGTTGCGCTCACCTTTGATGACGGCCCCTCCGAGCGCACCGGTGAAGTGCTGGCTGCGCTGGACGCCGCCGGGGTCAAGGCCACCTTTTTCCTGGTGGGAAGGTCCATTGAGGAATTCCCGGACGAAGCTGCCGCCATCGCCGCCGCCGGCCATGAGATCGGCAACCACAGCTACTCTCATCAACGCATGGTTGTCAAAACCCCATCCTTCATTTCCTCGGAGATTGAGAAGACCGACTCGTTAATCCGCGCCGCTGGATATTCAGATGAAATCCAGTTCCGGCCGCCTTATGGCAAGAAGCTCCTGCTGCTGCCCTGGTATCTGCACAACCACAACCGCAAGACGATCCTGTGGGATCTAGAGCCCAACTCCATCCCGGAGGTGAATGCAAGCGCGGAATCGATCAGTAAATATGTTGTGGAAAACGCAAAACCCGGCTCCATCATCCTGTTGCATGTGATGGTTGACAGCGAAGGCAGCTCCGTCGCAGCCATCAAGGGCATTGCCAAAGGCTTGCAAGCGAAAGGCTACACATTCGTGACAGTGGGCGAGCTTCTGCGGTATAATGGCGGGGAGTAAATCATCGGGGCCTGCCATGCCAGTCACTGCCTATGAATTGATCCGTTCCAACCGAAAAACCCTTTCCATCCAAATCACCGCTGACGCCCGGCTGGTCGTGCGCGCGCCATTGCGCATGCCCAAGCGGGAGATCGACGGCTTTGTGCTGCAAAAGCAGAGTTGGATCACTGACAAGCTGGATTTGGTGCGAACCCGCGCCGCCCTGCACAAGCCCTCTGAGCCCGCTAGCGGCGAGGAATTCCCCTTTTTGGGCCGTAAGCTGATGCTCGCCATCTCCGAGCACGCGAAGCGGATCGAGGCTGTGGGCGGTACATTGGCTATCCCCAAGGCCTGGCTGTCCAAGGCGGAGCAGCGCCTTCGCCGGTGGTATTGTGAGCAAGCCACCGTCATTCTCAAGGAAAGGCTTGCATACTGGCGCGACCTCACCGGCATCCGTTATTGCTCCGTCCGCCTTTCCGATGCCCGCAAGCGCTGGGGTTCCTGCAGCAGCAGGGGGAGCCTCAACTTCTCCTGGCGGCTTGTGATGGCCCCAATTGATGTGATTGATTATGTGGTGGTGCATGAGCTTGTGCACATTGAGCATATGAACCACAGCAAGGCGTTTTGGGCCAAGGTGGGGGAGATCATGCCCGATTATGAAGCGAAGAAGAAATGGTTGAAGGATAATAGCGGGTTGCTTGGACTCTTCTAGGAACCGCCAAAGACTGTATAACAGATAACAGCCACCATATTAACAGACATCGCGATCAAATCGTCACCGGCACCATAACCCAGCGTTTGAATTCGTTTCATCATCAAAACCGGTTTCAACCATCAGGTCGAGCTTTTTCCCGCTGTATATCTTGCCAAACTCCAACGT
>JAEZSE010000044.1 GCA_023421955.1 Bacillota bacterium
GCTCCGCAGTGGACACCGACTTTGTGTGCAAGGTGAGCGATGTGCACCCCGATGGCCGGGCGCTGAACCTGGCTATGAAGCTCATCCGCGCCCGCTACCGCAACGGCTGCGAAGCAGAGCTTCTGGAGCCGGAAAAAGCATATCGGTATCACTTTGACATCGGCAACATCTCGATGGTGCTGCCCAAAGGCCACTGCATCCGCCTGGATATCACAAGCAGCCTGACTCCGGATGCCGAGCCCAACCCGAACACCGGCGGCAAACCGGGTGAGATCGGCGGGCAAACCAAGCTCGCCGTGCAGACCATCCTGCACGACAGCGGCCACCCATCCCGGCTGGTGCTGCCGGTCATTCCGAAGGAAGGTTGAAGGCGTATAACAGGAAAGGGCAACCGGAGTGTGACCGGTTGCCCTTTGTCATCGTTCTGAGCAGCGGGCGGCTCATGAGCCAGGATGCATGCGAGCAGCTAGGTTGCATAGGCGAGCAATGGCCAGAGGCCATGACCAGCCATTCTATGAATGCGACCCGCCGCCCCTACAGAGCAAAATGCAGCGGGCGGCTCGTGAGCCGCCCCTACAATAACAATAACTACAATTCTACCTTTATGATCGACCCGGTGTATTGTACCGCAACGGTTTTTTCCGCACCGCCCATGCGGCGGATCAACAGCGGCTGCGTTTGCTTCATGCCGGGGAAGGAGCCTTCGCGGGCGCCGATGGTCAGCGTGTTCTTCCGGTCATCCCATGAAAGATTAATCCAGGCGAACTTGCCCTGCTCGTAGTTGTAGTTGTCTCCCTCATCCTGATACAGAGCAAAGCTGCCATCGGCCCCGGGATAGACGCGGATCTCCAGCGGCTCGCCGGTTTCCTGCCCGGCATACTCAATGTCCGGCCCAAAGGGCAGGACGGCCCCGGCCTTCACATACAGCGGGATGATGTCAATGGGGCAGGCGGCCTCGATGGCCTGGCCACCCTCCAGCCTTTCCCCGGTCCAGAAGTCAAACCAGGCGCACCCGGCGGGCAGATAGACGCTCCTGGTGATGGACGCGTCTTCGATGGGCTCGGAGCCGGCGTTGAAGTACATGGGCCTGGTCACCGGGCAGGCCAGCAGAGAGGGCCCGAAGAGCATCTGGTCTTTCACGTTGCGCAGGGCCTTGTCTGCAAACTCCAGCGCCGGCACACGCAGGATGGTGCCGTCCTGATGGGTCACCTGGCCCGCAAGGGAGTAGATATAGGGCATCAGGCGGTAGCGCAGCCGCAGCATCTTTTCCAGCGCGTCGTAGAACATCGTGCCCGGCTCGCCGAACCGCCACACCTCGCGGGGCGTGCCGGTGCCATGAGCGCGGAACATGGGCAGGAACGCGGCGAACTGGAACCAGCGGGTGAAGAGCTCCCGATAGCCCAGGTCTTCACAGCCTTTGTCATACTCGCCGGACATGAACCATGGGATGGGGAACTTCGGGTTATGCAGCGAGCCGCCGGAAGAAACAAAGAACGCGCCGATGTCGGTGGTCCAGTAGGGCTCGCCGGTCACGCAGAAATTGAGCGCGGCGGGCACCTGCTTTTCCAGCGTGTCCCAGTTGGCGGAGATGTCGCCGGACCAGGTGATCGTGGCATAACGATGCTGGCCGGCGTAACAGGAGCGGGTCAGATTCAGAACACGCTTATCGGAGGAAGCCTTCCGCTGGCCTTCGTAGATGCCCTGGGAGTGCAGCAGCGAGTAGGCATTGATGAACTCCGGATCCAGATACTTCTTGCTTTCCGACACATTGATGTTGAGGCGCTCTTCCGGCTCGGGCTTCACCTTGCCCTTCCAGTCGGCCTCAAAGGGCTCGGAGCAGTCGCACCACCAGGCATCCACACCGCGGCTGAAAAGCCCCTCGTTGGCCTGTTTCCAGTAGAGCGCCCGGGCGTCGGGGTTGAAGGCATCATAGGTGGAGCGGTTGCCCAGCAAGAAGCCACGCTCCAGCATTTCGGCGTGGTTGGCACCGCCCTCGCTCATGTTGGGCCAGATGGAGATCATCATCTTCACATTGAGCTCATGCAGCCTCCTGGTCATGGCCTCCGGATCGGGGAAGCGGGCGGGGTCAAAGGTTTTTTGGCCCCACTGGTTGCCCGGCCAGGACTGCCAGTCCAGCACGATCACATCCAGCGGCAGGTGGCGGCGGCGGTATTCCTCGGCGATCTCAATCAGCTCGTCCGCCGTCTTGTAGCGCTCCTTGGACTGCACATAGCCCAGCGCTGCCATTGGGAGCATCGGGGCCTTGCCGGTGAGGGCGCGGAGGCCCTTGAGCACGGCGTCGTAATTGGGCCCGGCGATGAAGTAATAGTCCATCTGGTCTTCCACATCGGCCCAGAGGTAGGAACCAAACAGGTCGTCGTGGAATGTCATCAGTGAGCAGCAATCCATCAGCACGCCGTAGCCCTCAGTGGAAAGCAGCACCGGCACGGTGGCCTTCATGTTTTCCTGGTAGAGATACTGCATCGTGCCCCGCAGGTTGAACACGCCCTCCTCATGGGAGCCCAGGCCATAGAGCGCCTCGTCCGGCTTCCACACAAACTCCAGCTTGGTCTGCCAGGCCTGCCGGTCCACCCGCCGGACACCCTCGGCCCTGGCCTTCACACCATCCACATTGTCTTCCAGCCGCACCTCGGCATCGGCATTAAAATCGGTTTTGACCACATCGACGCGGTTGAGCGTCTTGCCGCCCTTGGCCGGCTCCTTGGTGAGCAGGTTCCCCTGACCATCGCGCCAGGTGAACGCGCCGGTTTTGCGGGATATGTCGCACATCAGGCTGGCCGTGCGCACGCGGACACAGCCGGAAAGCTCCTCCACCTCAAAGGCCGCCGACTCAGGCCGTGGCATTGTCACCACCAGGCTGCGGTCTGGGGCAAAGGACTCGTTGCCGGTGCAGACCACACGGAAAATGCTGCCGGAATACACGTCAACCCGAACCAGCATGTCTTTCACACGGAATTCAACGCCTTGGGCACACAATTTGAATTGTTCGATCATCTGCTCTGCTCCTTCTCGAATCTGACCATCAGGGTTCAAAACCGAAACGTTACACCTTGCACATTATACCGCACCCAGATCGCGCTCTGCAAATGAAATAAAAAAAATTAGATCACTAATTATTTGCATACATGTGGTATAATAAAAATGCTGTTTCCGGTATACAACATGTTTTATGGAGGTGCACATCATGGATCACCCATTCCACCTTCGCTACAGCTCACCCTCCGACGCCTGGGGAGACGCAATCCCGCTGGGCAATGGCAGGCTGGGCGCGATGGTCTACGGCCACACCAACCTGGAGCGGGTTCAACTCAACGACGATTCCCTGTGGTATGGCGCATTCATGGATCGCAACAACCCCTCCCTGCGGGAAAAACTGCCGGAGATCCGGCGGTTGGTGCTGGAGGGTGACATTTACCACGCCGAGGAAATGATCCTGCAATATATGGCTGGAACGCCCGGCTGCATGCGGCATTACACCCACCTGGGTGAGCTGGACCTGGCGCTGAACCAGCACCTGCCCTTTGCCATCGGCTCGCTACCCAACAGCGACGGCGCAGAGAGTTATGCCTCGGACCTTGATCTGATGACGGGCGTGCTGAACATCCGCCACACGCAAGCCGGCGTGCAATACCACCGGGAGATGTTTGCAAGCCACCCGGCGCAGGTGCTGTGCATCCGCCTGACCAGCGGCAAGCCCGGCGCGATCAACCTGGATGTGATGATGAACCGCATCGCCATTTCCGACGCCGTCGCGATGGATGATCGCCGGCCCGGCAGGCGGGTGAGCGGCGGCGGCTGGCCCGCCCCCATCGCCGACTCCATCCGCACCGTGGACGACCGCACAATCCTAATGCGCGGCCATGACTCCGAGATCGAGTTTGCCACAGCGGTGCGGGTGCTCTGCGACGGCGAACTTAAAAACCCGGTCACCCAGCTGCTGGCGCGCAATGCCAGCGAAGTGGTGCTCTATTTGGCCTCCTCCACCTCCAACCGCTCCGACGACCCCGCTGCCGATGTGATGAAGCGGCTGGATGAAGCGGTGCAGAAGGGCTTTGACGCGCTGAAGGCCGAGCATATCGCCGATTTCTCTGCGCTGATGGGCCGCTGCGAGCTGGACCTGGGCCCCGCCCCAGACCTGCCCACCGACAAGAGAATCGAAGCCGTGAAAAACGGCGCCAGCGATCCGGCTCTTGCAGCGCTCTATTTCCAGTTTGGCCGCTACCTCATCGTGGCCGGCGGCCGCGAGGGCAGCTCGGCGCTGAACCTGCAGGGCATCTGGTGCGCCGACTTCTCCCCGATGTGGGACAGCAAATACACGATCAACATCAACCTGCAGATGAACTACTGGCCGGTAGAGATGGGCAACCTATCCGAGCTCCACATGCCGCTGATGGACCTGCTGGAAATCATGCAGGAAAAGGGCCGCGAGACCGCCCGCGTGATGTATGGCATGCGCGGCATGGTGTGCCACCACAACACCGACTATTACGGCGACTGCGCCCCGCAGGACTGGTATATGGCCGCGATGCCCTGGGTGACCGGCAGCGCCTGGCTGGCGATGCACATCTGGGAGCACTACCTGTATACCAAAGACCTGGGCATCCTCCGCCGGATGTATCCGGTGATGCGCGACATGGCGCTCTTCTATGAGGACTTCCTGATGGATGTGGATGGCAAGCTGATCACCTGCCCCTCCATCTCGCCTGAAAACCGCTACCTGCTGCCCGACGGATACGACACACCTGTGTGCGCGGCCCCGGCCATGGACAACCAGATCCTGCGGGAGTTCTTCGCGGTGCTCATCGAGACGCAGAAGCTGCTCGGTGTGGACACCGACCAGTCTGCAAAATACGCCGCCATCGCGGAAAAACTGCCCAAGGACCAGATCGGCTCCAAGGGCCAGCTGCTGGAGTGGGACAAGGAATACCCCGAGCTCACGCCGGGCATGAGCCACATTTCGCACCTCTATGCCTGTTACCCCGGCAGCGCGATCAACTGGCGCGACACGCCGGAGCTGATGGATGCCGTGCGCAAGTCGCTGGAGATCCGCGTGCAAAACGGCGCCGGTGTGGGCGGCTGGCCGCTCGCGTGGTACATCAACATCTACGCCAGGCAGTTGGACGGCACGCTTGCAGACGCCGCAATCAGCAAGATGATCGGCCGGTCCTCCGCCCGCAACTTCTTCAACGGCCGCCGGGTTTTCCAGATTGACGGCAACCTGGGCGCTGCGGCTGGCATCGCCGAGTGCCTGATGCAAAGCCACCTGGCTCTGCACCTGCTGCCGGCGCTGCCCCCCTCCTGGAAAGACGGCAGCGCCAAGGGCCTGCGGGCCCGTGGCAGCATCGGTGTGGACCTGGCCTGGAAGGCCGGCAAGCTGGCCGAAGCCACCGTCACGCCGCGATTTGACGGCCCGGTGGAAGTGGTCGGCGCCACGCTGCGGGTCACCTGCGACGGAGCCGCGGTGCCGGTGGAGAAAACAGCAATCGGGTTCTCCTTTGCGGCGCAGGGCGGCAAGGCTTACAGGCTGGTGCCCTGACAGTAGATGGCCGCTGGCGGCCTGATTCCTGATAAAACCATGGAGCTTTTATGAAAAACGCAATCCTCTCATTTACAGGCAGCATCAAAGACTCCTTCCGGCACGTGCAGGGCAATGCGCGTGCCGGATTGCTGACCCAACCGATCTGGTCCGTGCTGGGCAATCTCTTTACGCCCTATGTAACGCTCTATATGCTCGCGGTGGGCTGCACCAACGAGCAGGTGGGGCAGATCAACGCCATCGGCATGGTCTTCGGCGTTGTGGTGGCCATCTTTGCCGGTTGGCTCACCAACCGGATGGGGCGCCGCCTTGCCAACGCAGTGGGCGACATGCTCTGCTGGGTGCTGGCCAGCCTGCTCTGGGGCCTTTCCCAGAATGTGGTGTGGTTCATCATCGCCGCCTGCGCAAAATCCTTCATGCGCCTGAGCGGCGTGGCGTGGAACTGCGTGCTGAGCGAAGGCACACCACCGGAGCACCGGGTGAACATCTTCTGGTGGATCAGCATTGTGCAGACCCTCACGACATTTGTAACGCCGCTCATGAACCTGCTGATCGGGCCATTCGGCTTGGTGCCTGCGATGCGCTGGGTGCTGATCGGATCCTCGGTGGTGCTGACCATCGCCGTGATCATCCGCTATGGCATGATGCGGGAGCTGCCAGTGGGGGTGGAGCAGCAAAAAGTTGCCAAAGGCGAATCACCTCTGGCGGCACTGAAGGGCTACCTGCCCATCCTGAAGCTGATTGTTTCCAGCCCTTTGCTGCTGATCAGCATCCTGATGCGGACACTGTATTACGTGCAGATCCAACTGAAAGCAACCTTTATGCCAATCACCGTGGTGCACGGAATGGGGTTTGCAGACCAGATCATCGGCACATTGAATTTCGTGACAGGGGCCGTGATGCTGCTGGCACAATTCCTCCTGCTGCGCAAGCTCCGCACGCTCTCCACAGAAAAGGCGCTGGTGGTCAGCCTGAGCACACTGGCCATCAGCTCATTGATCCTGGTCGTGGCACCAGCCAACTCCATGCCGCTGCTGATCCTGAGCACCGTGCTTTCTGCTGCGGGGTCGGTGGTCTCTGCCATGCTGGTGGATACCTCCATGGCCAACGCCATGCCGGACAACGAGCGGGCTCAGCTGCTGTCACTGGTGACGGTGCTCACGGTGGCGATCTCCGCGCCGGCCATGTGGCTGGGCGGCGTGCTCTCCGACCTGCCGGACATTGGCACAAGGCTGCCGATGGCGATGATCGCAGTGTTCGTCGCGATCTGCCTGGCGCTCCTGTGGGCGGCGGCGAAGATGAAGAAGCGGTCGCCGGGGCAGGCTGTGGAAGTATCAATGTAGAAACAAGCTGTTTCACGAACAAAGCCGCCGGGGCAGCCCGGCGGTTTTTGGTAATTTATGTTAACCAAAACACATTCCTCTATAAAGGAGACAATGAAGCCATAAACCCCTCATCTCCTTACCTCCCTCTTGAGGGAGGTGCCCTCCGCAGAGGGCGGAAGGAGTTCTTCACGACTAGATATGATCCTAACTTCTTTGATTCAACGTTTGCTTTTAGTTCACAAGTTCAAGATCCCCCCTGCCGCTGTGGCGGCATCCCCCCTTAGCCGCAGGCATGATATGCCTGCTTAAGGGAGGGTGGGGAGGACAGCCTGACCACATGAAATCTTTACCCTCCCTTAGCCGATACGATCGTATCGGCGACTAAGGGGGGATGGCCTCATCAGAGGCCAGGGGGGATATATTCGCTTAACGAACAAAGCCGCCGGGCGAAACCCGGCGGCTTGTTTTGTTGGGTTGGGATGGTGGCTTAGAACTCGATTTCAACCTCGATCTTCTCGCCGGCCTTGAACGCATACTCAATGTGGTCACCGTTGACCGCCATGGCCTTGCCGTTCACACGGAACGCCTTCATGGCCTTGCGGCAGCGCAGCGTGAGCGTCTGGGCCTGGTTGGAGGTGAGCGTGGCTTTCAGGCCGTTGGCCGTCCAGTCCATGCGTTCTAGCTTGGCCCAGGTGTAGAGCCACACGCCCTCGATGGCGCCCTTGTCAATGGACCGGGGCAGCGAGGGCAGGAACTCGACGGTGCCGGGCTCGGAGAAAATGCACATCTCAATAAGGATCGCCGGCATGCCGCCCTGCAGGTCGGGGAACTGGCCCTTGTAGGGGAAGTGCCTTGTCTGCAGCGTGGGGGTGACAAAGCCGTGCTCGATGAGCTGCGACAGGTTCTGCATCATCTCATCGGTATCCTTCAGGCGGATGGCAGACAGGCAGCGGTGGATGATGCCGTGGGCGGAGTCATCCTGCTGGCCGCGCTTGCGGTTGGAAAGCTTGATCGCCTGCGCCAGCTCCGGCTCCTTTTCCCAGGTGACCGCGCGGCCCGGCCACACATCGTAGTGGTGGGACACATGGCGGTGATTGTAGTTTTCCTCGATCGTGGGCCAGGACCACTCCTTGAGCGCGCCGCCCTCGTCCAACTGGTAGTTCGGCAGCGCCTCGCGCTGGGCTTCCCAGTGGGCGATGTTTTCCTGCTCGATGCCCAGCGTGTTGCAGGCGTCGATGAGGTTGTCAATCACTTCGCGGGCGATGGCGATGTCCATCACCGAGTTGATGCGGGTGGGGCTGTGGTCTTTGCAGGTCACAGTGCCGAAGTCCGGGTTCGGCGTGGGGTCTTCCGGTGAGAAGGACGGATAGAAGATCACCTTGCCGTCGGGGCCATGGTCGCAGGCGTAGTCCTCAAAGAACAGTGCCATTTCCTTGAGCGCGGGCACCAGGCGGTTCTTCAGGAATTCACGGTCGCCGGTGACCAGCCAGTAGCCCCACAGCTCGTTGTAGATCCAGCCCAGGCAGCCAGTCCACGCATAGTGCGGATAAGTCTTGCTGAAGTGGTAGAACAGGCCCGAATCGTAGTCGCAGTGCACGCTGCACAGCAGGCCGCGGGCGCCGAAGAGCTTCTTGGCGTTGATGCGGAAGTCTTCAAACTTGGTCTCATAATACTTGAAGTACACATCCATCTCGTCAAAGAGGCCCGTGTTGTTGCCGGCGCACACCTGCAGGTTGGTGTTGATGTTGTGCTGGCCCCACATCGGCGGGATGTTGCCGGTGTCCATGATCTGATAGAAACGGCCCATGTCATAGAGCTTGTCCATCAGCATGCCATCGAGCTCCACATCGGCGCAGTTGCGGTTGATCAGCTCCTCGGCAGACAGTGCGAAGTCAGCCTTGTCGCCCATCATCAGGCGGGAGCGGCCCATGCGGGAGCCCATGTATTCCTGGTTATAAGCCAGCAAGCCATTGAAATCGGGGTCCATCGCCAGCACTTCGTCCACAACGGGCTTGGCGCAGGCAAAGGTGAACTCGCCTTCAAACTTGACGGTCTTGGAAAGGATCATCAAGCTGTCAGCACCGGAGACGCGGATGCCCTTCTCCAGGCGCTCGGTCTTGCCGCCCTTTCGGATGAAGCGGATCACGGACACATAGCCCTTCTGGCCGAAATCGGGGTTGTAGGCCCACTTCAGCGTGATCAGATCCTCGGAGATCTCCAGCTCGTGGGAGCAATTGTCCAGCTTGTTCATCCTGGCAAACATGCCGGTCTTTTCGCCGGGCAGTGTGATGATGATCTCGGCATCCAGCTTGCCCTTGGGGGCGTTGAAGCGCTGCACCACCACGTCGCCCTTATAGGCGGCAAACAGCTCGCGGGAGAAAGCGCCATTGCCGTTTTCCCACTGCACGGTCACCTTGCCGTTCATCATATCCAGCCAGCGCAGGTAGTTCTTGGTCGCGCCTGCTTCGGGCTGCTTGACATCCAGCCAGAACGCCCTGTTGAGGTGCAGGCTGGAGGGCGGCACGATGTTGTCATTCCACTTATTCATGATGGGGCCGAAACCGGCGTCCATCTGTGCCTTGTGCACCAGGTCGCCCGCTTCTTCGAGCTTGCCCTCCAGCAGGAGCTTGCGCACCTGGGGCATCACACCGGTGAGGTCCGGCGGTTCGGGCGCCTTGGCCCATTGGGGGGTATAGAGCGCTTCCTGCGTGAAGGTGAACTCCTCGTTGTAGGGATCGCCCATGATGTCAATGCGCTGGAAGCCGTTGCCGGTGCTGATGATGTCCGCCCAATCCTTCGACGGGGCCAGGCTGCACACACTGCGCTCCGGCAGGATCTTCTTGCGCAGTTCCAGCGGCATCGCGCCGTATTTGAACTGGAAGGGCACCATAATCTTGGCAAGTCGCGACATGTTCATTCTCCTTTGTCTTATAGTTGGTGGAACAGTTGTTCCGAAACCACGGTTTGAGGAAGGCCGGTCTTACTTCTGCTTGAAGTATTGCCCGACCAGGAAGCCCATGACGTCGCTGGGCTGCTCGCGGGCAAACTCCGCTTTATCTGCAAACACCATGCCATAAGGCGCTTCCGTCGTATAGGGATCCCATTGGGGCATGGGCTCGCCGGTGGAGTCATTGCCGTTGGGGTCGCCGGTGCGGATGAAGTTGGCCCAGTAGTTGCACATCTGGCGGGCCAGGTCGTAGTGCTTGCCCACGAAGGGCCGCCAGCACTTGGCCAGGTTTTCAAAGAAGAACCAGAGGTCCACCGAGTGGAAAGTGCCGGGGTTGTCCCAACCGGGGATCTCCGGATCAAAGTTGTAGTAGTAGAAGGGCGTGCCGGCTCCGGTGTCGGTGTTGGCCTGCGCGGCGATGCGGATGGCATACTCCAGGCCGCGGATCGATGCCTTTTTGTTCATCTCCTCCACGGTGCCGGCGGCGCAAAGCTTCATAAACTGATCGGCGTCGCTGCCAAACATCTTCTCTGCGGAAGCGCGGAACTCCTCGGCTGTGGCGGCCTTCGGATCCACATAGAACTCGTCGGAGGTATGGCCCATCATCACGGGCACCTTCCAGCGCTTGTTTTCCAGAAACCGCTCAAAGGAATAGCCGGTGATAAACCGGTCATCCAAAATGGAGCCCCAGTGGCCCCTGCTCTCCAGCGCCTTCTGGAGCACAAAGCGGCTGTCCAGCTTGCGGGCCTCGGCCAATGTGGAAACGCCCAGGCGCTCAAAGAACTTGATGCCATCCTGCTCGGCCTCTGCCAGCGTGCGAGTGCTGGGCGCACGGTGGTTGGGATACACCTTGGTGAAGATGCCGCTTTCCACAATCGCCTTTTGGAAAAGGCCCTCGGTCTGCGGTGAGGTGAGCATATACATCACGCTGGCGCCGCCGGCGGACTGCCCGCCGATGGTGATGTTATCGGGGTCGCCACCGAAAGCAGCGATGTTGCGCTTCACCCATTCGGTGCCAAACTTCTGGTCCAGATGGCCGAAGTTGGTGGGCGCGTCCGGCGACTCGGCGGTGATATCCGGGTGGGCCAAAAAGCCGAACACGTTGAGGCGATAATTGATCGTGACCACAACGATGCCCCGGCGGGCGATACGCTCGCCGTCAAACTCCATCTCGGCCGTGTTGCCCACCTGCAGCCCGCCGCCGAAATACCACACATAGACCGGCAGCTTTTCGTCGGTGGCGCAGGCCGGCGTCCAGACGTTCAGATGGAGGCAGTCCTCCCCCATGGGGATCTCCGGATCCACAGCCCATTCCCTGGTGTAGATATCTTCCTTGTTCACGCCGGTAGGCGCCTGCAAGGAAATGGGGGCGAACTCAAACGCCTTGAAAACGCCGTCCCAATTCTTGGCCGGCTGCGGCGCCCTCCAACGGTTTTCCCCGATGGACGGGGCTGCAAAGGGGATTCCCTTGAAGCTGGTGATGCGGGGGTCTGCCGCCGGCAACCCCTTGATCACGCCATTTTCAACAGTGACAACTCTAAGCATGGTGATTCTCCCTTCCCTGTGTTCGCAGAATCAAATTTCTGAAACGCGCCCTCTCGCACGGACACGGTGGCAATCAATCATAACCGTACTCAAACAAAGCCTCGCGGCAACAGCATTATTATATGTTAGTTATATAATCAACTCAATCTTTGAACGTCCATCCGACGCATGTTGCAGATATCTTCCCGCTTTTCATTCCTATAACGGGAAACATTGAAAAGGCCGTGAACATTGCCAGTTCCCCCTGTTTTTGATATCATAGAGGCGAGGTGTTCATTGTTGGCCAGATACGGATACAAGGACCGCTATGTCTTTTTTCTGAACGATTTGCTGGAGCGCCAGACCGAGGAAAAACCGCACACCTACATCATTGAAGCCAACGGCATCATCTTTTGCCACACAGGCAAAATGCAGGTTTTGGTGGAAGGCACCGAATACACGATGGAGCCGGAAGACGTGCTGCTGGTGCGGGATGCCGAGTCTCACGCGATCACCATACTCGAATACCCCTGTGAATACAGCAAAGCCTATTTCAGCCTGCACTATTTCTATGTGTTTGACCCCCAATACCGCATGATCCGCCCGTTTGCCGACCGGCCCCTGGGGGTGAACAACCTCATCCGCGGCAGCCGGATCAACTCCGCGCTGCTGCGCAGCTGCTTCCAGAGCATCGTGCAGGTGCCCGATGTGTATATGCGGCGCATCGCGGTGATGGGCGCGCTCACGATGGCCTTGAGCGAGATCCACCGCGCGTATGACCCGGCGGCTGTTGCCACCTGTGACACCCGCCCCGAGCTCACCCAAAAGATCATCAACCAGATCAACGAGCGCTTCACCGGCCATCTGGACCCTGATGAAATCGCCGCGGGGCTATACATCTCCCGCTCGCAGTTTGACCGGATCATCAAGCAGGCCACCGGCGTCACGCTGTGGCACTATGTGACCACCAAGCGGCTGATCCACGCCCGGCACCTGCTGCACGAAGGCGTGATGATCAAGGAAGCCGCCGCCCGCTCCGGGTTCAGCGATTATTCCACGTTTTACAAGGCATATATCAAATGGAACGACACGCCGCCCAAGATTGAGCGGCCCAACGATGAGAGCGACCCCATGCTCCGGCATTTCTACCAGCCGGATGACAGCAGTATGATGTTTTGATACGATTGGATGGAAGATGAAGCGAGCCCGCCGGAATGCCGGCGGGCTTGTTCTTTAAACAGTAGTGGGTGTGTTCACTGGTTGGTGAATTGGAATTAGCAATTTCGCATTATGCTCATAATGCTCCTAAAACTTCTAAAGACAAATAATTCTTTTATTACTTCGATCAGCAAAGGGCACAGCTATTATATAATGTTGGTGATGAATACTTATGAATTCTGTAGTTGGTTTGTTGCTTGTGACGAAACCATCAAAAGACCCAGTTTGAATTATTACGTAATAAATTAAAGAAAAGTCACCTTTCCATACACTGTATATAAAGATGCATCGAAATACCTCAAGGGGGCGGCAGCCATGCAAGACATAAGGAATATAGTGGAGCTTGTACTCCAAGGAAACGAGCAGGCGGTGGAGGAGCTGGTGAGCCGCTTCCAGGACATGGCCGTGGGTTACGCGTGGTCCATGGTTGGTGATTATCATGAGGCCGAGGATCTGGCGCAAGAGGCTTTCGTGCAAGCGCTCAGGAGTATAGCGCGGTTGCAGAACCCTTCAGCATTCCCGTCGTGGTTCAAGACTATATTGCGCTATACCTGCCTGCGCAAGCGGCGCAGCCAGAAACTACAGTCTGTTAGCCTTGAAGACTCTATGGAGATTGCGGAAGCTGCACTGACTGATGATAGCGCGCAGGAGACGGAACTACGCGAAACGTTGTGGCACTCTCTTAATAGACTTGGAGAGGAGGACCGTTCGGTGCTGGTGCTTTACTATTTTGAGGAGCTGACACAGCGGCAGATTGCTTCGTTCCTCGGGCTTTCTGAAACAAAGGTGAACAACCGCCTGTATGCACTCAGAAAGAAATTGAAGAAAGAGTGGATGGTATTGATGGACTATAAAGCCAAGAATTCCGGCGATGAATTTCGCCGCCGTGTGTTGGATGGTATACAAAAAATCGGTTATTCGGCGGCGGATGGCACGCCGATGCTCACGCAGTTCTGCGGTAGCTTCAGCGCGGCGCTGGCTGCGATGGGGATGGAACCTTCACTGGACTATCCTTTTGTGGCAGCGGCTTCCGGTGCGGCCTTTCGGATGCTGTGGAAGCGGGGTTGGTATCCGGACAATGCAGACTTATGCCATGTGTACGAAGATGCTTTCGCGCCGATGCGACTGGCTTTTGAGGCAACGGGCTGTTCCGCCGAGATTTGCCTATGCCGTGACTCCAAGGTGAGCTGGGGAGTGACTGGCTTTCGTGGGTGCCGCCTGCGCAACGAGGAAGAGGCCTGGCAGGATATTACCACATCCATTGATCAGGGGCTGCCGGTGCTGGCGCTGGGCGTCATTGGCCCGCCGGAGTGTTGCATTGTAACCGGTTACGACGAGGATGGCAAGGCACTGGTGGGCTACAATTACTTTCAGGAACATGCACAGGAGGAGGGCTTGGAAATAGAGCCAGGTGGTAGCTTTCGTAAGCGCGGGTGGTATAACAACACACCGGCCTATTTCCTGTTGCGCAGCCGTAAGTCTGTGATACCTGATAGAGCGCTTTATAAGGACATCCTAAAGCGGGCAGTCGAGTTGGCCCGAAAACGCACAACACCGGACAGGATCAACGGCCTTGATGCATATCGCGCTTGGGCTGACCAACTGCTGCGTGACGAGGAGGAGTACCAAACGGTGCTGGCCGGCGACGGAGACATGAACTTTGTTGGAAAAGAGGGCGGCAACGCGGATTTCTCGGCTGATATAACCGGGCGGTTCGGAATGTTCTGCGACCCGTTTCTGATGGTTTGTGAACGTTCCAGCGCAGCGCGTTTCTGCGAGCGGGTGGCCGCCGAGGTACCCGAGTGGGCGATGGAACTGCAGAGGGCAGCCGCGCTTTACCGCCGGGTAGCCGAAGATCCGAACCCGCTTTGGCATCGGCTTGGGCTGTTTGAAGATGGCCAGGAGCGCTTCCGCGACCCTGATGTGCGGAGCATCCTCGCAGCACAGGTTTTGCGGCGAATGCTTCTGGAGGAACAGGCCGTAGAATGCCTGGAAAAGGTGCTGGCATAAGGGTATTGGAAACAGCTTATCATACATCCAATTAAGCCGGAGGCACTTGCCTCCGGCTTCAGACGGTGTGTGCACTGCATGTACTCGAGCTTGGCAGTGAAATTCCGCTACAGAGGAAGTAGAAACAACTTTTAGCCAAGCCCTGTTTATCTTCGCATTATAGGCATTATATGATCTCAAAAAATGAACAAAATATCCGAAAGCAACCCTACCGGCAACAAAAACAGAACCACCTCTGATGATGAACCTCAAAAATGCAACCCAGTTGGCCATGTGATGAACTATGCCGCCGCATGGCCACCGGTATTATTTCAACTCTTTCCTCATAACCATAGTATTTTCTTGTTCAGCAACTTTGATAAATCCAGCCTTCTCATACAATCGGAGGGGGCCGGTGCAATCCCATTCAAATCGCTCATCGCGCACAACGGGAAAACCTTCGACAGCGATATAACCCTCGGATTTCGCATCGACAATCACGCGCTGCAAAAGCGCGGTGGCGACGCCTTTTCCACGATATTCCGGGGCAATCTCAAAACACACCACGGCTTTTTCACGCTTTTCAGCCTGCGCGTGGAAACGCGCACCATTGCACGACTCGATAGGAAAGTTCGCTTTGTCATTCGCGTTGCACCAGCCGATTGCAACGCCGTCCACGAAAGCAAGATATCCCCGCAGCGCGCCCGAATCAATCTGTTGTGCGGCGGCATTACGAGACACGCGACCCATATCAGCCCCGTCAGCCATGTCAAGCGCTGCATTTGCCTGCTCTTTTGTCATTTGATAAACCTGACAATAACACCGGTATGGGGAGTTGTCTGTAAACGCCCGATGTTCAAAGAAATCGAAGTAATCGGCGGCAAGCTGCGGCGTGAGCGGTTTGATCGTGATATTCATGCCCATGTTTACCTTCTGCAACTAACTTATATAAATTACATCTCCGCATTATGCATATACTGAGGGGTTCACGTTCTTTTTCCATAACGAGTGAACGGAACACTCTTCAAATCCAATCTTGTGATAGAATTGTTGATTCGATATGACAAGGGCTGTCTGTGCCCCCATTTCAATGCACCGGGATATGCTTTCATATACCGCTACTTTCCCTAACCCGCGCCTTCGATACTCTGGAACGGTGACAACCGGTTCAATATACGCTTCCTTCGTCCCGGAAAGATACCATGTTCCGCAGTGAGCAGCGTATTCGCCATCTGGCGCTATAACAAATACAGCAAGGTCAGGGTTTTCATGTGGCTTATCAACGACATCCCCTTCTGTAATAAAGGGTGGAAGTCCTTCATGGTCAAAGCCTTTCCAAATGACACGGTAATACTTGTTTAGGTCTTTGCTGCAAGAATAATCTGTAATTGAAAAACTGCTATCAAGGGCATAAGGCAATTTGCCTTTTCTGCATCCAGTGCAAGCACATATTCTTTTTGATCGCAAACTCTATATCCACTAGCTTTAACGCAATCAATCAGAACTTCATCCTTAGCATTGATGTAGATGCCAGATTCCCCATTATTCGTTAGGTTTTCTTCTACATATTTTACCATTTCAGGCTTTATGTGTTGAAAATCAGGATTGCAAATAATGTAGGCCTCTCCTGGTCTCATATCATGCGTTGCAATGCCAACAATCGTGCCGTCCTCCTCAAAGATACCGATTTGCGATAACGTCGCTTTGTCAAGATTTGAATGACCTAAAAGCCACTCCCACCTTGCCCAGTGCCAATTTCTATTAAAGCCATACGCCCCATGTTGCTTCAAGAAATCTACCACCCGAAAAAAATCAGCACAATATGCGTTTTGAGGGTAATGCTTGATCATTATGCTCACGCTCTTTTACCTCCGCTAACATAAATAATCTGTAGACTATAGACTGTCCGATATCCCTGTCTATCTGCACATTATAGTTATTATATGGTTTTCTTATGAAATAAACAATATAACTGAAACCAAACCCCACCGCGTGGTGAAAAAGGAACTACCTCTGTTGGTTTAGCCCAAGCACGCAACCCGGTTGGCCATGTGACGAACCCCATCGCCACATGGCCACCAGACTGCTTGTTTCACATCAATTCCATGTCACTCAGGCAGAAAACTAGAACTCGATTTCAACCTTGATCTTCTCCCCAACCTTGAACGCATACTCGATATGGTCACCATCCACAGCCATTGCCTTGCCATTCACACAGAACGCCTTCATCGGCTTGCGGCAGCGCAGCGTGAGCGTCTGGGCCTGGTTGGAGGTGAGCGTGGCTTTGAGACCCTTCTCATCCCAATCCATACGCTCTAGCTTGGCCCAGGTGTAAAGCCAGATGCCATCGATGCCGCCGCGACCGAGGGATGCCGGCATCGCCGGCAGGAACTCCACCACGCCTGGCGCCGAATACACTGCCATTTCCAACAGGATGCCCGGCATCGCGCCCTGCAGATCGGGCATGTTGTGGGCCACATAGGGGTTGTGGCAGGTGTGCAGCGCACGGGTCACAAAGCCGTGGTTCATCAGCTGATACAGGTTTTGCACCGTCTCACTGATGTCTTTGAGGCGGATGGCGGTGAACAGGCGGTGGATGATGCCGTGGGCCGAGTCATTTTGCTGGGCCCGCTTGCGGTTGGAAATGAGCACCGCCTCGGCAAGCTCCGGCTGGTCCTCCCAGGTGATCACCCGGCCCGGCCACACATCGTAGTGGTGAGACACATGGCGGTGGTCATAGTTCTCCTGGATCGTGGGCCATGCCCATTCCTTCAGGCCGCCCTCCTCATCCAGCAGGTAAACCGGCAGAGAGGCCTTTTGCTCCTGCCAGTGGGCGATGCTCTCCTGCTCGATGCCCAGCGTGTTGCAGGCGTCGATCAGGTTATCCAGCACCTCGCGGCAGATCATGATGTCCATCACCGAATTGATGCTGGTGGCATAGGTGCCGTTTTTTACATGGTCCGGCGTGGGGTTTTCCGGCGAGAACGACGGATAGAAAATCACCTTGCCATCGGGGCCGCGGTCACAGGCGTAGTCTTCAAAGAACAATGCCATTTCCTTGAGCGCGGGCACCAAGCGGTTTTTCAGGAATTCCTTATCACCGGTGACCAGCCAATAACCCCAAAGCTCGTTGTAAATCCAGCCCAGGCAGCCGGTCCAGCAGTAGTGCGGATAGGTCTTGCTGAAGTGGTAATAGAGGCCAGAGTCATAATCGCAGTGGATGCTGCACAACAGGCCACGGGCACCAAACAGCTTTTTGGCGTTGGTGCGGAAATCGTCAAACTTGGTCTCGTAGTACTTGAAGTAGACATCCATCTCATCGAGCAGGCCCGTATTGTTGCCGGCGCACACCTGCAGGTTGGTGTTGATGTTGTGCTGGCCGTGCATCGGCGGGATCTTGCCGGTGTCCATGATCTGATAAATGCGGCCCATGTCATAGAGCTTGTCCAGCAGCGTGGGGTCAAACTCCACAGACGAATGGGTGCGCCGCAGCAGCTCCTCACCGGACAGGGCGTAGTCGTCTTTGTTGCTCAGGCGCAGGCGGGAGCGCTCCATGCGGGAGCCAAGATAGTCCCGGTTGCCCTGGAGGAGTTTGTTGAAGTCCGGCTTGATGCCCATCACATCATCCACGACGGCTTTGGCGCAATCAAAGGTGAAGTCTCCTTCAAACTTGACGGTCTTGGAGAGGATCATCAGGCTGTCCGCACCGGTGATACGGATGCCGTTTTCGATGCGCTCGGCCTTACCGCCCTGGCGCACAAAGCGGATCACGGACACATAACCCTTCTGGCCAAACTCGGGGTTGTAGGCCCACTTGAGCGTGAAGAGCTCCTCGGTCATCGTGAGCTCATGCTTGCAGGTTTCCGGGTGCACAATACCCATCGGGATGAAGAAGGAGTTGTCGGTGCTGGGCAGGCGCATCGTGATCTCGGTGTCCAGAGCGCCTTTGGGGGCGGTGAAGCGCTGCACGACCACGTCGCCATCATAGGCCGCAAACATCTCGCGGGCGAAAGCGCCCTTGCCGTTTTCCCACTGCACGGTGAACTTGCCGGTGAGCAGGTCAATCCATCGCAGGTAATCCTTCGTCTCGCCGGCTTCGGGCTGCTTGATGTTCAGCCAGAACGCCTTATGCAGGTGCAAGGACCACAGCGGCATCACCGAGCCCTTGATGATGGAGAGGTGGAAGCCTGTGTCAATCTGCACCTTTTCCACCAGGTCTGCCGCCTCAAGGAACTTGCCCTCCCGCAGCAGGCGGCGCACTTCCGGCATCACGCCGGTGAGATCCGGCGGCTCCGGGGCCTTCACCCATTGGGGTTCATACAGCAGCTCCTGCGCAAACGCCTGCTCGTCGTTGTATGGGTCTCCGAGCAACTCCACTTTTTGAAAGCCGTTGCCCAGCCAGAAACAGTCCTCATAGTTCTTTGCCGGCCAAAGGCTGCACACATTGCGTTCCGGCAAAATGGCCTTGCGTTTTTCCAAAGGCATCGCTTCGTAGGGAGTGGAATGCTTCAGCAGATTTACGTTTGTCATCTTCATTCTCCTTTCAACCGAATCATCGGTCAACGCCAGGGTTAAAACACAATCTCAATCTCCGCCGTTTCCCCGGCAGAGAAGGCAACCTCTACATGATCGCCGTTCACAACCATCGCCTTGCCGTCCACACGGAGGGACTTCATCGGCTTGCGGCAGCGCAGCGTGAGCGTCTGGGCCTGATTGGATGTGAGCGTGGCCGTGAGGCCCTTGCTGCTCCAGTCCATGCGCTCGAGCTTGGCGCAGGTGTAAAGCCACACGCCCTCAATGCTGCCCTGGCCAAGGCTATGCGGCATCGCCGGCAGGAATTCCACTGTGCCTGGCATGGAGAACACGGCCATTTCCAGCAGGATGGCCGGCATCGCGCCCTGCAAGTCCGGGCAGCTCAGGAAATAGGGATAATGGTTGGTGCCCATCACCCGCGTGACAAACCCGTGGTTCATCAGTTGATACAGGTTCTGCACGGTCTCCTCCATGTCTTTCAGGCGGATGGCCGTAAAAAGCCGGTGGATGATACCATGGGCAGAGTCATCCTGCTGGGCCCGTTTGCGGTTGGAGATCTGGATGGCGCGGGCAAGCTCCGGCTCATCCTCCCAGGTGACCAGGTGGCCGGGCCACACATCGTAGTGGTGCGACACATGGCGGTGGTTGAAGTTTTCGTTCACACCGGCCCAGGCCCACTCCTTGAGGCCACCCTCGTCATCCAACAGATAGAGCGGCAGGCAAGCCAGCTGCGCCTGCCAGTGGGCAATGCTCTCCTGCTCGACACCCAGCGTGTTGCAGGCGGTGATCAGGTTGTCCAGCACCTCGCGGCAAATCATGATGTCCATCACCGTGTTGATGCTGGTGGCATAGGTGCCGTTCTTCACATGGTCCGGCGTGGGGTTCTCCGGCGAGAAGGAGGGGTAGAAGATCACATGACCGTCCGGCCCGCGGTCGCAGGCATAGTCCTCAAAGAAGAGGGCGATCTCCTTGAGCGCCGGCACCAGGCGGTTCTTGAGGAATTCTCGGTCTCCGGTGATCAGCCAATAGCCCCACAGCTCGTTGTAGATCCAGCCCAGTGTGCCGGTCCAGCAATAATGGGGATAGGTCTTGCTGAAGTGGTAGAACAACCCGGAGTCGTAATCGCAATGCACGCTGGCCAGCAGGCCACGGGCACCGAAAAGCTTCTTGGCGTTGATGCGGAAGGCGTCAAACTTCGTTTCATAAAACCGGAAGTAGGTGTCCATCTCATCAAACAGGCCTGTGTTGTTGCCGGCGCACACCTGCAAATTGGTGTTGATGTTGTGCTGGCCCCAGAAGGGCGGCAGCTCGCCGGTGTCGATGATGAGATAGAACCGGCCCATGTCATAAAGCTTTTCCAGCATCGCCGGGTCAAACTCCGCAGTCAGATGCGTACGCTCCAGCAGCTCCTCGCCGGAGAGCGCAAAGTCGGTGTTGCCCTGCGCAAACTGGATGCGGGAGCGCTCCATGCGGGAGCCCAGATGGTCGCGGTTGCCTGCCAGCAGCTTGTCAAACTCTGGCTTCATGGCCATCAGTTCATCCACCAGCGGCTGGGCCAGGCCGAAGGCAAAACCGCTTTCAAACTTGATGGTGCGGGAGAGGATCATCAGGCTATCAGCCCCGGTCACAACAATGCCATTCTCTGTGGTCCTGATCGAGCCGCCCTTGCGCAGGAAGCGCACCACCGAGATGAAGCCCTTCTGGCCGAATTCGGGTTTATAAGCAAACTCGAACACTAACCGGTCTTCAGCCACCGAGAGCTTGTGGCTGCAAAGGTCCGGCCTCTTTAGCCCGCCGAACCCGCCGAGGGGCAATAAAAGGCCGATCTCCACATCCAGCGCCCCGGCCTTGGGCGGTGTGAAGCGGATCACATCCACATCGCCGTCAAAGGCGACAAAGGATTCACGCTTGAAGGCACCCAGGTCATTTTCCCATTGCACAGTGATGTTGCCGGTCATCAGGTCGAGCCAGCGCAGATAGTTCTTCGTGGCACCGCACTCCGGCTGCTTCACAGAAAGGTGAAACGCGTTGGTGCGGTCAGGCGGCCAGGGCGGCATGACCACGCCTGTGGGAGTGGTCCTCAGATAGGGCGCAAGGCTCGATTCCAGCTGCACCTTTTCCACCAGGTCGGCAGCCTCCACAAACTTGCCCTCGCGCAGCAGGCGGCGCACCTCCGGCAGCACGCCGGTGAGGTCTGGCGGCTCGGGCGCTTTGTCCCACACGGGCTCATAGAGCATCTCCTGCGTGAAGGAGATTTTGTCCTCATAGGGATCACCGAGCACATCCAGCCGCTGGCGGCCATTGCCGGTATAGAGCACATCGGCCAGGCTCTTGCCAGGCACCAGGCTGCACACATTACGCTGGGGCAGCAGGGCAGCCCTTGCCTCCAAAGGCATCGGCTGGTACTTGACCGGGGCGGGGATGATTCTGGAAGAAAACTGAGACTTCATTCGTTTGCTCCTCTTGGATTACAGATATTGGATTTCGATTTCAAGAGACTCTCCAGCCTGCAACGCTACCTCAACATGGTCGCCGCACAGGGTCATTTCCTTGCCATTCACGCAGAAGGACATCATGGGCCTGCGGCAGCGCAGCGTGAGCGTCTGGGCCCGGTTGGATGAGAGCGTGGCCTCCAGGCCATTCTCGTTCCAATCCATCCGATCCAGCTTGGCCCAGGTGTAGAGCCACACGCCCTGGATCGCGCCGGCCTTCAGCGAACCGGGCATTGCCGGCAGGAACTCCACCACACCGGGCTCGGAAAAAACGCACATTTCCAGCAGGATCGCCGCCATGCCGCCCTGCAAATCGGGGAACTGGCCCCGATAGGGGAAGTGCCTGGTCTGCAAGGTGCGCGTGACAAAGCCGTGGTTCATCAGCTGCGACAGGTTCTGCACCGTTTCCTCCACGTCTTTCAAGCGGATGGCCGAAAGGCAGCGGTGGATGATGCCGTGGGCGGAGTCATCCTGCTGGGCGCGCTTGCGGTTGGAGATCTTGATCGCGCGGGCCAGCTCGGGCTCCCGCTCCGGCGTGACAGCCCGGCCCGGCCACACATCGTAGTGGTGCGACACATGCCGGTGGTTGTAGTTCTCCTCAATGGTGGGCCACGCCCACTCCTTCAGCCCGCCGCCTTCCTCGAGCAGGTAGACCGGCAGCGCTTCCCGCTGGGCCTCCCAGTGGGCGATGTTTTCCTGCTCGATGCCCAATGTCTGACAGGCGGTGATCAGGTTATCCAGCACCTCGCGGCAGATGGCAATGTCCATCACCGAGTTGATGCGGGTGGGGTTGTGGTCCTTGCAGGTGACGGTGGAGAAGTCGGGGTTTGGCGTGGGGTTTTCCGGCGAGAAGGACGGATAGAAGATCACATGGCCGTCCGGCCCCCGGTCGCAGGCATAGTCCTCGAAGAACAGCGCCATTTCCTTGAGCGCCGGCACCAGGCGGTTTCTCAAAAACTCCGTGTCGCCGGTGACCAGGTAATAGCCCCACAGCTCGTTGTAGATCCAGCCCAGGCAGCCCGTCCAGGCATAATGAGGATAGGTCTTGCTGAAGTGGTAATAGAGGCCCGAGTCATAATCGCAGTGGATGCTGCAGAGCAGGCCTCTCGCGCCAAAGAGCTTGCGGGCGTTGGTGCGGAAATCATCAAACTTGGTTTCGTAGTATTTGAAGTAAACGTCCATTTCATCAAACAGGCCCGTGTTGTTGCCGGCGCACACCTGCAGATTGGTGTTGATGTTGTGCTGGCCCCACATGGGCGGCAGCTTGCCGGTGTCGGTGACCTGATAGAAACGGCCCATGTCATAGAGCTTGTCCATCAGCATGCCGTCAATGGAAGAATCGGTGTTGGAGCGCTGCATCAGCTCTTCAGCAGACATCGCGAAGTCGGCTTTGTCGCCCATGAAGAGGCGGGAGCGCTCCATGCGGGAGCCTAGATACTCACGGTTGCCCTGGAGCAAACCGTCAAAGTCGGGCTGGATGGCAAGCACCTCGTCAACCACGGGCTTGGCGCAGTCAAAGGTGAAATCCCCTTCAAACTTCACAGTTTTGGAAAGGATCATGAGGCTGTCCGCCCCGGTCACATGGACGCCGTTTTCCGTCCGCTCGGTCCTGCCGCCGCTGCGGAGTAGCCGGACTACGGACACATAGCCCTTCTGGCCATACTCCGGGTTATAGGCCAGCTTTAGTGTAAAGAGCTCCTCCGTCATCTCCAGCTCGTGGGAGCACAGATCGGGCTTGGCCAGGCGGCCCACAAAGGAATGGTGGCCGCCCTCGTTGGGCAGCTTCATTTCAATTGCAACATCCAGCATACCCTTGGGCGCGGTGAACCGCTGCACCACGATATCGCCGTCATAGGCCACAAACGCCTCGCGGGCAAAGGCACCATTGTCATTTTCCCACTGCACGGTCACCTTGCCGGTCATCATGTCCAGCCAGCGCAGATAATTCTGTGTGGAACCCGCTTCCGGCTGCTTGATCCCCATCCAGAACGCACGGTTGAGGCGAAGCGACCACAGCGGCATCAGCGACCCGTTTCTGTTTGTGGCGGTGATGCCCGCTTCGATCTGCTTTTGCTCCACAATGTCTGCCGCCTCGTCGGCCCGGCCCTCCAGCAGCAGCTTGCGGACCGTGGGCAGCACGCCGGTGAGGTCTGGCGGTTCCGGCGCCTTGGCCCACATCGGCTCATAGAGCAGCTCCTGAGAAAAGCCGATCTCCTCCTCATAGGGGTCACAAAGCAGGTCCAGGCTCTGGGACCCGTTACCAGTGGCAAAGGAGTCGGCATAATCCACCGACGGATACAGGCTGCACACGCTGCGCTCCGGCAGGATCGCCTTGCGTGCCTCCAGAGGCATCGGGCCATATTGGAACGCATGGGCCTTCAATGGCATGGAAAACTGTGTCATGGAGAGCCTTCCCTTCCCCGCCGCAGCGGCCCCATCGGGGGATCCTAGAGAACCGGGAGCGCCATCGCCGATGGGCTCCCGATCCGTTGTTTATGGTTTGACAGGTGGTCTATTCCAGATAAACGCTCTTTTGCGACTCAATCACGCCGTCGGAATAGACGAAGTCTCCGTAGGCGGCGAAGAAGTAGTTCTCCGGCTGGATCGCGCCGGACCTTGGCGGCGTGTTGCCGAAGGACATGCCCACGTCATGCACACGCTTCAGGTCCATCAAGAAAAGCAGCGTGTTGCCGGTGTCGCCGCGCATGGAGCGGTGCTGCTCGATCACGCTGACGATATAGATGCCTTCCTTCACCTTGATGTAGGTGGTGGGCTCGTCGTAGGGGAAGCGCTCCATCTCTTCGCGCTCCTCGGGGGTGATCACCCTGCTGGCCATGCGGGTGCCCGGCAGGAATGTGGCGCGGATATAGTTGGGGCTGTAGTAGACATGCACAATGGACATGTCGGGGCCATAGTTCCAGTTGATGCGCTTGCCCACGAGATCGGTCGTGTAGCCGTGGCGCTTGGTGGGCAGCGGGTAACCGGGCATGTCGATGGCGCCGAAGTCAAATTCACTTTGCACCAGGTAGGGATATTTCTCGCTGAAGCCGGTGCTGGTGCGCACAAAGGTGACAAGCCTCTGCTCCAGGTCCATGATCAGGGAGAGGTTGGTGCGCGGCGAGAAATTGGAAAGCTCAAACTTCACAAAATAGGTGAGCTCGTCAATCTTCAGGCACTCGTAGTTCTCGCGGCGGATGTTGCCGTCGGAGAACTTGGACCACTCCAGCGTGGTGCCGGTGAGGAAGTTGACATAATAATCGTCTTCCTTGTCCATCACCAGTTTGAACTGCTTTCCGGCCAGCTCAAAAATGAGCGGCGGGGTGTAGCGCGAGAGGCCGTAGAACTCGGGCTTCTTTTTGAAGATGCCGTAGTAGTTGTCGTCCTTCTTCGGCGGGGCTGCCGGTTCGGCGGGCTTTTCCTCCGCCTTGGGCTGCTCGGGCTTGCTGTCGGACACGGCGGTGAAGCGGCGGCGCTCATGAAACTTGTTTTCGATCTCATCCACCATCGCGACAGCATAATCCTCATAGCTGATGTAGCTTTCGTTGGAGGCATTGGTGATCACAAAATCGCTGCCCACCGTGTATTTGCCGGTGCGCTTCCCCTTGGGGTCAAACATCAGCGCCGGGGAGAAGAACGTCCAATTGATCTTGCTTTCCTGCAGCATCGCATAGGCCTTGGCCATGTCAGCCGGCACAGCGCGCCACTTCTCCGGGATGCCCTCCAGCAGCGGGTGCTTCTTCTGCGGGTCGGTGAAAAGGCTTGCGGCGCCGCCCACCACCAGCAACCGGGTGTTTGGCAGGCGCTTGAGCAGGCCGATCAGATGATCCATCGCCTTCTGGTAAAGGTCGTCATGCTCGGCGCTGGAGGGCAGGCTCACCGCGCACACCAGCGCGTCCAGGCTCTCCACATCGCCCTCGTCCAGGTCAAACAGATCGCGTTCCTTCACCTTGGCGAACCCCATGTCCGCCACCTTCTGCTTGTTTCGCACGAATGCGACCACATCATGACCGCGCAGCATCGCTTCCTTGGAGATGAGGCTGCCGGCCTTGCCGTTGGCACCGATCACGCCGATTTTCATTGCTCTGCCTCCTATATTTGGTGGATTGCTAAAACTTCACGACATGGGGCGGGTCTTTGGGGGGGAAGCCCTCCAGCACGGCCTCACCCTTCTCGATGTAAAACACCTCGAAAATGGGGTTGTCCGGGCTCCTATAGAGGTTTTTCACCCCGGGCATCGCCTCCATCACCTTCTGCTTGGCCGCAAGGCTATCGTCAAACACCACATGGCCGCTCAGGCGCAGATACTGGGAGAAGTCCGGTCTGGTGTAAAACACCTCGGCATAAGGCGTAGCCTTGAGTTGGGCGCTCACCTTCTTGGTGCTGTTGGTGCAGTACCAGAACTTGCCGTCTTCATAGTAGCCGAAACCGAAGGCGCGCACGCGGGGCTGGCTGCCCTCCACCGTGGCGAAGTAGCCCACCCGGGTTTCCTTGATGAAGTCCAGAATCTTCTGCATGGGAATCCTCCTGTTGATTGTTTTTATCTGTTTTGATTTGTTGTTGAATCAATCGGCGAACAGCAGCTTCAGCATCTCGCGGGCAGCGTAGCGCCACACATCCCACTCGTGATAGCCAGGGCAGGAGTGGAACACGTTGCGCACGCCCTTTTGCCTGAGCTCCGCAAGCTCGGCCTCCACCCTGCCGCACATGGGCTGCTCCTGCTGGCCGGCGGACACGAACAGCAGCCGGAAGGTCTCGTTGCACTTCTGGGAGTCTTCAAACAGCGCGGTCAGGTCAAAGCCATCGCCCTTCTTGGTGAAGCCGCCGCTGAAAATGCCCATGTTGGCAAACACATCCAGGTGCTTCATCGCAGACACGTTGGCCTGCATGCCGCCCATGGAAAGCCCCGCCACGGCCCGGCTCCAGCGATCGGCCAGCGTGCGATAGCGGCTGTCAATGAAGGGCACAGCGTCCTGCACGAGGAAGTCGTCAAAGCCGCCGGTGCCCCGGTTGTCTGACCCATCGGGCTTGAAGGCATAGCCGCTGTTCATCACGATCAGCATTTCGCGGCACTGGCCCTGGGCTAAAAGGTTGTCCATGATGTAGTTGATCTTGCCGTGCCACACCCAGCCGGTTTCGTCCTCACCGCCGCCGTGCTGCAAGTAGAGCACGGGGTAACGCTTAGTGGGGTTGTCGTCATAGCCCGGAGGGGTGTAGACATAGCAGACGTGGGTGCGACCGGTGTAGCTGCTTTTGAACAGCTCCATGCGCACCGCGCCATGGGGCACATCCTGCAACAGGAAAAACTCCCCGTCTTCCCCCGGCACATCGATAAAGTTAATCGTCTCAAAGCAGCCGTAGCCAAAAAGCCCCTGGTTGTTGACCGTCTGCACACCGTCCACGACATAGCGGTGGTAATGGAACCCGGGCGCGATGTCATGGGCCACCACCTGCCAGTTGCCGTCGCCGACCGGCTGCAGGTCATACTTCTGTGGCATGGAGCCGCCGAGCCCCTCCACGCGCACCGACTTGGCGTCCGGCGCATGGAAGTTGAACTCCACAGAGCCATCCGGCAGCAGGCGGGTGCCGGGCTTCACGTCAAAGTAGTGGATGCTGACATCGCCGTTTTCTTTCCGGTCAAACTTGGGCCGTTTGTTGAATGGGTCAAAAAACAAGGCATGCTGGACCAAAGCCTGGTTCTCGATCAATTCCTTCTTCATGCGAAAACCTCCTTTATGACTCTATATAACCATATGCAAACACAATACATGGGCTGCCTTCTATCAGCGAAATGATTGCTCACAAAACATCGAAAATAGTGCCTCGATCTATTGATTAGTATTCTAACACGCTGTATATAAAAAAACAAGCATGTTGGTTGCAATCCATTCGGATTCGGTTATACTCTTGCTCAGGAGGTATGAATATGAACATCAGGAAAAAGGCCTGGCTGGCCGATATGTATGCCAACCCAAAGCATGTGATCCTGGCCAACTCGCCGGAGCTCAAGTTTATCAGCGCCGTATGCGGCGGCATGACGGATGAGGCTGTCTCGCTGTTTCGCGAAAAGAAGCTGTTTGGGGGCGTGCCCCCGGTGGTGGATGCCCCCCATGGCCGCTTTGAGGGCCTGGACGGGATCCGTGCGTTTGCCGACGGCTGGCTTGGGCTCTTCCATGCCCAAAGCGCCTTTGTGACGCCGGTGGTGCAGACCCGCGCCAACGGCCGGTCTGTGACAGAGCTGGTGGCCAATTTCGTGGTGGACGGCGAAATCGAGCAGGTACCGATGTTTGTGGTGGGCGACCTACGGACAGCCTCTACGCTGGAAGAAGTGCGGATCTACTGCCACTTCACCTATGTGCCGGGGATCACCGCCTATCGCAAGCCTCTGTTTCAATCGGCCCACCTGGAAATGGGCGACCCAGGCCTGCTCACAGGCGCTATGCGCGAATATTACGAGGCGTTGCACCATGTGCCAAAGGCCGATGTGGACAGGATCATGGGCGCGATGGGCCCAGACTGCAAATTCGGCGGTTACGAACCCTGGGGCGACGAACCCCACGATGCCGACCGGGAGGAGATCCGGCAGAAATTCGTGCGGATGTCCGGCTACATCCCCCGCTGCGTGGGCATGCGCTATGAGACGATTGTGGACGACGGCATCACCTGCGTGATCGAGTGGCAACACATCGTCTCCGAGACCGGCCAGGCCGAGCTGGGCAGGGTGTGCCTTTCAGGCATTTCCGCCTATGAGCGCGGCGAGGACGGCCTGCTCTGCGCCATCCGCATCTCCGACTATGCCGGATATGAGCGCACGATTGACTGGAGCAAGACTCCCATTTCCAAAGAGGAAGCGCACCAGATCAACCTGGTGAAAACCTTCCCGGCAGGCGTGGGCCTCAAGCACCAATCCTGAGACAAGCAACCCGGTCCGGCGGGGCACTAAACAGTGCCCCGCTGGACTTTTCTATACAACAGGTATACTTCCCTCACCTATCTGATGAACCCGAGAACAAGATGCCACTGATATATTGCGCCAAATTTCAGGATGCCCGGGTTCACCGGGAAAATATCGTCATGTTGCGGATACCTGTATCATAATACTTGTATACCATATATCGCTAATCTATAATAATTGATTGGAAACAGCGAATGGTCCCAACTGGTTGGAGGAGGTACGTTTCATGAGGAAAAAGATCGCGTTCATCGGGTCCGGCAGCTTCATTTTTACCAGAAGCCTGGTCCGCGATGTATTGACCTTTCCGGCATTCACCGATTGTGAATTTGCTCTGATGGACATTGACGAACACAACCTGGAGCTTTCGAGGCTTGCGGTGGAAAAGATCGTTCGCGAGGGCAACTACCCGGCGATCGTCACCGCTACCACCAACCGCGCCGAAGCGCTGACGGGAGCCGACGGCGTGCTCACGACGATCCAGGTGGGCGGCAGGGAAGCCTCCATGATCGATGTATCCATCCCGTTGGAATATGGCGTGTCCTTCGCCATCGGCGACACCCGCGGCCCGGCTGGCATTTTCCGCTTCCTGCGCACGCTGCCGCCCATGCTCGAAATCCTGCATGACATTGAAAAATATTGCCCCGACGCCATCTTCCTCAATTATACCAACCCAATGGCGATGCTCTGCCGGGCGATGCAGGGTGTTTCCAAGGTGCGGCTGAGCGGCCTGTGCCACAGCGTGCAGGAGACCTCAATGATGCTGGCCCGCTGGATCGGCGCGCCGCTAGATGAGATCACCTACACCTGCGCCGGCATCAACCATCAGGCCCATTATCTGGAGTTCAACTGGAACGGCAAAGATGCCTATCCGCTGATCCGCAAGGCAATCACCGAACGGCCCGAGGTGCTGCAGGAGGAGCCGGTGCGCAACGAAATGTTCATGCGCCTGGGCTATTACGTGACCGAATCCAGCTGGCACAACTCCGAATACAACTACTGGTTCCGCAAGAGGCCGGACCTGCGCGAGAAGTTCAACCTCACCCGCGACATCCTGTCCTTGATCAAGGAGTGGGAAAAGTCCGGAGACCACGGCGAAAACCGCAGGGTGTCGGAATTCAAGAAGTGGATGGAAAGCCCCGTGGACCTGAAGCGCGGCCATGAATACGCCGCCTGTATCTTCAACGCGGTGTTCGGCGACAACACACTGTTTGAGTTCAACGGCAATGTGCAAAACTTCGGCTTGATTGACAACCTGCCGCAAGGCTGCTGCGTAGAGGTGCCGGTGCTGGCCTCGAAGAAGGGCCTGAGCCCCATCCGCGTGGGCAAGCTGCCGCCGCAGCTGGCGATCCTGAACCAGGTGAACGCCGCCTGCGAAGAGCTGGCAGTGGAAGCCGCCTTCGACGGCGACCCGCAAAAGATCTATCACGCCTGCCTCTATGACCCGCTGACCGCCTCCGTGTGCTCCATGCAGGAGATCCAGGAGATGGTGGACAAGCTCTTTGCAGCCCAGGCACAGTGGCTGCCGCAGTTCAAGCACAAGAGCTGATTTCGGCGCTTAATCAATAACAAAAACGGGGGGTTTCGGGAAACCGGAGCCCTCCTTTTTTACCCCAATGTCAGGGGTGACCTGTTGGTGTTTTGCTTGTAATCCAATGAATTAGATGTATAATTAATGTTATTGAGAGGAAAGCGGGGCGTCGGAATGAAAGAAAAAGTGTTTGAGAGCAACGCCAAATATGTGAGCAAGTTCGACCACGAGCTGGCAGGCAAGACCTTCCATCTGGTGATGGACAACGGCAGGGAGCATGTGGCCAGCTTTTTGAGCGGTGAGATCGTGCTCTGGGCTGAGCAGGGCGAACCCTTCCGCTGGGAGAAATACCAATGCCTCAAGTCTGACGACGCCACCTATCTGGTCGTGATGGAGCTTTACGGCCAGCCGTTGCGCACCTGCCGCACGCTGGTGCTGGATCTTGCGCAGAGCCTGGTGACGATGCATGTGGCCAGGCAGGGCGGCATCCCCCACCGGCCCAGGATGGTGGAAGTGGAAATCATTTTCGGTGCACTCAGGAAGTCCGGCCAGCCGTTGCCGATCAAGCGGCACGGCTACTCCGCAGACCTGGTAGGCAAAAAGATCAACTGGACCTACTCCTCCGGGTTTGTAAACACCCATATCTATATCAGCGAAATGTATTACAGGGCATGGGCCGTCCAGCGGCCGCCGCTGCCGGCAAATGAAACTCCTGCAGAGGTCGCGAAGCGCAAGGTCGGCGAGGAGCGGGAGAAGGTGTGGCTCTACGAGGAGCCCTTCCGCTGCGTGAAGATCAAGGACGGTTGTTACCTGTGCAGCGGCATTGAGGAAAACATGAACAAGATGGACAACCAAATCGGCGGCAACAACCTGCTGTTTTTGAGCAACATGAAGGAAGGGTTTGACGTGGGCCGTACGTTCTGCCTGAATGGGCAGCAGCAGCCGGAAAGCGGCATGTTCCGCTCCTTTGGGGAATTCACCGAAGTGGAGTTGGAAGTGGAGCATTTGCCCAGCCCCTACCGGGTGTGAGGGCGGAAAGTAGAGGTGCGGTAATGAACAAAACAACCCCGGATCGAGACACGATGCAGCAACCGGAGCTGGAATATGGCCTGGCCGGCCAAACCTTCCGCCTGATGATGGACAACGGCCGGGAATACACAGCAACATTCCTTACCGGCGAACTTGTGCAGTGGGCGGAGCTGGGCGAGCCGCTTCGCTGGGAGACATATCGATGCCTGAAGTCTGACGACACCACCTGGTTTGTGGTGATGGAGCTGTTTGGCGCAGAGCTGCGCACCTGCCGCACACTGGTGCTGGATCTGGAGCAGAGCCTGGTGACGATGCATGTGGCCAGGCAGGGGGGCATCCCCCACAGGCCCAGGATGGTGGAAGTGGAGATCCTCTTTGGAGCCATCAAGCTGCCGGGGCAGACGCCGCCGGTCAAGCGGCATTCCTACACCGCCGACCTGGCTGGCAAAAAGGTGACCTGGACTTATCACAACGGCTTCATCAACACCCACATCTATGTGAGCGAGCACTATTGCCGGGCCTGGGCCGTGCAGCGGCCCCCGCTGCCTCCGGACATCACGCCTGAGCGGCTGTGGAGGCTCAAGACCAATGAGGAACGCGAGAAGGTGTGGTTCTACGAGGAGCCGCTGCGCTGTGTGAAGATCAAGGACGGCTGCTATCTGTGCAGCTTTATTGAGGAAAACATGAACAAGCTGGACAATCACATCGGCGGCAACAACCTGGTGATCCTGAGCAACATGGCAAAGGGCTTTGACGTGGGCCGGTCGTTCAAAATGACCGACGACGACAACCAGCCCCAAAGCCGCATGATGATCGCCCATGGCCATTATTCCGACGAAGCAACCCCGGTGGATGATCTGCCCAGCCCCTATCGGGTCTGAGGGCAGAGGGAAGGAAGGATCGCATGAAAATCGCAGTGATCGGCGCGACGGGTAAGGCGGGTAGCCTGATTGCCAGCGAGGCAAAGCAGCGGGGCCATGAGGTGACCGCGATCATCCGAAACAAAAGAAAGCTGGAGCAGGGCCTCTACCCCGTCCTCGAGCGGGACATCATGGAGCTCACCACAGACGATGTGCACGGCTTTGACGCGGTGGTGAGCGCTTATGGCTGCGCTCCCGGCCAGGAGGAGCTGCAGGTGGAGGTGATGAAGCGGCTGATCGCCGTGTTTGAGCAACTGCCTCATGTGCGCCTGCTGGTAGTAGGCGGTGCCGGCAGCCTCTACATCGATGAAACGCTGGCTCATCAACTGCTTGAGAGCCTGCCGCCCACCGCAAAGCTGCCAATCTATATGGCAAAGGCACTGGAGCTGTTGCGCGCAAGCAAGGTGAATTGGACGTTCTTGAGCCCGGCGCTGCGCTTTGACCCCAAGGGCAGGCGCACCGGCAACTACACACTGGGCAGCGAATACATCATCAAGAATGACGATGGCGAAAGCTACATCAGCTACGCCGATTATGCCATCGCAATGGTGGACGAGGCAGAAAACAACGCCTTTGGCCACAAGCGCTTCACAGCTGTGGCTGAGCGGTTTGACCTGCCAGAGGCGGCGCAGGAAGGGCGCAGGAGCTTTGTGCTACACCCGAGCCATGAGCTTGCCGGGCAAAATTTCCACCTGGTCATGGATGATGGCAATGAGTACGTGGCTCAATTTCTAAGCGGCGAAGTGCTTTCCTGGGCCGGGAGGGGCGAGGCTTTTGCAAACCATGGCTACCAGTGCGCGAAGGTGGCACCGAAAACCTATTTTGTAAGCTTCTTCTGCGGCAGCGGTGACACTCCCCCCTGCCTGAGCGTGGTGCTGGATTTGAAGAACAGCCTTGTTACCACGGTGAAGGCAACGGTTGGCGCAAACCCCACCCGGTCAAGGCTCACGACCCATCAGGTGACCTTCGGTGCAATCAAAATGCAGGGGGAGCCGCTGCCAGCTCTGCGCCACAGCTACTCAGCGGATCTTGTGGGCAAGAAGATTGCCTGGCAATACTCCCCCACTGTCCGGCTCACCCACATCTATCTTTCTGAGCACTACATGCGCGGCTCACTCAAAAACATGCCGCCCGTTGAGGAAAGTATGCCGGAAGCACTGAAGCAAGAGATTGCCGACCGGGCCCGGCGTTGGGGAGCTCTCTTCTTTGAAGAGCCATGCTACACGATCAAAATTAAAAAGAACTTATACTTACTAGGCATGATTGAGGATTTCCGCAACCGGGTCAATCCCCAGACCGGCGGGGGCGACCTGGTGTTTGTGATCAACACCGACCTCATGCAGGACTTCCTGCGGTCCATCACAGTCAAGCCGGGCGCCGCACCGGAGCTGCACATCGGCACGGCGCTGGGTGAGTTCATCGAAGAGCCCGATGAAATGGAGACGGCAATAAGCCCATACCGGCTGGAATAGTCCAGCAATAACACAACCGCCCTGCCAATCATCGCAGGGCGGTTTTGCATAAAAGGCAAATAGCCCCCGGCAGCGCCGGGGGCTATTTGGAATTGCACTTGGGTTGTTCGGATTACCGATTACTTGGCCATGTAGCGGTCATAGGCACCCTGATAGAGCTTCATCGCATCTTCAAGACCCATGTCTTTGCACTGCTTGACAAGATCGGGAACCTCGGAGACCGGGCGCTGGCCGACCACGAACTTGACGAAGTTTTCCAGAATGGCGGTCTTCACATCGTTCATGATCTTGGCATAGTCCTTGGACTCCTGGGCGCTGAGGGTCAGGTTCGGCAAGCACAGGCTGCCGTCGCCGGTGGCCCACTTCTTGTGCGCTTCGGTGGATTCGGGGGTGTTGAGCTCGATGGAGCCCCAGGCTTCATAGCTCATCATCTTCGGCCACGAACCGAACGTCGGGATGGCATACTTGTTCACCTTGTCGTTGATGGTGAACTCGGGATCCTTGGCCACTTCATCGGTCCAGGCTTTCTTGCCGTCAGCACCGACTGTGTAGGAGACGCCTTCCTTGCCCCAGTTGATGATGTCGCTGCCTTCCTGCGAGTACATGAAGTTAATCAGATTGAAGCAAGCTTCGGCCACGCCGTCCTTCTCAGCCTGAGGAGTGACGACCGTGCCTTCGGTGGAAGCAGCGGGGCGGACCAGAGCGCTGTTGGGGCTGTAGGGCTTGCCGTCAGGCCCCTTCAGAGGAGTCAGACCTTCGAAGGTGGCGTCGGGGACGGTCTTGCGCAGAGCAGTCTGGAAAATGTTGAAGTTGGAGGGCCACACATGCAGCACGCCAACGCGGTCACCGGTGACCTTGGCATCCTGGGCGGAGCCGTCCTGCACGGACCACTCGGGATCGAGCAGCTTTTCGGTGTACCACTTGTTCAGCGTGGTCACCAGTTCCTGGAAGTTTTTGCCGTCGTTGACATTGATCCAGTAGTTGACCTTGCCGGTGGTGGGGTCAATCTGGGTCTCCTGCCACAGCAGGCCATAAGCGGAGATGATGTCGGAGAGGGTGAAGTACCACGTGCCGTTGGCGCAGTTCCAATCGGTGATGCCGATTTCGTCTGCCTTGCCGTTGCCGTTCGGGTCCTTGTCGCGGAAAGCGACCATGACGTTGTACAGCTCGTCAATCGTGGTGGGGGCAGTCAGGTTCAGCTTCTTCAGCCAGTCAGAACGAATGCCGAGGCCCCAGTACGCGCCGCGCCTGAGATCGGTGTCCACATGGCAGAACAGAGCGGAAGTGCCGTCGTCCAGCGTCACGGACCTGCGGATCGCATCGTTGGAATCCAGCAATGCAAACCAGTTGGGCACCAGCGCCTTGTACTTCTCGTTCTTGCTGAAGTCAATGACGATGCCGTCGGCGATGGCAGCGGACAGGCCGCCGTCATAGTTGTTGAAGTTGTGATAGAACAAGTCAGTCAGCGTGCCGCTGGCCAGCATGACGTTGGCGGCCTGGTTGTAATCTTCGCCAGCCGCGGGGCCCTGGAAGTCAAACTTGACGTTCATCTTCTCTTCCAGAGTCTGGACCCAAATGGCGTCTGACCAGTTGGTGATCAGCTTGGTGTTGTTGGGAGCAGCCCTGTAGTAGGAGATCTTGGCGGGTTCGCCCTTCGGTGTGGGTTCAGCAGCGGGAGTGGCGGCGGGAGCATCCGTTGCAGGTGCAACCGTTGCCGCGCCCGATGTGGCGGGAGCAGCGGACTGGCATCCTGCCATAGCGATCAGCATGGCAATCGCTATCAGCAAGGACAGGACACGAAACTTCTTCATGGCTCAACCTCCTTATATTCAACACCGGAACTCCGGCATTGTTCGTACATCAGCCCTTCAACGCACCGATCATCACGCCTTGCGTGAAGTGTTTTTGGATGAAGGGATAAATCAACATGATCGGAATGACGGAAATCATCACCGTGGAATATTTCATCAACCTCTTGTAAGCTTCGTTTTGAGACCCCTCATAGGCCCCGCCGGACATCTGCGCGCCGGCCTGATTGTTGATCAGGATCGTGCGGAGCACCAGCTGCAGCGGGAATTTCTCCTTGTCTTTCAGATAAATCAGTGCGTTTGTCCAGGCGTTCCAATGTTGCACCGCGTAGAACAGACCCAAGGCAGCAATCGTGGGGATGATCATGGGCAAAACGATCTGATACAGCACCCTGAACTCCCCTGCTCCGTCAAGCCTTGCGGACTCCTCCAGCTCAGCCGGCACACCCATGATTGCCGTGCGCATGATAATCAGCAGATAGGTGCTGATCAAGCCCGGGAAGATAAGTGACCAGATGCTGTTATACAGCCCCACCGCCTTCACAATCAGGAAGGTTGGGATCATACCGCCGCTGAAATACATCGTGATGACCACCATGATGGTCAAAAACCGGTTCCAAAGCATGCCGCGGCGGGAAAGCACATAGGCGAACATCGTCGTCATCAGCAGGTTCAGCACAGTGCCGACCACCACAACGAACCCGGTGACTTTGTAGCCGTTAATTATGTCGTCAGTCTTGAAAGCCAAAGTATAGCCGTTGATTGTGAACCCAAGAGGTGCGAACAGCAGCCCTCGGTGGGCCATCAGCCTGTCCGGATCGCTGAACGAAGCGAACAGCACGTAGATGAACGGATAAATTGTGATGATGCTGAGCAGCACCAGGAAAGTCCCGTTTGCGATATCAAAGATTCTACTGCTAACACTCTTTTTACCATATTGCCACATTGTTATATCCCCTCCTGACTTACCAGAGCGAAACGTCGGTCATCTTCCGGCTGAACGCATTCATGCCGACCAACAAAATCACGTTTATGACCGAGTTGAACAGACCAACTGCAGTGCTGTAGCTGAAATTGTTCTGCAGCATGCCATAACGGTAAACAAAGCTTGAAATCACGTCCGCCGTTTCTAAGGTAGTGCCCTGAGAAAGGAGAATGATCTTTTCAAACCCGACGTTCATCATGCTACCGACACGCAAGATCAGCATGATCACAATGGTGCTCATGATTCCGGGCAGCGTGACATGGAGCACGCGCTGGAACCGGTTGCAGCCGTCAATCACCGCCGCGTCATACAGCTGCACATCCACCGAGGAGAGGGCGGCCAGATAGATGATCGCGCCATATCCCAGATACTGCCAGATACCAGAAGCAACGTAGATTGACCGGAAGTATTGCGGGAAAAGGAGAAAAATCGTTTTCTCATAGCCAAGGGGGATCAGGCCTCCCGCGCCGAACAGGCCATACAGCACCTGATTGATCAGGCCTTCCATGGAGAGGAAGTCCACCAGGATGCCGCAGATGACGACCAGGGAGATGAAGTATGGCAGGTATGATATCGTCTGCACCGTGCGCTTGAACGCTTTGTTGGACACTTCGTTCACCAGCAGCGCGAACAGGATCGGGGCCGGAAATCCGAACAGGAGATCATAGAAGTTGATCAGCAGCGTATTGCGGACGATACGCCACGTATAGTAGTTGGTGAAAAACTCTTCAAAGTATTTCAGGCCGACCCACTCGCTGCGGAAAAAACCTCTGAGCGGTTTGAAATTCTGAAACGCGACCAACACGCCGCTCATGGGCAGATAGCAGAAGATCACATAGTATGCGATGCCGAACAGGGCCAGCAGATACACTGCCTTGAATCTTTTCCAGTCTTTGGCGACCTTGCTGCCGAACGAAACGTTGTATTTCGAGCGGCTCTCACTCTTCACCACCAATTTGTCTCCACCTTCCTTAACTAATAAATTGAAGCCGATTCATTTCACTGGGTTGTATCCTCAAGGTCGATTCCCTTTCCACAAGATTCAAGGGCACATAGACATTGACATTCAACTCACTGTTGCCGCGCTCGATCATATCCAGCATCAACATAAAAGCGGCGCGGGAAATCGTCCGATAGTCCACAGCCACCGTGGTGAGAGCCGGGCGGATGTAGGTGGCTTGATCCACATTGTCAAACCCGACGATACTGATATCTCCGGGCACGGAATAGCCGGAATCCAAAGCCTCCATCACAGCGCCGATGGCCATCGCGTCGTTGGCGGCGAAAATGGCGGTGGGGAGCCTCCCCCGGCCGATCAGCTGGCGCATGGCCGCTTTACCGCTGGCCATCGTCCAGTCACCGGTGACAATCCATTCGGGGTTGACCGGAAGCCCTTTGCGCTCCAAGCTTTCTGTATAGCCGCTGAACCGGTCCGCATGGATCTGCCCCTCCGTATCGGTGCCGATGAAGCCGATCTCCCGATGGCCAAGGCCAAGAAGGTAATCCATCACCATATGCGCACCGCTTTTATTATCCAGGGAGACAGAAGGATACTCGGAAAAGCTTTGGTTGACCAATACTGCCGGAATGCCTTTTTTGTGAAGTTCCTTGTAAATCTCAACCGGCAAGAAGCTTGCAAAGAAGATACCGCTGGGATTGCATGACCGCAGGATATCTTCGGCAGTGTCTTTCTCGGCAAATGATCTGTACAACAGATCATATCCTCGGGAGGAGCATTCGTGCTCCATGGCGTCCATCAGTTGGGCATTAAAGGGCTCACGGATCATATCCGTATTGTTCTGGCCCCTTGGCAGAAGGAACAACATCAGCTTGGTCTTGCCTTGATCCGCCTGGCTGCCAAATGCCCCGACGCTTGTGCCCAACCCGGGGATTCTGACCACCTTACCGTCGTCCACCATCAGAGCCAGCGCCCTGCGCACCGTGGCGCGCTCAACACCATAAATGGAGCACAGCTTGCTCTCCGACGGGATCATGCTTCCCGGTGGATATACACCCTGCAGGATACGAAGCGTGATGTCTTCGTAAATCTGCTTGTATACAGGTGTCTTGCTGCCCCGATCAATCATTGTTTCCTAAGCCTTTGGTTGATTTGACTAACTCCATTCTCAGTGGCGACCTTATAGTATCATTGAACAACATGTATGTCAATGCTCAAATAACTGTTTATCGGCCTATTTCGTATGTGCATTACTTCCATATTTCCCAAGCCGTTTTATCTATATTTGATATATGCGAAAGGATGCTACTGAAACATGGTATACATGTATACAATACGACCGCCAGACAACATGCGTGTGCGTCGTTTACCCCCTGGGGCATGATTGGGAAAATATGACAAATGTTACAAAAGAGTTTCAAAAACAGTATTATATCGAAATGGATAAGCTTAATAAGTTCAGAAAACAGAAGCATTGTCAAGCCATGGGCAAAAAGCAAAGGCTTCAGCAAAGCTCTTCATCGTCTGTCAAACAGTATGATCAACTGTCTTGGGATTGGCCCATGAGGTTATCTGTCACCCGTTGCAACAGCTGGCACAATGTCTCTTTTTCCTGCTCGGAAAACCCAGTGTAGCAGACTTGTTCCAAAGCATCCATGATCCCTGCAGTATGCTCTGCCTTCTCGCGGCCAAGCTCCGTCAGCGTGATGATAAAGGCCCGTTTGCCGCAGGCCAGGTTGGCCGCTGTCTTTTTGATCAATCCCTTGTGGCTCATGTTGCGCAGCAGGATCGTCATCGTGGCAGGCTCCACGCGGCACTGCTCGGCCAGCTCCTTTTGGGAGCATCCCTCGTTTTCATTGAGGAAGGCCAGCACCTTGGGCTGGCCAGGCGAAAGATCCAGCGCCTGAAGCTCCTGCCGGCTCCGTTTGTAGTGCGCTCCCGACGCTTCAATCAAATAATGATGCAACCTTTTCCCCATGCGAATTGCCCTCCCTAATACCCGGCGAACCGGAGAAGCCAGCTTGGCGGCCCGACAAATACAGGCACAACACCAGCCATAAAATTAGCAATCTAATTAAATAAAATTATACACATATCATGCAAAATGTCAATGGCGAACGCGGTTTTAGTGGAGTTGCAACGTCAAAATCCGGAATGAAGCACAGTTTCATCGTCGGATTGACTTATTAGTATGCTAATTTAATTCTTGACTTCACGTTTTTTTCATGATATACCCAAACTGAATACCAATAAGGAGATGCGGATATGCACTTATATGAAGATCAGTCCCTTCCCTTTGAAGCCCGCGCTGCAGACCTGGTGAGCCAGCTGACGCTGGAGGAAAAGGTCAAGCAGCTTGTCCACTCGGCGTCAGACATCCCGCGGCTGGGCATCCGGTCCTGGGATTGGTGGAATGAAGCCTCCCACGGCGTGATCCCGGCGGTGTTTCAGAAGTTTGAGGAGGCCACCAGCTTCCCCACATGCCTGGCCATGAGCCAGACCTGGAACCCGGAGCTCATCGAGGAAGTGGCCACCGCCATCTCCGACGAGATCCGCGCGCTGTGGAACCTGAACGGCAAGGAGCTCGATTACTGGTGCCCCACCGTGAACATGGGCCGCGACACCCGCTGGGGCCGCAACGACGAAGCCTTCGGCGAAGACCCCTATCTGGCCGGCAAGCTGGCCGCCGCCTATGTGCGCGGCATCCAGGGCACCGACGCCCGATATCTCAAGGCAGTTTCCACGCCCAAGCATTTTGCCGCCAACAACTCGGAATACAACCGCTGCAGGGGCTCCTCCAACATGGACGAGGCCACGCTGCGCGAATACTACCTGCCTGTGTTTGAGCGCTGCGTGCGCGAGGGCGGCGCCTACTCGATCATGACCTCCTATAACCGCATCAACGGCGTGCCTTCCTCCGCCAACCACCACCTGCTTGGCGACATCCTGCGCAAGGAGTGGGGCTTCAAGGGCTATATCGTGAGCGACGACGGCGCTGTGGGTGACGTGGGCCCCAACACGGCCAGGATGTTTGGCGACATCCGCGGGCAGTTCTACGGCAAGACGATGGAGGAGGCCTGCGGGCTTTCACTGAACGCCGGCACCGACATCTGCACCGGCCACGAGCACCTTTTCTACCTGAAGAACGCCGTAGAGCAGGGCATCACCAGCGAGGAGATGCTGGACCGGGCGCTCATCCGCACCTTCACCGCCCGCTTCCGCATGGGCGAGTTTGACGACCCGAAGAAGAACCCCTACTACAGCATCGGCAAGGAGCACATCTGCAGCGAGGCCAACGCGGCCCTCGCCCGCAAGACCGCCACCGAATCGCTCACACTGCTGCGCAACAACGGCATCCTGCCCATCGACCCAACAAAGGTAAAGAAGCTTGCTGTGATCGGCCCCAACGCCATCTACCGGCAGCTGGGCAGCTATTCCATCGGCGACAACCCGAGGATCGTGGCCAACACCCGCGTGTTCATCCCGGCATTGGCCGGCATCCGCGCCGAAGCAGAGAAGGCGGGCATTGAGGTGTCATATGCCAAGGGCTGGAACTACGCCAAGCGGGCTCATGGCTTTGACGCCCCGGAAATCCCCGTGCTTAAGCATGAAGCCGAAGAAGCCGGGAAGTCGGTCAAGGAGTATCTGGAAGACCGCACACCGGAGTGCGAGCGCGAGTGGCACACGAAGCGCCACGCCGAGTTCCGCGAGTTCTTCATGAACGCACCGATCGTGCCCTCCCGCCACCCGGTGGAAGACCCCGATCTGGACCGCCCCAACGAGGAGCTCTTCGCCGAGGCGCTGCAGGCTGCCACCACTGCCGACATGGTCGTTGTGGTGGCCGGCACCGACCCCAGCGTGACCAGAGAGGGCAAAGACCGCGACACGCTGGCGTTGCCCTATGACCAGGATGGCAAGATCAAGCAGATCCTGGCGGCCAATCCCAACACCGCTGTGGTGATCATCGCCTCCGGCCCCACCATCGGCGACTTTTTGGACCAGGCACCGGGCGTCATTTATGCCACCTACGCCGGGGAATCACAGGGCGCAGCCATTGCCGACGTGCTGTTTGGCAACTACAACCCCAGTGGCCGCACAACCGAGACGTGGTACATCAATGATTCCGACCAGCCGCACATCAGCGAATACGGCATCCGGCCATTTGACACCTCCACCGAGATGGGCCGCACCTACTTGTATTACCTGGGCAAGGTGCGCTTCCCGTTCGGCTACGGCCTGTCCTACACGAAGTTTGCCTATTCCAACTTCAGGCTGGACAAGGCCAGTTATGACGCCAACGACACCATCACGGCCAGCATCGACGTGACCAACACGGGCGATTGCGCCGGCACCGACGTGCTGCAGCTCTATGTGCGCAAGTTCGGAAAGTATGACAACAAGCCCTACAAGCAGCTGCACGGCTTCGCCAAGGTGTTTGTGAAGCCCGGCCAGACCAGCACCGTGAAGGTGGAAGTGCCGGTGCGCGAGCTCAAGTTCTGGAACTCGTGGCGCGAGATGTTCGCCGTGGAAGAGGGAGATTACAAGGTGTGGTTCGGCGCCAACTGCGAGGCCGACGCCGTGCACGCCCTCACCCAGATCAAGATTTCCGGCGTGTGGAAGGCGCCGCTTTCCGCCGTGACGATGCTCGCCGCCCGCAGCATTCTGGCTGTGGGCGAGGAATCGGCGCTGGAGCTTTCCGCCACGCTGGAAAACGCCGTGCACCTGAAGGCCGGCGAGCAGCCCTTCGTGTTCCAGTCGTCCGACGAGCGCGTCGCCATTGTTTCAAACGGCAAGATCAAGGCCGTGGGCAAAGGCGTGGCCCGGCTCACCGCCCAGCTCACACTGGACGGCGTGACGAAGACCGACACCATCGGCGTGTGCGTGAAATAATCAGAGTACAACACAAGAGGGCTTGCCCGCGCGGGCAAGCCCTCTTCATTTCGTTCCCTTTGTGTTTCAGGTTACTGGGCGTTGATCACCAGCTCTGAGCCGGAGCGGTTCGTGGAATAACTGCCCTCGCAGCCCACACGCACCGGCAGCTCCTGTTTCACACCCTGCAAATGCAGCGTGGCCTTTTGCAGCCTGCCACCCTCCCAATCCATGTCCAGCACATAGCCATAGCGCAGGCGCATCCCGCGGATGCTGCCGCATGGCCAGGCCTTGGGCAGCGCCGGCAGCAGCACGATTTCACCGCCATGGCTTTGCGCCAGCAGTTCGAGGATCGCCGCCGGCACACCCTGCGCGTCGCTCACCTGCGGGTTGCCGTGGGCGTTGATCATCAGGTTGTAGAGCACATGCTTTTGAAAGATCTCCTGCAGGGCGGCATGGGCCTTTTCCGGCTCCAGCAGCCTGGCCCGGATGCAGGCGATCCAGCCGAGGCTCCAGCCCTGGCCGTCATAACCGTTTTCAAACTTCCGGTCGATCGTGCGCTTGGCTGCAGCGGCCAGCTCCGGCGTGCCCTGGGGAGTGATCATGGTGCCGGGATAGACACCGTAGAGGTGGGAGACATGGCGATGCCCCACGTGTTTCTCCTCAAAGTCTTCCGCCCACTCCTGGATGCCGCCGGTACGCGGGCTCACCTGCACCGGAGGCAGCCGCTTGAGGGCCGCCAGGATTTCATCGCGGAACTCTTGGTCAAACGCCGGATCGTCACGGCTCAGCACGCCGATGAGCTCGGTGCAGGCGGAGCAGAGCTCGTGGATGATCTCGGTGTCCATCGTGGCGCTGTAGGTGAAGAGCCCCGTGGATCCGTCGCGGGCGACAAACTCATTCTCCGGCGAGTGGGAGGGGTTGGTGACCAGGCAGCCGGGGCAAGCCGTGCCCTCCGGCGCCTCCACCATGAAGTCCAGCAGGAAGCGCACCGCGCCCTTGATCAGCGGATAGGCCTTTTCCCGGAGGAACACCTCGTCATGGGTATACAGATAGTGCTCCACCAGGTGCAGGCACATGGAGGCCGCGCCCATGGGCCAGACGCCCCAGATGCCATAGTTGGGCGGCGTGTAGCCGAAAATGTCGGTGCAGTGGTGCAGCACCCAGCCCCGGGCGTTGTAATAGACATTGGCCGTGAAGCTGCCCGGCGTCACAAACGACTCCAGCCAGTCAAACACGGGCAGGCAGCACTCGCTGAGGCCATAACCCTCCGCGGGCCAGTAGCCAATCTGCATGTTGATATTCGTGTGGTAGTCGCTCTCCCAGGGGGCCCAGTACCGGTCGTTCCACACGCCCTGCAAATTAGCGGGCAGGCAGCCGGGCCGGGAGCTGGAGATCAGCAGATAACGGTTGTAGTTCAGATAGAGCGCCGCAAACTCCGGCGAGGCGCCATTGCCCCGGATGGACTCCAGCCATTGGGACGTGGTGGCGAAACCGGGCTCAGCAGCCTGTTTGCCGCCGGAGAGTGAAATGGAGAACCGGTCATACCACGAGCGGTATTCCTTGATGTGCTCCTCACGGATCTTTTCATAGCCCTTTGCAATTGCCCTGTCCAGTGTCCCAAGGCACTCCTGGCAGGGATCCTTGCCGAAGAAATCGGTGTTTGCCGCAGCAAAGAGCGTGAAGCTCCGCGCGCCGGACACATGGGCGCTCTTGTCTGCCTCGGGCCTCACAAAGGTGTTCAGATGGACATTGCCGCCCTCGCATTGCACCCGCACGGCACCATAAAACCGGATGCCCTTCTCCCCCAGCTGGCCGGTCAGCTCCAGCCCGTCATCGGAAAGCAGCCAGTTGGAAGCATCCCTCTCCCTGGTGAGATGGATCACAAGATCCATGCCCCGTGGGTCGTCACAGGTGTATCGCACCACGAGCACCTGATCCACCGCGGAGACGAAATACTCCTTGTGCCAGCGGGCGCCGCCCCTGGTATAGCTCGCGGAAGCGATGGCGCCGGTGAGGTCCAGCTTCCGCTCATAGTCCGTATAATCCGCCGAATCGACGGTGTGAACGGTCAGGTCGCCCAGCGGCTGATAGGATCCGAACAGCTTGGGCACGGAGATCAACGCCTCGTCGGCCAGCCTGGTGGCCTTTTCCGTCTCCCCGGCAAAGAGCAGCCGCCGGATCTCCGGCATCGCTTTGGTTGCTTTGTGGTTGTTCTTATCTGAGTAGTCCCCCCACCAAACGGTCTCCTCGTTGAGTGGGATCCGGTCTTCGTTCACCCCGCCATACACCATCGCACCCAGCCTGCCGTTGCCCACCGGGAGTGCCTCCAGCCATCGTTCGGCCGGGCGGTTGTAGCGGATTGTCTCAGTCTGCTGGCTCATTGCTTCCCTCCGTGGCAGCCGTCTCAGGCCGCACAACCCCGATTATAAACTGCTGCCCGCCAGACGGCAAGAAGCCGAAACGCATAAATTTGTATTCTAAACAGCAAAACACGCAAAGAAAACAACCCCCTGATTCATGATATAATAGAACCTCTCACCAATTGATCAGGAGGTATCCATGGAGTCCACCACGAAACCGGAATCCAGCAGCCAGCAGCCACCGGGCGACAAAAGTCGCTGGGTTGGAAAGGCCGCGCTGTTCCTCGCCGGGCAGACGGTGAGCCTGTTTGGAAGCTCACTGGTCCAATACGCGATCATCTGGTATATCACGCTGCAAACCAAATCGGGCACGATGATCATGCTTTCCACGCTGTGCGGCTTCGCGCCGCAGATCGCCATCACGCTGTTTGCCGGCGTGTGGGCAGACCGGTATGACCGCAAGCGCATCATCATCCTGGCCGACGCGATGATCGCCGTGGCCACGCTGGCGCTGGCCGTGCTGTATATGCTGGGCCATGGGCAGCTGTGGATGCTGCTGGTGATTTCAGCCATCCGTTCCTTTGGCTCTGGGCTTCAGCAGCCGGCGGTGAGCGCATTCATCCCGCAGATCGTGCCGCAGGAAAAGCTGATGCGGGTTGCCGGCATAAACGGCACGATACAATCGCTGATCATGCTGGCCTCACCGGCGGTGAGCGGCCTGCTATACGCGCTGGCCAAACTGGAATATATCTTCTTCATCGATGTGTTCACCGCGGCCATTGCCATCACAATCATGTGGCTTTTGAAGGTGCCGCCGCACAAGAAGGCGCTGGAGGCCCCCACCGGCGGCTACTTTGATGATTTGAAGGCCGGCTTTGCCTACATCCGCTGCCATTCCTTTGTGAAAAGCCTGCTGCGTTTCTTCGCGGTGTTTTCCTTTTTGATCGTGCCGGCGGCCTTCTTCACACCGCTGATGGTCACCCGCACCTTCGGCGAGGAGGTGTGGCGGCTCACCGCCATTGAAATGCTCTTTTCCGGCGGCATGACGGTGGGCGGCCTCATCGTGGCCGCGTGGGGTGGCTTCAAGGACCGGTCCATCACCATCGCCGTGACCTGCGTGCTGTTTGGCGCGCTATCAGTGGTGCTTGGCATCTTTGTGTATTTCTGGTTCTTCCTGGCGGTAATGCTGCTGATGGGGCTGTTGATCCCCTTTTTCAACACAGCCAACATGGTTATGCTGCAGGAGCGGGTGGAAAACGACTTCCAGGGCAGGGTGTTCAGTTTTGTGAACCTGATGATGGTCGCGGCGATGCCCCTTGGCACGGTGGTGTTTGGCCCCGTTGCCGACCTGGTCAGCATTGAGCTGCTGCTGATGCTGTCCGGTGCGGCGCTAATGGCCCTGGGAGCGTGGGCATTCTTTGACAAGAACCTGAAGGGCCTCGGCCCCGCCACCTGCGAGCCGCCCACCGGGGAGGCGGGCAAGCCGCAATGAATGTGTTTTTGAACGACCAAGGCGCGGTGGACTGTGGAAGCATCGACAGGCAAACCACCGTGCAAGACCTGCTGGACGCGGTGGACCTGTTTTTGCAGGCGCACCCGCTGCCCTGCCAGGCCTGTGCGGACAGCTGCTGCAAGAAGCACTGGGCTGTGGAGGTGGACAATGTGGCTGCCCGCCGCATGGCCGGGGAAAGTGCGGATGAATTCTTGCGAAGCCGCCTCAAACAGAAGTGGAATTACGCGCTGGGCTTCCGGCAACTGGTGCTAAGAAAAGAAGGCCCCTGCCCCTTTGTGACAGAGGCCAGCCTTTGCTCCATTTATGCAAAGCGGCCGGTGATCTGCCGGCTCTATGTGTGCTGCCCACGGAGCGACCGCTATGACCGGCTGCGGGAAACGGTGGCCGCAACCTATTTACAGGCGCTGGTATTTGAGCGCAACATGAGAACGCGGGAGCTGACCGACCGCACTATCCAAAATTATCAGCAAAACCCGGCCATCGGGGCTGCGGATTACAGCCTGCCCCTGTCAGAGGTGATCGCCTATGGGCGGTGGATGGGCTGGCTGGATGAAACCGATTTGTAGCCACATAAACAAACAAAGGGCGGGGTTTCACCCCGCCCCAGCTTGTCAAAACCAATCAACGTATTGAGCGAGCGAATATGACTAGAGCCGACAGCCGGTTTATCCGGCAGAGGCAACCGAAAATTGGACGGAGCAGACAGCAAAACTAGCCCGCAGGCTGAAAATCTTAACTCTAGATATCCGGAAAACGAGATTATAAAGCAAAGTACCCACCCAGCGACATGCGCGGTGGGTGGGTAATGGGTCGTAAGTACGAGAACCAAACTCGCCGAGGTGCGACAGCATCGAAGGCGAAAGCTTCTGGTCTATGGCTTCTTCTTAACCGGGATGCAGATGTCCATCTGCACCATGTTGTCATGCTCCCAGGCATGGTCGCGCTGGTCGTAATACTCAAAGTCCATGCGGGCATCGTCAAACTCATAGCCGCAGTCAGGCAGCCAGTGCAGCAGGATCTCCTTCCACGTTTCCCGGATGGAGGCGGCATATTGCTCGCTGGGCACCAACGGCGTGGTGAACACGGCGTATGTGCCGCCTGGCAGGTCAATGCGGCGCATGTCCGGCTCGATCTTGCCGAGATCCTCCCCATTGTCCACCCCCACGCCCAGCAAATAGGTGAACCCGCCGGTCTCCAGGTCAATGTCAAAGCAGATGCCGTATTCGCAGTGTTTCGACTGGGAGAAAGTGCGGTGCAGCCTGGTCAGCGGCTCGCTGAACTCCATGCTGACACTGTCCCACCAGGCGGGCACGTCGCGGGTGTGTTTCACGTCGGGCAGGGTGTGCCGGCTGGCATAGCCGGCGATTGTGATCGGGCCCATTTCCTTTATCGTGTAGTTCATCGAAATTCCTCCAGTTTCATTTTGGTTGAGGGCCGCCGCGCCCACCGCGTGGAGCCCGCCGTGCAGCCGGTAGAGCGAAGGTGGGTAGCCGAAGCAGCGCCGGAATGCCTTTGTGAAGCCGGCATGGGTTTCAAAGCCGTATTCCATCGCCACATCCACAACCTTTTTACCCCGGCTCAGGTCATCGAGCGCAAACTGCAGCTTGCGCCGGGTCACATAGAGCATCACGGGCATACCGGTGACACCCTGAAAGACGCGGCTGAAGTGATAGGGCGAGAAGTTGGCCGCCGCGGCAAGCTCCGCCACGGTGAGCCGCTCTGTGATGCGTGCGTCAATCCGTTGCAGCACGGGCTGGATTTGGGCGGCATAGTCCATGAAAGCACCTCGGTTCCGATCGGTAGCTTTATTGTAGCATACCGCGGGCCCGGCGCTTATCCTGCATTGCTGTGTTGCGGCGCAAACGGAAATGAAGTTGTATCAAAAGAGAAAGCGGATGATCTAGCGGCTTCGGTACTTTTGGTGCATATCACGGAGCGCCGCCCGCTCCTGCTCCGGCAGCGGCTTTTCGCCGCCCAGCGCCTCAGCGAGAAGCAGCACCCTGGCGATGGACTCGGCCGACTCCAACCGGAAGAAGGCTTCCAGCGCCGTATCGCCCACGGCCACAACGCCATGGTTCTCCAGCAGGACAATATCATACTCGGGCAGAAGCGGCACGACGGCCTGCCAGATGCCATCGGTGGAGGGCCGGCCATAGGCTGCCAGCGGGATCTTGCCATAGAGCACCTGCACCTCCGGATAGCCGGGGGCATTGATTTCGCGCCTTGCCATCGCAAAAGCCGTGGCATGGGGCGGGTGGGCGTGCACTATGCCTTTCACATCGGGCCGGGCAGCGTAGCAAGCCAGGTGAAGCCGCGACTCGCTGGAGGGCTTCACGCCATCTGCGTGCAGCACCGCGCCATCCATGGCAAGCACCACGGCCTGCTCTGGCTTCAGAAATCCCTTGCACACAGCGCTGGGCGTGATATAGACCGCATCACCGGCGCGGATGGACACATTGCCCTCAAAGGCGCTGGCCAGGCCCTTGTCATAGAGCAGCCTGGCCGTGAAGACCAGCTCTTCGGCAATGGATGAATCAAATTGAAACATAAGATCACCTCAATCAATCGTCACCCGAAGGGGGTCCGGGGGTTTGCATGTTCCTCCTGACGACCGGCAGCAATCAGTGTGACGGCAGCGGGCGGGATGTTTGAGGCGACCTCGTACAGGTCGCCGAGTTACCGCCGCTGCAACAACTGCATGTGCCGGGCGATCAGGGATTGGGAACTTGCCACCCCCGGGGCTTTTCGGTTCCTTTTGGCCGCCAAAAGGAACAAACTACATCCCCACCCCGCCAAGGATCACCGTTTCGGTGACGCCATCAGCGCTGCGGCGTTGCACCTGCGCATCGGAGGCGGCGGCGGAGATCGTGTCTTCAAACTGGCCGCCGTCAAACTCAGCGACACCGAAGGACACGGTGTAGTCCAGCTCCTTTGGGCCGGCCTGCGCGGCGGTAACTTTCTCCATGGCAAAGCCGGCGTTATCGCGGGGGGTTTCGGTAAAGAGCAGCGCCAGCTCCAGCGCGCCCCAGCGGCCAAAAATGTCGGTGCGGCGGATCAACGGATCAATGGCTTTTGCGGCGTGCACTACGCACATGCGCTCATAGTCCCCGGCGGAAAACTCCCTGGGGCAGGGGCCGGGCCGCACAGTGACCAGCGCCACCGAAAAGGGGTTGCCGTAGCGGCGGCTGCGCACAGCCTCCGCCTCGGCCCGCTCGGTGAAACCGGCGCGGCTCAAAAGCCCGGTGTGGCGGTCGCGGCTCATCACCGCCTCAGCCCACACCTGGTTCGGATCCAGCAGGGCGGCATCCTCGGCCATGTAGCGGAAGCGCAGCGTGAGGGGCTTCACATCCTCATAACCCAGGCAGACGCGGAACGCGCCGCCATCCACCGCCACATACTTTAAGTAGTTCTCCTCGCTCACATGCCCGGTGCGGGCGTCCATATCACATACAAACACAGAAAACTCATAGACCTCGCGGTAAAAGCAACCGGCAACGGTGCAGTTCACATGGCGGCGGAAGGGCTTGATTGCGTAGCTGCCGATGCGGAAGCACTCGGCCACCGCCTGCTTCCACTCCAAAAAGTCTTCCTCGGGCACGTTTACCCGGTCCTGCCGGGCAAGCATCGCATATGCCTCGGCCCAACGGCCATCCATCAGCCTGCGGAAGTAGCCGTCCAGCGCCTGCTGGGCAAGCTCAACAGGGTCCTGCGGCGGCGGCTCCCGCCGGGGGCCCGCCTGCCCCGCCGCGCGCCCGTGCATCAGCCATTGGCGGTGATAAGCCTTGCGGCTGGCCTCCTCGCGGAGCACGTCATAGGCACCGTTGATCTCCTTCATGCGCTCGGCGGCTTCTCTGGCCGGGTTCACGTCCGGGTGCCAGATGCGGCAAAGGCGCTTCCAGGCGGCCTCAATGACCTCCTGGCTGGCCTCATGGTGCACCTGCAATATGCGGTAATGGTCGCAAAATCCCTGCATGCGGTGATTCCTGTGTGTGAGATGGGAATATTATACAAAACTGCGGGGGGAAGAGCAAACCATGCCTCGCCCTTAACTGTAGCCCACAAAGCACTCACCCCCTTGCCCCCCTCTCCCAGTGAAACCCTCACCCCCTTGCCTCCTCTCCCATGGGATACGCAACCCTCACCCCCCGACCCCCTCCCCCATGGGATTGGGAGAGGGGGGAGGGCTTAGTTGTATGACCGGGCCGGACGGAATAAATGAGCGGGCTGGGACGGAGCCCGGCCCCTACTGTCAACAATCAAGGCTCCTTGCTTGAAATAATCCGTAGAGCGCAGTAAACTTGCTTACAAAGAGGTGACCGAAATGTGCGCTCCCGTTGAAAAGACAAACCTTGCCCTGCTTTGGACCCGCGGCGACCGCGAAGTGGCCGACACCATGGTGTATATGTATGTGCGCAACGGCATGCTGCACGGCTGGTGGCGGCACATCACGATGATCGTGTGGGGGCCGTCGGCCAAGCTGCTGGCCAATGACGAGGCGTTGCAGGAGAAAACAAAGGAGCTGATCGCCATCGGCGTGGAGGTGCAGGCCTGCGTGGCATGCGCGGAGATGTATGGTGTGACGGAGAAGCTAAGGGGTCTTGGGATCACAGTGCGGGGCATGGGCATCCCATTGACGGAGATGCTGCAAGAGGAAGGCTGGGTGGTGCTGTCGGTGTGATCTGTCTAGTGTTGTATATATGAAAGATTACTGTTCTGAAAGGAACTTTCCATTTTGATCATAATCTAAACAATGCGTATGGCCAAAAGCATTCCAGAGTGAATCAAATAGTGGTTGTAGGACCTTGTCAGAGGACATGTTATAGTCACCAATTTCGATTGGGTTAATAATAATATTGTTTTCTATATTAACTGTATCTTCAAAAAGCATAAATCTATGATTTACCTCAAGATGAAAGTCTTTCACATTGAAAAAAGAAAGATATACATAATACGGATGTACCAATCCAATCTCATTAAGAACCATTCTTCCTCTATTTACACACTTTATCACTTCCCTCTCGATATACGTAGAAGGGATAGACTTTCTTTCATCGTTACCAAATCGCGAGAGTACCCCAGATTCTACATATTCAATTAGGCCATTTGTAAATAACATTGAATAACCAGAATTGTCCTTAAAATATCCGTTAAGCAATCCGACACCATGCGCATTTATGAAGTGATTTCCTCCGTTTCCAAGAGTCATCAACTTAGTTGATATGCTATTTTGTTCTTTAATACTAAATTTCGCGTGATTATCAACAGCTTCGATCGGAACAATATGCAAAGTTATAATACTTCTTCCCTTGAGTTTATAAATGCCGTCGTTATCTAAAATTTTAGTATACCTTTCGCTAATTAGTCGTGCCAGTTTTTCTTTTGTCTCCTCACCACGCAAGAAAGCATATCTCAGTTCGTCAACATCAAGTGGATACTTCCCGCTACTATTTCGTGCATAAAACCTAAATGTATTATCAAATGTTACTGCATGTGGTGCATACCAACTCTTTGCCAACCTTATAACTAAACATATTTTTTCTTCGTTTATATTAACAATATGAATAGTGAAACTAGGTAACCTTGGCTTCAGACCATAGATAATTATATTGTCAATTTTCTGTTTTAGTGGATCAACCTCATTTGATTTACAACTAATTCCAACAATTTCAGTTGGCAACCCATCTTTTGACATAATACCAAATATGATATCACCACCATTTGTATTGGAAAACGATGAAACATCATAAAGGAACTCCTTTTTCTGTCCATCTGTATTAATGTTCAACTCTTGCTTATATTCTATTACCTTATCTTCTAACCGCTTGTTATCAATCAAATCTTGCAAATCAGACAAACTAATATCTGTTATTGCCTTATTTATCATCTTGTTCAACTCCCTAGACTATAATATCACAAATCGCAACTGGCGGTATCAACATTCAACAATATGATAATAAGACGCTCTAGGGTTAAATCCTAGAGCGTTAACACAATCTAGAAACTGCTTTTATCCGTGGGATTGTTCAGCACCCCAAAGGCCGTGAGCGCCGCGATAACCAGACTCACCAATTGGTCATAGGAATCCTCGGTCAGGCCCATCCACGCCAGCAGCCCCCATGTCTTCAGCACAAAAACGACCAGGGCCGCCAGGCTCAGCCACACCACAGGCGATTTCCATCTGCTCTGGGTCAAAAAAATCACCCCTTCCGCTACATCCTATGCGGAAGGGGTGGAAATGATCACGCGATATGAGCCGGGATATCCAGGGAGGCCATTGGCTCCTACTTGCCGCTGAAATCGTATTGTATGCTGAGGTTTGTCAGGATCGAGGAGGCCGTGGTGATATGGCTCATGTCGGCTTCCACATCAGTGTTGGCGCCAAGCACGTCACCATGGCCGATGATTGCGGGAGCCAGCGTGCCGGAGGGTGCGGCGGAGGTGTCCGCCTCGGCCATCCAGACCACGGAGGGCTGGCCGTTCACATCATTGTAGCCCTCGTCACCGCTTTTCAGGCCACCCTTATAATAGTCGTTGTAGTCATAGGAGACGTTGGCCTCCACAAAGAACTTCAACTGTTTCCCTGCAAACCCATCGGGGATCTGCAGCGTGAGAGAAACATCCTTGCCGCCAGGCGTGGCGGACGTGTTCACATCGGTTGCACCCTGCCCGCGCACAGGCCACCACACCGGCAGCGCGCCGGGCCGCTCCGAAGCGCCGGACCACTTGTTTTCAGCGGCCTTCTTTGTGGCGTAGAGCGTGGCTGTTTCACCCGATTGGGCGTCTACAATCCAGACAGCGAAGCTGGGTGCATACTTGCTCGATTGATCCACCGTGAAACTCACGGTGGCCAGGGGCTTTGTTTGATCCACGGCGTCCACCTTGGCCGGAGAGCAGCCGGTGAATACCAAAAGGAACAGCATCGCTGCCAGCACCGTAATCACAACGGTGAGCCGGAGCCTGCGGTCATCTTTTTCGCGGATAAACAGTTCCTTCATGGCGTTGCCCCCTTGATGAATGAAGAATAAACCATCCAAAAGCGGCTGTCAATGATTACAGAATCTTAAGCCGGCCATTGGTCAGGTAAACTCAAACCGCCCTGGCCGGTCAAACAAAAGGGAAAGCCCGGCCTTCGGCGGCATTTCCTTTTTCAGAATCCGATACACTGCCGTGCAAATGGGTAAGTCCACCTCAAACTCCATCGAAAGCACCTGCAGGGCCGACGCCGTGTCAACCCCTTCTGCCAGTAACTTGTAGCCCTCTCCCTTCACTAGGGATTCCCCAAACGCCCGGTTATGGCTATAGGGGGAGAACAGTGTGGCCTCGTAATCCCCAAGGTGGGAAAGGCCGTAAACCGTTTGCTCGTGGCCGCCCATGCGCCGGACCAACCGGGCAATCTCATAGGCCCCGCGGGTCATCAGCGCACCCTTCAGGGCAGGCACTCCCAATCCATCCAGAATCCCGGCGGCAATCCCGATCACATTTTTCGCTGCCGCTCCCACTTCGGCGCCGATCAGATCTTCGCCTGCATACAGGCGAAGAATGTCTCCGGACAGCGCGTTGATGACCATCTTGACGGTATCAAAGAATTGCCCGCACACGATCATGCAGCCGGGTTGCCCGCCCATAAAATCCTGCACATGGCCAGGGCCCACCAGGATCGCCACAGGTGCCTGCGCGCCCAGCACCTCCATCGTGATCTGGGTCAGGCGCTTGCCGGTATGGACCTCCAGCCCCTTCATACAAAGCAGCAGCGGCACGCCCGCCGGGAAATGAACTTTATTCTCCTCCAGAAAGCTGCGGTATTCCTGCGCCTTGATCGCCACAAGCACAAGGTCCACACCCTCCATCGCAAAGCGAAGATCCGACGTGAGGGTGATCCTTTGATCAAGTGTCATAAGCTCATTGGCTCTTGTTTGGGCCAGCTGCTGGAACAGGCCGGATTCCTGCCTGCCCCAAAGAATGACATCATGCCCAAGCTGGCTTGAATACTGGGATAAAAAGCTCCCCCAACGACCGCAGCCGATCACTGCAATTTTCATGGTTCCGTGGATTCCCTTTCAAAAGCTTCAATGTTCAAAGGAATTATACCACAGACGGAAGACAAAACTCCTATACGATGAATATCTATACATGGAACTGTTTGGTTGAATCAACGTTTTGACCCGCAATGGCAAATCATGATGGGTTGACAAGCAAAAAAAGTATGATACAATACATATGCCGAATGAGCCGAACGGCTTATTCGTCAACGGCGCTTGCTTGGAGAGGTACTCAAGTAGGTCAAGAGGGCGGTTTGCTAAACCGTTAGATGGGGAAACCCATGCATGAGTTCGAACCTCATCCTCTCCGCCAAAACACCGCAACTGTAATGTTGCGGTGTTTTTTGTTACAAACATCGGCTTGCGCGTGTTCCCTTTTGTTTAGTGGTTCATCTGGGCATGCGCAGGGAAGTGCCGAAACAGGATGAGAAGAAATAGCCTGGCCCAAAAAAGCAATCCATATGACACAATGCAGAAAAGCCCGTAGATGCGGGCTTATCTGGCGATTTTGATACTATATCAAGTGTGCGTATAGCCGCATACAGAACATACATATATTCCGCCGAAATACGAGTATGAATGGGCTTCATCTTTTGCATATCCGCAACCTGAGGCAGTGCAGATGCGTCTGTGCTGCGTTGTGGAAAGGTAAGTTCCAGTCGATGGATAAGCATGGTTCACATAGACCCAATCGCCACATTGGGAAGCTTTGCACTGATGACGATGTTGCGTTGTAGAAGCCGAGACCCATGTTGTTGGGTAGTAGTGGTCTGCGTATACGTATTTCACACATCCTGAGGCAGAGCACTTATGGCGATGCTCGTCTTCCGACCACCAAGACCATGTTGTCGGGTAATAGTGTGCTTGGCGCGCGATATTGTTACAGCCCAACGCAGTGCATGTATGTCTGTGATAATCAGTACTGTCATAGATCCAAGTGGTTGGATAAGCATGATTTTGAAATGCATAGCCGCAGCCATAAGCGGCGCATAGGTGCTTGTGCTTGTTGACTGCAGTGTCGTTGATCCAAGTAGAAGGATATGAATGGGTTGTGTAAAGGCGATAGGTGCAGCCTGTGCCGTTGCACACCTGATAATGAGAGGTTTCCGTATAATAGGTATAAGAAGATGAGGGTGAGTGCTCTTCCACAAAATAGCCGTGGCAAACACCGCATCGCTTTTTATGTGTATCAACATCATTATAAACATACGACCACGTGCCATGATCTGAAGTATCATGGGAATGTGTGCAGACATTCATGCCTCTAATGTCAGCAGGCCGTACATCCATCGAATCCTCCGGATAAGGATTCATAATCTGATTGGGATCCGAGATATGAGCTAAACCATAGAAATGCCCGAGCTCATGAGCGAATATTATACCCTTCATAGTATCTGACCACTCGAAAGTAGGGGTTGCCTTATTGTTTACTGGATACATATAGGGATTTATCTGAATATAGCCCCACATAAAGTGATTTGTAGATGAATCAGGATCTGGATTGGCAGTCATTATTACATAACTATTCTCTGAATATTCAACTAGCGTTAATACCGGTCCTGTATTCCCGTTCATGGAAATACTGCTGCCCCATTCCGCTATACCAGCTTGTAGGGCACCACAATATTTTTGTGTCTCTTCATCCAAGCTATAATTTGAGTCTGGTCGTCCCATATGGAAATGAGGTGTATACAAAAAACTCCAACCACTTTGCCCATCTGTGAAAAGATCATCAAGCATCGAGGCAGACGCTATCGGCGAAACGAAAACAATCAATATTCCAGCTAGCAGAAAAGAAATGATCTTCTTTTTCATATCCATATCCTCACCGTTTTTCTATCTTATAGGCAGTATCATCAGAATAGCCAATTAATTACGTAATAACGGCTGGTTCCAAAGATGCTGTTGGTTTTATAGTTTCTGTCGCTGTTTCATCTGGTTTTGATGTTTCGGAAGAGTATGTAGTGTCCGCTGTTGTTTCCGTTGGCATTATGGTTTCCATTGGTGTATTTGTTGGTGTAGCTGTTATCATTGTTTCTTCAGGCAAGATAGTCGCTTGTGGCTGCTTATATAGCTCTATAAGCTTTTTCAATTCTGCTATAAAATCTTGCTCATTCATCACATAGTATTTCTCGACGTTATTATATGGTGTTACGCGATTTGTCAAATGAGCCCTCTGCGCCAGGGTGGTAAATGCAGAGTGAAACTCCACCCCCTCATCTGTAATCGTTACAACATTGCGAAATGGGCAGGTTATCCCATATTGTGAGACAGACTTAAAATAGTTAAATGGATCGTTTTCAATGCTAGAGTCAGTTTCTTCAGCAAAGATAATATACTCAGTATCAACTTTCTGATCAATTGATTCGGGAGTCCATCTATGGCTGGTGAAATACGTAAGAATACTGATCTCATCGCCAACACGAATGCTATCATTAATGGTATAAATCACATCAGAAATTTTATACTTAATCATTCCAACATATCGGGGAGGATAACGAGATGGATCTTCTTTGCTTTTTGATGATTCAACCATATATTCAGTTTTTTCCAGCACAACACCTTTAAAAATTAAGTCTCTTGATCCAATCAACTCATCTTCTGGCACGGACGCATAACTAGCTTGCACAACCCGATATTCTTTGAGAGGCTCCACCTTCTTGCAATTTTCAGGAAGCAGGCTCGATGTATTTGCGCAACCGCATATCGCAATCAAAAAGACAGCAACAAACGCCAAGAAGCAGAGCTTTCTAGACATGAAATTACCTCCGTTATGAAGTTTTGTTGTTTGCCTTATTAATATAATATAATTCTTTCATGTGGTAAATATAATATTTTAGATTTCTAATTAGAAATCTCACTAAGCATACATAAACCAAAATAATGAGCAAGCAATGGTAACTATTCAACAGCCTTTATTCATAAAGTGCTGTCGGTGTGGGTGTTATTATTTGCGTGGGTGTAACAACATCTATTACTTGCAGCTTCTTATAGAGTTCCAAAAGCTTTTTCAACTCAATAATAGAATCTTGCTCGCTCAGCAAGTAGCAATCAGCAACTCTATCAAATGATGTCACCCTTGTGCTTGGTTGCGCCTTCGCTACCAATGACGTAAATATCGGGTCAAATTTGGCACCTTCTTCTGTAATTGCAACAACACTTAGTAAAGGGCTGTATAAACAGTACTTTGTGATTGGAAAAAGGGCGCGGTATGGGTCTCTCTCATCATTCATGGTATCTATTCGTGCAAAGATGATATACTCACCATTCATGTTTTGATCAATCGCATCTTCCTCCCATCGATAGCTGGTACTGGTCGTAAGAATGCTGATTTCGTCTCCCTTATGAATGTTATCATCCATTGAAAAGTAAATGTCGGAGATCCTGTATTTGATCAGTCCAACATAGGATTTGTTTCTCACCAAATACTCTGATTTCTCAATCACTCTACCTTTAAAACCAAATCTGAAGAAACGATGATGTATCGTTCGCTCAATTGAGCATAACTGGCATTCACAACATGGTATTCATCGAGGGGTTTAACTTTAATGTAATCAGTATCAACTGGAGCCGTAGCAGCCGTAGCAGTTGTTTGCGGCTTCTTGTATTGCTCAATCAGTTTCTTCAACTCGGTTACGAAAACCTGCTTGTCCATCACATAACAGTCATCTGTGTAATTCTTGTATGTGGCCCGCTTGGATGGATGTGCCCTTTGGGCCAGCGTCGTAAACGTTTGATAGAATTGCGCCTTATCGTCAACAATCGAGACCACCGCATCGAAAGGGCTAGGGAGGATGTATTTTGTTACAGAAAAGAAATGACGGTAGGGATCATCTTCTTCGTTCAAAGTATCCAGCCTCGTGAACAAGATATATTCCTGGCCCACGATCTGATCGATGGCTTCTTTGGACCAACGGCGGCTTGTGGTGCTTGTCAGAATACTGATCTCATCCCCTGTTTTGATATTCCCTTCAAGTGAATACAGCACGTCTGTGATTTTGTATTTGATCAATCCAATATACCTTGTGAATTTGTGGCCAAGTATATCCTTATCATCCAGACTGTATTCCGATTTATCCAGCACAATGCCTTGGAAAATCAGCTCAGAAGATGAAACAAAGAGTTTTTCACTGGTTGGCCCATAGTCTACATCCCCTATCTTATAATCTGTCAGGGGATCAATTTTTCTAACACTATCGGGCAGCTGGCTTGATGTATCTGCACAGCCGCATAGCCCCATCATAACAACAAGGAGGGCGAAACAACAAAACACTCTCGGCATGAGGTTGCCTCCCTGTCCGAACTGAATAATGAATATTACTCAATTGGATTATGGGGCATTTCCTATTGTTGGTCAATAGCTATAAGTTAGAAAACTAATTTCAATAGAAGGGTATCAAAGATGATAAGATCCGCCTCCCAAGGCCAAACTAACAACGGTGATGCAAATTGCAACCATTCACACCGGACCGCGTGTTCTACGAACTTGCTGTGGTCAACTACCCGTTGGGCGACGAACTGCTTGCCCGCTACAAAGAGCTGGGCATCCCGATCACGCCCATCGAGACGCACAACAAGATCCCCGAGCTCCGCGCCAGGCCCGAGGCGGACTTCGGCGCGATGAAGCGCCATTTGGTGTTGGGTGTGCGCAAGTCGCTCACCCACCAGCCCAACCACAAGACAAGTGACTTCCTGGTGCCGTGGACCAGCTCCGGCTGCTCGGCCATGTGCCTGTATTGCTACCTGGTCTGCACCTATTTCACAAGCGCCTACCTCCGGGTGTTTGTGAACCGCGAGGCGATGATGGATAAACTGCTCCGGGCGGCCAAAAAGGCCGACCGCGACCTGGTGTTTGAGATCGGCAGCAACAGCGACCTGGTGATGGAAAACTCGGTGACCGGCAACCTGGCCTGGACCATTGAGCAATTCGCGCCATCGCCAAAGGGCAGGCTCACATTGCCGACCAAGTTTGACATGGTGGACGGGCTCTTAAGCCTAAGGCACGGCGGGCGCACCACGGTGCGCATGAGCCTGAACCCGGAGGAAGTAATCACCCATGTGGAGTTTGGCACCTCAAGGCTCAGCGGCAGGCTCACCGCAATGCGAAAGCTTTATGAGGCCGGATACCCGGTGGGCATCCTGGTGGCGCCGCTCATCCTGCTGGAAGGGTGGAAAGAACAGTATGACCGGCTGTTTCAGCGCATGGCCGATGAACTTCCAAAGTCACTGCTGGATGACGCGGTGTTTGAGCTCATCTTTATGACCTATGGCTACGCCCACAAACAGATCAACCCGCAAGCCTTTCCGGGCGCAGAAGAGCCGTTTGACGAGGCCCTGATGTCACCCTGCGGCAGGGGTCGCTTCGGTTACCGCAAAGAGGTGAAGGAAGAGGCGTCGGAGTATCTCCGGGAAAGGCTTGGGCATTACTTTCCAAACAGCACGATTGCCTATATTGTCTAGGCAGATCAATTTAGCTGCCCAACTGTGTATCATGCAGCCTGCCATGGAAACACTATCACTACTAAACTCAGGGAGTGACCCAATTGGCAAGAGTGAATTGCTGCTCCTGCAACAAGCCCGGCGAGATCCGGGAAATGTCCAGCTGCCCATCCTGCGGGCAGCCGCTGTGCTATGAGTGCGAACGCCATTATGACGGCTACTGCGCCACCTGCCTGAACTCAGAGACCGACATGTCGATCCTGTGAGAACGGGTAACCGGCAGGTGCAGGCCAACAGACCATCAGACCATACGGCAAGCCTTCATTCACACGGCGGGCGTTTTCATCAAAGCGCCCTTCTTTCACTGCATCGTTACCGGCGGATGATGAGCAAGACACGGCCCTAGAGGTTATCTGGCAAGGCAGGATGCTCTAGCACATAATAATCCAGCTCCGCCGCGCGGAATGAAACTTTTACGACAAACCCCAACGAACGGTAAAACGCCAGTGCCTCCGGCGTGTTGGTCTCCACAATGGTGGGCAAGCCCTCCCGCGCGGCTTGTTTCACACGCCCTTCCACCAGCGCCGAGGCAAAGCCCCGCCGTCGGAACTGAGGCCGGACCCCCAGGCAACTCAGATAAAGAAAGCGGCTGGGCGCAATGGCGTCACGTTCACGGTCAATGCGGTCGCTCACGCGGGAAAGCTCCCGGTAACCGGCAGCCGAAAGCCCCCGCCGGATGCCCATGCCACCCAGCCTCAGCCACTGCAATGGCGGGCAGCTGATGCGCCAGGACGGCAGCCAAAGGGCCACGCCCTCCATAGCAGGGGAGGTAGCCCATGCCTCACCGTTGCGCACGGCAAGACCCGTGGAAAACCGGAAAACCGGCAGCACCGACCGCGCCCGGGTGGCTGGGTCCGGGCTGATCTGGCACACAAAGGGATCCTCCAGGAAGGACTCGGCAAGAGCCTGGGAGGCAGCGGAAACATGGGCTTTCTTCAAACGAAACAATTCCATGGTTCCATTATATATCAGAGCGATGGCTTTGGTACATCGGGCAAAATTGATTCAACGCCAGCTACTCTACTATTTCAAATAGGAACGTGCATGGTTCTTTTCCACCGCTCGCCAGCGCCGTCGATTTTGCCGACATTCTCAAGGGTCTGCCCAAAGCAGTCTGCAAGTGGTGCTTGATGTGGCCTCCGCAGCAATAACAGTAGGTCACGGAGATGGGTTGATCCGCCCCGCGCAGGCAAACGCAGCGATAGCTCTCCTGCCCCTCAGGGAAGAAGCGCACCTGCAATCTGCCGTCTGATAAGCGCTCCACGCCTTGTCCGAACACGTACTTGGCCTCGTTCGCCGCGGCGACCCGCTCCTCCAGCAAGGCGTGCTTTTTTGCGATCTCTCTACAGATTTCGCCGCGCTTTCCGCCCAGGCTGCAGGCGCAGGACTCCCGCACGGCCTTTCCCGTCTCAGCGTCCAGCAAGCTGTCCATGCGCTCCATCGCGCCGCGCATCCAATCGGCCTTCTGTTCGTTGGTCGAAGATAGTTTGACCGCCTCGCCGCCGGCCATGATGGCATCACAGATTGCCGGGGCAACGGCTGCATTGCGCAGCGCCTTGGCCAAGGTTGCGATGCGGCCATATGGATAGATCGAGTCCTTGGGCATGGTGGTCCCTCCCATTACGGCAGTTCATACCACAATTTTACCATAGGAAGATGACAGATGGGTGGCAGGATTGGATTCCTCCTCAACTCCTCCCCCAATTCTAACCCTCATCCACTACCCCTTCCCCATCCCACAGGGTAATAGGGGCGAGAGCCCCTATACAAACATACCCCTCCCACGATCACGGGGGAGGGGCAAGGGGAGAGGGTCAGCAAGATGGGAGAGAGGTAAGAGGGGCAAGGGGAGAGGGTTCTACCCCAGATACGCCTTCCTGATCTCTTCGCTCTCTTTGAGCTCCGCACTGGGGCCGCTGGCCACAATGCGGCCGGTCTCCAGCACATAGGCCCGGTGGGCGGTGTTCAAGGCCATGTGGGCATTTTGCTCCACCAGCAGGATCGTGACGCCCTGCTGGTTGATCCAGCGGATGATCGAGAAGATCTCCTGCACCAGCATCGGCGCCAGGCCCATGCTGGGCTCATCCATCAGCAACAGCGTGGGCTCGCTCATCAGCGCCCGGCCAATGGCCAGCATCTGCTGCTCACCGCCGGAGAGCGTGCCGGCCAGCTGGCGGCTGCGCTCCTTGAGACGCGGGAATCGCTGCATCACGTTATCCAGGTTTTCTTTGACCTTGGCGCGGGTGCGGGGCAGATAGGCACCCATCTCCAGGTTTTCCAGCACCGAGAGGTTGGCGAACACACGCCGGCCTTCGGGCACCTGCACCAGACCCATGTCCACACGCTTTTCCGCTGAGACCCTTTCCAGATCCTGGCCCAGAAACTCGATTTTACCTGCATGCTTGGAGATGATGCCCGAGGCGCTGTGCAGTGTGGTGGTCTTGCCGGCACCATTTGCGCCGATCAGCGTCACGATTTCACCTTTGCTCACCTCAAGGGAAAGGCCGTGCAGCGCCTCGATGTTGCCGTATGAAACCTTCAGACCTTCGATTTTCAACATCAGGCCTGCACCTCCTCGCCAAGATAGGCCTTGATCACCTGCGGATTGTTACGGATCTCCTGTGGCAGGCCCTGCGCGATCAACTCGCCATAGTCCAGCACCAGGATGCGCTCGCAGATCTTCATGACCAGGCTCATGTCGTGCTCAATGAGAAGGATTGTGAGCCCAAAGCGGTCACGGATGAACGTGATCAGGCGGCTCAGGTCCGCCGTCTCCTGCGGGTTCATGCCGGCGGCGGGCTCATCCAGCAGCAGGATCTGGGGCCGGGCGGCCAGCGCCCGCACGATCTCCAGCTTGCGCTGCTCGCCGTAGGGCAGATTGGCAGCCAGCTCGTTGCGCTTGCCTTCCAGGTTGAAAATCTCCAGAAGCTCCATGGCCTCGGCCTCAATGCGGGCTTCTTCCTTCCAGTAGCCGGGCAGGCGCAGCACCGCGGTCAACGGGCTATATTTCACAGTGGGGTGAAACGCCACACGCACATTGTCGATCACCGACATGCGCTTGAAGAGGCGGATGTTCTGGAAGGTGCGGGTCATGCCGAGCCGCGCGATCTTCCAGGCCTGCATGCCGCCCAACGACCATGTTTTCTTATCCTGGCTATAATAGGTAATGGATCCGGCAGTGGGTGTGTAGACGCCGGTGAGCAGGTTGAACACCGTGGTCTTGCCCGCGCCGTTGGGGCCGATCAGGCCCACCAGCTCGCCCTTGTTCAGCTGGAGGTTGAAGTTGTTGACCGCCTTCAGCCCACCGAACTGGATGGACATGTTTTTCACATCAAGAATTGCCATTGTCTTCAGCCCCCTTTTTGCGCGCGGCCATCTTGCTGGCAAGCTTGCGCCAGAGCACCGGGTAATCCTCAACCCACCAGCGCCGGCTGAGCAGTGTGTCGGTGAGCTTCATCTCCTTGGTGCCGAGCAGCCCCTGCGGGCGGAAAATCATCATCAGGATCAATAGCAGCGGATAGATGACCAAACGGAAATCCATCAGGACACGCAGCTGCTCCTGCAGCAGCGTGAGCACAAAGCTGGCCACGACGGTGCCGGTGAGCGAACCCATGCCGCCGAACACCACGATGATCAGGATGTCCATGGACTTCAGGAAGTTGAAGATGACCGGGCTCAAAAAGCCATTCTGCATCGCGAACAACCCGCCGGCCACACCGGCCATAAACGTGGAAAGCACAAAGGCAAACATCTTGGTGTAAAAGGAATTCACGCCGACGGATTCCGCTGCAATCTCATCGTCGCGGATCGTCACCATTGCCCTGCCGTGGGAGGATGTCATCAGATGCACCACGCCTAAAATCGCGAGCACCATGAAAACAGAGTTAATCACAATGCTGGCCAGGGGCTGGTTGCCGCCAAAACCGGGGAACCCGGGGATCCCCATAAAGCCGGCCGCGCCGCCGGTGATCGTGTCAAGGTTGTTGAATATCACGCGGATGATCTCGCCGAAGCCCAGCGTCACAATGGCAAGGTAGTCGCCTTTCAGCCGAAGCGTCGGGAAGCCGATAACCAGGCCCACCAGGCCGGACAGCGCGCCGCCCACCAGAAGCGCAGGCACCATCGGAACATGCAGGTTTTTTAAGAGGATTGCCGTGCAATAGCCGCCGATGGCCATAAATCCAGCGTGGCCAAGCACAAGCTGGCCCGTCATGCCGGTAACCAGGTTCACCCCAAGGGAAACGATTACGTAGATGCAAGAAAGGGACAACAGCGACGCAATATAGGAATCGATCACACCCAGGCCGACCAGCGCGGATATGATCGCAAAGAGCACTGTGATAAAGACCGCCTGCTTGATGAGCTTTGCCAAGAATACATTTTTCTTCACACTGCCCACCCCCTTACACTTTCTCTCTCATGGGCTTGCCCATGATGCCGGACGGTTTAACGAACAGGATCAGGATCAGAATCGCAAACACGATACCGTCTGACCACAGGGAGCTGATATACCCTTTGGTGAAAGACTCCACCAGGCCGATCACAATGCTGCCGATCATCGCGCCGGGGATGCTGCCGATGCCGCCCAGCACTGCTGCGATGAAGCACTTCAGGCCGGGCATCATGCCCATATAGGGATTGATCTGCGGAAAGGAGAAGGCAAACAGGATGCCGGCGGTGGCCGCCAGCCCCGCGCCGATGGCAAACGTGATGCTGATGATTTTGTCCACCGAAATGCCCATAAGGCGCGCAGCGTTCATGTCGTAAGACACGGCCCGCATTGCCTTGCCCGTGCGGGTGTAGTTCACGATGTAGTTCAAAATCACCATCATCAGAATGGAGACCAGCAGCACCAGGATCTGCACCGGCGTAATAAAAATACCGGTGGTGGCTTTCAACCAGTCTGATACCGACTGAAACACACTCAGCACCTGTTCGGACAGCTGGGGATACTGCTTGGGATTCGGTCCGATGAACGGCAGCATCTTGCTGCCGTTTTCAATGAGCATGGAAACACCGATGGCTGTAATGAGGGCATTGAGCCTGGGGGCGTTGCGCAGCGGCTTGTAGCAGGTTTTCTCCATCACCACGCCAAACACGGCGCAGCCTGCCATCGCCACGGCAAAGGCCAATAACGACGCCCACAGAGACACACCCAGGCGAATCATCACAAAATAGCCCATATAGGCACCAAGCATCAGGATATCGCCATGGGCGAAATTGATCAGTTTCACGATGCCGTATACCATCGTGTAACCGAGCGCGATCAGGGCATAGATGCACCCGACCGTGATGCCGATCACGAGAAAGTTGACAAATGATTCCATTTCCTCACCTCATCGAACAATGGAAGCGCGAAACCCGTTGTTTCGCGCTTCCGACTGGTAACAATGGAAAGGGTCCGAAAGATATTGTGGATTGCGGCTGATCAGGGAGCCACGTTGCCGATGTACTTCTCCTTGAGCTTGCCATCCTCGCCCTTGACGACTTCGATGATGACGGCGGACTTCACAGGGTTGCGGTTTTCATCGAACTTGATGTGACCGGTCAGGAAGTCGCCTTCCACGGCGGCCATCGCATCACGGACCTTCTGATGGTCGGTGGAACCGGCGGCCTTGATGGCCTGGGCCACGATCTGCATGGCGTCATAACCCAGAACAGCCAGCGCGTTGGGGCGCTCATTGTTGTAGGCGGCCTTATACTTGGCGACGAACTCAGCACCCTTGGGATCGGTGGTGTCAGCGGTGAAGTGGTTCAGGTAGTAGCAGCCCACAACCTCTTCGCCGGCGTTGTTGACAATTTCATCCCAGCCGTCGCCGCCCATCATGACCACATCGGCCATGCCCAGCGAACGGACCTGCTTGGCAATCAGAGAAACGGTGGAGTAGTAGTCCGGCAGGAACAGCAGCTCGGGAGTGGTGCCCTTGATCTTGGTGAGCTGGGCGGAGAAATCCGTATCACCCTTGGTGTAGGCTTCCTTGTTGGAGATCGTGCCGCCGGCGGCGGTAAAGGCAGCCTCAAAGGCGTCAGCCAGACCCTTGGAATAGTCGTTGGCATTGTCATACATAATGGCGGCGGTCTTCTTGCCCAGATCCTTGAAGGCATAGTTGGCGCAACCGGTGCCCTGGAAGGGATCAAGGTAGCAGGTGCGGAAGATGAAATCTCCGGCCTGGGTGACCTTCAGGTTGGTGGAGGAAGTGGAAATCATCGGGATCTTATCGGCCTGGGCCAAAGGAGCCACAGCCAGAGAGCAGTCAGAGGTCAGGCAACCGATGATGATATCAACCTTGTTCTGGCTAACAAGCTTTTTATAAGCCAGCACCGACTTGTCAGACTTGCCTTCATCGTCTTCATACAAAAACTCAATCTGCTTGCCATTGATGCCGCCGGCTTTGTTGATTTCATCCACAGCAATCTTGATGGCGTTGACCGTGCCTGTGCCATACAGAGAAACAGGACCGGTCATCGGCATGATCGCGCCGATCTTGATGGTTTTACTTTCGGCTTTGCAGCCGCCGAACACCAGACCCATCGAAACGATGAGCATGACGGCCAGCACGACGGTGAGAACGCGTGACTTCTTCATTTCTCCATCTCTCCTTAATACACTTTTGGTGAAGTAACAGCATGCCCTTTGTGAACCGCCATTGCTTCACCAATTGATAATAAAATTAGCATATGCCTTTATCAATGTCAAGAAAAACCCATGATCAAAATGAAAGTTTTTTAAATCACACAATCAAAATATTAAGCAACAGACAGGAATCTGGGGTTAATTAAGCGGTTTCTCGCATGCTCGGTTGCAACAGGTTGCATTTTATCAACATATAACCCTTGAAGTAAAATGCACCGTTACATCCTGAAAATGTGATCAGCAATGACTAATACCTACTATATCTTGTATCATTGACGATCACCATGCTTCTTCCCAAAGCGGAAGCTCACCGCGCCGGCCTTGCAGCCATCCACGCATTCACCACACAAGATGCACTCGCTGTTTTTCATGGAGCCCTTCTTGACCATCGAAGCCACCTCAAGACTCATCGGGCATTGCCTGGTGCACTGCTGGCAGCCGGTGCATTTTGCAGGCTCTGCCTTCAGGCGCAGGCCGGGCAGGCGCAGCTTGTCGCGCAGCATCGTGCCCAGCACCATAAACGGGGCCATCCAGCAAAACCAGTGGCAAAACGCCCGCCTGCCGCCAAGCAGGGCGATGGCAGCAATGGTTGCCGCCACGATCAGATAAATGATGAGCCACTGCACACTAGTCACCGAAAGGCCATGGTCGGTCATGAAGAACACATCCAATGACTTCACGCCGCCGGCGCTGACAAAGCCCAGCACGATGGCTGCCAGCCACGGTACCCAGATGAAATACTTCACACGGTCGCGCCACCTGCCCTTCGCCCGCTTGTCCACCGCGATTCTCGCGCAGTCCTGCAAGCCGCCGGCCGGGCACACCCACCCGCAAAACGCCCTGCCAAACAGCAGCGAGAATAAAAACAGCAGCACAAACAGCACAAAGCTGCCCGCAATGACACCCTGAAACGCGCCCGCGAGGATCAGGATGGGAGACAAATAGCCAAACACCGCCGGGAACAGCAGAAACAGGAGGAACACAATGGTCTTTCGGGTTTGCTGGCGCTTCATTTTTCCTTCTCCTTGTTGTGCAACAGTGTGATCGCTTCATCGGCCCACTCCAGATAGGCACGATAGACCTTCTCCCCAAAGAGCACGGTGAGGTAGTAATACAGATGGTCATCGCTCTCCCCCAGGAGCCCTTCCAGCTGCCGGTGGAACTGCCCCAGAGTCGCAAGGCCTGCAGAATTGCGGTCACGGAACGCCTCGATCACAGCAATGCTCTCTTTGGGCGGCGTCTGGCTTGCGAAAAAGAGCTTCAATAGGATCTCATAACGCACTTCTTCCTTCTCCGCCGGCTCAGCCAGCCACCGCCGCAGCTCCCCCCGGCCAGTCTCCGTGATGGAATAGAGAATGCGCTTGGGGCCCCTGCCCCCCAAATCCAGCTGCTTGGTGACAAACCTCTTCTCCTCCAATTGGGCAAGCGCAGGATAGATCTGGCCGAAACCCACATTCCAGAAAAATGCAAGGGAAGCCTCCACATGCTTCTTGATGTCATAACCGGTCATGTCCTCATGGCTCAGCAGCCCAAGGATGGCGAACGCGGTTTTGTTTTCTTTCATGATGACCTCCTGATAATATTAATATAATATATCATTTTGATATAGTCAAGTGCAATTTCTTGCCCGGAAGCTGGCAGCGCTTGCGCTGGTGGCTGGAAGCGCTTGCACCGGAGCCGGCGCTGCTTTATAATCACTCTACCATGGGAAATCATATCGCCGCGAGGCGGCGCGGAAAGAGGCTGGAAATGGCAAGGCAGCGGATCGCGGACGCAGTGAAAACCGGCAGGGTGCTGGTGAGCGACGGCGCCTGGGGCACGTTTTTGCACAAGCTTGGCCTGCAGCCAGGCCAGTGCCCGGAGTTATGGAACGCCGAGAGGTTTGACGAAGTGAGGGCCGTCGCCGCCAGTTACATCGCCGCGGGCTCCGACATGGTGGAGACCAACACCTTCGGCGGCTCAAGCCTCAAGCTTGATCATTATGGCCTGGCCGGCCGCGCAGCCGAGCTCAACGAGGCTGCCGCACGGGCCTCCCGTGAGGCGGCCGGAGAAGAACGATGGGTGATCGCCAGCATGGGCCCCACGGGCAAGCTGCTGATGATGGAGGAAGTGACCGAGCAGGAGCTTTACGACAGTTTCAAAGAGCAGGCAATGGCGCTGGAAAAAGGCGGCGCCGACGCCGTGTGCATTGAGACGATGAGCGACCGCGACGAGGCGTGCATCGCCATCCGGGCGGTAAAAGAGAACACGAACCTTGAGATCATGGCCACCTTCACCTTTGAACGGACCGTACGCGGCGATTACCGCACGATGATGGGGCTGGCCCCGGTGCCGGCGGCAGAGGCCGCGCTGGAGGCGGGAGCGGACATCATCGGCGCCAACTGCGGCAACGGCTTTGAGCGCATGATCGACATTGTGCGCGAGATCCGCGCTGCGCTGCCCGGTGTGCCGATCCTCGTGCAGGCCAACGCCGGCCTGCCGGTGACCGTGGGTGGCGTGGTCACCTTCCCCGAGACGCCGGAGGCGATGGCTGCCCGCGTGGGCGGGCTCATCGAAGCCGGGGCAAACATCATCGGCGGCTGCTGCGGCACCACGCCGGAGCACATCCGGGCGATTAAGGCGGCGGTGGCGGAACACAGCAAGTAAACTGTTTATCCACGTCCCTGGGTGCTAGTACAATTGATGTTTTTAGTCGTTGTAAAAACGTGGAATTGATGGGGTTTATCACTCGGTTAATCCGAAGTATTTACAGCACTATGTAAACGAATACGCTTTCCGGTATAGCTACCGCAAAGCAACGTCACCGATGTTCAAGATTGTTTACGTCGTATTGCTTAGAAGATTCAGTCTTAATAGGCTGAGAAGCTTTAGCAAGAATGGCATGGAATAAGTTTGTTTCCACGCTTATAATCTGTTCTTTTGCCGCGTTCTATTTCATAATTGTACTTTTCCGTTCATAACGTTAGTCTAGTTTGTTTGTGAGCCACAAACAAAGCCCAGGTCCAGACAAACACCCAGCTTCTTTAATTCCTCCTCCCGTTTTTTTATGTCTTTGCATGTGTCCAAAACCGTAATGCCCATAAACTTATCTGTACGAGCGTTTCGAAACACTAATATCCCTATTCCTCCTTCCTGACCATAGGCGTTTTTCATGTTCGCGCCTTCGGCGTGGAGCATCAGAATATCGTTGTTTGGTTCATATCTTACATTAACTTTGGTATCGAATATTGTTAAGGTCAACCGTTCCACCCCCAACCTTATCAGTTGAATAAGACGTAACCGCCCATCCAACCTTGTCTTTATTATATCGTACGACCACAACGTTTATTTTGCGTCTTTTTGTCTGCCTTAACCTTGTCTTGACGAATACTTCCGCATTAGTGTCTGTTGCACTCGGATAAACTTTATCTGGGTGCTTAATCGCTACCCGAATTGCCCCTGTTGTCATTCCATAATGATAAAGATGATCATTAGGATCATCAGACATCACCACAACTCTGCCAAATGGATCTTTTGTTGTCATCGTAAGTCACTTCGGCTGTTCAGTGATTGATCGATTCACATTGTCTACTATGACAGCAAACGACTTAAACATTTCCAACGACATTGTTACGACTTGTTCGCGAAGGATTACTTGTCCAACAACCGCGTGTTTTTCGTTCAAAGATGGAGCAACCCATTGAAACTGAATGGACACGTCATTGTTAGATGCCGATACGGTCGCAACGTTTACATAAATCGGCTCCATGCATTTCCTCCCAATAATCACCATTTATTTACAATTATACACTCATGAAAATTGCATATCAAGACTATTACACCTTTAGCACATATTTACAACGGGCATTTGGCAACCAACATAACTATTCAATTTTCTTATTCATCGGAATAATCAGTTGAACACATAAGCGTTTGATGGTAAAATTATGCTGAAAGGTGGCGATATTATGGCGGTTTACAACATATCATATGATCTCCACAGACCAGAGCAAGAATACGACAAGTTGTACAAGGCAATTAAGAGTCTTGGAGACTATAGACGCCCGCTGTTGTCGTTGTGGTTTGTCGCCACAACAAGCACGTCAAAAACAATCTATGAGTCTCTTAAACCGCACCTAGATACCAACGACAAGATTTACATCCAAAAAACCATGTCTGATTATTGGGGTGCGCTTCCTCGTGGAGAAGCAGGTAAAGAGTTTTGGGAATGGCTTTCTAAGAACGTCTAGCAATTCGGCGTTCGCGCTTCAATCATCGGTTTTGCTACTGCTTAAGTTTTTCTGCGATCTCAAGAACATCTCCGCAACGTATAAAACCATGGTGCGTTGCGATATAGACGTACACTTCCTTGGCTATTTAGGCCCCTTGTTCATTGTAGTTTGCTTCCACAAAATCAACTCCTGAGATTGTTTTTAACTTCCCTTACTTGCGTCTATGGGATAGTTGCAAAACATATTATGAAATTACGCTGTCTGACGTAAGCGAGATGTCACTTTTTGATCTTGCCTTATATCATTGACGCAAATGCATTGACTGAAGCTGGTGTTCAGTAGCTCAAGCAGGCGTTTGACCACGGAGCGGCGGCTATGTAATGCGCGCGCACCATGATGGTGAGCTCTCCACAAGGGCAGGAAACAATCCTGCCCGCGACTATTTCAGCACCCCGAACGTCTGCCCCACATCCACACAAAACAACAGCCCCCGACCGGGCTCGTCCAGCCGGGCTTCCCGGCGGATCGCCTCGATGATGGCGGGCGCGGCGGCAGTTTCCGCCAGGATCAGCACGATCTCCTTTTCGGGCTCCACATCCATCGCAAACAGCTTGGCGGTCTCATGCACGCCGGCTCCCCGCGCGTTGATGATCGTAGCACCTTTGGAGCCGGCTGCCTCGGCGGCCTTCACCACAGTTTCGGCAGCCCCGTTTTCCACAATTGAAAATATTGCCTGCATCACGGCTTCACCTTCTCCTTTATCATCATTGCCATTCTCCATTCGGCACAACACCGAACCCACAACAGAGCGGATGTCGATCAAAAACCCGATGCCATGGTTGGGTTTGGCCAGCTCCATCTCTTCGGCAATCCTTTGGATTGCCTCAAGCAGCCTGTCATGGCCGCCCAGCATCAGCACAATATCCTTGCGGATTTCATTGCTGTCCAGCCAGAACGACTTCACATGCCTGTAGGTGCCACGGCCAAGGGCAATGGTGCCGCCGGACACACCGGATTGCCGGGCGATCTTCAGCACCCTGCTGCCCCTGCCCCGGTTCACGATCACAACCAGCAGCTCCTGCGGAGCCGCGCAATGGCAATTATCGAGCAAGCTTGGTTTCTCCTTTCGCTTGTGCCATTTTGTGATAGATCAGGCCCAGCAGCTGCAGCGTGATGATGGGTGTGAGCGCGACCAGGGCGATCACGCCGAAGCCGTCGATCATCACGTTGGCACTTTGCACCTGGTTTGCCGCCCCCTGCGTGAACGCCAGAATGAAGGTGGCCGTCATAGGCCCGGACGCCACGCCGCCGGAGTCAAAGCCGATGCCCACAAAGAGCTTGGGCCCGAAGTTGGCCAGCAGCAGCGCGATCAGATAGCCGGGCAGCAGGATGTGCCACAGCTGCAGGCCGGGGATGAGCACGCGCAGCATCGACAGCGCCACAGCCACGCCCACGCCAAGTGACAGCGCGGCGAGCACGGCGGTCTTGCGGATGGAGCCGCTGGTGACCTCCTCAATCTGGTCGGTGAGCACATGCACCGCCGGCTCCGCCAGCACCGTGACCAAGCCCAGCAGCAAGCCCACAAACACCAGCGGCACCTTGCTTTCCAGCTGCGCAAGCTGCGCGCCCATCTCGCGACCGATCTGCATGAAGCCGGTGTCGGCACCGGCCAGCACAAACGCCAGCCCGAGATAGGTATAGGCAAAGCCCTTGGCCATGGATAGGAATGGCCGGAGCTTCCGCTTCATGAAGAAGATCTGGCACACCACGAAGATCAGGAAAATCGGCGCGATGGCCACAGCCGATTCCCGCAGCTGGTGAACGAACTCGCCGATCAGCCGCTCCAGGATCGGCGTGCTGCCCTCGTTGAAATCAATGGTGCCGATGAACTCACTTTGCGGCGCGATCAGGCCCATGATCAGCATGCCGATGATAGCCCCTGCCGAGGCGATGGCCACCAGGCCGAAGCTGTCTTTCTCCGAGGCCTTGTGGTCCTTTTTCATCGTGGCGACACCGAGCGCCAGCGCCAGCATAAACGGCACCGTCATCGCCCCGGTGGTGGCGCCGGAGGAATCAAAGGAGATCGCCAGATAACCAGAAGATGCAAACACAGACAGAACCAGGATGATGCCATATAGTATTGTCAACAGCTTATATAGTGGGAAGCTGAAAATGCTCCGAATCAAGCCCACGGCGATCAGCATTGCGATGCCTAGCGACACCGCCAGGATCACGCTCCACTTGCCGATGGCCTCGGCGGTGACCAGAGAAACCTGATCGGCCAGGATGTGGAGGTCCGGCTCAGCCACCGAGATGAAAAAACCCAGCAACAAGCCTGCCGCTACGATAACCCAAACGCGGTTTGGGCGCACGATGAGCTCTCCGAGCCTGTGGCCAAACGGCGAAATGCTCAAATCCACACCAACAAGGAAAATCGTCAGGCCCACAATGATAAAGCCGGCTCCAAGCAAAAAACTGAGAATCTGCACCCAACTGAGCGAAAGGAAAATCAAACTGGTCAAAACAACCATCACAACAACAGGCAAAACGGCAAACAACACTTCTTTCAGCTTATCCAGCCATATCCGCAATCAATCCCCTCCTATCGTGGGTTAACCCGTGCAAAACAACACCATCAGCATAACACAAACAAGCCGCGTGCAAACTCAGATGAATCAAAAATGGGTTATCATACTGAATTGAAAATCGCCATGGGCCGGAAGGCAGCAGCCCAACCGGCTCACAGCTCTGCAATCTCTGCCGACTGCACTTCCGCCCGGCCATCCTCTTCGATAAATGCGACGGCCTTATGGACCGCCTCGCGGGCAAGGCTGGCGCTACCCGAGGCGGCGGCGATGCCCAGGATGGCGCGGGCAGCCCCACCCCCGCCGCCGTCCAGGTCGGAGACCGAAAGGTTGAATCGGGCGCTCAGCCGCTCGACCAGGCTTTTGACCACGGCGCGGCGATCCTTCAACGTGAGCGCACCGGGGATGGTGAGCTCCACGCGGGCGGAGCACACATAGAGCCGCGCGTCGCGGGCAGCCATCTCAGCCGCCCAGCGCCTGCAGCAGTGCCTCGCCCATGGCGGGCACCTCGCAGACGCGGTTGTGCCGCTCCGGCAGGCTGGATAACTCGGCCAGCGCCTCAGGCACTTCCAGGCCCGTGAGCGCATGAAGCCGTTCCACCGCCGCAAGGCCGGCTGCGGATTCCCCGGTGATGGCATCCAGCACGTCGGCAGCAAACTTATAGGGCGAGGCGGTGGAGACGATCACGGTTTGACGCTCCACGCCCACGTCTTGAAATACTTTCCACGCCACAGCAGTGTGGGGGTCCATCAGGTAACCGGCGGATTCGTAGACTTCCTTGATTGCGGCCTTCGTCTCCCGATCGTCAGCAGCACCTGAGCGGAACACACTGGCGGCCTCAGCCTGGAAGGCCGGGCTCACGGCATAGCGGCCGCTCACGCGCAGCTCCGCCATCGTGGCAGCCACCCAGGCGCTGTCACGCCCGCTCAGCTCAAACAAAAGGCGCTCCAGGTTGCTGGAGAGAAGGATGTCCATGGACGGGCTGATCGTCTGAAAAAAAGGCCGGTTCATGTCATACTGTCCGGTGGTGAAGAAATCAGCCAGCACGCGGTTTTTGTTGCTGGCGCAGATGAGCCGCCCCACCGGCAGGCCCATGGCGCGGGCGTACCACCCGGCCAGGATGTTGCCGAAGTTGCCGGTGGGCACCACGAAATCCACCGGCTCATCGGGGCCAATCCGGCCAGCGGAAAAAAGGTCGCACCAGGCGGACACATAATAGACAATCTGCGGGGCAAGCCGGCCCCAATTGATGCTGTTGGCGGAGGAGAGCGCCCAGCCCTTCTGCTTCAGGGCTGTGCTGTAGGCTTCGTCGGCGAAGAGCTTCTTCACGCCGGTCTGTGCATCGTCAAAATTGCCCTTCACGGCGATCACCGACACGTTTTCGCCCCGCTGCGTCTCCATTTGCAGCCGCTGCACCGGGCTCACGCCGCCCTCGGGGTAGAATACGGCGCAGTGGGTGCCGGGCACATCGCGGAAACCCTCCAGCGCCGCCTTGCCGGTGTCGCCGGAGGTGGCCACGAGGATCAGCGTTTTCTCGGTAATGCCAAGCTTCTTGCGGGCTGCCTCCATCGCACCGGGCAGGAATTGCAGCGCCACATCCTTGAAGGCAGAGGTGGGGCCATGCCACAGCTCCAGAAAGGAGACTCCGGCAGCGCTTTTGAGCGGGGCTACGCCGGCCACGTCAAAGCGGGTGCGGCCGCCCCAGGCCCTGTCCACAATGGCGGCAAGCTCGCCTGCGGCATAGTCGTCAAAATAGCGGGCCATGATCCGGTAGGCTCTGGCCGCATAAGGCAACCCGGCAAGCTCAATCAGCTCGCCGGGCTTGAAAACCGGGATCTCTGCGGGCACATAAAGCCCGCCGTCGGGCGCAATGCCGCCCACCACCGCAGCGCTGGCCGATACTGGAGGCCGACCGCCGCGGGTGCTTTGATAGAGCATGGTTCCTCCTGTGATTGTCAGGCGATCACATACGGCGCGATGAAATCGGGCACCTTGTCCGGGTCACCGCTGACAGACATCGTGATCGTGATCTCCCGCCGCTTGGCGATATCCTCCAATTGGGCAAAGAGGCTTTTCAGGTCCTCCACGTTGTTCAGGCCCACCAAGTCGGGGAACCCATCCAGATAAACCTGTTCAATGTCATAGTCCTGCGCCAGCACGCCGCACACAAAGCCCGCAAACAGGCAGGGCGTGGTGACATGAAACTCCCCGGCGTTAATGTATCTGATTTTATGTTGCAGGTCCAACATGCATCGGCTGTCATCATCTATGAACACAACATCGCCTTTAACGTGAGAAAGTGCAGAATTTGCCATGTCGATCATACGCTTGGTCTTTCCCAGGCCACGGCGGCCATACAAAACTTGTATCACTGGCGACCACCCCTTTGCGTCTTTTCTCTATTATATACGAATCGCGGGGTTCCAGCAAGGAAATTGAGCTTAAGACGGCCTAAAGGCCAAGAAGCCTGCTTGACATTGGTTATCAGCCAACAAGTCTGCACCCGCACTGAACATATTCTTTGTTTATACTCTGCTGTCTGCTCCCACAACGGGAGCAGGTCAGGGCATTTCTCTTTATCCGCACAGGTACTTGCGGATAGTCACAATCACCCGGCTCAACCACACCGATTTCTCACGGCAATAGTTTGCTTATGATAAATTCAACAGAATCTGAAGAAATCTCATTCATGCTATACTTATCATAATGAATATGACAACCTACAGGTACATCCTCTTGAGCTAATTCGAGTAAATGAATCGCTAGTGACAATAATCCTTGCTTATTAGCAACTATTAGAATCTCATCATCATTCACTATTCTCGCACTAATAGCCGAACCATCATGAAAAGGAACTGAAATACATTCTTCTGGATAATAGTCTGGCACCGAAATACAGATATTTACAAAACACAACTCCTTTAATAACTGAAAATAGCATCTGCATAACATGTATATTTGTATTTAGGTATGAGAAAAGACGAGATTTATATATGGAGCTGCAAGCTGCATATTCAATTCTCCATATAAAACAAGATTAATCCAACGTGGGCACCTGCGCGCCGCAGCGGTCACAGATGCGGCTGGCAGAGGTCAGCTCCTTGCCGCATTGGATGCACCAGACCCGTTCTTTTGTCTTTGGGCTGGGCGCTGGGCGGCGGACCGACATTGTGTCCAGCATCTGCGGCTGGATGATCCACACACTGCGGTCAGGCAGGGCTGCCACAATGATGACGCTTAACAGAGCGCCCAACCCAGCGCCTGCCAGCGCGAGCAGATATGACAAAACCTGCAGCTCAAGAAACACCCCAAGGGCAAACCCGCACAACTCCAGGAAGACCCAGACCGCAGCGGTAACAAACCCAAAGACACCGCCGCGATAGCCTCGGGCCTGCGCAACACGGGCATTGCGCTTGCACAGGAAATAGAGAGCAAGAATCTCCAGCATTGCATCCTCCTTAGCCAGCGCTTATCGTTTATATCAATATTATTATAACACAATTTGGAAAAGCAAGCAACAAAACAGGGGCGCAATCATTTGCGCCCCCCTCTCCGTTGCCAACCTATTTATATGTTATGGATTGGTGGTTTCCTGGTCTCCCTCAGCCTCCGGATCCACCGTGGCGGAGGCGCTCGCGCCAGCTGTGGCCGTGTCTTCGCCTTCACCGGAGCCGGTGCTGTTGGGATCGGGGCTCGCCGTGGGCGCTTCGCCGGTGCCGGCCTTCACAAGCCGGGCGTCGCCCAACACCACGTTGATCGTGCCCTTGTTGCCCTTCTTCTCCGTGAGCTTAATGATCAGTGTCTGGCAATCCGTGATGTTGACCTCCACACCCAATTCGCGGAACGTGTAGTCCTTCAGCCCGCCGGTGTCATACACCGGGTCGTTGCGGTCGGAGTCGCAGTAAACCTGAATGCGGTATTGACCGTAGCCCTCGCCGTATTGCATCGTATCCACACCCAGGTCGAACCTGAGCTTGCTGTATTCCCCATTGAGTTTGAATTTCAGCACCCAGGTGCCCTGGGCCTGGTTGATGGCAGACTTTGGGATATACATGCCAATACCGTTTTCATAGCGCTTGTCACCGATGGTCAGAGGCTTCTTGCCGCTTTTGAAGTTCCACTCCTTGAGATAGAAGGACTCGCGCTTCGGCTGAACAGGCGCAAGTGAGTCCAGGAACTTCACCTCTTCCGGCGCAGGCGTGGCCGTAGGCTCGTCGGTCATCGTGACCACCTGCGATGTGGAGGTGGCGGAGACCGAAGGCGAGGGCGTCAGCACAATGGCGGTCGGCTTGGCGCCGCCGCCGCCCATCACGGCGGAGATCGCCCACACAGCTCCCACGATGACAATCAAGGCCACCGCGCCAAAGGCGAGGAATGGCTTGTAGTTCCCGAGCGCCTGGCCGATGCGGCCGGAGGAGAACCCGCCCCCCTCGCCGCTGGAGCCCAGCGGTGAGACGACAGGCCGGTAATAATCGTTTTTGGGCGGCCAGCCGGCGCGATCGGCCTCCTTGTTGAGCCAGCGACCGATCTCATAGACATCTTCAATGCAGGCACGCGCTTCCAGGACATCCTCATTGTCTCGGTAGAGCCGGCGGCCCCCGGCCAGCATCACGCTGCGGAACCGCTCGATGATCTCCTGCGGCACATGGCCGGTGGTCCTCAGTGTGTCCAGCTTCTCCTGCTGGGTGATGCCGTTTTGGGTGTTGATGTCATAAAAATCCAGCGCGATGTCTGCCGCCCATTCGCAAAAGTTCTGCATCGTGGAGATGGCGCTCGCCGGGCTCACTTCCACAAGTCTGCCAGCATCTGCCGCGATGGCGGCCAGTTTCGGCCACTTGATCCTCAGGAAATTAAAGTCGGTCATGCTATCGCCTCGCTTCCTTCGCCCGGCAACGCCGGCTTGTTTTAGTCCATATGTGCTTAAGGCTATAGTACCCCATAGTTGTATATTTTATACCGAAATACGCATGTGTCAATACAACAGTGTTAGCGGGGTATTCAATCAACAGCCTATGGTGATTGTTTCCAGAATAGTGCTACTGATACCATAATCGGGCAGCAGCCATCTCCTCAAAGTGCCAATAGGCCGCCAATTGGTCCAATATGAAGCAAATGGTAACGGATTTGCCGGTATTTTTACGCATTTTTCGTAGAATCATGACTTTGAAACAGATTGCCGCCATGATATAATTGTGGCTTGAATTTATCTGTTATCCGCAAGGGGAGGCCCATGAGCCATGAATGAACCCGATGAGATCCTGGGCGACTACGTGTGCATCAAGGCGCTGGAAAACGGCGTACAGGTGATCGGTATGACCAGGGGCCGTGACACACGCTTCCACCACACGGAGAAAATTGACGCCGGCGAGGTAATGATCGCGCAGTTCACCGAGAACACGTCGGCCATCAAGATCAGGGGTAAGGCAGAGATTTTGACCAAATATGGAAAACTGCAATCCGGCAAAGAGTAGCCGGAGGCATCTGGGGAGAGACCAAATGGGGAACAAGACGATTGCCATCCTGACGAGCGGGGGAGACTCGCCGGGGATGAACGCTGCGGTGTGGGCCGCGGTGAAGTCAGCCCACAGCCGGGGCATGAACATCCTGGGCATCAACCGGGGCTATCAGGGCCTGATTGACGGAGACCTGCGGGAGCTGACACCCAAGAGCGTGAGCGACGTGCACAACAATGGCGGCACAATGCTCAAGACCGCCCGATGCCTGAAGATGAAGACCGAGGAAGGCCGCGCCGAAGCGCTGGAAAGCGCCAAACGGCACGGCATTGAGGGCCTGATTGTGGTGGGCGGTGACGGCAGCTATCATGGTGCGGCGATCCTGGCCACCAGAGGCCTGCCCACCATCGGCATGCCCGGCACGATTGACAACGATCTGGCCTATACCGATTTCACGCTGGGCTATGACACGGCCTGCAACACGGCTTGCCAGGCCGCGCTCAAAGTGCGCGACACGATGGAGTCCCATGACCGCATTGGCATCATAGAAGTGATGGGCCGCTATTGCGGCGACATCGCGCTGAATGTGGCGATGGCCACCGGCGCCGACTACGTGCTGGTGCCCGAAGTAGAATATGATGTGTCCTTCGACGTGGTGAACCTGGCAGACCGGCTTTGCCACCTGCACGAGAAAGGCCGCACCAGTTTTTTGGTGGTGCTGGCCGAGGGCATCTGCTTTGACAACCCCCACCGCGCTTATGACCTGAGGCTGGCGCTGGAAGGCGAATTGAGCAAACGGGGCAAATTCCTGGGCGACATCCGCGAGACAGTGCTGGGATACCAGCAGCGCGGCGGCGACCCGACGGTGATGGACATCAGCCTGGCTGTGCAAATGGCCGACCGAGCGGTGGACCTGCTGGCAAGGGGCATCGGCAACCGGGCCGTGGGCATCCGCGAGAACAGGATCATCGACATGGACATTCTGGATGCATTGAAGGTGCCAAGCCGGTTCAACCGGGAGCTGCATGACATGGTGCTGAGGCTGGCTTCGGTGTAAGCCAAGCATAAGTGATCAAGAAGAGCTGCCGTGAGGCAGCTCTTTTGTTATAAATTCCCCCCTGTCGCTACGGCGATACCCCCCCATATTTGAGGAGGGTGAGGAGGTCACGCCCCCCCAGGCGAGAGGTACTGAGTATTTGCACCAATAGCTAATCCAGCATTGAACCAATTAGCTATATTGTGTATAATCTATTCCACAAGGAGTGTTTGCAATGATCGTGAAATCAACGGAAATCCAAAACAATTTCGGAAAATATCTTGATCTGGCATCGGAACAGGAGATTGTAATTACCCGCAACGGCCTGCCGGTCGCTCGCCTTGTGGGCATGAATGGCTCCATTTCATTTCTGACAGACCGCCTGGTCGGCCTGATCCCGGTTGATGCGGACGACAAGACTGCAAGAGAAGAAAGGTTGTCTCGTCAATGAAGCTGTTGTTGGACACAAACATCATCGTTGATATCCTGTCGCAACGATCCGGATATGAGGAATCTCTAGAAGTGATGCGGTTTTGCGAGGCAAAAATCGCGGCGGGTTTTGTCACAACTGCGACGGTGCTGGATGTGATGTACATCCTTCGGAAACACATCAATCCGGAAAATGTGAGAGCTGCTGTCCAGACCCTGCTAACGATTCTGGATGTGGAGGAAATTAAAAAATCTGATATCACAGGCGCGTTTGACACCGGCATGGCGGATTATGAAGATGCAGTACAGGCCATGTGCGCCAAACAAAGCGGCGCAGAGTATATCGTAACAAGAAATGTGCAAGATTTTCAAAAATCCCCTGTGCCGGCCATATTACCAAGCGAAGCGCTGAGGTTGCTGCGAAAGCAGCCACTATAAACCATCCCGCTCCAGTTCAATACAGGAGGATGCCATGAACGTCATCGCAATCCGCCACGGCGAACGGGACTATGCGCCCTGCAAGCAGAGGGGCTTCATCGGCCAGGGGTTGGAGCTGGCACCGCTCACAGAAAAGGGCGTGCGCCAGGCCGAGGAAGCGGCGGCAAACCCGCTGCTGGCCGGTGCCCAACTGATCCTCTCCTCCCCCTACACCCGCTGCATGCAGACCGCCGCGATCATCTCCCGTATCACAGGAATCCCACTGACGGTTGAGATGGACCTGCACGAGTGGATCCCTGACCTCACGTTTCAAAACAGGGCCAACGATGGCGGGGAAACAGACTTCGCGGCCTGCAAGGGCCGATATCCGCAGGGCGAGACACGGAACTGGGAGACCATCGAAAGGATGGAGCAGCGGCTTCTGGGTGTGCTAGACCGATACACCGAGTATGACAAGATCATAATAGTCACCCATGGAATGCTGATGCGCCAGATCAAGCCCTATGAGGACATCCCCCATTGCTTCGTGGATGCGTTTGAGTATAGTGTGGAGTTCAAGTGCGCCGGGTTTCATGAGCGGGAGTGATGATGCTCCAGCGTAAAGCAAAAAGGCCCGGATGCCGATGGCATCCGGGCCTTTTTCATACAGGTCAAGCTTTCTTCTTTTTCCCAAGCCCCGCGATCAGCTTGGCAATCTCCATGATCACCACAGTGCTGGCCGCCAGGCCAAAGACGATGCCCCACATGGGCAGCGTGAGGTGATACAACCCGAAAATATCCTGCGTGAAGGGCAGCAGGCCCACCAGCAATTGCAGCGCCAGGCCAATGAGGAATGCGCCGTTCAGATATTTATTGGCGAACACGCCAATCTTGAATAGAGACCGGCTGCTCCGCAGGTTGTAGGCGTGGAAGAGCTCGGCGATGGAGAGCGTCATAAACGCCATTGTGATGCCCGCATCCACGACGATCTTCGTATCGGTGAGCGCCACGCCGGTCATCATCCTGCCAATCACGAAGGAGGCCAGCGTGAGCACAGCGACCATTAGGCCCTGCAGCACGACCTTCCAGGCGAAATTGTTGGCGAAAATGCTCTCGTCCTTGCGGCGGGGCTTCTCGTTCATGACCTCCGGGTCGATGGGCTCCACACCAAGCGCCAGCGCCGGCAGGCTGTCGGTGATCAGGTTGACCCACAACAGGTGAACAGCTTTCAATGGTGTCGCCCACGCGAACAGGATTGTACCTAGAATTGTCAGGATTTCGCTCAGATTGGTCGCCAGCAAAAACTGGATGGACCGGAGGATGTTGCTGTAGATGCCGCGGCCCTCGCGCACAGCCACCACAATTGTGGCGAAATTGTCGTCGGTGAGCACCATGTCGGCGGCACCCTTGGAAACATCGGTGCCGGTGATGCCCATCGCGCAGCCGATGTCGGCGGTTTTGAGGGCCGGGGCGTCGTTCACGCCGTCACCGGTCATCGCCACGATCTCGCCGCGCTTCTGCCAGGCGGCCACGATGCGCACCTTGTGCTCCGGAGCCACGCGGGCATAGACGGAGTAATCACCCACGGTGCGGTTCAGGTCTTCTTCAGACAGTTTGGCAAGTTCGGCGCCTGTGATTGCTTTGTCACCGGGCCGGAAGATTTTCAGCTCCTTGGCGATGGCTACGGCCGTCTCCAGATGGTCGCCGGTGATCATCACCGGGCGGATGCCGGCGGCCTTGCACAGCGCCACGGCGTGCTTGACTTCCTCGCGAGGCGGGTCAATCATGCCGATCAGGCCCATAAACTCCATATCAGTTTCCAGGAAATCGGAGGAAAGGTCATCGGGCAGCGCTTCGAAGCGGCGGGTGGCCACGGCCAGAACGCGGAGTGCCGCCCGGCCCATTTCGCCGTTGGCCTCGATGGCATGGTCATGGTGCGCCCCCGGCAGGCAGCGGGCCAGGATGATGTCCGGCGCGCCTTTGGTGATGGAGAGAAAGCCACCCTCCACCCGGTGGACGGTGGTCATCATCTTGCGGTCCGAATCAAAAGGGATCTCCGCCACGCGGGGTCTGTCAGCCTCCAACGCGGCCTTTTCGTGGCCCGCCTTCATCGCGGCGGCCACCAGCGCCGTCTCGGTGGGATCACCGATGTGCTTCTCCACACCGTTTTCCATGGTCACCGTGCCGTCGCAGCACAGCGAGGCCAGCTTCAGAAGCTCCAAAGAATCACCCTCGGCACTGCCCTTGAAGTCCGCCACCGCACCGGTATAGAGCTTCACCACGGTCATGCGGTTCTGCGTGAGCGTGCCGGTTTTGTCAGAGCAGATCACGGAGGCGCTGCCCAGCGTTTCCACAGCGGGGAGCTTGCGGATGATCGCGTTTTGCTTCACGAGCCGCGACACACCCAGCGCCAGCACGATCGTCACGACCGCCGGCAGGCCCTCGGGGATCGCAGCCACGGCCAGCGAAATGCTGGTCATAAACATCTCAAACACCGGCTTGCCCTCCAGCAGGCCAATGCCAAAGATTAGCGCGCAGATGCCAAGGGCCAGGATGCCCAGCATCTTGCCGATCTTTTCAAGCTTGATCTGCAGGGGCGTCTGCTCCTCCCGGTTGTCCTGCAGCATTGTTGCGATGCGGCCCACCTCGGTGCTCATGCCAGTGGCTGTCACAATGGCGGTGCCCCGGCCATAGGTCACGGTGCCGGAGGTGAAGAGCATGTTGGTGCGGTCGCCCAGCGCCACGTCGGCGCCAGGGATGGCCTCGGTGTGCTTTTCCACCGGCACCGATTCGCCGGTCAAGGAACTTTCCTCCACCTTGAGGTTTGCAGCGGTGATAAGCCGACCATCGGCGGGCACCAGGTCACCGGCCTCCACAAACACCACGTCGCCGGGCACCAGCTGGCTTGCCGGCACCACCTGGCGTGCGCCGTCGCGCAGCACCCGGGCGTTGGGGGCAGAGAGCTTTTTCAGGGCCTCCAGCGCCTGCTCAGCCCGGCTTTCCTGCACGACACCCAGAATGGCATTCAAAAGGATCACAGCAAAAATGATGCCGGCATCCACCGCGCCCTCGGGGTTGAAGCCAAAGCCATGCTCACCCACAAACAGCGAGATCACCGCCGCGATGAACAGGATGATCACCATGACATCCTTGAACTGCAGCAGGAAACGGACAAACAGCGAGGGTTTCTTCTTTTCAACAAGGGCGTTGGGGCCAAACTGCTTGAGGCGCTGCTCGGCCTCCTGCCGAGTGAGGCCTGCTTCGCTTTTCACGCCGAGGTCCGCTGCGGCCTGTTCGACCGACTTTGCGTAGACGTCCATCTGAATACTCCTCCATACAAAAAAAGCTTTTGGCTCAATTCCGCTGAATCGTGCCAAAAGTCTCGCGACCGAACCGGTTGCATGTCCAGATGCCAGAGGCATCGGGCTGTTGGCCATGCAAAACGCTACTCCCTTTTGTAATTACCATTTTAAGCTAGATTATGCGGGGTGTCAATGGGAAGCGGCATAGATCGTTTACAGAGTTCTGCGATTGCAATACAATATTCTCAACAAGTATTAGTTGAGGCATACAGCGTGAAAAGGGCTTGTTTGGTCATTGTGGTTCTGTTCATATCATCCTTGCTCCTGGTAAGCTGCGATACATATACTGTTACGAAGTTTGAAATAAGCAGTTACCCAAACCGTATCGTTTATGTTGTTGGCGAGGATGAAGAATTGGATCTTTCCGGAGGGAAGGTTTTCTATTACCTGGGACAAAACAATAAACATGCTGGCCAGATGACCGATCCAATCATCGAAGTATCCAGCGACATCAATTTTAATGTGCCTGGTGTTTACACTGTAACCTTGACTTGCCAAAAGCACACATGCAGTTTCCCGGTGCAGGTGGTGGACAAGGATTTTTTGGAGATTCAGAAACAGTAAATAGAATGTCAGGGCAGCTCGTGGGTGGGTAAGGAGCCCCGCCCGCGCAAAAGATTGAGATGATTCCTTTACTTAAGAGACTGCTTATGGTTGAGGACCGGGCGGGTACGAGCCCCCATGCGTTTGCTGCGCAAACCGCATCGACAATTGCCCGTACATTTGCTGAGCAAATGTGCTACACAATTGCCGGGGTAATAACCGCCCGTACATTGACCGCCAAACTCAGACACGATTATTTCAAGCCAAGATCGGTGATCAGCTGCTCTGCCTTGCCGTCGATGCCCAAGGAAGCGATGAAATCAAGCATTTCTTGCTTCGTCTTCAAATCTTTGGACACATCTGGAACCAGCAAAACCTTTACATCACTATAAATGTCCTTCGCTTCAATCTTGTGAAAAACAGAGACGGAATAATCCCATTGAGCCGTATGATAGGTAAAGCCGTGATACTTCCCATCAACCCCCTCCATGTGGTTGAGTGAATAACCGGGATGCTCTTGCCCCAGCGGCTCCCGGACAACGCCATAAGACAAACTGGAAGTCATATGGGGCTTGCATATTTGAACCTGCAGAAACACATCCGCCTTCCGGTATTCAAGAGCAAGCCCATAGGCATCTTCGAGCTTTAGCGGGATACTGAAAATTTCATTTATCTTCGTTTCGCTTTTTGCATTCACTTCAGATCTTGAAATTGGCAACAGCGCTCCGTCTAGAATCGTAACATTGTCAAACAGGTAATCACCCCACCGATCGGCAATCTTCATCTGCGAGTAGTATTGGCTGACTTCTTTCAGGCTGGTCAGCGGACGGTACCCGGTGGCTCTCAGCACAGTGTCGTCAAACAGAAACTCGATCCCCTCATCATAAGCGAGCACCCTCCCATTGAGGATTTTATCCCGCTCGCCCATCGCATCCTTCCACCACTGAATGCTGTCAAAGTATTCATCTGGTTGCCCCTGCTCCTCCCCGTGAGCGAGAAACAGCTCATTGTTGTGCCCCAAAACAAACTCGGAAATTGCCGAGGAAATACGGTCAATCTCATCGATATCCAAGCTGGCAATCGTATCGCTCTCAATGTGTGTGGCATGGATGATCTCTGTCTGGCCAATCACCATGGCACCATATCCCTGGCTGAGAAAGATTTGGTGGTCACTCCCAGCCTCATAGCTGGCGTCAGTATATTTGACAGACTTCTGATCCAGCAGTTTGCACATGGCTTGTGCCAGCTCAGCCGCATTGGGGTCTACGGCCCCCATTGCAAGGGGGCCGGCGTTTTTGCCGCCAATACAATCGATGTTGATATTGAACATGCCGGAGTAGCGCCTGGACAACTCTGTGACCAATGCAGTGCTCCCCTGGAACATGGCATTTCGGCCGGAGCACTCTTCAGAATTGACACAGGCGAACACGATGTCGGTATCTGGCAAATTATCTCCAAGCGATGCTTTCATTTTTATCGCCGCAGAGAGCAGTGCCGCCGTGCCGGACGCGTTATCCAGCGCCCCCGGAAACATTCTTACCCCTTGCTTGCCGATGTGATCGAAATGGGCGGTCAGCACGACTGCCTTCTCCCTGTCTTTCCCCGCAATCACAGCAACCACATTTCTTGCCCGGTAATCTGACACAGCGGCGCTGCACTTGATTTGCGCACGCACTGCGACTGTCTTCTCCATCTTCTCTTTCACTGCATTTGTGATGTAGACAGTCAGGCAATCCCCGCTCTGCGGGATCGCAGGCGCAAACCGGATGGCGCTGTAGGATACAAACACAATCTTGCATTCTTTTGGTTTCGAAGCCCGCTGCTCACTGGGTATGATAGGAATCGTGCTGTCAAGATTCTTCTCATCCAAGCCAAAGGAGATGGGCATGTCTACATCAATGTTGTCTGCGACAGCATTGATGATATAGTCGTTTCCATACTCAAGCTTCATCTGGCTGCCGTCTTGATTGGTGATCGTGATCTCCGGATTCTGAGAGGAAGGAACGGCAATTTGCTGATCATACTCTTGATAATAGCTTTCTCCAAACAAAGGGCTCAAGCCATTTGCTTTCATATAGCCAGCGATAAACTCAGATGCTTTTTCATTCCCGGCGGTACCAACCAGCCGGCCTTCGTATTTCTCACCGGTCAGTTCTGTTATGATGCTTTGAATGCCATTTGACGGGGTTAATGAACATGATGCAAGCATGGCGACAACCACAATCGTTGTAAGCACCTCGAGACATTTTCTCATAACGTTAACTCCTGACAATATGCATGGATCAGGTATCAGAGAAATAAATATATTGCTAACATAATATTGTTATAAAACTCTACTGTCAATGGCTATATAAAACCCCTCACCCGTGAGGGTGAGGGGCGATGAAGCTGCGGGTAGTAATGATTTACAGCACCTGCGTGCCAAACAGTTTATCCCGGTTGTAGGTCTTTGCCGCCACACGGATCAGGACGGCATTCACGATGAAAACCACCAGACCGATCGCCAGCACCAGCAACGAGCTCAAAAACACAATGCCGCCGATCTGCCCATAGACCAGAAACAGCAACGGCAGGATCACGATCACGCTCATCTGCTGGGCCTCCTGGAAGCCCTTCACCTTCACCGAGATGAGCACGTTGATGAAGATCACCAGCAGTGTGAGCGCCGGGCTCAGCCACAGCACGATGGGCAGCCAGTGAGCCGCCGGCAGCAGCACCCGCCCAAACAGCGGCGCGCCCAGCGTCATAAACTCCACTGAGAAAACCACGAAGCCGACCAGGCACACAACCATCGACGGGATGAAGCCAGCCAGGATCTTGGCCCAAAACATTGTGTTTTCACTCATGGGGCTGAACAGCAGCGTTTCCAGCGTCTTTTTTTCCTTTTCGCCCACAAAGGCCGCCGCCGACACGATGCTGGACACCATCACCGGGATCATCAGAAACATCGGAGCGAACACAAAGTTGATGAGCAGATAGATGAGCTGCTGGTTGACGGTGGTAAAGCTGTGGAGCATGTCCTTCACGGCCCCGTCGGGGATGCCGTTGAGAAATTGCTGCACGAACTGCATGTCTTCGGTGTCGGCCTGGAAGTTGATCGTGCGCCCCAGGATCAAAAACACCGCCGGCAGCACCACCACAAAAACAAGCGGCACAATGATCATCGGGATCCACATCTGCGGGCTTGTCGTGATGGCCCGAATGTCTTTTTTCACAAGCGCCCACAGCGCGCGGTTCTTCATTGCATTGCCCTCCTGATCTCGAAATAGAGCGCCTCCAGGTTGCTGTTGAGCACCCGCGCGCCAAACACCTCGGCGGCCTCGGTGGCCTGCCGGAGGAACCCGGGGATCGCCGGCTTGCCCTTGAGCTTCACGACGACGCCGCTGCCGTTTTGGCTGGTGTATTCATAACCGGCGGGCAGCTTGGCCCGGTCTTCCGGCCGCACATCCACCTGCAGGTCGATCTCGGCCACATACTTGGCCTCCAGCTCCGGCAGCGTGCCGGACTCCAGGATGCGGCCCTTCTCCAGAAACACGAACCGGGTGCAGAAGTGCTCGGCCTCCGCCAGGTTGTGCGTGCACACAAACACGGTCACGTTGCCGCCATTGAGTGCCTTGATGTGCTCCACGATCTCGCGGGAAGCTTCCGGGTCCAGACCGGAAGTGGGCTCATCCAGGAAGAGCAAGTCCGGCTCGTGGATCAGCGCCTTGGCGATGGCGGCGCGCTTTTTCAAGCCCGTGCTCAGCGCCCCCACCTTGGCGCTGCGCTTTTCGGTGATGCGGAACTGCTCCAGCAGCCCGTCTATGCGGCTTTGCACCTTGGTCTTCTCCACGTTGTAGAGCTCGGCATAGAACTTCAGGTTTTCCTCCACGGTGAGGTTCTCATAGAGTTGGGCCGACTCGGTGAGCACGCCGGCCCGGGCCCGGATGGCCGAGCCATCCTTCTTGGTATCCAGCCCGGCCACGGTGATCGCGCCTTCATCGGGGTAGATCACGCCGTTGATCAGGCGCACCGTGGTGGTCTTGCCGGAGCCATTGGGGCCCAAAAAGCCCAGGATCTCGCCGGGCTGCACGGCAAAGCTCATGGAGCTGATTGCCTGCACCTCGCCGTAGCGCTTGGTGACTCCTTCCAGGGTGATGATGTTTTCCTGCATGATTGTTCTCCTGTTTTCTTTTCAATACATGGATGATACGGATGAAAGGGGGAAAAGTTCAGGGAGTGATCACTTTTATTCAATAGGATGATTGTAGTATGTTTTGATGGAAAAGCAAGATAGAGCCAAGGATTATAGCGCCCTGAGAAATCCCCCCTGTCATCTACCGATGACATCCCCCCTTATTAAGGGAGGGTAGGGATGGATTTTTCTCTCAGTTGAGTTGGCTATATACTACACTCGGGCGGGTACGGAGCCCCGCCCCTACATTGACCGCCATTTTTAAGTGCAATCCTTGTATAGGAAATACCAGAATCATGGAGTGCAAACAAGAGCTCCCACTCCATGTTCGGGCCGGTATTACCCAGGCAATTGTGTAGCATATTTGCAAAGCAAATGTGCGGACAGCGCAGCAAACGTGAAGGGGCTCTGTACCCGCCAGTTCTCGGATGTCCCAGGTGCAGGGCGAAGCCCTGTAAACAAAGCCCCCTCCCCCAATGGCTGCCCGGACAGGACTGTCCGCTTATGGGGGAGGGGGTTGGGGGTGGGGGTAATTGCTATGGATGGGCTCTCAGAACCCAAAATACTCCTTCGCGTTTTGATAACACACCCCTCGCACCATGGGCTCCAGGATGGCCATGTCATAGGGGCACTCGCCCTCCTCCACCCAGCGGCCCAGCAGGTTGCAAAAGATGCGGCGGAAGTATTCGTGCCGCGTGTAGGAGAGGAAGCTGCGGCTGTCGGTGAGCATGCCCACGAAGCGGGAGAGCAGGCCCAGATTGGCCAGTTCTGCCATCTGGCGCTCCATGCCGTCCTTATGGTCGGCAAACCACCAGGCGGATCCAAACTGCATCTTGCCCGGCACATCACCGGCAAAGCAGCCGATAGTGCTGGCGATCACGTAGTAGTCTTTGGGGTTCAGCGTGTAGACGATCGTGCGGGGCAGCTTGTCACGGCAGGCCAGGCCATCCAGCAGCGCGGCAAGGCTGTTGGCCAGGCGGCGGTCGGCCACGGCGTCAAAGCCGGCGTCGGGGCCAAGGCGGGCAAACATGGCGCTGTTGTTGTTGCGGGTTGCGCCGACGTGAAGCTGCATCGCCCAGCCCAGCTCGGCGTAGCGGGTACCCAACCAGTGCAGCAGCGTTGAGCGGAAGATTTCGGCCTTTTGTCCTGTCACTTCCTTGCCGGACAGAGCCTTCTCAAACAGGCTTGCAGCTTCGTCTGCCTGGCAGCCGGTGAAGCGCAACGCCTCAAAGCCGTGGTCGCTCAGGCGGCAGCCCATCTCATGGAAGAAGGCAAGCCGCTTGTCCAGAGCCTCCAGCAACGTGTCCCAATCGGTGATCGCGATACCGGCTGCGCGGCCCAGCGCCGCGATGTAATCGGTGAAACCGGGCTTATCAATATTGAGTGCTCTGTCAGGCCGCCAGGCCGGCAGCACGCGGCAGGCAAAGCCGGACGCGGCGATCTGGCCGTGCCACTCCAGGCTGTCCGCCGGGTCGTCGGTGGTGCAAAGGCACTCCACATGGGAGCGGGCGATCAGGCCGCGGGCGCCCATGCCCGGCTCAGACAGAATTGCTTTTGTTTTCTCCCAGATGGCCGGGGCGGTGGCGGGCGTTAATACTTCATCCACGCCGAAGTAGCGCTTCAGTTCCAGATGGGTCCAGTGAAACAGAGGGTTGCCCACGGCCATCGGCACCGTGACGGCCCAGGCCAAAAAGCGCTCGTAGTCATCGGCCGGGCCGGTGACGAGCCGCTCCTCCACACCGTTGATCCGCATGGCCCGCCACTTGTAGTGATCGCCGGCAAGCCACGCCTCCGTGAGGTTGGCGAAATGCCTGTCCTCCGCGATTTCACGGGGGTTCAGGTGGCAGTGGTAATCGATGATGGGCAGGCCCTTGGCGATCTCGTGATAGAGGGTGCGGGCCGTGGGCGTTTGAAGCAGGAAATCCTCATCCATGAAAGGTTTCATTTTTTGTCCTTTCGCAACGCAAATGTTCAAGATGACACATTGTCCATTTTGTGAATCAATATAACCTGATAAGCCACAAGGCCTAAGAAATTTGTGAGAAGCACAATCGCAGCCCATGACTTGGCATTTACTCCATGAGAGACCGCGTCCTTCCACACCCACAATGAGAGTAGCAGCCACCAGGCGACTGCTGCGAGAATCGCGGCACAGGTCGAAAAGATGGAGACTGAGCGGTAGGTGTCTATCTTGGCAAGCGTTTGCCATTGGATGCCATTTGCTTCCACAAATGCATAGCCCCCACCAACAGCGCTATCGCTCAGATATATCTTCAAATTCCCTTCGACTGGGGCATTGCTCTTTCGCAGAGCCTCAAGAGCCTCCGGATCGGGCGAGCCCTCTGCGCCGAAGCTTCCATTCCACAGCGGAATACCACCCGGATGATCCTTATCATAAACATCCGCATCAAATTTCAAGATGGTCGTGGCATCAGCCCCAATCGAATAGGCAACACCGTCAATCAGGACAACAGAAATTGCTTCACTGCGGCCAAGGAGCAGATCATCTGAAAACGAAACGAGATCGGATGTCTGAAGGTTGTCTCCCTTCTCGTTTATAAACAGATAGAACGGGCTCTTGCCAGGGATGGAGGGACTTGACCCCCCGTAAAAATCGGACTCCCAGTTATATTCCACCAACAACTTTTTCGCTTCCCCCAAATCGCCGCGGTCAAGGCAAGCGCCGATCGATAAAAAATCTTGATGGGTGAAGTTTAGGATATCCTGATATCGCTTAGCCATAGTAGTAAAAAAGAAGCTGAAAAAGGCAGACATCAGGAGCAGCACAATGGAGGCGATAGCGGCTTGAAACACCTGCCGTTTTGTGAGCCTACCCATCAAGCAACACTCCCAAGATTGAATACATAAGGCAATTATATACGCCATATATGACGAAGACAACAACAAACCCCCCGCCAAACGGCAGGGGGCACGTTCTCAATACTGTAGTTACTCCCCACTAGACTTCCCGCACCAGGGGCAGGCCACCCAGCCGCGCTCCAGCGGCTTGCCGCAGGCAGTACAGCTTCTGTGCAGCGGTGTGGCGCACCAGGGGCAATAGGGATGCTCCTCCTGCACGGGCTTGCCGCAGGCCGGGCAGACCGGGCCCGCAATGACCGAAGCCTTGCCGGTTTGGTTCTGCACGATCCAGTAGACAATCAGGCCCACGATGTTGGTGACCAACACCAGCAGCGCCCAGGGCAGCGGCGGGGTTTTCTTGCGGCGGGCGTCCAGGAAGACCCACACGGGCAGCAGCAGCCAGTAGGCAAGAATCAGGATCGCGCCTGCGTTGACAAAACCATACCACAAGCTCCATGAATAATTCTGAAAAGAATACAGTTCACCGCTCACAGAGTTGTTATAAAGCCACAGCAGCATGAACTCCTTGTTTTGCTGCAAGCCCGCGATCACGTCCATTTGGTTGTTCGTACCCTCGCCATCCACACGCCACGAACGGAGACTGCGCCGTATCGAGTCTGCGGTATCCAGCGTCATCGATCTATTGCCAAAGCTGCTGTTTTCATATTGGCTGGGCCGAAGATTGAGGCTGAACGGATCAAACTCGTCGGAGTCATACACAATCGCGCCAATATACTCGTCAAAAAACAGACTGAACTTCGTTGCCCCGGCTCGCAGGTATTGGTCATTGTATTGATAGAGGATCGCACCGCTCTCATCCACCAGCACGATGTTGTTGAGCTGCCGGGTGCCCTCCGGCAATTGTTCCAGATAGCGCACCACAGCCTCTTTCATCTCGTCACCTACGCCTGATTTGATGTAGGTCTCGGGGATTTTGTTCAGCAGTGTGGCTCTGGTCTCTGCCTGTCTGGCGCTGAGATAAGCATAGTGGTTATTCTGGGTGTTTCCCAGGATCACCATCGCAATGCCCAAGACCAACACAAACACAATAAACCCCATAAAAACCCGTCGCATCACTTTACCCATTGGTTTGCACTCCTCTCCTTTGCCCGCCCAACAGCGGCAGGCAGCATGTTAGCATCAATACGGCGGCAAGCACCCCAGCGGCAAGGCCCCACCGGCAGGGGCTTTCCAGCAGATAGTCCAGGTTTCGCCAGCCCAGCAGCGCCACGGCGGCGAAGAGAACAATGCCCCCAGCCAGCGCCAGCGCCTGCCACAGCAGCTTCCGGCGCTCGGTGCGCCTTTCCTGCAAGGCAAACACGACGCGGCTGATCTGCGGCGACAACGCGGCCAGTGCAAGCGCCGTATCTTCCGGGCAGGGAGCGGCTCCTGCCGACAGCGCCGCAATGGCCTCAAGCTCTTGTTTGGTTGGTTTTGGCATTTGGGCTCTCCCCCTCCAGGTTGGAATACTGCTTGCGGAGCCGCGCGAGCGCCGCGTTAAGCCTTGACTTCACAATGGCAGGTTTCACACAGAGAATGGCGGCGATTTCCCGGTGTGACAGACCGTGGAACCACCGCAGCAGCATGAGCTCTTTGTCTGCCGGAGGCAACCGGTCCAGCGCCGCCAGGAGCCCGGCGGTTTCAGCGCGGCGGATGGTGTCGTCACAGGCATCACCCGTAGTGGCCGCCCAGCCGTCGCCCTCCGGCAGAGGCTCCTCGCGGCGTTTGCGGCTTTCGTCAATCATGCGGTTGCGGGCGATACGAAACACCCAGCTCAGAAAGCCCGCCCCGGGCCGGGGCCGCCAAGTGTGCAGCGACTGGAGCATGCTCAGAACCGTGTCCTGCGCCAGGTCCGCCGCCCTCTCGCGGCTGCCGGTCATCCGCACGAGGTAGCCGAACACTGCCCGGTGGCAGTCTGCCGCCAGTTGTTCCAACGCCTGCCGGTCTCCGGCAAGGGCCTTGTGAAGGCTGGGCGGCTGGTTCATAGGTTTCCTCCCCGGTGTTGCAGCGCTGTCATGGATGTAACGGATGAGCGGGTAAAAGGTTGGGGTTGATTGGAAAATGCATCCGGTTCTTTCGGAATCATATGTTAGTATAGAACACTTCGGGGGTGCCGGCAATGAAATCCATCACCGCCAAAAGCCTTCTGCTGGGGCTGTTGTTCCTGCTGTGCGCCGCGCCACTCATCTGGGAACTGGCCGGTTGGAGCATGGACGAGGGGTCGGTGGCAGCCATCGCGATGAACCCTTATGAGGTGCGCAGCCAGCTGCTCATGGAGGCCATGGATAGGGTGGGTGTGTGCAGCCCGGAGGATGCCGCGCGGCTCTGGGCAGACGGCGTGAAAGGCCGCAGCGGCGCGATGCAGTATGCCGCGCTTTCCACCCGGCTGAAAAAGGAGTATGCCGCGGCGCTGGAGAGCTCCTTTCCAAACTGGGTCACAGGCATGTCCAGCCCCTGGGTGGATCGTGTTGAAATCGCGAAATCCAACAGGCAGACCACCGGGCAATACACGTTCCAAATACAATTCCACATGGTGACTAGCACCGGCCCCGCCGGAACACTGGGGGCCTGCCTTGTCGTGGCGGAAGAGGGCGGCTTCTGGCGCGTGACGGCAATGGCCTATGATGACGGCCTGGTCCCTTATACTGGTTATAAACCATGAACTGGTGCAAGTCGGTTGGAAGAAATGGTATACTATGGTCATACCGCAGCAAAGTGGGGCTTATGAAACATAAAACGAAACGTCCATTGTCCAAACGCACCCGGGTGCTGCTGCTGGCGCTGGCCTGTGCGGCGGCGCTTTGCATGCTCTGGGGCTTCGCCGTGGAGCCGCTGCAGCTCACCGTGAGCGAAGTGGAATTTGCGGACAGCCGACTGCCCAAAGAGATGGATGGCACACGGGTGGTGCTGCTCACCGACATTCATGTGGGGCCGTTTTACTCCGAGCGCGACGTGGAGCGCGTGATGGACAAGGTGGCAGAGCTGAAGGCCGACATGGTGCTCTTCGGCGGCGACCTGATGCCGAAGACCAGTAATTACAAACAGGTAGACGGCGAGCGGGTGAGCCGCGCCCTTGCCGGGCTCAAGCCACGGTTGGGCAAATATGCTGTGTTGGGCAATCATGACATCCGCACAGCCGATATACAGCAAACCGCCATCAGTATCCTGGAGAGCGGCGGGTTTCAGCTCCTGCAAAACGACGCCAAGAAGATAGGGCCGGGCTTTTATCTCTGCGGCACAGGCTCCGCATCGGACGACGGACCCGGCAGCCCCACCGACCAGGCCGACGTTTCCAAAGTGGCGTGGACGACGGAACACAACGCGTTCTCCCTGCTCCTCAGCCACGAGCCGTCTCAAACCGATGCCAACGCCCAATACCCCTTCGCGCTGCAGCTATCCGGCCACACCCACGGCGGGCAGATATCGCTGCCGCTGATCGGGCCGTTTTTGCTTTATGGCCATGAGGATTACTTCGCCGGTTTTTACACCGTGGGGCAAACGCGGCTGTATGTGAGCCGGGGCATCGGCACATCGGTGGTGCGGGCGCGGTTTTTGGCCCCACCAGAGATTGTGGTGGTGACGCTGAGGAAATCCCCCACACCACCGGAGGAAAACACCCCATAGAAATCCCCCCTGTCACATTTCAAAGCAATGCTATGCTAAGGCCTGTCGCCTCCTCTGATGAACCACAGCGACGTAACTTGGCGACATTCCCTAGAAATCCCCCCTCCCCCCTTTATAAGGGAGGGTAGGGAGTTGTTCTTTCATAATTACATGAGCACATTGGGATAGTTAACCGTGTAGGGGCGGCTCATGAGCCGCCCGCAAACACATAATCCTTTCGGGAAAACAAGGTAATGCTCCAATCAGCGGGCCGGGACGGAGCCCGGCCCCTACTGACGGAGGAAAAACGATTAGCTCATTCTATGTTCAAAATATAAGTAAAGGACATAGTTTTGCAGGAGGGTTTTTATCATGATTCTTCCCTGGAATCGCCGTGAAGTGTACATGGGCAACTCGCTTAAGGAGTTTTCCGATGCGCGGCAGGCGTTGGCCTCCGCCGGCATCAAATATAAACACAGGGTTGTGGACAATTACCGCAACCGGGGCCGAACCGGCAGCCTGGGCCTGAACCAGGAGCTGATGGTGACCTATTACCTCTATGTGCACAAGCAGGATTATGAGCGGGCTTGCACGATGATCCGCCGGTCTTGACGGAGGCATTTTATTGCTGATGCACGAAAGAAAAAAACAAATCAGAAAATGGCCAGCCCGCATTGCCAAAGCCGTTTTGCTATTGGCAACGCTGGCGGCACTGGCACTGCTGTGGGGCTTTGCCATCGAGCCATCACTGCTCACCGTGACCAACATTGAGTTTGCCGATGAACGGCTGCCGTCGGAGCTGGATGGCATGCGGGTGGTGTTCTTCGCAGACTTGCATGTGGGTTCTGTCTATCCTGAGACCGAATCGGAGCGGGTGGCCAGGAAGATCACCGCGCTCAAGCCTGACCTGGTGTTGTTTGGCGGCGACCTCACCCAGTGGGAAGAGCCGGGAAAGGAGCCCGACAGCCAGCGGGTGGCGGCGGCTTTCGCGGCTATTGAAGCCACGTATGGTAAATACGCCGTGCTGGGCAACCACGACGTCTGGCCGGAGGGCATGCGGGATGAGGCGCTGGGCATGCTGGAAGGCAGCGGTTTCACGGTGTTGGAGAACCAGGCTGTAGAGATTACCCCCGGCTTTTGGCTGACGGGCACAAAACCCTTTACGCTGCACCGGCAGGGCAACACCGAAGCGAAAGGCGGCGTAGCACGGCCTGCCCTGGATGGCCAATTCACATTGTTGCTGGCCCATGAGCCGGCACAAGTGGACGATTGGGTAGAGTATCCGTTTGCGTTGCAGCTCTCCGGTCACACGCACAACGGGCAGGTGGCACTGCCCTTCCTTGGGCCATTGGCCAAAACCTATGGCACCAATGGGTATTACGCGGGCAAATACCAGGTGCGCGACACGCTGCTATATGTGACCAGAGGTGTGGGCGTGATCGACAAGCATGTGCGGTTTGGCGCGCCGCCGGAGATTGTGGTGGTGACGCTGAGGAAATCCCCCCTGTCGCCTTCGGGCGACATCCCCCCTTCATAAGGGAGGGTGGGGAGTCGTCCTTTCCGGTATCTAGGGGCGGGGTTCTCGGTTGCATAGGCGAGCAGCATTCGCAGAGTGCGGCCAGCCCATACCCGCCCTGATACTCAAGAAGTTTTAGAGAAAAAGTGACACCGCACAATAGACCAGCAGCAGCGCCATCGCGATGTTGAAGGCCAACTGGTGCCTGGCGATGAACCGTTGAAACACCGCCCCGAAGGCAGCCCAGCTGCAGGTGGACGCGACGGTGAGCAGGGAAAGGACCAGTGCCAGCGCCGCGATGGGCAGCACGGTGTGGTAATACGGTGTGATGTAGGTGGCGGCCACGGTGATGCCAAACAGCACACCCTTGGGGTTGATGAATTGCAGCAGCACGCCGGACAGAAAGCTGGTGTGCTCCTTCTGCCCATCTTGGCCATGGGGCTTGCTCAAGAGTGTTTTGATTGCAAGGTAGGCCATGTATGCTGCGCCGACGGCGGCCATCCACGGCTTGACCTGCGGCAGCACGCCATAAAGCGCCGCGCTGAATGCCACGCTGGCTGCCAGCATCAGCAGGAAGCCAACCGCCACGCCCAGGTTGAAGGGCATGCTCTTCCTGAAGCCATATCGGCCGGCGTTACCCAACGCCATAATGTTGTTGGGCCCCGGCGTGAAGATCGCCAGCAGTGAGAACGTGATGAACGACAGCATGTTTGGCATGGTGCGGCCTCAATTCGTATGATATAATGCTCGCAGGTGCGAGATATCGCACATCTCCGTTATAATATATCACGTGTGCGTTATGTCGCACAAGAGGGAATTATGGATCAACTCAACACCGTGGTGGGCGCCAACCTGAAGCGCCTGAGAGCCGAGCGGCAGATCAGCCTGGACCGTTTAAGCGACCTCACCGGCGTAAGTAAGAGCATGCTGGGCCAGATCGAGCGGGGAGAAACCAGCCCCACGATCAACACCATCTGGAAGATCGCCAACGGATTGAAGGTGTCATTCTCAGCGTTTCTGGAAAGGGACGAGCCGGCCAGCCAGCTGGTGGACCGGGTGGATGTGACGCCGCTCATTGAGGATGAAGGCAAATATGTGGTGCTGCCCTTCTTTGGTGTGGAAGGCCAGCGCAACTTCGAGATGTTCAGCTTCACGATACAGCCCGGCGGAAAGATCGAGGCCGAGCCCCACTTTGCCGGCACACAGGAGTTCATCATGGTGTATGAAGGCGTTCTGACGATATGGGTGGACGGGCAGAAGTCACAGGTGAAAACCGGGCAGGCGTTCCGTTTTGACGCCGATGTGGAGCATGGGTATGTGAATGAGGGGAGCGAGACCATGCGGGGGTGCATGGTGTTGTATTATCCGAAATAGGTCGCATCGTAGAACTAGCTAAAGATCAGCCATTGATGTAGTGTTCTTTTGCATGTCAAAAGAACCAAAACCAACCGGGGGGAGCAAATTCCTAAGACCTCTGCGAGGCCGTCATCAGGGCGGGCCGACGGCAACTCGTCGGGCTTCGCCCTCCTCAAACAGCCGCTCGGCCTTAATCGCCCTGATTTCCGCATCTCAGAGGGGGAATTTGCAAATCCCCCGGGCCCCCTTTAGGAGACGGCAAGAATAGCACAGGTATTCTATACTTCTTCCGTTTGAGCCATTTCCTTCAGCGCTTCATACACCTGGGGCATATACCGGATCATATTGACAGGGCGGAAATCGCGGCCCACAAAGGCGTGGGCGGTGCGGCCCTCGGCCAGCAGCACGCGGTCTTCCTTGCGGATCACCTGATACAGGATGGAGAACTGCGCGCCCCTCACCTGCTCCACGCTGGCGCGGACAATGAGCTGGTCAAAATATCTTGCCGGCTGGCGGAAGCGGCAGCCGCACTCGATGAGCGGAAAAAAGAGCCCCTTCTGCTCGAGATCGCGGTAGGTAAAACCCGCAGCCATTAAGAGGTTGGTGCGGGCCTCCTCAAACCATGGGAAATAGCTGCCGTGGTAGACAATGCCCATCTGGTCTGTTTCGGCGTAGCGCACGCGCAGTTCGGTGTCGTGATGCATTGTAATACCTCTGGTATTCTTCGATCATCGGGGGTCATGTAATTTCTCATATCTCTACATGTTCCTTTTGGCGGCCAAAAGGAACCGAAAAACCCCGGGGGAGAGCAAGTTCCCAAGACCTCGCTTCAAAGCCTTTCAGGGCGGGCCGAAGACAACTCCTCGGTCACTGCGTTCCCTCGTCAAACAGTCTCTCGGCCTCTTCGCCCTTACAGGCTTCTCAGCCGAGGGAGAACTTGCAAATCCCCCGGACCCCCCTGAGGATACGAAATACAGAACTTAAAGAAGTCTGACCATACCCTTCTCAAAATACGGCACAACCTTCAGGCTGTCCATCTTCAAACAATACTCCACATCGTCGCCATAGCCGGCTTCGATCAGGTATTGGGCGTGGGCGCATTGATCCAGCGCCGAAACCAGGTCTTTGTGATAGTAGCGGTAAAGGTCGCAGGCCTGCACCGAAAGGTCATCCAGCGCCACGCCCTGCGTGCCCAGCGCGTCGATGATCGCCCCGGCGGTGAGCACATCCTCGGTGGTGAAGCGGCCCCGGGTGCCGGCGCAGAGGATTGTGACATCCATGCCGGAGGCCAGTGCGTCCCGCGCAACGGCAGAGGCATTGGCCATGGAGCCCACCGCCAACACGGCGGCGCCGGAAGCGGCGTGGATGGCGCGGGTGCCGTTGGTGGTGGTCATGATGAGTGTGAGCCCGGCCACCGTTTTGGCGCGGTATTCAAAGGGCGAGTTGCCGAAGTGAAACCCGGAAATGGGGTTGCCCTCCCGCTCGCCGCAGAGCCTTGCCATGTCGCCGCCCAACTCGTGGTAAAGCTTCATGGCTTCCTCAATCTCCATCACGGGGATCACCGCGCGGGCGCCCTCGGCCAGCGCTACGGCCATCACCGTGGTGGCCCGCAGTGTGTCAATGACGATGACGAAGCGGTTTTTTATGGTGACGCCTTCATCCACAATGGCTTGCGGCGAGGCAAAGGTGCTGACTCTCATGGGGCCTCCGTTAGTTGTATCTGAGAACAAGGCCTATTTTATACCAGATCGGCGATGTGATACAATAAAGCAAAATCCGCAAGGTTATGGTCGGTATTGCGATAAGGGAATTGAGTCACTGTGCGGGAGGGCAGCGCCATGGCAAGAGTGCTCGCGGTGATCTTATCGGTCTTGCTGCTGGCGGGGTGCGGGGCTGGGGCCTCTTTGCCAACCGCCACAAGTGCGCATACCACGCAGTCCGCCGCAGCCACAGCAACAGCTGAAAAGACCCCTGCCCCCTCCCCGACAATTCTACAAGCCACTGCATCGGCAGAGGCAACAGCCACATTGGAACCAACAATCACGCTGGAGGAGGCAACTCCGGCGCCGACGGCAAGCTATCCGTTGGTGACGATCACCGATCTGGAGCCGGGGCCGGGGCGGGATGTTGGCATTTTGGCCACAACTAATGGGAAAAGCATTTTCTACAGCAAGCTTTTCCTTTTCAATAATGCAGGAGAAGACTACATTTGCATCTACCGGTTTGACCCGAAAACCAGGAAGAGTAAAGAGATCAGAAGAATTCCAGGTCGTGATTATATCGTGCGCCGACTATTCACGGATTCAAAAGGCTCTTTGCTCTATTTTAAGGAAGACTTGAACAATTGGATGAGCAGCGGTATCTACAGGTATTCACCAAGCGGTGATCAGTTGCTTGTTGCCGCAGTGCAGGATGTAGTAAGGGTGGATCAAAACTACATCTATTACCATCCGCAAACAGAATGGGATGACGACAACCCCGACAGGCTCATGGCCTATGATCTGAAAAATGGCTCCATCGTGCAGGTAAACAATCAGAAAGATATTGTGCTGTTTGAAACTGGTGACAGCAGTGTGACTTGGGCTTACCAGAAAGGACAATGCAGAATATCAATACAAAACAGCTTTACGAAACAAACAAGGATTTGCAGCTTTCCAACAAGCGCATTTCCCTTCATGCACGCTGAGGATTTTGAACTCATCAATATCATGAAAGGCTTTGTCGTGGATAACACCCTTATTCTATTTATAAATTCGCCAAAAGCCCCGGCGAGACTTTACATATTCAAGATAGACATCAAAAAGAATAAAATTATTTCAAAGAAGGAGATCCCAGGCGAGAATGGCGGGATGGCACTATTTCAAGGCAAAATCTACTTTTACTCCTTTGAGGAAAAAGACGAAGATGCAAAAAACAGAAGAATCCAGTCATACACCATCAGCACCGGCAAACTACGCACTGTCAAGCGGCTTGCAGACTGCAGTTTTGAAGATGGCTTGATTATCGAAGCCGTTGGGGGGTATCTATGGGTTGGCAGCTATTCCCACGGCGACGGTACCGGCTATTGGGACACCTTCTCCATCCCCCTCAAATAAGAAAGGCACACCATGAAAAAGCACAAAAAGAGCACCAAAACCTCGCAAATCACCCCCCGCCGCAAACCCTATCGCCAGACCTACGGCCTGCCGCCTGGCAGCCTGGTGCATGTGGGCGAAGTAAAGACCGAGGGCTCGGCCCTTTCGCTGATCCGCTACTCCGACAAGCTCTTTGAGGAGCAGGCAATCGGCATAGACGAGATCCCCAGCCCGGACAACGACCCCGCCACAGTGCAATGGGTCAACGTGGAGGGTCTGGCCGACGTTGCGGTGCTGGAGGCTGTGGGCAAGCGCTTCGACCTGCACCCCCTGGTGTTGGAGGACATTTTAAACACCGAGCAGCGCCCCAAGCTGGAGGACTACGGCAGCTACGCCTGCGCCGTGGTGAAGGTGCTAAGCCGGGCGCCCGACGGCGGCCTGCTGGTGGAACAGGAAAGCCTGGTGCTGGGCGACGGCTTCGTGCTGAGCTTTTCGGAACGCGACACCGACCTTTTTAAGCCGGTGATCGACCGCCTGCGCAAGGATATGGGCCGCATCCGGCGGGAAGGAGCCGGTTATCTGTTTTACTCGCTGCTGGATGTGATTGTAGACGATTACTTTGTGGTGCTGGAAGAACTTGGCGAACAGATTGAGGACGCCGAGGACGAGCTGGTGGCGAAACCCTCCTCCGACACGCTGAAGGCGATCTATGCGATGAAGCGCTGCATGCTGCTGCTGCACAAGGCCGTGTGGCCCTTCCGCGAAGTGGTGGGGGCGCTGAGCCGGGGCGGCACCAGCCTGCTGAAGGAGGAGACCGGCATCTATCTGCGCGACCTGTATGACCATGTGATCCAGGTGATGGAGATTGCAGACACCCAGCGGGACATCCTTTCCGGCATGCTGGACATCTATCTTTCCTCCACCAGCAACCGCTTGAACGAGGTCATGAAGGTGCTCACGATCATCTCCACGATCTTCATGCCATTGAGCTTTTTGGCCGGGGTGTATGGCATGAACTTCCAGCACATGCCGGAGCTTGACAAGCCCTGGGCCTATCCGGCGGTGTGGGGTGTGATGGCACTGGTGGCGGGGCTGATGCTGGTGTATTTCAAGAGGAAGAAGTGGTGGTGAACCCTCACCCCCGGCCCCCTCTCCCATGGGATTGGGAGAGGGGGAAGCTTACATAAACTATACCTTCAACTCCCAAAACGTCTCTGTGCTATACGGCGCAAACCCGATGCTGTAGTAAAACTGCTGGCTGGAGCCAACGAATGCCCGCTTGGCCCCGAGCTGCCCGCAGCGCTTCACGCCCTCCAGCACGGAGGCGCGGCCCATGCCCATGCGGCGGTAGCGCGGGTCGGTGGCCACAGGCTCCACCAGCGCGTTTTCGGTGCCCGGCTCATACCACATGCCGCAGTAGGACACAAACTGGCCGTCCGGTGCCTCCACCGCGAGTTTGAGCGACAAGTTCACACTGGGGCCGGACACACTGACGCGCCGCTCCTCCAGCGCATCCGCCGTCTGAGGCGGGTTGTCGCCGTGGTTGAATCCGCGCCACAGCACAGCATTGTATTTGCCCATGTCAAACTGGTCGGCCAGGCTCACGATCCGGTAGCCCTCCGGCAGGCTGTAGGAAACCGCCTCCGTCGAGTATTCCAGCACCGCGTTGTGTTCCTTCTCCTGCGTGGCGCGGAAGCCCATCTGCCAGGCCGCCTGCTGAAACTGGCGGTCACCATCGGGGATCAGCACCTTGATCGAGCCATCCTTGGCCATATTGTCGCGGGCGTGGCGGAGCATGTCGGGCTTGAGGCAGCCATAGCGGCTGTCTACCACAGGCCAAGCGTAACCCAGGCTCTGCTCATAGGCCATCAGCGCCACGATCCGGCCATTGTCCTCCCAGACGCCCATACGGGAGAGGTTTGCCGTGTCCAGATAGGGCAGCGAGAAGCCCCACTCCCAGCGGCCCCAATGGAAGCCGGGGGTGGCGGGCACAGGCTCATTCACCCGCAGCAGGAATTCGCGCACGCGGTGGTAATCCTCCGTGAAACCGGGGGTTGCGGTGTAGTTGCGGAATGTCGCGGTCATGGCTTTCCTTCCCCCTGCGCGTCGGTGCGCAGCAACCAAAATGTTTCGTTCACCACAGGGCAAAACCCGATGTTGTAGTAGAATTGCTGGGCCGAGCCCACGAAGGCCCGTTTGGCACCCAGTTCACCGCAGCGGCGGGCGGCCTCCAGCACGACAGCGCGGCCCAGGCCCAGCTTGCGGTAATGTGGTTGTGTGGCCACAGGCTCCACAATGGCGTTTTCTCCGCCCTTGTACCACATCGTGCAGTGTGCGGCATATTCACCGTCTGGGGCCACCACAGCGGTCATCAAATGCCGGTTTCCGTTGGGGCTGCTCACGCAGCCGTCGCGCCAGGCCAGAAACTCCGCATCATCCGGAGCGGCCTCCGGGCCGTGGTTGAACCCGAACCACATGCAGCGATTGTATTTGCGCACATCGAACTCCTCATCGAAGCCGATCACGCGGTAACCATCGGGCAGCGTGCAGGCGGTGGCTTTTTCCGTGATGTCCAGCCGCGCGTTTTGCACCTTGTCCTGCGAGGGCCGGAACCCTCTGGCAAAAGCCATGCGCTGCGCCTCGTCGTCGCTGTCGTCCACGATCAGCCGCACCGCACCGTCCTTTGCCAAATGGCACACGGCATGCTCCATCATCTCTGGCAACAAATGCCGGTGCTCATTATCAGCACACAGCGCAACGGCGTTTGCATGGTCCTCGTAGGGTGTAGCGGCCACCAGTTTGCCGCCATTAAACCATAGGCCGATGTTTGCCAGCTCATCGGCATGGTAGACATCCCGAGCGGTCTGCCATTCCCAAAACACCCATTCCAGCAAGCCAACCCGCTCCCCTGTGCTGCTGATGCGATGCAAGAACTCGTGCAGCAAGCGGTAATCGTCGGTATAGCCGGTCTGGCCGGCGTAGTTTCGGGTTTTTATCACCATTTTCCCTCCTAAACAAAAAGTCCCTTTCCGCCGAAGGAAAAGGACCGCAAGCAAACAGCACAAGACCTACATTAAGTCAGGCGTGATGATTTCCGGCGACCTGCTTTCCCAACGGCGCGGCCAGACAGGCCCTTCGGCCCGCCCCTGTGGCAACACACGTTTCATCGCAGATCACAGAATCATCTTCCCACCCCTATAGATCAATGACCAAAGCATGGCACAACCGGCATGTTTTGTCAATAGCCTATGACTTGACGGCAGCGCCTGCGGGCAACCGGAGACTCCCCTTGGTTGCTCACCGGCAACTCACATCGTTTCTGACGAGAAGCTTCATTCTGGCCTGGATGAGGAGCGGTGAGGCGGTGCGCCAGTGCTTCGGTTTGCCGAATTTGATCAGGCTGACGAGCGCCTCCTGCTTCTGATATTCCTGCAGATAGGGCATGTCGTTCACGCTGGCTATTTTCCAGCCGATATCGATCGATCGCCTGATCAGATAAAGCAGTGTGTCCTGCTTGTGAAGCGCGTTGAGATATTGGAATTTCTCAGGGTTTGCGATTTGCCATTTCCGACCTGCGGCAATTCTGATCAGCCGCGCACGCCGCGCTCTTGTGTGGCAGATGGTGATCACAACAAAAGCAAGAAGCATCTCGGCCAGAAGGCTGAACCACATAACAGGAATGGCTTTCTCCTTGATTGAGCCTGGAAGCCATAAATAATTGCCGTTACGGTCGATATAACCATAATTGTCGAAAAGGCTGTTGTTATCCTCAACGAGGACCTGCGCAACTCCGTTTTTGAACTCACCACCATAAGAAAATCGAAAGCCTGTGATTTGCTTTCCGGCTGTATCTATATAGCCAACTTCATCGTCAAAATAATGGTTGTTTTGCTTTGTGGAAACTGCGCACAATCCATCCTGATATTCCCATGCTAGTTGACCAATTGCTTGGTATTTCGCATTCCCAAAGGTGTCATAAAAAGTTAATGTGCCTGGCGGATTTTCCACCCAAATCAAGTCGGAGTCAGCATAGCCGAAATTAGGATCCATCTCATAATCTGTTTTTTCATCTGGTTTAATATATTGGTAAAGATCAGAATCTTTTGAGACTGGCGATGCGAAATCGAACGCTGGGATGATTACTTTGCCGGTTTTGTCGATCAGCTCGCACTTGGTCTTGGACACAAACACACAGGCAAGTCCATTTCTGAATTGGTAAACAAAATAGTTATTGTTTCGAAGGACATCCATCGAAGGTGTCAGATATTTGTGTGGAATGACAATCTGGCCGGTGGAGTTGATAAATCCCCATAAACCAGTGCTTGGATCCTGCACGCCAGCGAGACCCTCTGAAAACGATTCTGCGTCCGAATAACGATATGTCGCAACCGGATCACCAGCTTCGTTGATCATGCCCCAATACCCTGTTGATCTGTTGCGGACCAGCGCAACCCCATGGAAAAAATTATGTGCTCCGGTGTATTGCAGCGGTATCCGCAGTGCTCCAGTTGTATCAATATAGCCATACAAGTCGCTGTCATTTGAACAGACCATGATTAGGTTGCCATCCTCCGGTAGGGGAAACAAAGGCGAATATTGCTGATTTGCCTGAAGATAAGGAGGAAGCTCCAAATTATTGTTGGCTGCCTGCACCTGCTCACCGTTTTTATTTATCAATATTGATTCATCTAGAGTTCTCTCAGGCATTAAGACTTCCGCAATTCCATTTTGGAACGAAAAACAAAGTTCATATTGTGGCGTGATAACAAATTTTCCGGTTTGGTCGATGTACCCGTATTTTTCTCCTAATTTTGCACCGGCCAGTCCTTCGCTAAAATCATCCGCCCGTTGAAACCTCGGCCATATCCGCACAATCCCATTATTGTCCATATAACCGAAACGACCAAAGACATCCTGAATCACAACCAGCTCTTCGTCGGGGTTTTCCACAGTTTGCCCATGAAACAGCAGATAGGCGGAAGACTTCAGATAAGGCCACACATCAAACGCAACAACCAACCCAGCTATAAAGCAGAACTGGCAGAGGAGGATGATTGCCAGAAAGGCGCAGAGAATCGGTTTTTTCATACAGGTGCTCCCAATGTGAATGGTAATTACCACGATTAGAATATTAACCGATACCAATGCATTCCGCAATGCCCCCAACCACAACCATTGCGCATTTCCTCGCAAAAAAATCCTATCCCAGCACTGCATCCTGTGGTATCATTACTCCCAACTGAATACCCCAATGGGCGCCCAAGCGGGAAACCGCCACGGGCTTAATAGGGAAGGCGGTGCAAATCCGCCGCAGCCCCCGCTACTGTGAGGGAAGACAAACCCGGCAAACCACTGTGCAAACGGGAAGGGCCGGGGGAGGATGACACCCAAGCCAGGAGACCTACCCAGCATGTGTTGACTGCGTAGCAGGCAATGCAAGTCGGCTGCGAAGCAGACGATACGAGCGGAACCGCTTGCGGTTCTGCAATGTGTCGGCTGCGCAGCAGACGATGCAAGTGTCGTTTTCGTAGAAAACGATACGAGCGGAACCGCTTGCGGTTCTGCACGATGGGGTTTATGGCCATGCTTCGGAGGGAAGCGGGCGCCGGAAACCTTCATCGGTTTTTGCGTATCGCCCTCCCGCCTGGCCGGAGGGCGATTTTTATTTCAAAGGAGGAAACCGAACCGATGAAGAAACAACTCACACTGATTCTCGCTTTGCTGCTGGCCCTTTCGCTGGCCGCCTGCGCCACACCGGCCCCCACTGCTGCGCCAACCGCAGCGCCCACTGTTGCCCCCACCGTGGAAGCTACCGCAGAACCCACCGCCACCACCGCTTTAGCACCTGAAGCTGGCCTCACGGACTTTTTGGGCGAGACCATCACACTGGAGCAATACCCGGAAACACTGGTCTCGCTGTCGCCGGCCAATACCGAGATCGTGTTCGCGCTGGGCCTGGGCGGCAAGCTGGTGGGTGTGGACTCGGTCTCCGATTACCCGGAGGAAGCAAAGGCCATCCAGAAGGTGGGCGACTTCAACGGCCCCAACCTGGAGGCCATCGCTGCCTTAAAGCCCGGCCTGGTGCTGGGCGGCAACAAGCTGCAGAAGGACGCCATTGATAAGGTGAAGGGCATTGGCATCCCCACGGTAGCCGCAGAGGCCACCGGCTATGACGATGTGTTCACAAGTATCGAGCTCATTGGCAAGCTCACCGGCACCCAAGCAAAGGCCGCCAAAGTGATTGCCGAAATGAAGGCCAAGGAAAAGGCCGTGCTGGATGCCGTGGCCGGGGGCCAAAGCAGCGGCAAGACCGTTTATTACGCGATGAGCTGGGGCGAATTTGGCAACTGGACCGCCGGCCCAGGCACCTTCCCTTATGAGTTCATCACCAAATGTGGCGGCAAGCCCATCACCGAGGGCGCGCCAGTGGCCTGGGTGAACCTCAGTACCGAGGAGCTGGTGGCAAAAGATCCGGACATTATCCTGCTGGCCAGCGACTCCGGCGACCCGGAAACCTTCAAGACCGGCGACGCCTACAAAAACCTGAAGGCAGTGAAGAATGGCAACGTCTATGTGGTGGACGCCAACCTGTGCAGCCGCCCGGGTCCGCGCCTGATTGACGGGTTGAGGCAGTTCGCGCAGTATATCACGGGGCTGACGATCAAGTTCCCCGGAGAATAACCCCTCTCATTTCAGAAGCAAACCGCCGCCCCTTCAGTGAACTGGCTGAGGGGGCGGTATTGCGTTTCTAGGAATGGATGATGGGGTGATTCCTCCGCCCTCCTTGCCCAGGCGAACCCTCACCCCCTGGCCCCTCCCCCAAGGGATTGGGGGAGGGGGTCAAGATACGATTAGCCGTAATATTCTAACTTTACCCCTCCCCCGATCCCACGGGGGAGGGGTAGGGGTGAGGGTATCCAATCGGGTGAAAGACAGGGAAGTTGGAGAGCAAAGGGGTTTGTGGAGAGGGTTGATGATGGTATAATGTTTCCCATGCGGCCTGAGCCGCAGGGAGGGTTTATGTCCAGGCAGGCATATCTGATCCGCGAATTTCTAAGAAGAAACAACGTGAAGGAACGGGGCCGCGACCGCTCCCAGCTGCAGCGCCGGGCCCAGGATGACTTTGCGATGAAGGCTGCCATCCGCGCCCCCCGCGGCACCGTGATGGAGCGAGACGAGGCCGCCGGTATGGACGCCCTTTGGGTGCGGGCCGAAGCCGTGCCGGAGGAGTGCAGAAAGACACTGCTCTATTTCCACGGCGGCGCGTTTTACAGCGGCTCCAGCGAGACCCACAAGGGATTAGCGGCGGCCATATCCGAGGCGTCCGGACTGCGGGCGCTGCTGGTGGATTACCGCATGAGCCCCGAACACGCCTACCCCGCCGCCCACGAGGACGCTCTGGCAGCCTACCGCTGGCTGCTGGACCAGGACATCGCGCCCAGTGACATTGCCCTGGGCGGCGACTCCGCCGGCGGCAACCTGGTGCTCTCCACACTGCTATCCGCCCGTGACGCCGGGCTCCCCATGCCCGCAGCCGCGGTGCTGCTTTCGCCCTGGCTGGATGTGGTGGACTATGCCGGCGAAACCCATGTGAGCATGCAGGACGACGACCCCTCCATTGATCTGGCAGCCCTGATGGCCGATAGCCGGCAGTATTTCGGAGAGGAGCCGGACCGCAGCCGCATCCGCCTGCTGGATCGGAGCATGGCCGGCCTGCCGCCGCTGTTTATCCAGACCGGCGAGCTGGAAGTGCTGCTGAGCGACTCGGTCACGCTGGCCCAGCGGGCCCGCACCGACGGCGTGGAAGCCACGCTGCAGGTGTGGCCGGAGCTGTGGCATGTGTTTCAGGCGCTCACGGCGATCTTGCCGGAGGCCCGGCAGGCTGTGGGGCACATTGGAGAGTTTTTGGCGAAGAGGCTCAATGTGCAGCGCGATCCTGCTGATGGATTAATCCAGCCATATTACTTGTAAGTGAAGGGGTTGCCGGTGGGCAACCCCTTTTCATCTATCTTGCCAGGTGAGTAAATTATCCGTTTTTGATGGAAACCATTGCCTATTCATCCCATCTTTGTAATACAATAGCTCTGAGGTGATCGCCATGCCCGAGCCTTTGATTGCCATTGGTCTGCTGGTACTGCTGATGATCCCCTACCTCATCGTGGAATACAAATCTCCCTCTGTTTGGTGGAAGCTCGCGCTGAAGACTGCCTGCAGCCTGGCCTTTCTGGCTGCGGCGTTGGTGGCGGCAATCACAGCCCCCGGCGGCTGGCGGGGCTGGCACGGCATTTTTGTGCTGGCGTTTATGCTTTCCCTGGTCGGAGATGTGCTGCTGGCCGTGCCGATGAAGCGCTCGCTGCCCTCGGGCATGGGAGCCTTCTTTATCGCGCAATGCTGCTTTGCAGAGGCTTTTATCACCCGATGGGGGCTCTCGCCGTGGGATTCGCTCGTGTTTGCCTTGCTGGCCGGGCCGGCGCTGGCCACGCTGCTGCTGGCTCCCCGCATGGAGTATGATGGGCCAATGAAGTTCCCGGCGCTGCTCTATGCCGTGGCACTCTCCGCGATGGCAACCAAGGCTGTCTCCGGGCTTTATACAGTAGGGTGGGCCATCGCCTGGCCCGCCGCCGCCGGAGGGCTGCTGTTTTTCGCCTCCGATGTGATCCTGTGCTTCATCGTGTTTGGCAAACGCAAAGCGCCCGTCCTGCGGGCGCTGAACCTGATTTGCTATTTCGTGGGGCAAGGGTTGCTGGCGTATAGCCTGTATGTGTAGAGTCTGTTTACTCACAGTTCTTTACCTCCCTCTTTGAGGGAGGTGGCTGCCGCAGCAGACGGAAGGAGTTACATCTCGTCTGTTTGGGGTCCGGAAGCTTATGTACTTTTGCGTGTCAAAAGTACCAAAACCAACCGGGGGGAGCAAGTTTCTGAGACCTCACCTCAAAACCCATCAGGCGGGCCGACGACAACTCGTCGGGGTTCGCCCTCCTCAAACAGTCGCTCGGCCTGATCGCCCTCTTGGGTTTCTCGGCTGAGGGGAAACTTGCAAGCCCCCGGACCCCCAGAAAACGGAACGCATTTATTACCTCATATCATTGCCAAATGCTTTCCGATACCCCTCCAACGCCCGTTCAATGGCCAGCACCGCCTCCACCCTTCCTTCCACCTTGTCCACCGTGGTTTTCCCATGCTCCAGTTGCTTATAAACCTCAAAAAAATGAGCGATTTCGGCGAATATGTGGGGTGGTAACGACGAAATGTCGGTATAACTATTCATCTGCGGGTCGCCAAAGGGGATCGCGATAATCTTTTCATCCATCTCTTCGCAATCGGTCATCGTGATCACGCCAATGGGGTAACAATCCACCAGCGTGAGCGGGTGCAGCGGCTCGGCGCACAGCACCAGCACGTCCAGAGGGTCACCGTCGTCGGAGAGCGTGCGGGGCAGGAAACCGTAGTTGGCGGGGTAATGGGTGGAGGTGTAGAGGATCCGGTCCAGCCGGAGCATGCCCGTCTCCTTGTCCATCTCATACTTCTGCTTGCTGCCCTTGGGGATTTCCACCACGGCCAGAAACCGTGAGGTTGTCATGCGCGCGGATGAAATGTCATGCCATGGATTCATGCTGCTCACCTCAAAAACCAGTATAACCCATTCAACAGACAACGGCTAGAACAATCCATGGAAACGATGGCAATCAAGCAGATTATGATAACTCCATTTCGGCATTTGTTTCCATATTTGCAAACTAATATTACTACCATAAGAATTAGCTGCATGATATAGTTGTATCGAAATAATCGGTTCTCTATATAAGGAGTGTTCTCCATGCGAAAAGGAATCATATTGGCGGTGATGCTAGCCATCATCGCAACCGTCGCGGGATGCGCCTTTCACGGGCTGCTTCCTGCTTTTTTGCTGCCCGGAAACCTGCTCCCCGGTGGCGGAGAAACGGCGATGCCTGCCGCCACAACCTCGCCCGTTGTAACCACAGAGCCAACCACGGCTACACCGGCCACAACCGAGGACCCCACGCCCGAGCCCACGCCAACAACCGCCCCGGCCCCCAAGCCCTATGACACCGTGGCCCGTTACGAAAGCGCCATGCCCGAGGGGCTCACGCTGGCGCTGGAGTATGACCGTTATGCCACGCCGCTTGATTATTTTGTGGCATTAAAAAGCGGCAAGGTTTATGAGAAGGCCTCTGTGGAATCCAAAAAACTGCTGAGCTTTTCTGCCGGAACCCGTTACCGCGTGGACAAATCGGTGCTGGGTGAGGATGGCAAAAGCCACTGGTACCATGTGCTTTGGAGTGACAAAACCGGCAGCCGTTCGGGCTATGTGAAGCACAGCGCCGGCCAGGCCCGCAGCTTCCGCCTGGGCATGCTGCTGGACCGGGCAAAAAAGCTCAAGGACCAGACCGACATGGGCCAGACAGTTTTTATTACCAACTATAAAGACGCCCACGGCAAACCTCCTGCCCTGCCCGGTGGCAAAGAACAGGACGCCTGGGGTTACCGCCGCAGCCAGAGCGCGCCGGCCTATTCCGAAGCCAGCACCAAGTCCGCCTTCCGCTACGCGCCGGATGGGTTGCTGGGCCACAAGCTGGAAGAGACCGGCGGCATGACGAAGATCTTCTTCCCCACCTTCGGCGAGGCCTATTGGGTGCAAAACAAATATGTGTCCAAGGAAGATGATGCCATTGCAACGCTTATGCAGGTCGTGGCAGTGGACCGTCTGCACCAAAACTCAGCCGTGCTGGAATACAAAGAAAATGGCTGGAAGTTGATCGGCTTAAGCTATGTCTCCACCGGCAAGGAGGGCGGCTACTCCCTGAAAACGCCTCTGGGTGATTTCATGGCCCAGGGCCGCTACAAACAGTTTTATTACTACGCCGACGGCACCAAGGTGATTGACGGCCACGCACCGTGGGCGGTCCGCTTTTCAGGCGGCGGCTACCTGCACGGCGTGCCCAGCAAAAGCAGTTATGACGAAGCCGGTAAGCGGCAGGACAAGCCCGCCGCCGAATCCTTGCGCTCACTGGGTACAACGCCGCAGTCGCACATGTGCGTGCGCAACTATACCAGCTTTGCCAAGTTTCTCTATGACCGGTTTGTGAAGGGGCAAGGTGCGGTGATTGTGTTGGAGTGACGCCCAAAGGCGGCCTGTTTCATAAACCGCGATTTTCTGATATCATAATCATGTATTGAGATGTGCCGGTTTACATTGGATGCGAAGCGGTCAGGACAGGCGGTATATGGCGGAACTCCAAATGGAACACAAACCCGAAACCAAACTGGAAAAGCTTTTGCGAGGCCGGGCCGAAGGCACGGCCATCGCGCTGCGCGGCTGCGAGCCCGCGCTTTTGGAGGCGCTCCGCGCACGGTTCGGCGGGGATTGCCCCCTGCCGCTGCGCCTGTTTGAGCCCTGCCGCGTAGAACACCCCCACTCGGCGTTTCTGAGAAAGGCTACGGAACAAGGTGGAACCCAGGCGCTGCAAACCACGCTTTTCGCTCCGGGGGGCAAACTCCATGAGCTCCGGGCGGAAGAGTGGCAGCCAAAGGAATACTTCATCAAAAAGCCGCAGGACTTTGATGTGCTGCGGGGGTTTTTACGCGATGTGGAGCTGCACCCCTGCAAGGCGCAGCCGCATCAGGAAGGCGCCGCATCGCTGGCACTGCTGGGGCTCACACCCACCCGCGAGCTCGAAACCCGCTGGGCCGGGCCGGATCTGGCCCGCCGGGCACTGGAATCAGCTGATGAAGCTGCCGCCAGCTGCTTAAGGAAACTGGAGCGCCAGCTGCACCGCCGGGCCGAGGAAGCCTGCAGGGCCGGGGCCAGGGCTTGCGTGCTGCGCGACGGCGCGGCGTTGCCATTGCCGGAGGATTGGTTGGGGGAAGCCGCCCGCCACACCGAGTGGCTTCACAAGGCCGGCCTCTATCCATGGTTTGAGATTGCTGCACCCACTGCGGCGCTGTTTGCGGAGCTTGCCCAAACGCAAGCCGGGGCCATGCTGCCGCTGGCTGACGCGTTGGCCGAGGGGTTCCCGGCGCTGCCAGCCGGGGTTCGGCTGCTGCTGGAGATGGACCTGACCGCCGGGCTGCCCGAATCAGATGGGTTGAAGCGGCTGCTCTATGAATGCCGCTGCGCGGTGCTGCTGCTGGACTGCCGCGAGGCGGACGGGGAGCAATTGGTGGCTGTGGTGGAGGGATTGCTGCCCTTGGCCGGGGCCGCAAACAGCTGACCGACAGCAATTGTCACATACTCTTTTGAACCCTGTCACACAGATGTCATATTGATTGCGGTATCATGCTCTTGAGAAGATGGGCGGAGATCAAATGAACAAAAGCGCTGCCAGGCATTGCCAGAGACTCTATGAGAGCCTCTGCGCGCGCTTTGGCGAGGAGAAGGCTGCAGAAATCTGCGGCAGGGGCGTGAGCGCCTCCGCATCGCCGGAGCAAAAGGGGCAATGGGCGGCAGAAGCCATGGAGCGGATCGCCAGCATGCTCCCGGCGGAAGAGTTGGCTCCTGTGATGGCCGGCTGCGCCTGCGGGCCGGGTCAGGGCCAGCTGGATTCAGCCCGCCGGTTCTGGCTGCAAGCAGGCAGCCTGGAAGAATATTGCAACAAGCGCAACGAGGAGATGAAGGGCAGCGCCCATTTGGAGGCACGAGACGGAAAGTTGTATATATCCTATCCGCGCTGCTACTGCGCCATGATCAAGAATTCCCCCGTCGCCATCCCGAAAACGTGGTGCCAATGCTCCTGCGAATTCACCCGTCGGTCCTGCTCCTATGCCATGGACGGCCGGTGGAAGTGAAGCTGCTGAAAGCAGCCGCAAGCGGCGATGATGAATGCCTGTTTGAAGTGACATTGCTCTGACGATTTGATACAAATAGCATGGTGGAACCGCAGGAGCCGCCCGCTCATACTATGGAGCATAAGGGCCGGCCCCGGGCTTTGCCGCATCTCCGGCCCGGTTTGGAGAAGATCAACATGGCGGAACAACACAGCGGCCAACCCACCAGCGCCGTGGCCGTGGTCACGGGCAGCCCGGCCTATCAGGGCATCCGGGGCACCGTGCGCTTTGACCAGACCCGGGGCGGCGTGGTCGTGAAGGCAGAGTTCAGCGGCCTGCCGCAAACCCCTTCGGGCTTTTTGGCCTTCCACCTGCACAGCGGGGACTGCAAGCTCAGCCCCGACAGCGCCGGCGGCGACTGGTTCCCCAGCGCCGGCAGCCATTACAACCCCACAAGCCAGCTCCACCCCCGCCACGCCGGAGACTTCCCGGTGATTCTGGAAACCCGCTATGGTGCGGCGCAACTGATGTTTCTGACTGACCGCTTCACCGTGGCGCAGGCAATCGGCGGCGCCGTGGTGGTGCACCTGCAGAGCGACGATTACCGCACCCAGCCGGCCGGAAACGCCGGGCCCAAGATCGCCTGCGGCCAGGTGATGCCGGAGCGCGGGCTTTATTAGTCAGACTCGGGCTTTGTCCAGGCGGTGCTTTCCGGTGTGGGCGTGGGCTCGGGCTTCACGCTGTAGATTTCCACGCGGGTGATTTCGCGGAAGCGGTCCACATACAGCTTCTTCTTTTCCATCACGTTGCCATTGGCGTCCCAATAGACCAGATAGGTCTGATACTTCATTTCCGGCTGGCCCTTCACCAGCACGTAGGGCTCGCCCTTGGCCAAATCCTCGGCATATTTGCCATCGGGGTCGTCACGAACCTCCACCTTGGGGTTGGGGCCCTGGAAGATCAGCTCCGTTTCGCGGGTGATCCTCGCAACGCCGTTTGGCAGCGGGTTGCCGAATACCATCACATACACATAGGGCTCTTTCACATAGGCCTTGATGTAGAGGTTGCCATCGCTTGTGTTTTGAAACAGCAGGTCGGCATTGGGATAGTTCACCATCGCGTCAAAACCCTTCCAGGCATATGCGGACGGGAAGGAGTGGGACTGCCGCTTCAAGATCTCGCAGCCGGACATCAGCACCGCGTTGTAGAGCGTGGTCGAGGCCTGGCAGACGCCGCCGCCATAGTCGTCCACAATGGACTTGTCGCCGCCGATCGTGGGGGCCGGCAGATAGCCGTTGGCCTCTGAGCGTTCGCCGGTGGTCTCATTGAATGAAAGCTCCTGGCCGGGTTTGATGACCAGGCCGTTGAAACGGGAGAGCGCCAGCTTGATGTTGGCAATCCTGGGCTGGGCAGCTTCGTTGGTGCTGGGCAGCTTGGTGCGATAGGCGTTGATCAGGCGGAAGCCCTTGCGCAAATCAGCCTCGGTGACTGTGGGCTGGAAGTCGTTCACGATGAGCTCCAGCGCCACCTTGTCGGCAGTTTTGAGCGCGTCCATGATCTTTTGCACCGTCATATCCAGATCCACCGCCTTGCCGGCCTGCTCGGGGTTGACGGTGAACATTTTATCAATCTCTTCCTGCGAGGGTTTCAGGTCCTCAATATCCTTGGGGATGGTGAAATCCACCTGGCTGGGGTTGAACACCACTGTGGCGTCGTGGCCCTCGCTTGCCACGCCGGCGGTCTGCTGCTCAATAGCCGCACGGAGCGCCGCCGGGTCCAGCGCGAACTGCACAGTGAATTCACGGCCCTGGGCGCGGATGGCCTTTGCCTCCTCCTTGCGCTGGTCATTGGTGCCCACGCGGGCCAGGAAGGACGCCTTGCTCACCACTTCCTCCACGTTGTGGGTGGCGCCCAGATCCTTGCCGCCAAACGTCCACACGCGGTCCTGCCAGGTGAGCTTGATCTCAATGCTGTCCAGCTTCTTTTGGTATTCGCCCAGGAGGTGGTTTTTGAGGCGCTCCACCTCCCAGCCGCCATATTCGGTGCTGTTGATGCGCACGCCGGCGGTGATGGTGCCATATTCGTAGCGGTGGGTCTCGGCGTTGGCGATGAGGCCCAGCACCACGGCGCCGGCAATCACAACCACCAGAAAGAGCACACCAATGCCAACCACAGGGATCCTTCGCCTGCGGCGGGCGGGCTTGGCGCCATAATCATGGCTCTGCCTGGGCGGCTCCGGGGCATAAACGCCTCTGGCCGGACCCCTGGGCGCGGGCTCCCGCCCGTAGCCTGCTTGCCTGCCCCGGGCGCTTCCGCCGGAAGCGCCCCGTCTCGTGCCGCCACCCGTTTCCCTCATCGGTGTCCTCCTGCCCTGATCAGGCCGTTGAGCCATTGAAGTGTGCGTTCCGGCATTTGATACCGTTCAAACCCCATCGCCAGCGTGGGCTCTCCATAACCGTGCCAGTCGCTGCCGTAGGTGCAGACCAAGTCCAAATCATCAGCCATGGCGCGATAAGCCTCTGCCTGCTCCACCGTATGCAGGGAGTAGAATGCCTCCAGCCCGGCCAGGCCCTCGTCTTTCAACCGGGTCAGTAAAGGTGCCAGTTGGCTATCCTCCAGCCCCATCCGGCCGGGGTGGGCCAGCACGGCATGCCCGCCAGAGCCGTTCACAGCCGCTATGAGCTCTGCGGGCGAAAACTTTCTGCGGTTCACATAGCAGGAGCAGCCCCGGCCCAGATAGCGGCGGAACGCGTCGGCAATATCCGGCGAATAACCGGCCTTCACCATGCCGATGGCCATGTGCTTGCGGCCATATTCGCCGGGCACACCCTGGGGCAGGCAGTCCTCCGGCAGGACGAACCCCTGCCCGGCCATGCGCTGGAGCATTTGCTCATTGCGCTCCCGGCGGCGGGCTTTCTGCTCCTGCATAAAAGCCTGATAAGCCGGAGACTCAATATCCACACCCAGGCCCAAAATGTGCATCGAGCATTCAGCCTCGGCAGAAAGCTCCACACCGGCGATCACCGGCAGCCCCAGCCGCCTTCCCTCTGCCTGGGCGCGCGTGACCCCGCCGGCGGTGTCGTGGTCGGTGATGGCGATGGCGATGAGGCCCGCCTGCGCGGCGGCCTGCACCACGGCTTCCGGCGAAAGAAGGCCATCGGAGGCAGTGGTGTGCAAATGCAGGTCAAACACGCCCATGGCCCGCCTCCAGCATGCCGCTTGCCTTGATTCGTTGCACGGCTTCCGCCATACGCTCCACCGGTTGCACAAGCGCCATGCGCACATGGCCCTCGCCGCAGGTGCCAAAGCTTTCGCCCGGCGTCACCAGCACCCCTGCGCGCTCGGCCAGCTCCATCACAAACGCGGTGGAGGCGGCATAGCCCTTGGGCAGCGGCGCCCACACAAACATGGTGCCCCTGGGCTTTTCCATGGCCCAGCCGATTGCTTGAAGACCGTTGCAGAGCACATCCCGGCGGGCCTGATAGGCCAGGCGGGCCTGCTCCACGCAGTCCTGCGGGCCGGTGAGCGCTGCGACAGCCCCCCGCTGCACCGGCAGGAACGCGCCGTAGTCAATGTGCGACTTGAGGGTTGCGATCCTCGCGACAATCTCAGCGTTGCCCAGCGCAAAGCCCATGCGGGCCCCGGCAAAGCCATAGGTCTTGGAAAGGGAGTTGAACTCCACGCCCACCTCTTTGGCACCGGGCTCAGCAAGGAAGCTGCCCACGGTGTGGCCGTCAAACACCAGCTCCGAATAGGCGTTGTCATAGAGCACGGCCACATCGAAGCTTTTGGCAAACTCCACGAGCTGGCCGAAGAACCCTTTGGGCGCCAGCACCGTGGTGGGGTTGTTGGGGTAAGACACGATGATGAGTCGGGCCCGGCGGGCCAGCTCCGTCGGGATATCCGCAAAGTCGATCACAAAGCCCTTTTCCCGCTTCATCGGCACCGGCGCCATTTCCGCAGAGGCCAGCACAGGGCCTGCGTGGAAGACCGGATAGCCGGGGTCCGGGGCCAAGACCACGTCACCGGGGTCGGCCATGCAAAGGCAGATGTGGCCCAGCCCGTCCTGCGAGCCCAGCAGCGAGGTGATCTCGCGCTCAGGGTCCAGCGTGACGCCGAAGCGCCGCAAATACCATTGGGCTGCGGCCTGCCGCAACTCCGGCAGGTCGCCGATGGCGTAGCGGAAACAGTCGCCCTCACACAGGCACTGCCGCATGGCCTCCGCCACATGCCTGGGCGGGGCGTTGTCCGGCGAGCCGACGGACAGGTCGATCACATCGACGCCGCGGGCCAGCAGCTCCTTTTTCTTTTCAGCCAACACCGTGAACACGCCCGGCGCGCTGAGCGCCTCCATCCGGCGGGGAAGATGCATACAAACTACCTCGAAGTAAACCAATGATTCAAATACATATTATAACATGATCTTGGCAATTTTTTAAGGTTTGGGAGGAAATGCCACGGTTTTGCCGGAGAAATCATCTCTATGGCAGCATCGCCCTGAGAAATCCCCCCCTGTCATCTGCTCTGTTGCGCCGTTGCGACGCAACGTGATGACATCCCCCTCAAGGGGGGGACAAGCAGAGCATGATCAAACCATACACACCCCTGCCCACGTTGCCTGCTGGAAATCCCCCCTGTCGCTTCGGCGACATCCCCCCTTGAATTTTTGCTTTCAGCAAAAACAAGGGCGGGTAGGGAGGCCGTTCTCTTGTTCTTCTTGGCAGGGGCGGGGTTCTCGGTTGCATAGGCGAGCAGCTAGGTTGCTTAGGCGAGCAATGGCCAAAGGCCATGACCAGCCATTCGCAGAATGCAGCCAGCCCATACCCGCCCTCAAATATGTTGCCTGCGGGCAGGAAATCCCCCCTGCCTCCTGTGGGAGGCATCCCCCCTTATTAAGGGCGGGTGGGGAGGTCGGTCCCTCCTGCTTCTGTAGTTGGTTAATCTAGCGCTCCCTACCCTTGCAGCAATTAACGGGCTCTGCAAGGTTACTCCCCTCACCCTATGTTATAATCTCCCCGAGGTGAAGGGCATGCAATGGCTGGACCAACTCAACAGCGCCATCGACTATCTGGAGCAGAACCTGACAGGCCGGATCGACTTCGGGGAAGCGGCCCGGCGGGCCTGCTGCTCGCAGGCCTCGTTTCAACGGATGTTCGCCCTCGTGACTGACGGCACGGCGGCGGAATACGTGCGCAACCGCAGACTGGCGCTGGCGGCAGAGGAGCTGCTGGCCGGAGGCGGTAAGGTGATTGATGTGGCGCTGAAATACGGCTATGAGTCGCCGGAGGCCTTCGCGCGGGCTTTTCAGGCCTTCCACGGCGTGTCGCCGTCCACCGCAAGAAAGCTGGGCATTTTCACAGCCTATCCCCGCCTTTCCTTCCAGATCACAATCAATGGAGGAGCAATCAAAATGGGGAACAAACCGCTGGTACGCATCGAAGAATACACAGATATGAGGGTGGCCACGTTTACGGCAGACTGCGCCAACCCGGAGGAGCAGGCATGGCGGGCGCTCAAGGGCTGGGCCATAACAAACCTGCCGGACCGCAAGGCGCGGACAATGCTGGGCTGCGCCCCCAAAGGGCACCACCCGCAGGGGGAAAGCCACGACGCCAACGAAACCGGCGTGGTGCATGAGTATTGGGCCCAAATGGCGCTTTTTACCTCGGAGGGAAGTGGAGATACCTTTCAGGGAGCCGCTGTAACTGACGGGCCCAGGGGGCTTTATCTCATCGGCGACGTGGCGCTCAACGAGTATAGTGACGACGGCATGGTGGATATCGGCAGCTCGATGATGAAATCAGGCGGTGTGATGATGGAGTGCCTGAAAGAAATGGGCGGCTATGAGCTGGACCTGCAAAGCCGCCCCTACTATGAGGAGCACCTCTTCACCGACGACTGGGCCGAGGGGCCAAAGGGCCTGGCCGGCTTCAAGCTCTGGCTGCCGATCAAGAAGGTGGGGTAAGTCAAATCTCACATGGCGCTGTGGCGGCATCCACAAGAAATCCCCCCTGTCATCTGTGGATGACATCCCCCCTTGAATTTTTGCCTTCGGCAAAAACAAGGGCGGGTAGGGAGGTCGGTTTCTCCGGAGAACTCCTTCCGCCCCCTGTGGGGGGCACCTCCCTCATGGAGGGAGGTAGGGAGGTTGGGTCTGTTTTTCCTACAACAGTTCTCACGATTCATGCTAAAATAGAATGGTTTGGCGGCAAGCCGCCGCAAAGAAAACACGCGAGGTGACCCACATGTCGTTCAAGGCCACGTTCATCGGCGCGGGCAGCATCGGCTTCACAAGGGGCCTGGTGCGCGACCTGCTCTCCGTGCCCCAGTTCAAGGACATTGAACTCGTCTTCATGGACATCAACACCGCCAACCTGGAGATGGTCACGAAGCTTGTGCAGCGCGACATCGACAGCAACGGCCTTTCCATCCGGATCAAGGCCACCACCGACCGCCGCGAGGCCCTGCAGGGCGCCAAGTATGTGTTCAACGTGGTGCGCATCGGCGGGCTGGAGGCCTTCCGCATGGATGTGGACATCCCGCTGAAGTACGGCGTGGACCAGTGCGTGGGCGACACGCTCTGCACCGGCGGCGTGTTCTACGGTCAACGCGGCGTGGCATTCATGTTGGATCTCTGCCGCGACATCCGCGAAGTGGCTGCCCCCGGCTGCCTGCTTCTCAATTACGCCAACCCCAACGCGATGATGACGTGGGCGGCCATCAAGTATGGCGGGGTCAACTGCGTGGGCCTCTGCCACGGCGTGCAGCACGGCCACACCCAGATCGCCACAGTGCTGGGCGCGGAGAAGAAGGATGTGGACATCATCTGCGCCGGCATCAACCACCAGACCTGGTATGTGCAGGTAAAGCTCAATGGCCAGGACGTGCCGATGGAGCGCATCCTCAAGGGCTTTGAGGAGCACCCCGAATACAGCCAGAACGAGAAAGTGCGCATCGACATGATGAAGCGCTTCGGCTATTACTCCACCGAAAGCAACGGCCACCTCTCCGAATATGTGGCGTGGTATCGCAAGCGGCCCAACGAGATCCAAAACTGGATCAGCACCGACCGGTGGATCAACGGCGAGACCGGCGGCTACCTGCGGGAGTGCACCCAGGGCCGCAACTGGTTTGAGACCGAGTTCCCGCAGTGGATGGCCGAAGAACCCTTTGTCTACGCCGAGGAGAAGCGCAGTGAGGAGCACGGCTCCCACATCGTGGAGGGGCTTGAGACCGGCCGGGTCTATCGCGGCCATTTCAACGTGATGAACCATGGCGCGATCACCAACCTGCCCGACGAGTGCATTGTGGAAGTGCCCGGCTATGTGGACCGCAACGGCATCGCAATCCCGCAGGTGGGCGACCTGCCCCTCGGGTGCGCGGCGGTGATCTCCACCTCCATCTGGGTGCAGAGGCTGTCCGTGGAGGCCGCCGTGGCCGGCGACGACCAGCTGCTCCGTCAGGCGCTGATGATGGATCCGCTCACCGGCACCGTCATGAACCCGCCGGAGATTTGGCAGATGGCCGACGAGATGCTAATTGCCGAGGAGCAGTGGCTGCCGCAATATAAAAAGGCCATCGCTGAGGCCAAGGAGCGGTGGAGCAAAGGCAACCTGATCCCAACCAGGGAAGGCTACACCGGCGCGGTGCGGCTGCATGTGAAGACGGTGGAGGAGATGAAGGAGGAGAAGAAGGGGAAGTAACCCACCATGCAACCTGACGATGGAAATCCCCCCTGTCATCTGCCGATGACATCCCCCCTTAGCCGTCGGTGCTCAGCGCACCGACTTAAGGGAGGGTAGGGATTCGGTTCGGATCAGCTAAGCATTAACACGAAGAGGCGGGCAATTGCCCGCCTCCTTTGTGTTCAGAACCTCACCCCCGGGTGTCATCCAGCACCTTGCCGGTCTGGGCATCCACGGTGATCATATAGTAATAAGTAACCGGGTCGCCCTTCGGCTGGGCGGAAAGCTTGACCCTCCAAGCCACCTTATTATCCCAGACGATAAGGCCGCCCCCATCACACTGAAGCGCATCGAAACGTTCCTGCGCAATGATGGGTTGGAGATAGTGCTTGATCACGGCTGTGGCTTCGTCTTGTGTGATTCTCTTTGCCTTTGTGTCGATGTTCAGGTTGTCGTTTCTGGCAGCGCTGTAGGACAGGACATTCCCATGGAGATCCACCTCGGTATGAATGGCATTGCCGATATCCACATCATCTCTAAACTCCCGCCATTCAAAGCGAAATCGCTTGCCAGCACCACCATCAAAAATTTCTGAGCAGGTTTGATTCATGATGGACAGGTCAAAGTCCGGCCTATGGGTTCGAATAAAATCCTCTGCGACTTGCTGCGCTTCGGCAATGCCCATGGAAGGCTGATCGGGGTCAGGAAGCCTTTGCAAGATGAATGAATCAATCTTCCCGGTGTTGGTGTTGATGATGAAATATGCTTCAAAGCTGTCATACTCCAGCCGCTGGATGGACTTGTCGCGGTTCCAAGTGCAAATGCGAAATCACAAATTGGTGCAAAGATCAGGGAATTCTTCCCGGATGATCCGCGCCCCATCCTCGGTGCTCATAGAGGCCGGCGTGGTACTGAAAACATCGTCGTAGGAGAGCACATGATCCGGGGTGGCGAACGGCTGGGGATCTCCGGCGGAGAGAAGTGCGGCGGTGGGGTTGGCTATGCAGGAGGTGAGGGGGAACAGGAGTGATAAGATGAGCAGAAGGAGAGCGTTTTGCCTCATGGGAATAACCTCCTCGACCTATCACTTGGTCTGATACCTGGAAATCACGTTGTGGGACTGTTCTTCACCGCCACAATAATCAAGCCAAAGCGAGTCATGCGTGAAATCCAAACGCAAATAGTGGCCATTGTCCACAGCCTGCTTGAGACTATGCAGTGTGGTGATTTTCCCATCCTTAAGAGCCATTGCCTTAATGCTTTGCCTGGTGTATTCAGTATCACCATTGGTTGAGTATACATAAGTATAGAAATACCACATCCCATTGTGAGCAACCGAACTGCCTATGTGATATGGCAGCCCTGTTTGGGCTTGGACTTTACCGTTGGTTAAGTTTATTTCATAAAGAGATTGCTGTTGTTTTGTTCCGCTTCTGGCCACAAGATAAACGATCTCACTTTGCACCAATGCACGATCGATCCACAAAGACCCGGGGACGGAAAGCTCGCTGGTTTCGTTGGTTTTCATATGAAATATGGTCACTACGGTGCTCTTGCCAGTATGTGAATACTTGATCAGGCATTCGCCCTCATCAGAGCCAATGAACTGATCCTCAAGTTTTTCGGAAAGCAAACTGGTCTTACCTGTGTAGAGGTTGACCAGGTAGTATTTCCGGTATTCAGCATCTGTTGTGTTGCGAACGTCCATTAAGAAATAACCAAGGCAGGAGAAATAGGACGCATACAGATTCTTGTTATCAATACTTACCTGTGCAATTTTCGTCTTCGTCCGGCTCGCAATATGATATTGATATATGCTTCCGCTTGGCCCGATATAGAAAATATGCTCTTGATCAACACGGATCACAGAATCGATATAGGAAGCAATCAGCCTGTCTTGACTGCTGGTGTATTGATACAAAGTCTGGCGGGTAGTGACACCATTCTCCGCATCGGTAAAGACAATGGACTTCACATAATACAGACTGCCTGCGCTGTCCAGAAAGATTTGCGTGAGCGGAGATCCCGAGAATTCCCTGAGCTTCTTTTTTTGATTGGTCTTCAGATCCAGTTGATGGATGGAATACTTGGTTTCCGCCTCTCCGTATTGCCGTTCAAGGTAGAACACCGAATCATCATTCGATACAACGAACCCTATTTTCAAACCAGGATCCGTGACAGAATCAACCTTCGGCGCGGAGGTCGGTGTTGCCTTTGGCGTAGGGGATGGTGGTTCCGGCTTTTTTGTCGGGGTGGGTTGTGCGGTGATGGAGACTGTCACTTCAGGCGAAACATCACGAACAGCCGTTGTAGTTGATAATGTCTCCAAGGGGCTTTTTGTCACAGCCACCGCAGGAGTTACAGATGGCATGGCTCTGCATCCCGCAAGCAATACCACAGCCACCACAACCCACAGCGCCTTCCTCATATCCTCCACCCCACACCGCCGATACCACTATGACGCACGCAATCTGCTGCCCGTTCCAAAAGCGGTAAGCCCCTCATTCATCCGGGTTCAGCAAATACTTCCTCACCCCAGCCCACGCCCACCCCTTGCAGCACTGCTCCACCGGCTTCAATTCCACACCCTCCATGCGCTTCTCCAGTGCATCAAGGTCAAAGCCCTTGGGGAACACCACCACGCGATACCCCGATTTGATCGCATGGGCAGGGCAGCCGTAGACGCACCGCAGGCAGGCCACACAGCCATTTTGAAAAACCGGCTTGCCCTCCTGCATCGCAATGCTGCCAGTGGGACAATTGCGCGCGCACCACCCGCAGCCGGTGCAGCCGTCCAGCCGGTATTTGCCGCTGATTTCATGGGCCTGCCGTTTCTCCAGCGCGGAGAACCAGCGCCGGAACGAGCTCAGGCGCCTGGGGTCGTGGCGCTCCCGGCCCGCCAGCAGGTCATCAGCGATGGCTTTTGCCTTCACCGGCAGCACGCGGAGCATGTGCATCGCCGCATGGTCGCCCACGTCCACCGCCACATTGGACGGCATGATGAGCATGCGGTCATAGTTCACTGTGCAGCCATGGGCCCCAAGCGCCGCAATGAGCGCCGCCCGGCAGCCGGTGTTGGGCCACACCTCGCCGCCGCCGGACACCGACAGCACCGCCCCCCGCACACCGGCAAGGTCGGTGTCGCGCAGCCAGTCATAAACCGGCTGTGGCGCGTCAAAGGCATGCACGGCGAACACCAGCACCAGCAGGTCCGGCTTGGCCTCCTTGCCCCAGCCCCCCCGGAGCGCCGGACCCTCCAGCATCAGAAGCGAGGCAGAAGCGCCCTGCGCAGTAAATTCCCGGAGTAAAGCCTCCGCTGCACGGCGGGCCCCGCCGGTGCCAGAAAAACAGACGATGCGGATATCTCGTAGAGAAGGGTACATAGGGCATACCTCTCAGGCATTGGTTATTTCTATGATGTTATCATTATATGCCAAAACATGGTAAAATGGTATCGGCAGGAGCAGCGCGCCTGGTTCAGCCGTGCGCTGCCGTGCCATAAAGAAAGGAATCACCCCCATGCTAAAAACACTGGCCCTGCTGCGGGGCGTGAATGTGGGCGGCCACACGGTGAAGATGGAGCGGCTGCGAGAGCTGTTTGAACAGATGGGCTGCACAGGCGTTTCCACCCACATCCAAAGCGGCAATGTGCTGTTTGACGCCACCGGCGAGCAGGAGGGCATCCTGGCCAATAGGCTTTCGACGGGCTTGCAAGCCGCGCTGGGCTTTGAGGTGCCGGTGATGGTGCTTTCGGCGCAAGAGCTGGCGGGCATTTTGGACGCCAACCCCTTCGCCAGGCGGGAGCTTGCAGAGGGTGAGCGGCTCTATGTCACGGTGCTGGAGCGGAATCCCTCAGCGGAAGTGGTTGCTGGCCTTACGGCAGACCCCCGCAGCACCGACGAGTTTGCCGTCGCGGGCCGGGCGGCGTGGGTGCTCTGCCGGGGTGGGTATCACAAAACGGCGTATTCCAACGGATTCTTTGAGAAGAAGCTGAAGATGCGGGCGACCACGAGGAATCTGGAAGTGATGGAAAAGCTGCTGGAATTGGCGCGGGCATGAGGAGAATATGAGCAAGAAAAGGAAAGCCCTATTGCTGGTTGTGGTTACTTGCATTCCTTTGCTGCTGGCCGGCAGCTTGTTTGCAATATTGTATCCGACAGGCATCAACATGATCTTCGGCACCCATTTCAGCCACAGCCTCAAAACAGACATCAACGCTGCAAGAGAAGCCCTCAGGCTGGCAGAACTGCCACCATCCGCCGCAGATCTTCATCGCGAGGATTGGACCAACTTTTTTAGCGGTGCAGTATACCTCAAATTCTCTGCGCCAATAGAAGAAATTGAGGCGTTTCTCAGTGAGTCCGACGGACTTGCGGGGGTTAAGCCATCCCTTCTGGCAGGAGATGACTTGATATATAGTTACTTCGAAGGTCTACCCTGGTTTAATCCTTCTGCGAGTATGTCCTACGTTTATGAGGTGGACGCAGAAGACGGTTTCGGCAATGTGATATATGACCGGGAGAATAATGCGATCTATATTATGTACACCTGGTGAATGAACTGTTTGTTATCCCATATGATCAGGATTGAAGGAAAAGCAAATGTTCCCAATCGACCACCTGAACCGCTATGTCTCCGACGTTGATGCGTTTGTTACGTTCTACACCGAAGCGCTGGGCTACCGGCTGCTCAGAAAAGGTGCAAAGGCAAACGGCCAGCCCTATGCCATCCTGTTGGGCGGCGGCCATGAGCTGTTCATTAGCCAGCGGGAGGGCTTTGAACCGGAGATTGGCAGCAACTTCCGCCACATCGGCTATGCCGTGGCCGACGCTGATGGCCTGCTGGCAGACCTCCAAGCCAAAGGGTTTACACCAATGGATACGCAAATCATCGTGAAACAATTCTCACGGCAATTCTATTTGAAGGATCCCGACGGCTTTGAGATCGATATGATCCAATGGACGGACAAGGAAGGCTTCATCGGCTCCCAACCCATATAACCGAATGAAGCTCGCTCAAGCAAGTATTTCTGGCATGTATGAATGGCGAATTATATACATTTAACACGAAACTCAAATTAATAAATTTACCAATTCATAATATTGACATTTATGCCGACCTATTGCATAATATGCAGTAGTAAACAAAGAAGAGGGAAATGTGATGAACAAAAACACTCTGCGAACCATTCTATTGATCTCGGCCATCTGCCTGCTGGTGGACGCGGCTTCCGGCCTCTGGATCGCCAACCTGGGCACGCTGGCCTCGGTGGTGCTCTCCATCCTGTTTGCGGCCAATGTGCGCAAGCAGTTTGGGCCGGAGGCAGACCAGGCGCGCACCGCCTGCATCGTGAACGCCATTGTGAGCGGGGTTGGCCTGCTCTCCGGCCAGGGGCTGGGCATCTTGCACCTGGGCATCCTGGGCTGGGTGCCCGGGCTGATCCACGGGCTGTCGTTCTTTTTCTGCGTGGGCTTCGGCATCTGGCAGCTCGTGCTGTGGAGCAAGCTCCGCGGCGCAGAGCGGTCCGCAGAGACAACGGCGTAATCAGAGCCATCCGGATCATTGGAAAGGAGAATACTCATGAGCAAACAATCCATGCTGACAATCCTGCTGGTATCGGCCATCTGCACATTAGCCAACACAATCACCGGTTGGGTGCTGGCCGACGCCACCCTCATCGCCTCCATCGTGCTGTCGGTCATCTTCCTGGTAAACGCCAAGATCGTGTTTGGGGCAGAGGCCGAAAGCGCCAGGCAAAGCTGCCTGTGGAACGCCATTGCCAACGGCGCGGTGCTGGTGCTGGGCGGTGGTGTGCTGGTGATCTTCATCATCTTCACGCTGGGCATCGGCGCGTTGCTGATCCCGTTCTTCCAGGGCCTGATCACGTTGATGAACATCGGCTTCGGCGTCTGGCAGCTGGTCGCCTGGACCAACCTCAGGAATTCGCTGCAGGCTACACAGGCACAGCAGTAATAGCAACACATCAAGAGCGCCGGATGGGATTTACCCATCCGGCATTTTATTGCGCTTCTTGTCAGTGATGCGCAAACGAAGTAGAATAAATCCATCCATTCATCCGTGATCAGGAGCATGCCATGTTCCGCTACTTTTTCGCCTATGACAAGGACATCCCCGCCGGCACCGGCGTGCCCAACTTCTCCGACACCCATTTCATCTGGCTGGCCGCCACTGTCGTGGTGATCGCCGTGCTGCTATTGCTCTACCGCAGGATGAACCACGAGGCGCGGCAGCGGTTCACAGCCACTGCAACAATCGCAATCCTGGCGCTGGAGGTGATCCGGCAGGGCTGGCTGCTGATCATTGGCCGCTATGACATCACGCGGCACCTGCCGCTGCACCTGTGCGGCATCATGATCTTTGTGGAAGCCTTCGCCGTGTTTGGCAAAAAGCCGGCGTTGAAGGAGTTCGCTTATGCCTGCGGCCTGCCGGGCGCCGCGATGGCGCTGCTGACGCCGGAGCCCAGCAACTACCCCTTCTGGAACATCCAGTATCTGGAGAGCATCTTTGTGCACGCGCTGCTGGCGCTGGTGCCGCTGCTGTGGATCCTGGACGGCTTCCGCCCCAACATCCGGGCGCTGCCCAAAAACATGGCGATCCTGGCGGGGCTCGCGGCGTTATGCTTTGGGCTGAACCTGCTGCTGGGCGGCAACAGCAACTATATGTTTGTGCACTTCGCGCCGGCGGGCACACCCATTGAGATCTTTGACAAATGGGTGGGCTGGCCGTGGTATATCGGGCCGCTGCTGGGGTTCGCGCTGGTGCTGTGGGGCATCCTGTATGCGCCGTGGGCACTGGCGGCGTGGGCCAGAAAGCGTGGCCAGGCAGGGGCAGGCCGGCAATCAGCCGATGTCACATAAGACTCTTGCACAGGCTGCCGCACCGTCTTCCATGGAGATGTGCTCGCCAAGAGCCTTTGCGTTGGCCACTGTGCCGCCGCGAAGAGAACTCTCGATGGCAAGGGCCAACCGTTCCGAAGAGAGAACTTTTCGATAGACTGGCTCCGCTCCCACGCCAAGATCGAAGGCTCTGTGGGCCCAGGCAAACTGGTCATTGGAAAAGGGCACGATGATGCTTGGCACCCCGGCGCGAAAGCCGGCGGCCGTGGTGCCGGCCCCGCCGTGGTGGCACACTGCGGCGCACTGCGGAAAAAGCCAGCTGTGGGGCATGCTGCCAACGGCAAGCATGGTTTCGGGAAGGCCATCCGGCATCCCCATGCCGCAAATAATGCCCCTCTGATTGGTCTTCGCCAATGCATCCTTGATGGATGCGATGATGCCCGCTGCATCCCCGGGGTTGAACACACTGCCAAACCCAAAATAGATCGGCTTCGACCCCCTCCTGAGGAAATCGGTAACTTCTTTCGGCGGAACATATTCCGATGGCTCTTCCGTAAACCAATATCCGTACTGATGAATGTTTTCATCCCAATCGCGCGGCCTTGGGAAAACATGGTTGCTGCAGCACACCAGCGCCGGCTCCCTGGCAGAAACCCGTTCATAAGGCGCTCCGAAACCCGCCGGGCGCCTGTGAAACCTCCGCATCCAGTAATCCCGCACCATAAAGCCGGATGCCATCCACAGCATCCCCTGAAGCATATCATAGCTGATCCGTGTATTCAGACTGCTTGGCGATTTTCTGCCGTAGCTGATCACAGACAGCGATTCCCGCGTGTTGTGCAGCGGAAAGGGCGTGGCCAGCACTGCCGGAATCCCCATTTCGTGGGCGGCAAAATACGCAAAGGTGCTGCCCGGATGATAAACAATCAGGTCGCTGCCTTCCAGCGCAGCCCAGGTTTGCTCAGCAATCCGGGTGCCGAATTTCTTCATTTTCTGAAACGCAAACAGCATTTTAAGAGGATTGTCCGCCGATGCAGCTTGGCTCAACAATTTGTCATCCACGCCGAGTTCCTGATAATTCACCTCAATGGGCGAGCAGTCAATCCCATATCCTGCAATCAAGTCCTGATACTCGGAAAAACCCGCAATCCTGACACGCTGGCCCTGCTTTTGCAGCGCTTGGGCCAGCGCGATATAGGGCTGAAAATCCCCCCTTGAACCGGCGCAAAGGATTGTGATCATTGGAGCACCTCCCATTGTATCATCCGACAACCTGTTGTATGGTTATTGTAGCGGGTGACTGCGCCAAAGATCAACCGACAATCGGCTGCGGAATGTCGGAAAGGCGGGCTAAATGCATCAGCAACCGGAAATGACTACCCAAACAAGGCAGAACATCATGGATGCTTTCTGGTCACTGTATTGCGAAAAGCGGATTGACCGGATCACAGTGCGGGAGATTGCTGCGCGGGCAGGCTATCACAGAGGGACATTCTACGAGTATTTCTCCGATGTGTATGACGTGCTCGAGCAGGTTGAGCAGGCCCTGATCCCCGGAGAAAATGAGCTGCCGTCCACCACGGGCGCAGCCGGTCAGCCGATGGATGCATTTCTCAAGCTTTATGAGCAAAACAGCAAGTATTACTCCGTTTTGCTGGGCAGCCGCGGCGATCCCTCCTTTGCGACCAAATTGAAAGCCTCGGTCAAGCCAATGATCCTGGGTCCAATCGCTGACAGTGGCTCATATAGTCACACTGAAGCGGAGTATGTCGCGGAGTTTATTCTGTCTTCCATGATCGGTGTGCTGAGCTACTGGTTTCAAAACAAGCAAACCCTGCCGGCGGAACAGCTGGTTGGGTTGATGTCCGGCCTCATGAATCACGGCGTGATGGGCAGCCTGCACCCGCAGCCCGCTGCAGCACTGCCGAATCATTGCGCTGCCAGCCGACCATCCATGAATGATTGACCATATTCAGCAGAGTGCAGTAAAATTATGGCAAATGATGAGGAGGCAGGCAGATGGCAAACGATTTCTTCAAAGGGCTTGATGGGCTGATGAAGGGCTTCTCGAGCTTCATGCCCCAGGATGACCCCAATGTAAAGATTATGAGCTCGCAGAGTGAAGTCAGCACCCTGGAGGAGCAGGAAACGGCGATCTACACCGAGATCGGCAAGCTTGCCTATGCCAGGAACCCCGGCGACTTCCCGGCGCAGGCGGACCGACTCAGGCTGCTGCAAAGCAACCTGGCCGCGGCCAAAGAAAAGCTTGCCAGTCTCCAGCAGGCAAAAGAGGCGGCCGAGCGCGCGGAGCAGGAGGCTGCGGCGCAGACGCTCTGCCCCAGCTGCGGCACACAAAACGCCGAAGGCGTGAAGTTCTGCCAGGAGTGCGGCACGAAGCTGGGCGCACCCCAAAAGGTGTTTTGCACCAACTGCGGCCAGCAGAACCAGCCGGGCACCAAGTTTTGCGGCGGCTGCGGGCAAAGGCTGGGCGGCTGAAACAAGGGCGCTGGCCCAGACCAGTGCAACATGAAAAGGGTGCGATATGAGCGAACTGCCTTGGCTGCGACCAGTCGTCGTTTTCACGATATATTTCATGGGGACAGCCCTCATCGGCATCATCCTGTTTGCGGTGGGTGAGGCTCTGAAAAATCGCAAGCCCCCAGGCTACTATATCGATCTGCCGGAAGAGGGCATCCTCAAGCAGGCACGCGGCACCCCTTATACATGGAAATACATTGGCGGCATCTACCTGCTGTTTGCTGCCCTTGGGTGGCCAGGTTTATTCTGTGTCCGGCTGCTGGATAAACGGCGCAGGCAAAAGATAGCCCAATGCTATCAATACTATAAAGGAGCAGTCAGCGGAGATTCCATCTATCCGCGCTGTGACTGCCCCTATCCCAACACACCGTCACAAGTGTGCAACACGGCGGAGTGTGAGCGCTTCTGCAAGAAATTCAAACACTAGCATCATTGCACGGAGACGAGAATGAAAAACCGATATCTGGAAATCCACCATATCTGGTTTTCCCTATTCAAAAGGCATCATTGTCCTGCATGCGGCGGGTCGTTGAAAAAGAGGCTTCGCCCATCTGGAATTGTTTCAACAGGCTCGCCGCAGGCAAGGGATTATGATTTTAGTATCGGCGACACCCGCATGATTGGCAATGTGGAATGTTATGAAATTGTGTTTCACTGCCGGATTTGCGATGTCTCATATCGTGAGTCTGAGATGATGGAATTGGAAAAGAGGAACCATACATAGCAGCAAACAAGATCGAAAACGTGAAATTACGCTGATATTGCAGTTTGGAGTTTGGAATGCAGGACACAAATCAAATCAAACAGGAGTTGCTTCAGCGGCTGGGCGAGGCCCGCTTTGGCCACTGCCTGCGCACGGCGGAGACAGCCTGGGAGCTGGCAGCACGGTTTGGGGCGGACCCGGACAAGGCATATCTGGCCGGGCTGCTGCATGATTGCGCGAAGGCGTATGATGGCAGCCAAATCCTTATGATCGCGCAATCAATGGGGCTGGAGCTGACCAAGGTGCAAGAGGCGCAGCCCCATGGGCTGCTGCACGGCCAGGCCGGTGCCCATGTGGCGCGCACCGAATATGGTGTGGAAGACCGGGAGGTGCTGCAGGCGATTTACCGCCACCAATGCGCCGCCGGGGATATGACCGTGCTGGACAATGTGGTGTGGCTGGCAGACTTCATCGAGCCCGCCCGGTCCGGACCACAGGTGGAACGGATGCGGGAGCTGGCGCAGCATAGCCTGGAAGAGGCCTTGCTGGTTGGGTTGTGTACAATCATCACCATGCTGATCGAGCACAGATATTACATGGAGCCGGAAACAGCCAATTATTACAACGCTTTGGTGGCCAAGCTATCTGATCAGGCATGACAACTAAGGCAGGAATCCTCCCTCCTATTCAAACACACACCAGTTCACGCCGAACTTGTCCACCAGTCCAAACATGCAGGGGCTGAAGCTCACGGGGCCCATGGGGTAAAGAATCAGGGCATCTTCCCACAGCACCTCATAGGCCTTGTGCACCTTGTCTGCATGCCCCGGCCCGAAGTGCAGGCAGAACTGCATCGTGTTGCCGGGGTTCCGCTCGGCATCGGGGGCGAAGCTCACGGCATATTTGCCGTCTGCACCGGGCACATCCATTCCGGAGCTAGCCTCGGCAATGGCCAGGATCTGCCCATACACATCCAGTTCCACATGGCAGTAGGTGCCGTCCTCATTGGGATAGGCGCTGACAACCTTGGCGTCAAACGCCCGTTTGTATAGCTCAACCGCCTTGTCGCTGCCAACGAGATAAGCCTGCATCATGGATCGAAGCATGCCATCCTCCAAGAATTTTCTTTCACTGTATCACAGGCAACCCAACATCAGGTAGTCAAGTTCAGAAAACAAACAAAACTTTCTTGGATGAGCAAAGCCGGTGGCCGTTTCGTTGCCCCCGGCTTCACGCATCCAAATTGAGTTAAAACAAATATAGTAATCCGTATCCCCACCAGTGGTCCGCATCTCCAATGATATTCTTTGCAACCTTTGCCTCGTGTGAAACGTATTGGATATGAAACGAGGTGATGCAATGGGTCAGGCAAGCGATCGCGCCGGCATCTCGGAACAATATGAAGCCTACGGCGCCATGCTGTATCGGCTGTGCTACCTGCTGCTTTGCAACAAAAGCGACGCCGAAGACGCCGTGCAGGACACGTTTATCAAATACCTGAAAAAGCAGCCCGTATTCACCAATCCCGCGCACGAAAAGGCCTGGTATATCCGGGTCGCAAAAAACATCTGCTACGACAAGCAGCGCTTCCGCTTCCGCCGCAGGGCTGTTGATCTAAGCCAGGCCGAAGCTGTCACCTCTGCCCCGAAGGAGTCGGAGGTGCTGCGGGAACTAATGTCTCTGCCGGAAAAAAGCAAGACGCCGCTGTATCTGCACTACTACGAAGGGTATTCGGTGCAGGAAATCGCGGCAATGCTGCAAAGCTCCGAATCGGCTGTGAAGACCTGGCTGTCACGGGGCAGGCAGAAACTGAAACTGAGGCTATAGAAAGGAATGGATTCCGATGATGATTCGCGATCTGAAACGCTCGCTCGATGCCATCACGCCGGACAGAACGCTGAAAGAAAGAATACTGGCGCTGCCGGAGCGCCCGGCACGCCTCAGGCTGGAAACCCCGCTGCGAAAGGTGGGGGCGCTTGGCGCGGCCTGCCTGCTCTGCGCGGCGGTCATATTCGCTGCGGTGCTCTCCGCCCAGGAGTCAACGCCCGGCAGCAACCCAGGGAACCTGGCCGACCAGCCGGTCACAAGCCTGAACGCGGAGACCGTTACTCCGCCTCCGGCGCAATCGCCGACCCCGGCGCCCTCAGACACAAACATGCTGGCACCGACCGAACCAAATTTGGTGGCCGGGCAGAACATCGGTGCAGACATGGCGGATCTCGACTACGCATCGGGCGACACCGTGATCTTCCACGGCTACTTTGGGCTGTTTGTCTACGATCTGAAATCTCAAAAGATCATCCGCAGCCTGGACTTGGTACCCATCGGGTGCAACTACACCCAAGGGGATGATTTTTGCGAAGTTACTGTCAGCGCAGACGGAAGCACAGTGCAGCTTCACCCGGTGAGCAGCAAACGCATGTATGTCTATACCGTCTCGGCCAACACACTGGCAGAAACGGCCTATCAGCCGATGGAAAACCGGTTCACAGCATTCGTTGACGCGGAGGACCCAGGATACCAGAAGATTTATCAAAAGGCGACGGGCAGCAGTTGCAGCAGTTATCGGGCAGTTCACTTTGACACCGGGGACTATGGATACCTTGCCACGACCGATTGGACGCTTGATACGCTGATCTATGTGCGCGGCGACATCGCATACAGGCTGTTCGAGTCTTTGAGCCCCACCGCAACCCTTTCGCCATCAGGCGAGAACACTGCACCCTTAGTCAAAAGCACACCGCCCGATGGCATCATTTCACCCGACGAGGCGTTATCCATCGCCAAAAAGGCCATTCATGACTATTATGGCCTGGATACGGAGAATTGCGTGGTTGCGGACTGCTTCAGTTACTCAGAACCAACCGTGTATGGCACCGTTGAGCGCTGGTACCAGCTTTGGAAGCAGAACGCATATGCCGGCAAGATGGTCATGCTGATCAATATCCACAAAACGGGAGACTTCATGGATCCAGCATTATCGAAGATAACCCCCTACGTTTGGGGTGTTGAACTATGGACGGACGGAGCATATGGTAATCCAGACAACGCGCAAGTCTCAAAGATCATGATTGACGCCGTAACAGGTGATATCCTTGAAAGAAGTATTGGCTTGCTTGGTGCAACAGAATAGTCCAAGGCATCAAAATCCAGCGATCAAAGCGGCAGAAAAGGCCGGCGGCATTTTGGTTGCCACCGGCCTTGCGCTTCTTTCTGGTGTTAAAAGTCAGATATAGTAATCCGTGTCTCCGCCGTTGGTCCGGATCACCGGGCTGGGCTGGGAGTTGTACACCTTGGAAAACGGGGGCACCGAGTGGGTGAGCCACACGTTGCCGCCGATCACACTGTCATGGCCGATGCGGGTGTCGCCGCCCAGGATCGTGGCGTTGGAATAAATCACCACATTGTCCTCAATGTCCGGGTGGCGCTTGTTGCCCTTGACGGGGTTTCCGTTGTCGTCCAGCTGGAAGCTCCTGGCTCCAAGCGTGACGCCCATAAACAGCTTCACATGCTCGCCGATCGTGCAGGTTTCACCGATGACCACACCGGTGCCGTGGTCAATGAAGAAATGGCGGCCAATCGTGGCACCGGGGTGGATGTCGATGCCGGTGGCCTGATGGGCATATTCGCTCATTACCCTGGGGATCAGCGGCACGCCCATGCGGTAGAGCTCGTGGGCAACGCGGTGCACACTGAGCGCCTCAATGGAGGGGTAGCACAGCAGGATTTCCTCGGCGGAGCGGGCCGCCGGATCTCCCAGATAGGCGGCTTGAATATCGGTATGCAGCGTCTCGCGGATCTGGGGCAGCAACCGCAACAATTCCACAGTGATTTCGCTGGCCCGTTCCTCACACTTGTGGCAGGTGCCGGAGTGCTTTTCCCGTCGCTCGCAGCAGTTCACCAGAGCCTGCTGAACCATTTCATTCAGCTCCACAGCGGCGCTCCTCAGGCTGTTGCCGATGAGAACCTTGGCGCAGGACTCATCGGCTACCTCGCGCTCAAACACGCCGGGGAAAAGCGCCGCGCGCATGTGGTTCAAAGCGCTCACAATGTTTTGCTTGCCGGCAAAGCCGATCGTGCGCTCGCGGAAGTAATACTCCCTGTTTTGCTGCTCCAGCGTGCGGGCAACCTTCGGGGCTTCGTCATCCAGCCAATCGGTCACAAGCATCGTAACACATCCTTTGGTAAGCATATGATATCATGATGGGCTTTACGCCGCAACCGCGCTGATCAGTGATTACTTTGTTGCCACTTGCGCCGCGGTTAATTCTGCGTTAAAATCATCTGCACCGCTTGATGGTTCGCTGCCATCTTGCTATACTCGAGTTGAGTTTTGTTGCAAAAACCCGACGAATCGACAAAAACAACTCCCCGACCTACGACATCTGAAAGAAGTGGAAAACCCAATATGGACAGCACCCGGTTCATTGTCGCCATTGACCTCTCCCCCGCCGAAGAACGCGCTCTGCATTGCATCACCTACGAACAGCGCGCGCAGTTCAAGGGCGGCCATGCCTATGACGAGGGCATGTATCACATCACGCTGCACCTGCTGGAGGAAATGCCGGAGGAGAAGCTCAAAGACCTGCAGAGGGTGTTGAAGCTTGCGGCCAAGGCCCAGGTGCCCTTTACGCTGGTGACGGGCCAGCCCTCCATTGTGGGCGATACGAAGTCCGCAACGATCTGGATCAACCTGAGTGACGGGCATGACGCGCTGAACCAGCTGCACGACAAGCTGGGCAAGAAACTGGAAAAGGCCGGCTTCCACGCCGAGAACGTCACCGACGCGCCGCACATCACAATCGGCCGGTTTGTGGATGCCACAGCGCTGGCCAAAACGCTGGAAGAGGGCAGCGTGCCCTCGATGAGCCTTTACGCACAGGCATTCACGCTTTTAAAGCGCACAATTACCAATGGCATTCCCTCCTATGAGCAGCTCTGCACCGTGAAGTTCATAGGGCAATGAGAAGCGCCAGGCTGTTTGCAGCCGTCTCGTTTACACCAGGAGAAAAACGGGGGTTAGAAGAAACCTCCCGGGATCTCCGCAGCCGTGGAGCCTCCGGCCGCTTTGTTGCGCCGGAGCTTTTTCATATCACGCTGCATTTCTTCGGGCAAACAGATCTTGCCATGCTCCCGGCCATCGAGGCCGCGATGCGGCAAACCGCAGCCCGCCACAAGCCCTTTGCAATGGCCACGAACAGAGCGGGTTCCTTTGGCCGCGACGGCAGGGCTGTGCTGTGGCTGGGCATCGGCGAGGGCGCCAAGCAGCTCTCAGCTCTGCAAGCCGACCTGGAGCGGGAGCTGGCTGCGCAAGGATTCCCCATGGAAAACAAACCCTTCCGTGCACACATCACAGTGGCCCGTGACGGCACAGTTCCTAAAGAGCTTGGCAATCCGGCCCTGCCGGAAACGAGGCTCGCCTGCCCGGCCATCACGCTGATGGAGAGCACCACCGGCAACGGGCCGCTCCGGTATGTGCCGCTGCTCACCATACCACTGTCATCTGAAAACTAACTAAGTGAGGATCAACAATGAACACGCCATTCAGCGAGGCCTTTGACGCACAAATTGATCTTTCACTGCTGGGCATCCAGCTTTCCGCCAAGCCCATTGTGTTCGGCGGCATGGCGATGGAGTTTTACGGCCTGCGCCCGCATGGCCACGACATTGACCTGTTTGTGACATTTGAGGATTATGCGGCGCTGGCAGCCAAATACCCCGATGGCCGCAAGGACATCTGGGGCGACCTGGGCGTGGTGGTGGAGCCGTTTGAAATCTGGCGGTCGATCTGGAAGCTCGGTTATGATTTCTTTTTGGAAGGCGCAATTGAGTTTGACCGCTACTTCGTGCTGTCGCCGGAGAAGCTGCTATTGAGCAAGGTGCTGGCGATGGACACGTCTGACAAGCAGCGGAAGGATTTGGACCTGGTGACGAAGTACATCCGGGAGCAGAACGCAATCCCGGAGGTTGTGGAATATATGAACGCGCGGGTTGAGAGTTATCTCAAAGCGCCGGATGGGACTGTGTTTGGGGGGAAGTATTAGTTAGAAAAGGAGCCCGAATAATCAGGCCCCCATATAACATTCCCCCATGCCGCTGTGGCGGCATCCCCATCAAATTACGTTGCGCTCATACTGCCGATTTCAAGCAGGTTGCCCTCCGGGTCGGCGACATAAAAGTTGCGGATGCCAAAGGAAAAGGTCGTGGGTGCTCCAGTCGGAAATCGCACGCCCAACTTCGATAGTCGATCATACTCCGCATCCACATCGGCAAAACAGGGCAGCCAAAGGGCAATCTCGAACGTTTGATTGATTCCCTTTGGAGGGACGTAGCTCTCCCCAATTGCCTGCACGAATGCTTTCCTGCTATACATGAACAAGGATAGCGCGCCGCTTGCCGTCTCAAACTCCGCGAAATCCCCGCCATCCCATGAGGTCTGAAA
>JAEZSE010000050.1 GCA_023421955.1 Bacillota bacterium
TTGATCTTGTGGGAGCCGGTGTGGTTCAAGTCTTCACGCTTGAGGTAGATTTTTGCGCCACCAAGCGCCTCTGTCATGTTCGTGGCGTAATAGAGCAGCGACGGTCTGCCGGAATAATTGCGGTTCAAATCATCCAATTCCCGCTGGAAATCAGGGTCTTTGGAATAGCACTCATAGGCACGCTCAATTTCCAGCAGAGTGCTCATCAGCGTTTCCGGCACATACTGCCCGCCGAACTCGCCGTATCGTCCCTTTTTCATCAATTACCTCCTCTGGCCAGCTCGATGAACCGGCCTATCTTGTCATAGTTCTTATTTCCATCGGTTTCCACACCGGAGCTCACATCCACACCCAATGGCTGAAGCATCTGGATCGCCTCGCCAACATTGCCCCCGTGCAGGCCGCCGGCCAGCAGATAGGGTCTTGGAAACCTTGTGAGCAGCCGCCAGTCAAAGGTGTGCCCTGCCCCACCGGGCACGCCATCCACCCAGGCATCGAGCAGCAACAGGTCACAGGCCGATTGCCTTGCGATCTCCAGCGATGCAGCATCCCTCACGCGGACAGCCTGGATCACCGCCACACCCAGCGGCAGCAGCTTGCGCAATGCGGTTATGTAGGAATTGTCCTCACCGCCATGCAACTGTACCGCCTGAAGCCCACACTGCCCGGTAATGGCCGCAACCACCTCCGCCCGCTCGCCCACGAACACGCCCACCGGTACAACCGCTGGATCCAGCCGCGAAATCATTTCTCGAGCTTTCTCCGATGACACCCGCCGGCGGCTTGAGGTGAACACAAAGCCGGCGTAGTCCGGGCGAAAGCAGTTCACTGCATCCACATCCTCAGGCCTCATGAGCCCGCAGATCTTCACCAATGTCATGGGCTGCCCCGCAATTCCCGCAGTGCCGCCGCCGCGTCCAGCGCACGCATCAGCGACTCGCCCACCAGAATCGCATCGGCCCCGGCTTCGCGCATGCGGCAGGCGTCCCCGGCGGTGTGGATACCGCTTTCGGCCACGGCCAGCACTCCCGCCGGCACGTGTCGGCGCAGCACCTCGAAAGCCGCCAGATCCACCGCCATCGTTTTCAGGTTGCGGTTGTTGATGCCGATGATAGCGGCGCCGCAGTCGGCGCAACGCTTCACCTCCGTTTCGGTGTGAGCTTCATACAGGCAGGCCAAACTGTATTCGGCGGCCAGCGCAGAGAGCTCCCGCATCAGCCGGTCGTCCAGGATCGCGGCGATCAGTAGGATCGCGTCTGCTCCGATGGCTCGTGCTCCGATCACCTGCCGGGGATCGATGATGAAATCCTTACGCAGCACCGGAAGGCCTATGGCGGCACGCACTTGCGTAAGATACCGGTTACAGCCCTGGAACCAATGGCGCTCGGTGAGCACCGAGACTGCTGCCGCGCCACCGGCCTCATACCGCGCGGCGATCCCGACCGGATCAAACTCCCCCGCAATCAGCCCCTGGGAAGGCGACGCCCGCTTCACCTCAGCGATCACCGAAAGACCGGAGGCCGCAAGGGCCGCGCAGAAATCCCGCACTGGCCCCGCCTCCTGCGCCTGCCGGATGAGCTGCGGCAGTGGCACGGCTTGCTCTTCCATTTTCAGATCCAGCCGCTTGGCGGCCACGATATCATCGAGTATCATGCAGAAACCTCCAGCACCTGTTGCGAAGCAGCCTTGTATTGCTCCAGCTTTTTCATCGCCGCGCCGGAGTCGATGGTCTCACAGGCGAGCGCCAGGCCCGTCTTGATCGTGGGGGCAATGCCGGCGATATATAGCGCTGCCGCCGAATTCAATACCGTGATATCTCGCTTGGGCCCTAGCTGGCCTTTCAGGATGGACAGCAAGATCTGGGCATTCAGCGCGGCATCACCACCCCGGATGTCCTCCAAGCCCGCAGGCTTGATACCGAACTGCTCAGGGTGCAACAGGTAACCAGACAACCTGCCGCCCCGCACCTCGCACACCGTGGTTGGCGTAGAAATGGAGATTTCATCCAACCCGTCGTGGCTGTGCACGGCCATGGCGTTTTTCACACCCAGTGTCATCAGCGCCCTTGCCAGCGGCTCCACAAAACGCTCCTCGCACACGCCCAGCAGCTGGTAAGGTGCGTTGGCCGGGTTGGCAAGGGGCCCCAACAGGTTGAAGACGGTGCGCAGGCCCAGCTCTCGCCGTGGGCCGGCGGCATGCTTCATCGAGAGGTGATAGGCTGGTGCAAACATAAAGCAGAGTCCGGCCTGTTCAAAGCACCGGGCGGCTTGCTCCTTGGTGAGCGTGATGCTGACCCCCAGGTTTTCGAGCACGTCCGCTGCGCCACACCGGCTGGAGACGGACCGCCCGCCGTGCTTGGCCACCGGCATGCCCGCCGCTGCCACCACAAACGCCGCCGTGGTAGAGATGTTGAACGTGTTGGCCCCATCGCCGCCGGTGCCCACGATGTCGATGGCGTCAGCCGAAAGCTGCACATGCTCGGCCTTTTCGCGCATCACCCTGGCGCAGCCGATGATTTCGTCCGTCGTTTCGCCCTTCATGCGCATGGCGGCCAGAAACGCGCCGATCTGGGCCGATGTGGCCTCGCCGGTCATGATCTCGGTCATGGCGGCTGCGGCTTCGTCGGCGGTGATATCTTTGCCGGAAATGAGTTTTGAGATGGATTCTTTGATCATGGTGGGCCTCCTTTGGTAGTAGTCGGTAGCTAGTAACCAGTAGTCGTTTTACTCTTCGTGGATAAGCGTGCTCTGTCATCCGTTCAAATCCCCCCTGGCTTCTGCAGAAGCCATCACCCCTTCTTAAGGGGGGTAGGGATTCGTCTCGTTCATGGGTGAAGCCCATCCCCTCCTTACCCTCCCTTGATAAGGGGGGATGCCCTCCGAAGAGGGCAGGGGGGATTTCAAGTCAGGCAGTGACAGGGTGAGCATACTCCAGAAAATTCCTCACCATCTCCATCCCCCGCTCAGTCAGCACCGACTCGGGGTGGAACTGGATGCCGAACACCGGGCGAACGCGATGGGCCAGGCCCATGATCACGCCGTCGGTGGTCTCGGCGGTGATGGCAAGCTCTTCAGGCAGGCTTTCGCGCTCCACCACAAGCGAGTGGTAGCGGCCCACACGGAGCACCGGCGGCAGGCCGTGGAAGATCGGGCAACCGGAGGCAATGTGGGTGTCGGTGGCCTTGCCGTGCACGGGACCAGCAGGTGCGCGGAGCACCCGGCCGCCATAGGCCTCGCCGATGGCCTGGTGCCCCAGGCATACACCGAGGATCGGGAATTGAGCGCCAAGCCTGCGGATCACTTCAATGGTGATGCCGGCGTTGGCGGGGTATCCGGGGCCCGGCGACAGGATGATGTGGCTGGGGTTCATCCGGCGGATATCGTCAATATCAAGCTTGTCGTTGCGCACCACGGTGATCTCAGGGTTGATCATGCCGGCGTATTGATAGAGGTTGTAGGTGAAGGAATCATAGTTGTCGATCAGCAGGATCATCGTCAGCCCCCCACTTCCTGAAGCGCCTTGAGGAGCGCTCCGGCTTTGCTCAGCGATTCTTCATATTCAGTTTCGGGCACCGAGTCGGCCACAATGCCGGCCCCGGCCTGCACATGGGCAAAACCGTCCTTGAACAGGATCGTGCGGATCGTGATGCAGCAATCCAGGTTGCCGTCAAAGGAGAGGTAGCCGATGGCCCCGCCATAAGGGCCCCGGCGGGTGGGCTCCAGCTCGTCAATGATCTCCATCGCCCGGATCTTTGGCGCACCGGAAAGCGTGCCTGCCGGCAGCACCGCCATCAACGCGTCGAAAGCCGTGAGGCCCTGCCGGAGCCTGCCTTGCACCGTGGAGCAAATGTGCATCACATGGGAATATTTCAGCACCCGTTTGAGCTCCGTGAGCCTTACAGAGCCAAACTCAGAGACTTTGCCGATGTCGTTGCGGCCCAGGTCCACCAGCATCATGTGTTCGGCCAACTCCTTTTCGTCGGCCATGAGCTCCGCCTCCAGCACGGCATCCTGCTCCGGGGTCGCCCCCCGGCGGCGGGTGCCGGCGATGGGGCAGGTCTCCACAATGCCGTCCTCACAACGGGTGAGCATCTCCGGTGACGCGCCGGCCACGGTGTAGGTGTCAAATTTCAAGTAGAACATATAGGGCGAGGGGTTGGAAACCCGCAGTCTGCGGTAGACCTCAAAGGGATCGGCGGTGAACGGCAAGGTCTGCCGCTGTGAGAGCACCACCTGGAAAATGTCGCCGTTCACGATGTATTGTTTGGCACGGTTGACCATGGCGCAATAGTTTTCTTTGCTCATGTTGCTCTGCGGCTGGTTGCTGGCGACCTGCGCGGCGGGCTGGATCCCGTCGGCCTTCCAGCGGGCACCGTTGATTATGCGGGAAATGGACTCCAGCCGCTCACAGGCCCGCTGATAATTCACCTCCAGGTCGCCTTTCACTGGCATCTGCACGATGATCGTAAGCTTCTGCCGGAGGTGATCGAAGGCAATCATTTCATCGGCGATCATGAAGTGGCAGTCAGGCATGCCAAGGTCGTCAGGCGGCGGGTCGGGCAGCCGTTCCACACTGCGCACCATGTCGTAACTGAAGTAGCCCACCGCCCCGCCGGGCAGCCGGGGCATGCCCTCCACCCTGGGGCTGCGGAAGCGGTCCAGCATGGCCTGCACGATGCGGAAGGGGTTGCCCCTGATCTTTTCGGCGGTGCCATCGCGATATTGCATCAGCGCCGTGTTGTCACGGATGCGGATCGTGGCAATGGGGTCGCGGCCAATGAAAGAGTAGCGTGCCCATTTCTCACCGCCCTCCACGCTGTCCAGCAGGAAGCAATAGGGGCTGGTGTCCTTGAAGCGTAAAAACACACTCACCGGCGTCTCGGTGTCGGCCAGCTCGTCCATCGCCACGGGCACATAATCGTAGCCCTCCGAAAGCATCTTGACCTGTTCAAATGTTGGGTATGCCATGACCACCCACTCCTTTCCGAAGCTGAAATCAGGATAAAAAAACGCGCCTGTCCTTGAAACTCAAGGACAGGCGCGATGCCTGCGGTACCACCTTGCTTGACGTTAATAAAACGCCCTGCTCTTTTCAGAGTGCCAACACACCCCTGGCCGATCACGCCGGCCTGGCGTCGGATATTACCGGCGGCAAAATGCCGCTTTCTCTCCGCCTTCAGGAGCCCATTGTGCTGTGCCGTGTCCTGCCCCGATTCCACCACCCGGGGCTCTCTGAAAAGGCGTGCGCCAGCTTTACTTCTCCATCAAAAGTTTGGATATTCAGTTGTTGTGCATTAGTTTAATGCGATAAAGTCGCTTTGTCAAGTGTTTTTTAGCGCTCATCCAGTGGGGCACAACCTGAACCAGCCGGCACTCATGCCATCTTGTATATCGAGATGTCCACCGCTCCCGGCTCATCGCTGCCCATCAATTCGCCCACAAACACACCTGATTCCAAAAAGGAATATTTCCCCCCACAATCCGCGAGAAACCGGGGGGTTGTTTTGATCACCTGAGTGCCCCACAGGCTGTTGTCAATCACGCCCTCATTTTCCACGGAGATGACCACACCGTCGTCCGTCTCCAGCCAATATTTGGCAAAAACATGGGAATGCGTGTCATTCAAGCGGGTGTTCCAATCGGCACCGCCTTGGCAAACCTTGCCCCGTATGCCGGGGCCCTCGAAATGACCACCGGTGATTGGGATGATCGCAAGCCTTCCGCGAAGGGTGTCTCCTACAGTCAATGGTTCGCCAATCGTCACATGAAGCTTCATGATCAGGTTTGTTTGCAATTCCATATGATCCTCCCGTTGAGAACTCGGATACTTCATCTTAACAAGCAAACGCGACTCTGTACAGTGACAGAATGTTGGTATGGCAGGCATTCGCACATCTGAAGCACACAACAGAGCACATACGGTCGCTTGTTCCGGCATCCGGATTTTGGTATGATACGTACAGAAACCCAATGGAGGTCTCCAGGTAACTGTGGAAAAAGCAGTGGCATATGACGTGCTGGCGCTGGGTGAGTTATTGATTGACTTCACGCCGATGGGCACATCTCCCTCTGGCATGCCTGTGTATGAGCAAAACCCAGGCGGCGCGCCGGCCAATGTGCTGGCAGCTGTGGCCCGGCTAGGTGGCAGCACCTCGTTCATCGGCATGGTGGGAGACGACCAATTCGGTGCCTTTTTGAGAGACACATTGGTGCAACGAGGCATCGGCACGGGGGGGCTCTGCTTCACAAGGCAATACAACACCACGTTGGCGTTTGTCCATCTGGATGCGCGTGGTGAGCGCAGCTTCAGCTTTTACCGCAGCCCCGGCGCTGACCATATGCTCACATCGGAAGATGTGGATCTTTCCCTGATGGAACAGTGCAGCATCTTTCATTTCGGTTCCCTCTCCCTGGCCAGCGAACCGGCCCGCTCTGCCACGCTGCTGGCCGCCCGTGAGGCAAAGCGCCTGGGAAAGCTGGTGTCATACGACCCCAACTGGCGGCCGCCGCTCTGGCCCGATGACGTTGCCGCAAAGGCCGGCATGGAGATGGGGATGGAATATGCTGACATACTAAAGATTTCTGATGACGAGCTGCGGTTCATCACCGGCGAGCAGGACATCGCCCTCGCGGCAGACTTGCTCTATAACAGTGGCATCGCAATCGTGCTGGTGACGATGAGCGCGGCAGGCTGCCACTTCCGGTGCAAAGCAGGCAGCGCAGAAGTGCCCTCCTTCGCAGTGGATGTGGTGGACACCACCGGTGCCGGTGACGCTTTCCTAGGCGGTTTTCTGTCACATCTATGCCGGTCCGGCAAAGGGCTGCGGGATTTGAGCCTGTCAGACATGATAGAGATGGTGCGTTTCTCCAATGCCGTGGGCGCGCTATGCGCCACCAAAAAGGGGGCAATTGGTGCCATGCCCACGCCCGACCAGGTGAGAACACTGCTGGAAACCCAGCCGTTGCATTAACCGGTGGCAAAGATTAACCCCTCCCGTCACCAGACAGGAGGGGTTTTGCATTACCGGTCGACAACTGACTTACATACCCATTGAGGGCTTGCCATACTGCCACTCCATCGCCTTTTCAATATATTCATCCCAGAACGCCCAGTCATGAACGCCCTTGCTTTCCAGATACTCATGCGCAACGCCGATCTTCGTGAGGTATTGATCCATGCTGCGGTTGCGATCCAGAAGGAAATCCTCCGTACCGCAGGCCATGTAAATTCTGGGCAGCTCAGCGCTGCGGTCCTTCAGCGTTTTGGCCAGGGCCTTCGGGTCTTTGTCACTTCCAAGCACTGTTGCAGGCTCACCAAACCAATGCAAATAATAGCTGTAAGGCGCGATGGGGTTGGGGTCACTTTCCTTCATCTGGGCAACCTGGTCGGTGATGAATGCCGAGGAGAGTGCATAGACCCAGCCAAACACATCGGGCCGTTTCAAGGCGCTGTGGAGAGCTCCGTATCCGCCCATGGAAAGGCCGCCAATTGTGGTGTCTTCCTTCTTCATAGACAGAGGGAAAACCTTGCGGGTGAATGATACAAGCTCCTCTGTGATGTATTTCTCCATATACTCGCCACGGACCTCATCATCCAGGTAAAAGCTGTTGCCACCGGAAGGCATCACGACGGCCACGTTGTGCCTCATCGCCAGCGTGGCAATGCGCGAACCATACAGCCAGTCGTTGTTGCTGCCGGAGTAGCCGTGAAGCAGATAAATTGTTTTGAACGGCTTATCCTCCGTCTTGGGCATGCCGGGGATGTCAGGCTTCTCCACTGGCAAGATCACCGTGAGGGGCACAAGCCGCTTGAGCATGGTTGAAAACATCTCAATTTGGAACGTTGCCATAAAGGTCACTCCTCCAAACCAGTTTTTGTATCTAGTCAATACTATCTGGCACCACGAGCCACATAGTCTGCGGCACACTTGCTGATCTCGTCACACACGATCACATCCACCTCCGGATGGATGGTGCTGGTGCCGCCATAGGTGATGCCGGGGATGAAATAGCCTGCAGGTCCATATTCGCGGCATGCCCGGCGGGCTTCCTCGCGCACTGCCGCCTCCGTCCACCCGGCCACGTCGATTTTTGCGGTGTCCACACCACCCATCAACACCATGCGGCCTACCAGGCGCTTCTGCATCGCGGGGATGTCGTTCTGCGGCAGCACGCCCTGCCAGATGTCGATGCCGATCTCGGCCATATCTTCCACAATCGGCTCGCAAAAGCTGTCTGCATGGTGCATCACGATCACGCCGTTGTCTTTGAGATAACCGTAAAGCTCAGCGTAAAGCGGCTTGAAAAACCTACGCCAAGTGTCCGGACTCATAAACAACCGTGTCTTTTCGCCCCAGTCGTCGTGAGAGAGCATCACCTGCGGCCTGAGGTTTTCTACCAGAGCGCGTGCATAGGTCATCTTGTATTCCAGCAACACCCGCAGCAGCTCAGCCATGTGGTCAGGCTCCAGCAGCAAATTGCAGAGCGTATCTTCGATACCCATCAGGAAGTGGGCTTGCTCAAACAAACCGCCAGTCATGATCGTGGTGACCAATTTTTCCTCACGAGCTGCCTGTTCTGCAGATTCACGAGCAGCCGACCAATCAGTGCATTGGCTCAAGAGATCGGGGACCAGAAGATCCCGTCGCCAGTTGGTAATGTCTTTGATCACTTTGTTGTCCGCCGTGATATGCGGAGCGGCACCGGGTTGGTCATCATGCCATATGAAGTGGGTTCCCCATATGTCCACAGTTTCCTGGCCGCGCTTGCGGCTGCCGCGCAAGAAGGCTCGAAACGGATCGTTCGTAATGACTGCAAAAGGCTCCCATCCGTTAACAAGGCGCTCCGGATTGTCACCGGCCATCGTGCGAAGGAAGTTTTCCTTTGCAGTCATCATGTGCTAACCCACTCCCAAATTCTTTTCAGAAATCCTGATCATTTCCATCGGCTTCTCAGCCAGACCTATTGCAGGTTTAGGCATTGTTTGCCACAAATTGCCAGCAGTTGTTTTCGAGTATAACCCTCATAGCCGAGAATGTCCATCATGTTCATCCTCTTTCCTTTCCTGATGATTGCTAAAACTGCAAACAAAAAACGGCTGATCAAGCCATCAGCCGTTGAAATGCTCTATTAGTTTGTTACCCCAGTAGTATCTTCTCCATGTTTTTCCGACCCGGCATCTTGCCAACCGCTGAAGCCGCGATATGTTCGTTGTCAAATACATATTGGGCAACCTTCGTCACATCCTCAATGGTGACGGCGTTCACCTTGTTGAGCACCTCTTCCTCCGTGCGAATGGCGTTGTTCAGCAGCGTGCTCTTGCCCATGTCTGCCATACGGGAGGAAATGCCATCCAGGCCAAGCACATAGCCACCCTTCAGCTGCTCGCGGGAGCGTACAAACTCCTCCTCTGTGATGTTGCCCTGCCGGAGGCTTTGCATCTCCTCGCGGATGATCTTCATGACCTCTTCGGCGTTGGCGGGGTTGAGGCCGGCATAGATCGCAAACAGGCCGCTGCCCACATAACTGGCGGGATAGGTATAGACCGAATAAACCAAGCCCCGCTCCTCACGGATGCGCTGGAAAAGCCGCGAGCTCATGCCGCCGCCCAGGATGTTGTTCAGCACCAGCATCGGGAACAATTGGTCGTCCATGCGGGGATAGCCCCGGAACGCCACGGAGATGTGTAATTGCTCAATGTCCTTCTTGCGCACCAGTGCGCGGCGAACGCCATTGTGTTCAAACGGAACAGACTCATAGGGGGTGTGGGGGTGACCATCGGCGCCAAAGTGGGTGTTCAGCAGCTCATCCATGCGCTGCTCATCATAGTTGCCGGCCATTGAGAACACGAAGTTGCCTGGCCGGTAGTGCTTCTCAAAGTAATTCACCACGTCCTTGCGGGTGTAGCTCCGAATCTCGTCAGCCAGGCCCAAGATCGGCTTACCCAGGTTGTGGCCGCCGTACCAGGCATCGCTCAGCAGCTCTCCCACCAGGTCTTCCGGTGTGTCCTCCACCATGGCGATTTCTTCAAGCACCACGTTTTTTTCCATCTCCACCGCCTCTTCGGTGAAGAGCGCGCCGGTGGCCAGGTCGGAAAGCACGTCCACCGCCAAGGGGATGTGCTCGTCTACGACGCGCACATGAAAGCAGGTGCACTCTTTGGTTGTGTAGGCATTGAGGTGGCCACCCACAGCGTCCATCACGGAAGCCAGCTCCCGTGCGGTGCGTTTTTTTGTGCCCTTGAAAATCATGTGCTCAATCAGGTGGGACAGGCCGTGTTCGCCTTCGTTTTCGTGGATGGAGCCCACGCCCACCCACACGCCCAGCGCCGCTGAGCGGAAATGAGGGATGCGCTCCCCGGCGATGCGCATGCCGTTCGGCATGGTTTTTACGTTGACCATTTAAGCCTCCGGTGAAAGAAACGTTACCCGGCGCACCGATGCAAATCATACAGCACGCCGGGTATCAAATAGGGGTTAACTGAAGTTGGTTTGCCCACGACTATGAATTGCGGGCGGGTACAGAGCCCCGCCCATACACTGACATCATGGGCAGGCTACCTCCCTACCCTCCCTTAAGTCGGTGCGCTCAGCACCGACGACTAAGGGGGGATGCCGCGTGAGCGGCAGGGGGGATTTACTTCCCGGCGGCCAACTCCGCCTTCATGCGCTTTTCATCCTCAAGCAATTCTTTGCGGCTGAGGTTCACGCGGCCCTGGCCGTCGATCTCGATGACCTTGACCAGCACCTTGTCGCCGATGTTGACCTCATCCTCCACCTTGTTGACGCGCTGGGCGGCCAGGCGGGAGATGTGAACCATGCCGTCCTTACCGGGCAGCAGCTCCACAAAGGCCCCGAAAGGCATGATGCGCACAACGGTGCCAAAGTATACCTCGCCCACCTCGATCACCTTTGTGATTGCGTCGATCATGCCCTTGGCCTTGGCAGCGGAGATTTGGTCAGGAGAGGCAATGAACACGCGGCCGTCGTCCTCAATGTCGATCTTCACGCCGGTTTCGTCGATGATCTTGTTGATCATCTTGCCTCCGGGCCCGATCACCTCGCGGATCTTGTCGGGGTCGATCTTGAACTGGATCACCTTGGGGGCAAAGGGCGAAAGCTCGGTCTTGGGAGCATTGATCGTCTCCAGCATCTTTCCCAGGATGTGCAGCCTACCCACACGGGCCTGCTCCAGCGCACGCTCCAGGATCTCACGGTCAATGCCCTTGATTTTGATGTCCATCTGGATGGCGGTAATGCCATCTTTGGTGCCGGCCACCTTGAAGTCCATGTCGCCGAGGAAATCTTCCAGGCCCTGGATGTCGGTGAGCACGGCCACGTTGCCGCTCTTTGTGTCTTTGATCAAACCCATCGCCACGCCGGCAACGGGGGCTTTGATCGGAACGCCAGCGTCCATCAGCGCCAGGGTGCTGCCGCAAACGCTGGCCTGTGAGGTGGAGCCGTTGGAGGAAATGACTTCGGACACAAGCCGGATGGCGTAGGGGAACTCTTCCTCGCTGGGGATCACCGGCAGCAGGGCCCGCTCGGCCAGCGCGCCGTGACCAATCTCGCGGCGGCCTGCGCCACGCATGGGCTTGGCCTCGCCGGTGCTGTAAGGCGGCATGTTATAGTGATGCATATAGCGCTTGGTGTCTTCATCGGTGATGTCATCCAGCCGCTGCACTTCGGAGATGGAGCCCAGCGTGGCCAGCGTCATCACCTGCGTCTGCCCGCGAGTGAACACGCCCGAGCCATGGGTGCGGGCCAGGATGCCAACCTCGCACCAGATGGGGCGCACGTCGGTGAGGCCGCGGCCATCGGGCCGCTTGCCCTGCATTACGATTTTTTCACGCACGATTTCCTTGGTGATGTAGTAAAGGCTGTCTTTGATGTCGCCGGTTTTGCCTGGGAACATCTCGGCAAAATGAGCGAGCACTTCCTGCGTGACCTGCTTGTCACGGTTCTGGCGCTCGGTGCGGTCATCGGTATCGAGGGCCCACACACACTTGTCCCACGCGAAGGCGCGCACTGCAGCGTCTACCTCGGGGTCGATGTCATGGGCTTCGTAGCTGAACTTGGGCAGGCCGATCTCGGCTACGATGCCGTCGATGAAAGCCACGATCTTTTTGATTTCCTCATGGGCAAACAGGATGGCTTCCAGCATCACCTTTTCGGAAACGCCCTCGGCGCCAGCTTCCACCATCATCACCGCGTCACGGGTGCCGGACACTACCAGGTGCATCAGGCTCTGCTCCCGCTGGGCGCTGTCGGGGTTGATGATATATTTGCCATCCACCAAGCCTACGACCACGCTGCCGGTGGGACCTGCAAACGGGATGTCGGAAATGCTCAGCGCGATCGACGAACCGATCATCGCGAAAACATCTGGCGGGATGTCGGTATCCACGGAAAGCACGGTGGCGACCACCTGCACATCGTTGCGGAAATCCTTGGGGAACAGGGGCCGGATGGGCCGGTCAATCAAGCGGCTGGTCAGGATGGACTTTTCCGGGGGGCGGCCTTCGCGCTTGATGTAGCCGCCGGGGATCTTGCCCACCGAATACATCTTGGCCTCGTATTCGCAGGAAAGGGGGAAGAAATCGATGCCCTCTCGGGGCTTTTCCGAGGCAGTGGCCGTGACCAGCAGGGCGGTGTCGCCACAGCGGATCAGGCACGCGCCGTTAGCCTGGCCGGCATACTTGCCCGTCTCCACGACGAGCGTACGTCCGCCCAGCTCCATTGAGAATTTTTTGTCCATTGTGTGTCTCCTTCTTCTATCTTCTTTTATTATTACCAAATTCATTTGGTCTCTCCTTCCGGCGGCGGAGCCGCCACCTCCCTACAAGAGGGAGGCAAGAAGGAAGAGAACCGGATTAACTTCCATTTTTTTCCATTCCACTAACCTGAAACAACCGATTCCTCCGTTTTAGTCAACGAAAGAATCCCAACCTTTATCATGTTTCAACTGGGGAGTTTCATACGGAAAGCATAGCAAGCGGCGGAACCGTTGAGGCTCCGCCGCACGTTGGTTTACTTTCTGAGTTCGAGAGCCTTGATGATTGTGCGGTAACGCTCAATGTCCACATCTTTCAGATAGTTCAACAGGCCTCTGCGCTGGCCAACCATCATCAACAATCCTCTGCGGGAGTGGTGGTCCTTCTGGTGAATCTTCAGGTGTTCGTTCAGGTGGTTGATGCGCTCGGTGAGAAGGGCAATCTGCACTTCGGGCGAGCCGGTGTCTCCGTCGTGGATCTTGTGCTTTTCGATGATTTCGGTCTTCTGGGTCTTGTCCATGATGAGTAAACCTCCTTCATTTTGCAATCGCCTGTGCCCCAGTCCGGCGTTGGAGAATCGCCAGGACCGAGTTCACGGTTCAATTCGCAACGATTAGTTTAGCATGATTGGGTGGGTTTGTAAATATCTGATTTCTTCTTAAGCTAAATGGAAATCATCCATCAACTCATTCTATTGAAACGATGAATTGGCAGCATTATAATGGTAGTAACATTATTTTCCGAACTGGAGCAATGCAATTGACACAGTCAAGAAAACGAGCCCTAGTTATATTTGCCGCGCTTGCATTATTTGTTCTGGCGATGTACATCAGTTCTGTAGTAGATAACAAAGTGAAATTCACTCGCTTCACTCGTCCACTCTTTGACTGCAACATACCAGAAAATACGAACAAAATGAGGCAGATAGCACATTTTGTGGAAGAAACTGGGCAAATGTACGCTGCTCTGATCATTTCATCTGACTTGTCCGAACAAGAATTGAGTGATTTTTATCAGACGAATGTTGTCAATACAATGAGTTCCAATGAAGCAAAGATCGAGTTTTCCATTGACCAAGTGAAGGAATCTGACCTTGCTTTCTTCGGAAGCCTCGGTAGGTATGATTTTGACCAGACGTATGGCGATTCCCAAAGCAAAGCAATTTTCGTCATTGTCTTGTCAAACAGATAGTAACAATCATCTTCTGCGATCTTAAGCAGGAGATACTAAGCAGAATGATTTAGCGCTGGTGAAAATAAGCGCAGAAAACCAAAACTGGTTTCTGCGCCTTCGTTTCATTAGTTTGAATTGTGATTAATTCACAGTCTTACACCAACAATTTTTTCAGCACCCTGGCCGTATATCGCCCAAGCTCCGCATAATGGCCGGAGATCAGCATCACACCATCTTCCACGCTCATGAACTTGCCCAGCACATCACCGGCAAACTCCTCGATCGGGATCAGGAAAAGCCCGCTCATCAGCATGCAGGGCTTGCGAAGGCCTCGATGCTCCCCGTTCACCTTCAGCAGCAGCGAGCCGGCGAGAAACTCATAGCGCGTGCCATCGGGGAATACCGCAACGGCTGAATCACCGGGATTCACCATCTCAACCTTGGCGCCAAACAGCGTGGCCAGGCCCTCCACGGGCAGATAGAGCCCCGGTGTCTCAAACATCTCATTGATAACGTTTTTGCCAGATGCAGGCCCAACCACGCGCACATATCCGTCTGGCGAGTGGTGCAGCGGCTCCAGGTGGTCCACCTTGTAGGCGTAGTTGCTGCCCACAGCAATGGCTGAGGTGTCGGCATCGCCCATCAGGATTTTGTTGGGTTTAGAAATGAGCAGAGAGCCGCCCTCGCGGCTGCAGGCCGAATACAGATAATCCCAAAGCACCTGGGCGCTGTCCGGCGGTTCGCGGTGGCCGCAGCCCTTGATTTCCCAATTGATGATCGGTGCGTTTTTTCCACGATAGCGCAGGAAGTTGTCTTTGCCCCGCACATCAAGCACAGGCAAACCCTCAATGCCGTTTGCGCCTTCCCAGATTTCCCGGTTGAGGTCATTCATAAAGTAGCGTTTGGCATAAAGATCCTCCGGGGGCGGATCCGGCAGCTTGAAGAACACATCCTTCTCGCCGCGCATCTGAATGAGCGGCAGCGCTCCGGTCGGGCGCTCCTCACCGATCATTTCTGCCGGAGACGGGCCGGTGATGTTACCTGCTGCGGCCAGCACTTCCGGGTGCACCAGCGTAAACGCCAATGTCATCATTTCACCGTTGGACATGCCCTGCATGAACACACGACTGCCGTCAATGTTGTATCGGTCTTTCAAGTGAGAGATTAACGCGTAAAGATATGCAATGTCTCGCTCGTCGCAGCACCAACGGGCCGGCACGATGGAGTTGGGGTACACCACGATGAACCCCTCCTGCTCGGCCAGCAGGTGCCAGGCGGTCACGCGGGTCCAGATGCGCCCGTCACAACCGCCGCCATGCAGCTGTACCACCAGCGGCACAGGCTTCTCACCGGTGTAGCTTTGGGGCACATACTCATACCACACAGTCTCAATGCCCTTGACCAGCTCCGCCCGCACCTCATGCACGTTGGCTTCCGGCAGCATGGTCATCTGGTCAAAATTGCGAGTCAGATGTTCCGTCTTTGTGGAAGCAGGAAACAACCCTTCCGTGTTCAAATCCCCTCACCCTTTCCTTACATATTTATTGATTAGTGAATATTGACAAATTAGGTTCATCAGCCGGTATATTCACTATGCAAACTTGTAATGCCATTTGATATTGCTAATTCGAAGTATAATCGCATAAACAGAAACTGTAAAGCGGTCATACAGCCTGGAAGCAATCCCCCTGCCATGCAAAGCATCAGGTGTTAGCAATGCCAATTGACGATAATCAAACCGGGAGATATCATATTGATAAAAAGGAATTATTCAGCGACATGCAATTGAAAACTAAAATAAGGCGAAAACCGAATATGAAACGGTCGCATCTGTTTGCATTGGCTTTGGGAGCGCTGATTTTATCCCTGCTGCTATGCAGTCTGGTGATAACACTATCAAACGATCAAGAACTTGCAGCGTTCTCCAAGCCGCTTTTCTCCTGCGCGCTGCCGCCGAAAACAGCAAAAGTGGTTGAAGTGGCTTACCGAATTGGCGGAATAACAACGATGAATTATAAAGCATATTTGCTCGTCCGGTCTGATTTGACAGAAACAGAACTGCAGCAATACTATCAAGCAAATGTATTTTCGCTCGCCGAAATAAAACGGAAATCGAATCTGAGCCACAATGTGATAGAGAATCGGAACGGTATCGTTCGCAGCGTGTTGGAAGATATGGATTCTGCCCTGGTGAAGAATTTATATGATGACAATACAGAGTATCGCTCTTACTATATGGTTGGCATGCATTTTCAAAAAAAGGGATCTCTGTTTGATCTCAGAAACTAGCAGGAGCCCAGCGGGCCCCTGCCAGCGTTCCTCTTAAGACATCCAGTTTTAGATATTTTCCGCCAGCCACCGGCAGCAACGCCCCACCAGCGGCACACAAACAGCGTTACGGCCTTCGGCCACGAACTTCTTGTGCTGCTCGTCATCAGAGAAGTCCAGCCCGGTCAGCTCCAGGCAGCTCAGGCCGCCATGCTCCGCCTTCACCCAGTTCATGAACTCCTTACCCTTTTCTCCACAGGCCTTGCCGTCTTCTGCACCGCTGTCGCGGCCCAGACGGATGCCGATGACCATGAGGCCGCCGGACACAGCGCCGCACACCTGCTGCGTGCCGCACAGGCCCCCGCGAAAGGGCGTGGCGATGCGGGGGATCAGCGGGTTTTGGATACCCCAGTAGTCGGCCATGGCCAGCAGCACCGATTCGGAGCAGCTGAGCTTTTTTTCGGTGAAGAGTTTGATGGCATAAGCTTCCAGTTCGGAAATGGTCATAAACAAAACCTCCTTTGTTATCGCACTGTCGAAATATTCATCGAACGCCATTCAAAGGGGATGCTGAGCATTCTTCGTGAACAACCCCACGACGTCCTTGAAATAACTGCCGCACTTGCTCACCTCGCCTAGCACCCGCGCACGGCCTTGTTCGGTCATGTGCCAGTTGTCGCGGGTCAGCCCTTCCGCGGCTGCCGAACAGATGAGCAGTTCCACGCCGGGAAAAGCCCAGCCATAGGTCATCAGGCAGCGCCGGGCATGATAAGGCTTGCAGCAAATGATCGCTGAACGGATGGTCAAGCCGGCGTCCTCCACTGCCTTACGGGTGAAAAAGGCGTTGTCCACCGTGTGGGTGGATTGGTCCTCCCGCAGGATTGCGCTCTCAGGCACACCGTTTAGGATCAATACAGCCCTCTCGAATTCCCATTCCGTCTCGTAGTCACTGGAGTAGACATCCTGTTTGGACTTAGGGCCGGCAAACCGGCCTGCCTTGTAACTGTATCTGCCCGATGGAACAATCACTGGTGCAAGCCCCTGCCGGTAAAGGCGCGCGGCATGCTCGGGCATCTCCGGCCAGGCGCTGCCGGGGATGAAGATGGCGTCGGCAGGTTTCGGTTCATCTTCAAGGAAGATGAAATCGGTGATGTCGCGGATGATCCGCTCAGGCGTTTTCATGTGCGCCTAATCAGAGATTGTCTATATCGAACCTCGACAAGCTCTTTCCCGAGCGAGATAACCTTTGAGGAGCCATCAAGTACAAAGCCGTGCTTTTCATAGAATCGGCGAGCGCGGGTGTTTTCGGCAAGCACCCACAAAATCACATCGTGATATCCTAGTTCTTGAAGGCGAACCAGCGCAAATGACATCGCTTTGTCTCCTAAGCCCTTGCCCCAATAGTCCGGCAAGAAATAGAAAACTCCAATTTCCCCACAGTATGGAATATCACCTTTCAGGCATTCATGGAGATTTATCACTCCAACCGGCTCGTTATCAGCATGTATCAAATAGAACTCCACACCGTTAAGAAGAGGATACACCTCACGAAATTTCTTCGCACGGAAATCTGGCGTGATGCCAGCAAGATACTCCTTCGGCACAATACCTCGATATGCAGCCTGCCAGGATCGGGAAGTTATCATGCCAATGGTGTCTGCATCCTCCAGATTGGCACGGTGTATCGATAACTCCATAGAGCACCTCCACACTAATACAGGAACCCACCGCCATACACCCTGTCCAGCACAATCGCAGCGGCGAGTGCCAGCATCACAAAGGATGCCCAGAGATCCACCATGGAGAACTTCAGCACCTTCATCCGCGTGCGGCCCTCCCCGCCCTTGTAGCAGCGGGCTTCCATCGCCATGGCCAGCTCGTCTGCCCGGCGGAAAGCAGACACAAACAGCGGCACCAGCAGCGGCACCATGTTGCGGGCGCGGGCCAGGATGTTGCCGGACTCGAAGTCCGCTCCACGGGATGACTGTGCCTTCATGATCTTGTCTGTTTCCTCCAGCAGCGTGGGGATGAAGCGCAGCGCGATCGTCATCATCATCGCAAGCTCATGTACCGGCAGCTTGATCTTTTTCATCGGGTTCAACAATGTCTCAATGCCATCAGTGAGCGCCAGCGGCGATGTGGTGAGCAGCATTACCTGCGTGCCCAGGATCAGGAAAATCAGGCGCAGCGCCATAAAAATGGCCTGCTGCACACCGACGTCGGTGATGGTGAAAATCCACCTGTGCCACCAGACGTTGCCATTGGTGGTGAAAAGCATGTTCACCACCACAGTGAAGACGATAATGAACAGGATGGGCTTGAGGCCTTTAAGCAAATAGCGAATCTGGATGCCGGAGAGCAAAGCCCCCAATGCCACAAACAAAAACGCCGCGAAATAACCGAGTAAGCTTTGAATGATGAAGATCAGCGTGATATAGACGCCGCCCAGTATGATCTTGGTGCGGGGGTCCAGCCGGTGCACAGGTGATTCGCCGGGGAAGTATTGGCCTAAGGTGATGTTGCTAAGCATGGTGGGCCAACCTTTCCACGATCCAGTCGCGCATTTCCTCAATGGTCATGATGCCGGGGGGCACAGCCTCGCCTCGGCTTTGCAGCTCGGCGGTGAGCTGTGCCACGGCGGGGATGTCCAGGCCTATCTCGCGGAGCTCAGCCGCCCGGGCGAAGACCTCGCGGGGCGTGCCATCTATTGCAATCTCGGCGCGGTTCATCACGATCACACGGCTTGCCACCCGCGCCACCTCATCCATGCTGTGGGAAACCATGATCACAGTGCAATGGCGCTCTTCATGGATACGCTTTACCAGCGCCAGCACTTCCTCACGGCCCCGTGGGTCCAACCCCGCCGTGGGTTCATCGAGGATCAGCACCTGCGGCTCCATTGCCAGCACGCCTGCGATTGCCACGCGGCGGCGTTGGCCGCCGGAAAGCTCAAATGGGGAACGGGCCAGGATCTCATCACCGGTCAAGCCCACCTGCGTGAGCGCCCGGAGCACCCGCTCCTTGATCTCCTGCCCGGAAAGGCCCATGTTTTTCGGGCCAAAGCCCACGTCCTTCTCCACCGTCTCCTCAAACAACTGATGCTCAGGGTATTGGAACACCAGCCCCACCAAGCGGCGGAGCTTTTTGAGGTCACCCTTCACAGCGGTGTTGATGCCATCCACGACCACCTTACCCTGCGTGGGCTTCAGCAAGCCGTTGATGTGTTGGATCAGCGTGCTCTTGCCGCTGCCGGTGTGGCCGATCATGCCCACAAAGGAACCTCCGTCGATAGTCAGGCTAATATCCTTGATCGCAGTGGTCATGAAAGGGCTGCCTGGCATGAATACATGGGTCACATTTTCGAAAACAATTGCCATAACGACTCGGCCATCTCCTCCACTGTCAGTATGCTTCCATCCAGCTGAACGCCTGTTTCGCCGAGCATGGCCTTCAGGTCGGCCATTGGAGGCACATCCAGGCCCATCGCCCGCAGTTCCTCCCGATGGGAAAACACCTCTGCAGGATCACCCTCCAGCGCCACGCGGCCCTCATCCATCACCACCACGCTGTCGGCCATGGCGGCTTCCTCCATGAAGTGGGTGATCAGGATCACCGTGATGCCCTCTTCACGCAGATAGCTTATAGCCCGCAGCACCTGCCGGCGGCCTTTGGGGTCCAGCATCGCTGTGGGCTCGTCCATCACCACCACCTCGGGTTTCAATGCCAGCACGCCGGCGATGGCCACCCGTTGCTTCTGCCCGCCGGAGAGCATGTGCGGCGCCTTCAGTGCGTGTTGGGTCATATGCACCGTTTCCAGCGATTCATCCACCCTGCGGCGGATCTCGGTGCGCTCCACACCCAGGTTTTCCGGGCCAAACGCCACGTCGTCTTCCACCACGGTGGCAACGATCTGGTTGTCGGGGTTTTGGAAGACCATGCCGGCGGTGCGGCGGATCTCCCAGAGCAGGCCCTCGTCGGCGGTGTTCATGCCCTTGATCCACACGGTGCCCTCGCTGGGCAGCAGCAGCGCGTTGAAGTGCCTCGCCAGCGTGGATTTACCACTGCCGTTATGGCCCAGCACAGCGATAAAGCGTCCTCTTGGTGCCTGGAAGTCCACGCCCCGCAACGCCGGCTGCTGAGGCGCCTCGCCTTCATGGGCGGGGTAAGTATAGGAGACGCCCCTGGCGTCGATCATCAACTCGCTATTGTTCATGTCCTCTCCAAAGGATGGCGATCTAAATATTTTACATCATTTGCCGGAAGAGATAAAGGAATTGCTGGTGTGGATGAGAAAATTCTATGGAAATGTAAAACGAAGGGGGAAATATAAAGCCTCCTTCGCATCTTGGCCAAGGAGTTCCGCGTGCTAATAACGCGGCTCTACTTCACGCATAGCAAGTTCTCACCGTCGATGCCCGTCACCGAAAGGTATGTCCAGACCCTTGGCAGATACAGATACAGCCCGCAGCCGCCATGGGTGTGCACATAGGCGTCGTAAATGCCGCTATTGAATCTCATGATGGGACTTCCATGCCGGCAGCCGTGCCAATGAAATTTTCGCGACAGCGCGCGCGGCCTCCCGATCCAGCCCCTGTGTCCGCACCAGGAACTCGACAGTGCCTTCCAGCTTTTCCGGATAGGACTGCATGGAGCCATCGGGTCGGGCGCAATAGACGCAATAGTCCTTACTCTCATCCCCCATGGGGTAGTCAGCCGGCTTGGTCATCGGCATACCGCATGCGATGCAGGTTTTCATGGTTTTACCCATCCTATTCCATTTTCATAAGCATCCAACGCCGGCACCAGGCAATTTGCCACACCCTTCACACCACACACGGTGAGCGTGAGAAGCACAGTGTCGCGGATTTCCTCCCTGATGGCGCCTTCAGCCCTGGCCATCGGCACATGGGCTGCGACGGCACCCGCGTCGCCCTGCGATGCCTTGATGCCGATGTAGACAAGCTGCCGGGTTTTGGCATCCAGCCCGTCCAGTGACGTGACAGCCTCAATCAAGCCGTTGAACGCGGCTGCCACCTGGGGCGCTTCCTGTTGAAACAGCGCAAACGGATTTAGCTCTTTCATATCGTTACTTCCTTTCATGAATATCCACACCAAGCCGTAGCATGGCTTGCTCTCCGACATCCGTAAGCCGATATACCGTCTCACGGCCCTCCTCCTGCTCCAGCCACCCCAGCTCTTGCATGCGCTCAAACAACCGGTTGCCCAGGGTGCCGCCCAAGTGGCCATAACAAGAGCGAGCTTTCAACGCTTTGCGGCCATTCTCAACCATGAATCTCCCTCCCCTCCGCCTGCGGCAGCGTTTGCAGATAAGCATTTACCAGTGTTTCCCCATACCGTGCGATCACATTGCCTTCCGGCGCGAACAGGTCTCCGTTAGCAATGTAATAATGCACCAGCGCCATCCATTGGTTGAACAGCAGATGAATTGGTATACCTTCTCTTGCCGCTGACCCGATCTCACGCTCCAGGGTCTTATGAAAATGGTGTGAGACCACCGACTGTATGGCGACCCATCCGGCCGCGGCCGCCGGTGGGAGCTGTCGGCGTTCAATCACCAGGCGGGTGTAAAACGGCTCAAACTCCCCGATGGCTGCCAGGTGGGCCCGCAGAAGGTCCACCATGCTGCCGCTAGCCTCGGCGAGTTGGTGGGTTCGCCGGGCAATCCGGCCGGCGTATTCATACACCACTTCTCCGATCAGCTCGTCCTGCGTATTGAAATGCACAAACACCGCGCCGTGGGAAAGCCCGGCGGCCTGCGCAATGTCCGACATCCTGGCGGCGGCGATCCCCTTTTCAGAAAACACACGGCAGGCTGCCTCCAGAATAGCAGCCCTGGTGTTGCTCTTTTGCTCCTGCCGCATCTTACCCACTATAATGACTCCTTGGTCACTGACTCTTCAGTCATGTTAATTCTTCTCCTCCCGTTTGTCAACATCCTGACATGAAAAAACCCATGCCCGGCTGATCGCCTTGGCATGGGCAAAAGGAACTCATTATCTACTGAATGAATTGCTCCGCATACTCCAGAAACACCTTTTCCATCAAAGCGTGCCCTTTCTGATTGGGATGGATGCCGTCAGCGCACATGAGTTCTCCGGGGCGGTGCACTGACAGAAAGGCATCGCGGATGTCAATGAAATGGCAGTTGTACTTGCGGGCCAGAGAGGAGACCGCGTTGCTGTAGCGCTCATGCCAGCGGTAGATGTGCTGCACGTCACCCAACCAACTCAGGATGTTCTCCCGGCTCAGGCCGTTTCGAGTGATCCAATCAAAGTAACGCTCAGCATCCAGCGGCGGCAGAGAGACCAGCACCGGTTCGATGCCCTTTGCACGGATACAGGCAATCATATCCGCGTAGCATCTAAAAAATTCGTCCAGCGGTGTTTTAGGAATATGCTCCTCTTCAGGAGCAGCAGCTACTTGTGCCCAATCGAAATCGCAATCATTGCCGCCGTATTCCAGGATCGCAGCGGAAAACTCGGTGTCCATCTCCAACGCTCGCGTGAGGAACTTCATGCCCTTCGGGGCGGTGCAGCCAAATTTGGAATTGTTTCTGATCGTGACGCCGATCTTCTTGGCCAACGATGCCGCGGCGTTATTCTCCAAGATGGAATACCTCCCGGCCTTTTCATCCAGAACAACACCCGCCAGCAGGGAATCACCCCACACACCGATACTGCTCAACAACTTATTCACCAGGATCACCGCCATTTCATTCGTTACAGGTAGTATACTACCGGATAACATGGTTTTCAATACTACATCCATAAGGTTTTTGCAAAGTTCTGTTAGTAGTATTGCCCGAAGAGCAAACAGGAATAAGAAAACGCCGCCCGATGGCAGCGTTTACTTAGAAGGAATTTGGCTATGATACTAAGCAGTTTCAAAAAAACGAAGCATTGACCCATCTGGCGTTGTAACCCTGCATTCCTTCGCACCCCAGGGTTGGAACTCAATTTCAGTGATGCCCTCCCAGCCATTGTCCTTCACAAACTGATGGAATTTCTCAATGCCCTGCACCATCAGGAAACCCACCACACCTTTAGTCGGTTCGCCATGAAACAAGTGAATTCCCCGAAACGGTGTGAGGCCTGCGACGATCAGTTCGCCAGGATAATCAAACACACAACCATACATTCCCCTGCCATCATCGTCCCTTGCAGCGATGTCTCCATACCAGCCCAAAACATCGCGGAACCACCGGCACGTGTTGTCCATGTCATTGGTAAAATAAACCGGCGCGTTTTCGCGCACATAGTAGCCCCGTTGGGCATAGAGTTCCATGTCGTTGCGTTGAGTCATAACGTTGCTCCCTCCGTGCATCGGAATTTCGAAAATGATTCTTGGGAATGCCTTTGGGGTCACGCCACCGCCGCGCGCCTGCGATGGCGTGATTCCGTGCCACTGGTTGAAGGCTCGCGAAAACGCGGCCGGTGAATCGTAACCATATTTCAACGCAACGTTGATGATCTTCTCCCCACCACAGCCCAATTCCACAGCCGCCTCAGCCAAACGCCTGCGGCGGATGTACTCGCCCAGTGACAGATGGGTTATGAATGAAAATACGCGTTGAAACTCCCAGACCGATGTGCCCGCCTGCCGTGCTGCGGCAGCAAGATCGATATCGCCATCCAGGTTAGCCTCAATCAAATCCAGAGCACGGTTCATCCTGTCTTGCCAACCCAACCGATCACCTCCAGGCAATATGATAACAAATTGAGAGAAGAAGAGCTTTGCAGGGCTTGTATATTTCTGCAATGCCAAGATGCTCTATTGGGGTGCTGCTGCAAAAAATGCATTTACCTAATAAATAGAATCCCCACAATGGATGTCGAAAGGCATGATGAGCAGCCGTAGAATCTCTTTCCCGTATTGAGCAAAAAACCACTCAATGGCTTTACCATAACACTCTTTGTCATCGAACTCCCAATACGAGAAGTATTTCACACACTTCACAATCTTGGTGAGCTCTCTTGGCGGATTACCTGGCTCAACTCCATCAATCGTATAAAACCGCTTCATATACTTAATGCCGATGCAACCGGGCTGTTGCCGCTGCGCTGCAGCAATTGTTTTCACGAGGGCTTCAAACTCTTCCAACCGATCGGGCTTCACTTGGAATATCTTCACCTCAGAAAAATTGCCTTCCATACCCAGCACTCCTATTCGCCTCTTGTTTTGATTAGCCACAGCCTTAATGTCGTGCATTTCGTTAACAACACCATTGTATCGCACAAAAAAAGCTTACTCGACTTATACTATCACGGGTTCTGTTAATTCACTATAGAATAATAAGCACTGTGTATAACACAAAAGCCGCGTAAACGCATCGTTTACACGGCTTTCCTGTGGTAGCGGCGATCGGATTTGAACCAATGACACTTCGGGTATGAACCGAATGCTCTAGCCAACTGAGCTACGCCGCCAAAATGGTTGCGGGGGAGGGATTTGAACCTCTCGACCTCCGGGTTATGAGCCCGACGAGCTACCGGACTGCTCCACCCCGCGTCGTTTGCCTGCAAGAGGCAAAGAGTATTCTATCTGTTTGGAAGCTTGATGTCAAGGAAAATCTGAAATATCGCTATTGGTATATTATGCTATATCAAACTCAAAATCTACAAAGGCCCTGTCGCTCCGTACTTCAGACATAAACGCAGACACCTTTTTGTGCTCTGGATGCACCACATACTCCTCGAGCGCCTCCAGGCTGTCAAACTCCGCTACAAGCGCAAAGTCCCACGCGGTGCCGCCGCAGGCTGCATTCGGACCGGCTTGCATGCGCCTCAATGTGGGCACCTTGCCTAGCAGATTCAGAAGCATCGCCTTGGCCATCGCGATGTTTTCCGCCTTGTTGTGGCCTCCCGCCTCCTCCTTGAAGTTAAAGAACACAATATGCTTGATCATGCTTGTACCTCCTGACTCAAAACATAAGCCAGATAGCCCTCCAGGTTATCCCTGTCGCTCACTACCATCTGGTCCACCGCCATAAAGCTCATGAATTCGGACAGAATCACCAAACCGCCCACGATGATATCGGCCCGTTCTGGCTGCAATCCCGCAATCTGCCGACGCTTCTCCAGTGGAGTTTGCTCGAGCTTGCTCAGCGTTTTCTCCACCACGGCGCGAGTAAAGCCATGGCCCTGCACGCGGGTGCTGTCATATTTCTGCAGTTTCAAATCAATTGCAGCCAGCGTGGTGATTGTGCCGCCAATGCCGGTCCAGCGGATGCCGCTGAGCTGCGCGGCGCAATCCTTGGCCACGGCGCAATCTGCGCGGAGCACGTTGGCAACCCATTGCCGCATTGCCTCCAGAGCGAGCGGATCAGCTATGTCCCCCAGCGGGTACTTCTCGAGAGCTCTTACGGCGCCTAGTTTCAGGCTCACCGAGCAGTGCACATCATGCCCTACACCCACTGCGACCTCAGTACTGCCGCCGCCGATGTCCAGCGCGCCCCTGGGCCCTTGCTCCTGCGTGCCGACAAACCCCACGCGAGCTTCCTGCTCCTCGCTAAGCACATCCACAACCATACCCGTTTCTTTCAAAGCTCTGGCAAGGAAATCATCGCGGTTGGATGCTTCCCGTACGGCTGCGGTAGCAAAGCAATGCAACGATGCCGCGCCGGACTGTCGGGCCTTATCTTTCAAGATATTGATAGCTGCCAGTGTGCGGTCGACCGCAACAGTCGAAAGCTTGCCGGTACGTGCCAATCCCTCATAAATGCGAGTTGTCACCAGCTCTTTCTTGACTGGCTCTATGACACCACCGGGGCCAACGTCGGCGATCATCAGCCTCACCGAATTGGAGCCAATGTCGATGGCCGCCATCCTCCGCTTCATGTTATCCATTCATGCCCTCACATAAAAAAGGCATTCCCCCCGGGAACGCGCCTTTGCATCACTCGTTGATTGTCTGTCAATTGTCCTTATCAACAATCTTGATCTCTCCGGGCTTCACCCAGCCAAGGAGCTCTCTTGCCATCCGCTCCACAAATGAGTCACTGCCAGAATCATTCAGCTTTGCCTGCAGCTCCTCGTTGTCCTTTGTTTTGGAGTCCAACTCGGCTGTGATGGCAGCTTTCTCGGCGTTGAGTGTTTGCAGGTTTTGGTAATCCCTGAAAAACAGAAAACCAACAAAGGCGGACACCGAAATCAGCGCCGCCAGAACCAACAAATACCGCCGAGCCTTCTTGCTCATCGTTGCTCCTTCAGCATCCATCAAATGCCTGTTGAAACGTCCAAATTATACCACCAGAAAGTAAAAAAATCAAACAAAGCACAATAGGCAGAATGTTGAATATCATTCATAACTGCTGGCGACCTCTTTTATTTTGATTGGAATTGTGATATAATTATCAAGCTAAAAATCGCTTTGTCGATCACAAGCCACCAAATATGGGGGCGTACTGGTTTCGACGGGGAAGTTTGAGGCGTTGCAAGCGAGCCGTGGTTGTTCGGATCCACGTTAATAGCCGGGCAAAACAAAACAAATCAGAACGACAATCTCGTTCCGGTCGCCGCTTAAGGCGACCCGTCGTTGCCTCGAGTCCTGCGTAGAGGGCCAACGGCGTCATTTAGCAGGGAACCAACCGGACCAAGCTTTGAAGCCGGCGGGATAATATGAAGCTACTCTGACCGGGACCCAGCCGTGGGGGGCCCGGAGCCAGAGGAATTTTAAAACAACGGCTGCGCTCGGAGAAAGTGGCGCTGGGGCTTTTTCGGACGAGGGTTCGATTCCCTCCGCCTCCACCAAATCTTAAACAATGATTGATACAAAGAGTCCCGGCATATTTGCCGGGATTCTTTGTGTTCTGCCGAGGATTTTGTTTTATTGGGTAGTCAATCACTTATTACCCGACTAATCCGTCATTCGGAACGATTAGCGCTGCAAGACTTCTAGGCTTAATTTATCATTAATATATTTTCATGTTTGTATTTCTTGCGCTATAATATAGATAATAATGAATAATATGGTTCAAGAATTACGCTTCAATTTCTTCTAGACACAAGAGTCCCCGTTCATGAATAAATCATTTTGGAGGGATCCCAATGAGACAGAAACCTTTCTTCGGTAATTCAATTATCATAACAGGCGCTTCGTCGGGCATTGGTCGAGAGCTTGCCTTACAGCTTGCTGGGCAGGGAGCCTGGCTCACACTGGCAGCCCGGAACGCGAATGAGCTGGATCATGTCGCAGATTTATGCCGCCAAAAAGGGGGCAGTGCAATCGCAGTGCCGACGGATATATCCGACGACGGCCAATGCCGCAGACTCATCGACCATGCCATCGGCGAATATGGAAAGATCGATACGTTAATCAACAACGCAGGCATCGGACATGCTTCCAGGTTTGATAAAATGCAGGATTTGTCTTCGGCCGAGAAAGTAATGTCCGTGAATTTTTGGGGAAGCGTCTACTGCACGCACCATGCGTTGAAATACCTGAAGCAGACAAGAGGCCGAATTGTCGTCGTCAACAGCGGTGCGGGGAAAGCCTGTTCACCGAATTGCTCATTTTATGCAGCGAGTAAGTATGCACTGGATGGTTTCTTTGGGTCGTTGCGGCTGGAAATCGAAGCCAGCGGCGTTACGATCACTTCGGTTTATCCACCGTGGGTGGCCACCGGGATATCAAGCAGGGCGATCGGGCTCGACGGCCGGCCAGTGGGCGGCGTCAGTCCCGTTGAAACAGGTGCTCGGAGTGTAAGTTGGTGTGCGAAAGTCATTTTGAGTGCCATGCAAAAAAGGAAACGCGAGGAATTGATGACTTCGCTGCACAAGGTTGGTAATATAATCAAACCGATTTTCCCGTCGTTAATCGATCAGGTCTCGAAAAAAGCATATCAAGATTGAGACTCATATCCGAAAACCTTTGGCAAAAAGGAACGCATCAGTTGATGCTCCCTCAGTCGGTACGTGCCCAAGGACTATGTATGATATGAGAACCCCGGTACGAATGGGCCGGGGTTCTTTACATCTTCTGTATCGTACTCTGTACTTAGCAAATGATAGTAATACTTTGAGTTAAGCTAAATTAACCAACTCAGTGCAAAGAGCAAACAGCCTATCCCTGGCTTTTTCCCTGTCCCCCGCTGGAATTGCACTGTGATACATACTCTCCAGCTTGTCACGGGTGGATTTCACCTTGGCCAGGTGGGCAGTGCCCTCCTGAATCTTAGCTTTATAGGCGGAGGCAATCTCCTGCAGGTGGTCGGCGTTGGCTTCGTCGGTGCCAGGCGTGATGATCTTTTCATACAGGTCAAAGATTTCGTCGGATTCCTCACTGGGGAAATACTCGTGTGGCGCGGTGGTGTCGATCACGGCAGTGCCAAGCTCCCGCAGGATGACCATGTCCAGACTGTCCGGGTCGAAACCGCAGTGGTATATCTCGGTATCGAAGCCCTTGCTTTGCGCTGCTGCTGCCAGTTGCTTGAGCAGCGTGGACTTTCCTGTTCCCGGCCGCCCTTTGAGGAAAACCCGCCGCTGCAACCCCCTGGTCAGGCTGGGAATGCAGTCCATTGGGCCGGCTGGTGTTGCTCCGCCAAGAAAGCGGTGCTTAACCACGGCAGTCTTTTGTAGCTCCTTGCCGGACAGAATGCCTTCGATCAACTGAGCGGTGGCATTGCTGTGGGCAGCTTTGTCCATTGCAGATATGTAGATGGTTTCCCAATCGTCATGGATGCGCAGCGCTGCCGCAAAGCATGCAACCGCATCGGACATATTGGTGGCGATGGCCTGGTGGAGCTGACCCACGCGGTCCAATCGCTCGTCCAACACTCGTGCGTTGATCACACCGCACTCAATGGTTTCACCGGCGACAGCCATTGTGTGGGGTGGTTCAGCAGTGATAACTCCGCTGGACAAACCCGGTGAGATCACGCCTTCCAAAGCGTCTTGATCCAGTGCGCAGTGCAGGTATTCCACATCCTGCCCACCCTGCTGCCACAGTGCACCGATTTGTTTTATCCACTCGGTTTTCTCTGCGGCCAGGCCGCCACGCAGTATGTAGAGTTTGTCCAGCCCGGACACATTGGTGTCCAGCATGGTTCTGAACCCTTTGGCAGTGTTTCCGCAGGAGAAGTAATGGATCTCGTTTCCAATCATAAAATCACTCCATTTTTTGCCCGGCATCTGGGCTCTACTATTCAATATGCGCTGAAATACGCAAAGGCAACAGAAATGGCCGTGTGTGTTTGATCAAAATGCCAAGGCTTGACAATTAATTGTTTAGTTGCTAAACTGGATGGGGTGAGCACATGGATGATCTCTATCAGATTCGGGCAGACATCAATAAGTTCGTAAACAGATACAACAAGCTGGAAAAGATGCCGTTTGAGGTCGGTGATGGGAACGTGCTGTTCCCCTCCGAGATGAACATGATCGAGGCGATCGGAAAGGGGGCTGGGAATACGGTCACCCAATTGTGCATTGCCTTTGGCGTAACAAAGGGTGCAATATCTCAGCTCATATCGAAGCTGGTTACAAGAGGCTATGTGCAGAAAGAGAGAAATGAAACCTTTTCCAAGGAGATTGCTCTCAGCCTTACGGAAAAGGGGCTGGAAGTTTTTCGGAAACACGAGCACTTCCATCAGAAAATGGACCAATCCATGGAAAACCTTATCAAACACATTCCGCACGAGAAGTTGGCGGCTTTCAAAGAGATACTGGAACTTGCAGGCAAACATCTCGAAACATATCTGGGCTTAAGCAAAAAAAAGATTTGAGGATACAACCAGTCATACACACCTGAATCGGTTGTACTTAATGGTTTAGCATCTAAACCGAATCAGAAGGAGGCATTCTTTATGAATAAAATGGAGCAGCTTAAAAGAAAGCTTCAGGACAGGCGAAGCGGAAAGGTCATCTTCCTATCCCATTGCTTGCTTAATATGAACGCAAGATACCTGGGCGGTGCGTTTCGAAGCTGCTGTGTCAACGAGATCGTACACGGCGCAGTTGATCGGGAAACAGCCATTATCCAGATGAAATGCCCCGAGCAGCAGACGTGGGGCGGAATCCTGAAGCCTATGATGTGGCTGGCATTTGAGAGTAAAAAGACATTTCTATACCGGATGCGGCCAGTGATCCTGCCATTCTTTCTGCTTTATACCCGCACTATTTACCGCCTTATTGCTCGCGAGGTGGTCCATGAACTCTGTGATTATGTGAAATCTGGATATCATGTCATAGGGATTGTGGGCATCGATGGTTCTCCTACCTGTGGAGTGAACCGACGGATTGAGATACAACAGGCCTTTGACTATTATGCAACAGTTTCTATGAAGGAGTTGGACCAAGAGCACTTCAATCGGAGTCTCTATGAAAATTGTCTGACAGAAGGCAGCGGGATATTTGTGGAAGAAGTAAAAAGAGAGTTGAACAGGAAGCGCATAACTATCCCGTTCTATTCTCATAGCCTCCTGGAAGAAATGAATCAGATGACAGATTCAATTTGGGAGGGCATCAGATGAGTTATCAATTTACAGTTGGAACATATCAGTTTCACAAGGACCCAAATTTGAACTATCAGATGAACCGGTGGTTGACCTTCGGGAATATCCCGGAAGAAGAAATCAAACAAGCCGCCGGGCGAATCCAGAATTTGGAGGACTGGAAGAGAGAATTCCTGCTCCTTGCGCTAAAAGCGAACCAGGAAGGAGATGTTTTACAAGAAGTCTGTTGTTATCGAGCAATCGATTTCTTTATGAGTTACTCAGACCCGGAAAAGGAATCCAATTACGACAGGTTGGTGAATCTGTTTCGCAAGGCATATGAGCCATATTTCCTCGAGGGGCGAATCATTGAATTAAGCGTTCACTATGATTCCATCCATCTTCCTGTTTGGTATGCGCCGCCCAGCAGAAATGGAGACTCCCGAAAAACCATACTGATGACAGGAGGGTTTGATTGTTATAAGGAAGAACTGGTCCCGATCATGCTCTATTTTGCTGATCATGGGTATCACTTCTATTATTTTGAAGGGCCCGGGCAAGGTGAAGTGCTGATGAAGCAGCATTATCCAATGACCCAAGAGTGGGAGAAACCGGTCAAGGCCGTTCTTGATGCGCTTAGGCTTGAGAGAGTCACATTGATTGGCCTCTCCCTTGGCGGGTATCTGGCTCCCAGATCTGCCATTGATGAGAAGAGAATCAGGAGAGTGATCGCCTGGGGACCCATGCTAGATTTCTATCAGGTTGTATCGACACGGAGAGGGCTAGTTACCGCGGTCTTTCTCTGGGTGACAGTCTCCCTGCATCTGGCGGTGGTTATGAACACGGTGCTGGCGATCAAAATGAAGCGCGACCCATACACATTTTGGGGAATCGATCATGGCATGCATGTGATGGGTGTGGAAACGCCATATCAGTATTTCCGAAAGCTAAAACTCTTTTCGCTTAGGAAGATTGCAAGACAGGTCAAGCAGGATTTCTTACTGATGACGGGTACACAGGATCACTTTGTTGACATGAATATGTATTATCAGATGGAACGCAGTCTAACCCAAGTCAGGTCATTCACAGGCAGGATTTTCACCGAAAAGGAGAATGCAGAGAATCATTGCCAATTTGGCAATCTGGAGCTTGCGCTTCGAACAATGGCAGCCTGGATCGCAGCGATTGACCCATAGTCTGTTGTACTTGCAATGAGGCGCATCGCTTTTGGTTGCTGGCTTCTCAACCTATTCAAGTTGGCGTGAATCCATTGTTGGGCAGTATTTCTTCTCAATGAACTCCACGATCAGCCGCGTGCCCTCTTCATGGCTGACATAGGGCGGCATCCCGGGGTTATACATGGCGTCAGTGAGGTCGCGGACCAGCGCGGTTTTCATACCGCGCCGGAGCATCTTCTTGATGCCGAAGGAGCGGTGGAGCACGCACAGGTTGGTGTGCACGCCCATATAGATGAGGAACTTGATCCCCTTCTCACTCAGGTAGGAAAAGAGCTGGTCTCCCTCATCGCCGCAGATCACATCCCGGCTTTGGTCGATGTGGATCATCTCCGTTTGCCGTGACCAGACCTGCGTGTTCGGCGGAAAACCATCATCCGCGGTATCGCTGCCATCGTCGGAGGCGTCCACCGGCAAGGGGTAGTCATCGATGGAAACCGGCTCCGGGATGTTTTCCAGCAGCGGCACGGAAAAGAAGCGCTGCCGGGCCTCGGCATCTTTGTAAAACTCCATAGTGTCAGACGGGGCGTGGACAATCAGGATGCCCTTCTCTCGGGCTGCCGTCGCGACGCTGTTGATCTTCTCCGCCAGCAGGCCGCAGCGGACTGTCGCCCCGCGGGACCAGTGCCTGTCCCACATGTCCACGATGAGGATGGAGGTTTCGGAGGGGTCAACGAGGGTTTCTTCGTAGACGGGCTGCCAGGTGCGGAAGCCGTCATGTGTGGTGAGGGTTTGGGATTTTAAGAGATATTGATAATACAATTCACCAACCAACGTTCATGATCTTCTAATTATCTGCTCACAGAAGTTGACTCGCTGAGTGTACCGAGTAGCTTATGATAATCTTCAAAAGAAGGTAAACCACAGTGCTAATCTACATAAATCTTCATCTTGCTATAACAATTAGCAAAGGAAGTATCCGCCTCGTTGAAGTTACTTGAGAACGTTTGGAGGCTTCCAGTTGGATTGGTTACAAGATTAGTTAAACGTAAGTAGGCATCATAATACTCCTTAAGCGAGGTGTATGCATCTTCATATTCCTCAGGAGGACTTGCCATGCTCTTTACTAATGTGGCTACTTGTTCTTGATTCTCTTCAATTCGTGATACGGAGTCATCAAACGAAGAATCAGAGAACAAGACTGCTAAAGAGTCGTTAAAGTCGTCATAGTAACTACCGGTACCATTATTTTTGCGAGTATATTTATCAGTAGTTTCGTCACTTTCTTCATATATAGTGTTATACCATACGTTTTTTATTAAGTTACCTGCCTCTTCAGCGGTTGCACCGCCAGTAAGCATCGTGTAAATCGCAGTGCTCAGATTTCGTCCATATTCTTCACTAATTCGTTCGGCTGTTGCAATAGCATTTTGCTTCCTAATTTGGACAAAAACCAAAGTAGCCACCACTAACAAAATCGCAACTAAAGATATTCCCACAAGAATCTTTTTTGATTTCTGCTTGATCTTGGGTAACGAGACATTAGTGACCTCAACTTTCTGTGGCGGTTGCTCCGTAAAACCTAAAGGATATCCACAATTTACGCACAAAGTAGCATTATCTTCATTCTCAACACCACATTCCTTACACACTATATGTTGGTGGGTTCCCTGGCTAAACGAAGATGCTTGGAGAAGATTGAATCCGCAACCAGGGCAGATAGCCGCTTTATCACTAACACTTTTCCCGCAATTTGGACAAGAAACAAGAGCCATATCCTACATCACCTCAAAACGTTATATGTCCATTGTATAAACATGGTAATGTCCTTATATTTCAACATAATAATTACACCGTCAGCCGATGTCAATATTTAGCAACAAATAATAGCGCTATTTATTAAGAAGGTGATTGATCATAAGTAATCATACATTGTCCGGTTCACTCACCCCTGCCCCCAATACTTCCGATCCAACACCCGATACTGTATCGCCTCGGCCAAGTGCCTGTCCGAAATGCTCTCCGCACCCTCCAGATCAGCAATCGTCCTTGCCACCTTCAATATCCTCGTGAACGCCCTGGCGCTGAGGCCATAGGCCTTGAATGTCTTCTCCATCATCGCATGCCCTGCCGCATCCAGCTTGCAGTGCTCCTCCAGCTGCATCGGCCCCATGCCGGCGTTGGTGAGCATCCCCTGCCCTTTGAATCTCTCCGCCTGCATCTGCCGAGCGTTGTTCACCCTCTTCCGAACTATGCTGGAGGGCTCTCCGCCGGATTTGCCGGTGAGCTGGCTGTATTCCACAGCGCCCACCTCCACCTGAATGTCCATGCGGTCCAGCAACGGGCCGGAAATGCGGCCCAGATAGTTGGTGATCTGGCTCTGCGTGCAGCGGCACTCCCGCACCTTGCTGCCGTAGTAGCCGCAGGGGCAAGGGTTCATCGCCGCCACCAGCATGAACCGAGCCGGGAATTGGAAGCTCCCGGTGGCGCGGGCGATCGTGATCTTGCCATCCTCCAGCGGCTGGCGCAGCACCTCCAGCGCGTTGCGGTTGAACTCCGGCAGCTCGTCCATGAAAAGCACGCCGCAATGGGCCATGCTGATGTCGCCGGGGTGCACCGGGTTGCCGCCGCCGGCCAGCGACACTGTGGTGGCCGTATGGTGAGGTGTGCGCACCTGGCGCTTGCGTATAATGCCGCTGCTGCGGTCAAGCTCGCCGTTGATGCTGTAGAGCTTGGTGACCTCGATGGCCTCCTCAAAGGTGAGATCGGGCATGATCGTGGGGATTGTGCGGGCCATCATTGACTTGCCGGAACCCGGAGGGCCGATCATCAGCAGGTTGTGGGACCCAGCCGCCGCCACCTCCAGCGCCCGCTTGGCTCCATGCTGGCCCTTGATGCGGCTGATGTCGTCGCTGTCAAACTCCGGCTGGGTCTCCTCGGCAGTCCACGGCGCGTGGGGCAGGAATTGCATCGTGGCCGGGTTGTTGAGGCCCTGCACCAACTCCCGCAGTGACTTCACCGGCAGGATCTGCACGCCTTCCACGCACGCACCCTCCACGGCGTTCTCATGCGGCAGCGCAGCCCTTTTGATGCCTGCGTCGCGGGCGGCCAGCACCATTGGCAGCGCGCCGCGGATGCCGCGCACCTCGCCATTCAGGCCCAGCTCACCCAGGAACAGCATGCCTTCAAGGCTCTTAGCCCGCACCTGCCCGGATGCGGCCAGCAGGCCAAGCGCGATAGGCAAGTCGTAAATGGGGCCCTCCTTGCGCACGTCGGCCGGGGCCATGTTGAGCACCGTGCGCTCGGTGGGGAAATCCATGCCGGAGTTCTTGATGGCAGAGTGCACGCGCTCACGGCTTTCCTTTACGGCGGCATCGGGCAGGCCGACGATTTCAAACAGCGGCATGCCGAAGGAGATGTCCGCCTCCACGGTGACCGGGTAGCCGTCGATGCCCATCAGGCCCATGCTGAGAACTCGTGAGAGCATATAAAACCTCGGATATTCCGTTAATGATAAGAATTCTAGACGATTTTGGCAGATATTTCAAATGAAATATCTTTAAATCAGATAGCCGACTTAGGCACGACAATGCACCATAATAAAAGCGGCCTCCCAACGGAAGACCGCTCTCACTTGATAACGTACAAAAACAACCAATCACAACAGCATGATCCCAGCAGCCTCGCAGGCATCCCGCGTCGCCTGGTCCCAGATGCTGCTCTGCACCTCGCCGATGTGCGCTGTGCCCATCATCAGCATGCAAAGCCTCGATTGGCCGATTCCGCCGCCGATCGACAGCGGGAGCTCGCCGTTCAGTAGCATGCTATGAAACGGCAGCTTGCGCCTGTCGTCGCAATTGGCTAGGGACAGCTGCCGGTCAAGGGATTCTTCGTCCACCCGGATGCCCATCGAGGAGATCTCAAAGGCCCGGCCAAGCACCTCATTCCAGAACAGGATGTCTCCATTGAGCGACCAGTCGTCATAGTCCGGGGCGCGGCCGTCGTGGGGCTTGCCGGAGCGGAGTTTGCCGCCGATCTGGGATATGAATACGGTGCCATGGTCGTGCACAAACCGGTTTTCGCGCTCTGAGGGCGTGAGATCTGGATAGAGATCCTCCAACTCTTGCGAGGTGATGAAGGTGACATCCCGCCCGAGCTTGACAGCAAGCTGCGGGAACTCCGCCTCCAGCGCCTCGTTGGTATCGCAGACGGCGCCCACGATGAGCCGGACCGTCTGCTCAAGATAATCCAGATTGCGATCCTCCCGGCGGATCACCTTTTCCCAATCCCACTGATCGACGTAGATCGAGTGGATGTTGTCCAGCTCTTCGTCGCGGCGGATGGCATTCATATCGGTATAAAGGCCATTGCCCACATAGAAGTCATAACGCTTCAACGCCAGCCGCTTCCATTTTGCAAGGGACTGCACCACCTGGCCATTACCGCCCACAGCCGGGATATCAAACCCGACGGGCCGCTCGTAACCATTGAGGTTGTCGTTGAGGCCGGACTGCTCCTCGACAAACAGCGGGGCAGATACACGCTTCAAGTTCAGTGCCTTGCTCAGCCGCTCCTGGAACACTCTCTTGATGAGCTCGATGGCGCGCTGTGTCTCATAGATGGACAATGGGGGGCGATACCCTTCCGGAATGGTGACCTTGTTCATCGGCGATCTCATTTCATTTTTTTGATATTGTAGACCAGAGGGGGGTAGGTTGTAAATATGGATGCAACCCTGCAAAGCTGTCAATCACCGGTTACAAGCATATACGGAATGCCAGAATATACACTAGCTCCATAAGCTGCACCAGCCAGCCCAGCGCTTTACGCACAAGACCCAGTTTTGTATAATTGTCTCAGCCACTGATCACAAACATGAGGTGAATCTGATGGATCACAAGTTGGCACACCGTGTTTCTACCAAGACCATCCGCGTGCTCAACCCCGACGGCACCCCGGCGGTGGGCAAAGAACTCAGGATCAGCCAGACCGGCCACAAATTCTTGTTTGGCTGCGGCGCCTTTGACGCTGTGGAGCTGGCCAAAGGCACCGACCCAGCCCGGGAGGAATTCCTGCTGGACCGAATGGACAAATGGCTGGCGCTCTACAACTACGGCACGCTGCCCTTCTACTGGGGGCGCTACGAACCCGTGGAGGGGCAGGACATGGGCGAAGTCACCATGAAGGCCGCCCAGTGGCTGCGCGAAAAGGGCGTCACACTGAAAGGCCACCCGCTGTGCTGGCACACCGTATGCGCCGACTGGCTGATGCAGTATCCCAACGACGTGATATTGGAAAAGCAGCTTGCGCGTATCCGCCGCGATGTGGGGAAATTCCAGGGCGTGATCGATATGTGGGACGTGATCAACGAAGTGGTAATCATGCCGATCTTTGATAAATACGACAACGCAATCACCCGGATCTGCAAAGACCTGGGTCGCATCGGCATCATCCGCGAAGTTTTCCAGGCTGCCAGGGAAACAAACCCCGGTGCCACGCTGCTGCTCAACGATTTCAACGTTTCCACCAATTATGAGATCCTGCTGGAAGGTTGCCTGGCCAGCGGCATCCCGATTGACGTGATCGGCATCCAGAGCCACCAGCACCAGGGCTACTGGGGCCTGGAAAAGCTGCACGAGGTGCTGGCGCGCTTTGATCACTTCGGGTTGCCGATCCACTTCACCGAAAACACGCTGATCTCCGGCCACATCATGCCGCCGGAAATCGACGACCTGAACGACTACCAAATCCCCGAATGGCCATCCACACCGGAGGGTGAAGACCGCCAGGCGCGGGAAATGGTGGAGATGGTGACCGAACTCTTCCGCCACCCCCTCGTGGAGGCCATCACCGCCTGGGACTTCAACGACGGCAAGTGGCTGGGCGCGCCCAGCGGGGTCCTTCGCAAGGACAACAGCATCAAGCCCGCCTACACGGCGCTCATGGAGAAGATCAAGGGCGAGTGGTGGACAAAGGAAACTGCAGTAACCAACGAAAAGGGCGAAATGAGCCTCACTGGGTTCCTGGGCGATTATGAAGTGGTTGGAGCTCATGGGAAGGGGCAGTTTATGCTGGAGAAGGATGCCGGGGAGATTGTGGTTGCGCTGAAGTAGTATACGATGCGTTTTTATTGGGGCGGGTACAGAGCCCCGCCCCTACATTGACCGCCTTGTTCAAGCTATTTTGTTTATTCGTAAAGCCACCCGAGCAGGGTGGCTTTTCTTTGCAGGCTGGTTCTCGTTGGCGTTTCTGCATGGCGGGCAGCTCGTGAGCCAGGTTTCATGGCGAGCAGTAGCCGAAGGCTACGACCAGCCGCCCCTACATGGCCTCTCGGTCTTCTTCAACGCGAGGTGGCTTTATTTTCAAAAAAAGTGGAGTAAACCTCTTGACAAACCATCATATGCCCGCATATACTTAACTAGTCAACTAATTAACCTCTTAACCACCAAACCAGAAGGGAGGCTCCCATGCTGCTGGATTTCAAAAGCGACAAGCCAATTTTTATCCAGCTGGCTGAATCCATCGAGGACGACATTTTGAAGGGCGTGTTTGAGGAGGAAACCCAGATCCCCTCCACAACCGAAATGGCCGTCACTCTCCGGATCAACCCGGCCACATCCGCCAAGGGCGTCGGGCTGCTGGTGGACGAAAACATCATTTATAAGAAACGGGGTGTGGGCATGTTTGTGGCAACAGGCGCAAAGAAGATCATTGGAGACAAGCGCCGCAAATCGTTTTATCAGGACTATGTGCTGGCGATGCTCACAGAAGCCCGAAAGCTTGGCATCAGCCAGGATGAATTGATCACCATGATCGAGAGGAGCGATGAGGATGAACGCAATTGAGACCAAACACCTGACGATGCACTTCGGTTCCACCGTGGCGCTGGACGATGTGAACCTGGCGCTTGCGCCCAACCGCATCTACGGCCTATTGGGCCGCAACGGCGCCGGCAAGACCACACTGCTCAATATCATCGCCAACAAGCTTTTTGCCACATCGGGCGATGCATTGGTGGAGGGAGAGCAGGCCACCGAAAACGCCGACGCCCAGGCGAAGATCTTCTATATGACCGAAAAGAACCTCTACCCCTGGGCGATGCGGGTGAAGGAGGCGTTCCGCTGGACGGCGGAGTTTTACCCGGCGTTTGACCGGAAGTATGCCGATGAGTTGGCAAAGAAGTTCTCACTGGATACAAGGAAGAAGATCAAGGCGCTTTCCACCGGCTACCTCTCCATCTTCAAGGCAGTGCTGGCGCTGGCATCCGGCGCGCCGGTGCTGCTGCTGGACGAACCAGTGCTGGGGCTGGACGCCAACCACCGGGCCATCTTCTACCGGGAGCTGATCGCCCGCTTCAGCGAGAGACCCTGCACTGTGGTGATTTCCACCCACCTGATTGACGAGGTGGCCGAGGTGCTGGAAGACGCAATCATCATCAAGCAAGGCCAGGTGCTGCTGCATCAGAGCGTGGAAGAATTGCTGCACACCGCTTGCGCCGTTTCCGGCGAGGCCTCAGCGGTGGATGGCTTCACAGCGGGCCGCAGCGTGATCGCCGTGGAGACAATGGGCCGGTTCAAGACGGCTACACTGCACGAGGCGCTGGATGAAGTGTCGCTGGCCAGAGCCAGGGAGCTGAATCTGGACGTCACACCGGCCACGCTGCAAAAGCTGTTCATTGATCTGACCAACGAGTGAAGGGGGCGCAACCATGAACCGGATAGCAAAAGTCTTTCACTATATGATCCACGAGACAATCAGGCCAGTGATCATCTTTTATGCTGTGATGGTGCTCATCAACATCGCGGGCGTAACCATGAATCTGGTGATGACCAACTGGAACTTTGAATTCAACGGCATGCGGCTGGCAACGGCAATCTTCCTGTTCGTGGCAGGTCTGAACGCATTCAAGCCCGGTTACCTCTTTATGCAGGCCAATGGCGTAACCCGCAGGCAATTCTATCTGGGCGGCCTGATGACCATTGGGGCAGTGGCAGTGGCCCTCACGGTATTTGATACAGCACTGTACGGCCTGCTGCAGTTGATCCTGCAGCCGGAGCAAATGGTGGCAATCCAGCTCTACCCCAACGCCGCATATGCCGGCCTGCAACTTTGGACACTGGCGTTCAACCTGCTCTCCATTGCCTTCGGCTGGTTTCTGACAATGCTGTATTACCGCATGAGCAAGGGCTGGAAAATTGCGGTCTCACTCTCCCCTGCCGTGTTCTTCACCGTCCTTCCCATCATCAGCAGCGCAACCGGCGGCACACTGCTGAGCCGGCTCGCAGAGGCTTTCATGGCTGTGATGGGCCTGGGAGCCAACCCCAATGTGTGGCTGGGCATGCTCACGCTGCTACTGGTGTCTTCGGTCTGTGTGGTGCTCAGCTATTTGCTGGTGCGTCGGGCGCAGATCAAGGAGCAGGACAGATAATCACCACAGGGTTATCACCCCATTTGCCAACGCACCGCCGGAATAAATTTCCCGGCGGTGTTCTTTTACGGAAGAAATGTATCGTGATATCATTAAATACAAGAGCAGTATATGGTATAATAAACCAAATCAGGTTTGGAGGGATCGATATGCAGCATGAAATCAAAGGCGGTGCCTTCCCCGTGGTCATCATGGCCCTGCAGCCCGGCGAGTCAGTTGTGACAGAGGCCGGCGGCATGAGCTGGATGAGCCCCAACATGCGGATGGACACCAACATGAAAGGCGGCCTGATGGGTGGCCTTGGGCGCGCGTTCTCCGGCGACTCCGTCTTTCTGAACACCTATACCGCAGAGGGCGGGGCCGGCATGATCGCATGTGCGTCTTCCTTCCCTGGCACGATCTTGGCGTTGGACCTGGGCCCCGGCCAGTGCATCATCGCGCAAAAGGGCGCATTCCTTTGCGGATCCAGCACTGTTTCTCTCACTGTGCACTTGAAACGCAGCCTGGGTGTGTCGATGTTTGGCGGCGAGGGCTTCATCATGCAGAAGATCACAGGGCCTGGCCGCGTGTTCCTGGAGATCGACGGCAGCCTGGAAAAGTATGTGCTGGCGCCCGGCCAGACCTATATGGTCAACAACGGCAACCTGGCCGCCTATTCGCCCAACGTCACCGTGTCACTGGAGACGGTGAAGGGCATCAAGAACATCTTCTTCGGCGGTGAGGGCCTGTTCCATGTGAGGCTGACCGGCCCCGGTGAAGTCTATTTGCAGACACTGACAGCCCAGAATGTGGCCCGCTCGATCATCCCCTACATCCCCAAAGGCGGCTGACAGAAATGACACTCACCCCGGCTCGCCGCAGGGCAAGCCGGGGTTTTCTTCACCATGAACCGCACGCAAAGGAGAGCTCTCATGCCCGAATATCCGGAGATCCGCCACCTGGCGGAGCAAATGCATGCAGCGCTTGCCGGCAAGACGTTGTCCGGTGTTGAGATCGCCAATCCCAAATGCCTGAACCTTACTCCCGAGGAATTCCTGCGACGCATTGAGGGCCGCACAATCCTTGGAGCCACCTCAAAGGGCAAATGGGCTTTCCTGCCGCTCGATGACGGCAGCCGCCTGGCGTTGAACCTCAATATGGGCGGCAATGTGGTGCTCTACGGCCCAGGAGAAGGCCCCCGCGAAAAATGGCGCATCGTGCTCCGCTTCACCGACGGGTGCAGCCTTTCCATCGGCTTTTGGTTTCTGGGTTACCTGCACCTGATCGGGCCCGGTGAACCACACCCGATGACCGACAGCTTGGGTGCAGACCCCTTGTCAGACGAGTTCACCTTTGAAGAGTTTGACCGCCTGTTAGGCAGGCGAAAGCTGCCCATCAAGACCTTCCTGCTGCGGCAGGATGCCATTGCCGGCATTGGCAATTTCTACATTCAGGATCTGCTCTTTCTGGCGAAGATCCATCCAATGCGGCCTATCGAGGCGCTCACAATGGAGGAGCGTCGGCGCATTTTTGACACAATGCGCTCCTATTTACAGCAGGCGCTGGATCTTGGCGGAGCATCCTATGAAAACGGGCTATATGACGAGCCCGGCGGGTTCAAGGAGATGCTGATCGGGTATAAGGAAGGCCAACCCTGTCCGAAGTGCGGTGCGGTGATTCAGAAGATCAAGACGGGTAGCACGAGCGGGTTTGTGTGTGAGCGGTGCCAGCCTCTTTGATCATTGTGGCAGAAGGAGAAGCATGTGAAGTCTGAACCCATAACTAGAATTTGGATAGATGAATCCAGTATATTGTGCATTAAGCCTCAAACTACGAAATTTCCGATGATCTACAGAAGTGCCATGAACGTGTGTTGGAATGAATCGGAAAAGTTTCTGTACCATCGTTTCGTTGGTTCTACGACACCAGCTGAGTGGTATCAACAAATCATTGATGCAGGTAGAGATAGAAGGCGGATACCACTTGTATTTTACAAAAGAAACGGTATGGCAGAACGTTGATACTATAACAAAACAGCTTATTAAAGCTAAGGAGTACCTTCCGCAAGGAGATAAGTAACATCAGCTGCCGTATGCCCGCTTCCCTGAGGTCAAGATATTTGAACATCAGGATGAGCAGGCCGAGCGATTGTTTATGAGTTGTCGCAGAAATCCCCCCTGTCGCTGCAGCGACATCCCCCCTTGAATTTTTGCCTCTGGCAAAAACAAGGGCGGGTAGGGAGCTGCTAATCCCTGCTTAGCAGTAGGGGCCGGGCTCCGCCCCGGCCCATCATTTCGGAGTGCATATGACAATATCGTGCAACGATGAGGTGCCAGCCTATATAACATAAAATACCTAAAATGAGCAAATACGACGTCGTGTAGGGAGAACGCACATGAAGCAGGAAATTCCAGACAAAAATCTATTCATGATGTGCAATGAACTAAATCTCAGTGCATTATCGGAGCTGCCGCTAGGATATTATGTCAGGACTTGCCAGAAAAGCGAATTGGATCTTTGGAAAAGAATCCATTTTGATGATCCAGAAGAAGCAAAAGAGAATTCAGGTATGATGACAAGTTTTTTTCATGCTGTCTATGGCAGCAAAGAAGACTTGTTCTTTCAGAAATGCTTATTCGCTTGTGATAAAAATGATACGCCTGTCGGGACGTGCTTTGCATGGCAATCATACGAGAAAATCATGACGATACATTGGTTCAAGGTTGTAAAAAGCTATGAGGGTTTCGGGATTGGAAGAGCGCTTCTTTCCATTGTAATGAAGGCCATTGACAGGAACGATTATCCAGTTTATCTGCATACCCAGCCATCCAGTTATCGTGCAATCAAACTATACAGAGACTTTGGCTTCTCCTTGCTATCTGATCCGGTCATCGGATACCGGCAGAATCATCTGGCAGATTGCCTACCGATTCTTAAAGACTATATGCCTCCAATGGATTTTGTAAAGCTGCGCGTGACGAAAGCGCCTGAAGATTTTTTGTTAGCCGTAAAGTCATCCGAGATTAGCCAATTTTGAGGTCTATCCCATTGAGCACGTATAGACATGATTTGTGTTGTGAGCACACATCGGACCATAAATATTTCGATATGAAACCAGGTGAAGAGATTGTCCGAGCAAGAATACCGCGCACTAATTTATCAATTCATCGCCAACATCCCAGAGGGCAAAGTGGCCACCTTCGGCCTTCTGGCCGCATTGGCCGGCAACCCCAAAGCTGCGAGGAGAGCCGCACGGGCCGTGGCTCACGCGCCCGATGGCCTGCCCTGCCACAGGGTGGTGAAAGCAGGCGGCGAGCTGGTGCCAGGCTATGTGTTCGGCCAGGGTGAGCAGCAGGCCAGGTTGATCGCAGAGGGTGTGATGTTCACCGATGATGGCCGGGTGCGGCTGTCAGATCACCTATGGAAGACTGACGAAGCACTGGAAAAGCTTGCAACCCAAGGCAAATAATCACTGGGATGCAACCTTTTCACTCCGCAAACGCTAAATCGGGCGGTGATCTCAATGACGCTCAGGGAGAAGTTTGAACAGCGCTGCGGTAAAACAAGTGATGAGCTTTATCAACATGTGCTCACATTAGCCCTGGACGACCAAAGGCAATATGTCCACCTTACCGATGATGAATTGAATTGGCTCCTGGACCCAGCCCAATTCCCACCAAGCAACCACCAGACTGAGCGCCTTGACGAGATACAGGAGCGGCTGCTGGAAACGATGGAGATCATCTATGACCTTGTGCAAAGGATTGACCGTCGGTAGCAAACACCTCTTCCCGCCGCTTTTGGCTTTTTCCCTTAAAAGTTCCTAAGGATGTCAAACAAGATGTTGCGCTCCGAATGGGCATAGTGTATTATGAGTACCTGAAAAAGTACAATAGGATGGTGCAAAAATGCCGACTTCTGATATCTCCGGTATCACTCCGATTTTAGCGCAGATACTGCCTTTGATCCTTCTCGTGGTTGTCTTCTATTTCATCTTGCTTCGCCCCCAGCAGAAGCAGAAGAAGGCCCGCGCCGAAATGATGAAGAACATGAAAGTGGGCGACCGCATCAAGACCATCGGCGGCGTGCATGGCCGCATCGTGGAGCTCAGGGATGATGTCGTGACCATTGAGAGTGGTCGTGCCAAGACACAGCTGGTGTTTGACCGCGCGGCGATCAGCACCGTGGAAGGCGGCGCCGAGGATACCAACGCCGACCTGCAATAATCCTGATTGATCAACAAAAGCCACCGGATCACACCGGTGGCTTTTTCATATTGTAAATGTCACCAATTGTAAAAGCGCGCAAACTCATGGTTATCATTTCATATATCTGTTTCGATATATGCAATACAGGCTGAAAGGACTCGGCTTGATCGACTCACGGACAGGGAGGTCCCAAAATGAAAATCGCAAATTCAACCGTCTCGATGACGGCCCACAGCAGTTTGGACATTTCCAGCACCAAACAAACCACATTGCAGGCCTGGGTGGGCAACCGGCCAAACACCACGATCCGAAACCTCCCGGCGCAGGAAGCGGACACGGTGGACATTTCCTTTCTGGCAAAAAAGCTGAGTTTAAAAGCTATCAAACTACCGGTGGAAGGTGAGGCCCAAGCCTCCGCAGCCGCCACAGCTAACAGCGGCGACATTGGCAGCAGCGAGGTGGATTTAACGGACAAGGATCTGCAGAAGATCAAGCTTGTCGAAGAATTCATGTATCGGCTCACCGGCAAGCGGTTCAAATTCCTGATGGTAGACAAAAACAAGCTAAGGGAAATGGCAAAAAAACTGGAAGCAGGCGACGCAGCGGCGCTGCCGCAAATGCAGGCAGCACCCCGCCGGGCTGGCTACGGCATCATTTACGACTCGGTGGAGACCTATTCTGAAAAGCAAACAATGGACTTCACGGCAGCCGGATCGGTTCAGACTGCAGACGGCAGGAGCATCGATTTCAAAGTCACGCTGCGCATGAGCCGGGAATTCTACGCCTCCAGCGAGATCCATTACCGCGAAGGTGACGCCAAGATCGACCCGCTGGTGATCAACCTGGATGGGGCCAGCCCCCAGCTTACCCAAAGGGACTTTTTGTTTGACCTGGACAACGACGGTGATGAAGATCAGATCTCACGCCTGATGGCTGGCTCCGGCTTTTTGGCGCTGGACAAAAATGAAGATGGCACGATCAACAACGGCGGCGAACTCTTCGGCCCGGCCATGGGCGACGGCTTTGCGGAGCTTGCCCAATACGACTCTGACGGCAACCGTTGGATTGATGAGAACGACCCCATCTATGACAAGCTGCGCATCTGGATGACCGATGAAAACGGCAACATGCAGCTATTTGCACTTGGCCAGAAAGGTGTGGGCGCACTGTATCTTGGTAATGTGGCCTCGGCTTTCGACATCAAGGATACCAGCAATAACAGCCTGGGAACAGTACAATCCACCGGCATCTATCTGAAAGAAAACGGCCAGGCCGGCACGCTGCAGCACGTCGACCTGACCGTCTGATCTCTGAAACCTGGCCTATTTGGCGTATTGATGCAGCCGCTCGCCCACCACAGGCCTGCGGTGCTCCAACGCGGCCATCGAGTATTCCACGACCTCGCGTGCTTCGCCGGGCGTCATGCAGCCCACGGCGACCATGTCCTGCTCACGGATGCTGTTCCAAACAAAGGTGAGCCCCACAAAGGGGTTCAAATGCCCGGCGGCCATCGGTTTGATGGTGAGTACGGGCTTTTTTGCTTCCCAGATCACGCGGTGCACGCCTTCCACCTCAATCTGCATCAGAAAGCCGGCGGCGTTGTAGATCTGGATGTAGGTCTCCACATCATAGCCATTTTCGTCGGTGAACTCCACAACTTCAGGCATATGGGCCGAAAGGCCGGGGATCATGCCGTGGTCGCGGATCATATACAGATAGTCCTCAATCCGCTCGATCTTGCGCTTGCCCTTGTTGATCAGCTGCTCCACCACATAATGCAGCGGCAGAACGATGTCAATGCCGGACTCCTTGCAGCGCTTGATCACCCCTTCGGCTGATGCGCGGGCTTCGGGGCTGTCCGCCGTGTCAAACACAGCCAGCTCGATCACGTTGACCTTCTGCCCGGAGCGCTGCTCCGCCAGGCGGATGCCGTCCATCGCAAAGTCATGGCCTACCAGGCAGCCGATAATCGTGTCCACGCCGTAATGCAGATAGGTCTGCACGATCTCCGCCACAGCCTCGCGGTTGTTGTTGATCTCCTTGATGTGGTTGTCACGGGCCATCGTGCGGTGGCTGCCGCCCATGATGTTGTTGGTGCCCATGATCATGCGGGATACCGACAGCCCGCCGATGTTGGTGCGCGGGAAAAGCTTCTGGTCCATGTGAGCTTCCATCCTTTCTTCCTGGTGCGGGAGATATGGCAATCCTATTATACAAGATTGCTCTTGGAAAAGATGCATTTTATTGAGCTCATCTACTCATCGTTAATGCCCTGTTCCTCCCCCATTACCAAAAGCCCTCGCCCCTGCCCCTCTCCCAGAACAAGGCTCTCTCCCTATGCCCCTCACCCTTCTCTAGACACCCTCACCCCAACCCCTCTGCCCGGTGTCATTCCGCAGGAATGATGCCTAACTGGGCGAGGGGTATATTAGCTTAGGGGCTGTCGCCCCTATTACCCCGAATCTTACCTATATGATCGTGTCCGCATAGATAAAGCTTGGGGGGCCGGGGGTGTCAGCCGAAGTTGACTGCCTACTCGTTGGGTATTGGATTTACCAATCCCATCCATTATAATCATAGGGATATCCCATTTCATATTGAAAGGCATTCAATGGACATCAACTGGTACCCGGGGCATATGCTGAAGGCCCGCCGGATCATGGAGAGCAGCCTGAAAGCTGTTGACTTCGTGATCGAGGTGGTGGATGCGCGCATCCCAAGGGCATCCCGTAACCCCGACTTTGACGATTTATTTCAGACAAAAGCCCGTGTGATCGTACTCAATAAGGCTGACATGGCAGACCCGGCCCGCACCAGGGAGTGGCTCAAGTGGTATGCCGGGCAGGGCGTGCCGGCGGTGGAGTTTGTGGCGACCCAGCGGCAGGGCCGTGAGAACCTCCTGAAAATGATGCAGCAGGCCGCTGAGGAAAAGGTGCAGAGGATGGCTGCCCGGGGTGCCAAAAAGACCGTGCGGGCGCTGGTGGCAGGCATCCCCAATGTGGGCAAATCCACGCTGATCAACGCGCTGGCCGGCGCTGCCTCCGCCAAGACAGGCGACAAGCCCGGTGTGACCCGCGGCAAGCAGCTGATCCGTATCACGCCCTGGATGGAATTGATGGACACACCCGGCGTGCTGTGGCCCAAGCTCAGCGACCTCAAAGGCGCGCTGAACCTGGCCTTCACCGGGGCGGTTAAGGAAGAAGTGATGGATTCTTATAAGCTGGCGCTGGAACTGATTTCCGCGCTGGCCGTCCAATATCCGAACGCAATCCCGGAGCGGTATAAACTCGATCATGCGGAAGGCGGCGCCGACGAGGTGCTGATCGCCATCGCAAAGAAGCGCGGCTGCCTTATTTCAGGCGGCGAGCCGGATGAGGAGCGGGCTGCAAGGATTGTTTTGGATGAAATGAAAGGCGCGAAGCTGGGCAGGCTCACGCTGGAAAGGCCCGGTGAACGTGAAGACCAACAGCCTTTTGAGCTTTGACAAGGACGCAGCCTCTGCGTGCCTCGGCCTGGTGGCCGGCATGGACGAAGCCGGCCGGGGCCCTCTGGCAGGGCCGGTGGTGGCAGCCTGCGTGATCATGCCGCTGGAAGACCCCATCGAGGGAGTAAACGACTCCAAGAAGCTCACTGAAGCACGGCGCGAGAAGCTCTTTCCGCTCATCATGGACAGGGCTGTGGCAGTGGGCGTGGGCATTGTGGACCGGGCGGAGATCGACCGGATCAACATCCTGAACGCCACCCGCCTGGCAATGCGGATGGCATATACCGACATGAGCCTGGAGCCCCAGCTGCTGCTGGTGGACGCCGTGGAGGGCCTGGACCTGCCGGTGGAAACCCAGCCGATCATCCGGGGTGACGGCACCAGCTACAACATCGCGGCGGCCTCCATTGTGGCCAAGGTGACCCGCGACCGGCGTATGGCCGAACTGGACGGCATCTATCCCGGTTATGGTTTTGCGCAGCATAAAGGCTACGGCACCGCCGAACACATTGAGGCGCTGCGTTCGCTGGGCCCCTGCCCGGAGCACAGAGCCAGCTTCATTGGCGGCATCCTGGGCCCTAGCCGAAAGCAAAAGGGCCGGGTTGGCGAAGACATGGCCGAGAAGCTCCTGATGGCTGAAGGCCTGGAAGTGCTGGAGCGCAACTGGCGCACCGCCCGGGGCGAACTGGACATTGTGGCGATGGATGAGGATATTTTGGCTTTTGTGGAAGTGAAATACCGGGAGAGCGAGCGGTATGGTCTGCCCCGCGAAGCAGTGGACCAGCGCAAGCGCCGGGGAATCGTGCAGACGGCACTGAGCTACCTGCATGAGAAGGGGCGGAAGGGCGCCCGCTGCCGCTTCGACGTGGTGGAGATCGTGAAGCGGGGTCATGGATATGACATCAACTATGTCAAAGACGCATTCCCTGCCGAAGGAGGAGAATTCTTTCTATGACACTGAGGAAAAAGCTGGCTGCCGGCGCGTTGGCGCTGCTGCTCTGCCTGGCAGCCCTGACCGGACTCAGCGGCGCCGCGCGGGCAGACGGAAACAACCTGCTGGCCAACGGTTCCTTTGAGGAGCACGACGGCAGGACGCCCACCGGTTGGGATAGCGACTGCTGGGACCAGGAGGAAGGGTTCTCCCTGTTTTCCGTGGAGGCCAACGGCGGCGTAGACGGCGGCGCGGTGGCCACGGTGGTAAACGCCGAGCTCAATGACGCCCGCTTCCAGCAGACGGTGCCGGTGCAAAAAGGCAAGCTATACCGTCTTTCCGCCGACATCAAGGTGGAAGGCGCGGAGGGTTGGGGCGCCACACTCTCCTTCAAGGATACCTATACCTACTCCGAGCCCTTGCTGGACACCGGCGGCCAATGGCGGCATATGGAGCTTTACGGCCAGGCAGGACCAGGGCAAAAGGACGTTACCGTGTATATCCGCCTGGGCGGCTATGGTAGCCTGACCACCGGAAAAGCCTGGTTTGACAACGTGGTGCTGGAGCAGGTGGAGAGCCTGCCCGCCGGTCTGGAAGCCGGCACAATGGCCACTTTCACCCCCACCAGCAACGAAACCAGTGCTAATGCCGGCAAAGAGTACCTTGCCCAAATCATCATCATCGCGCTGCTCTTCGGCGCGGTGCTGCTCTGGGCCTTCAAGCACATGGGCGACAACAATGGCTTGTTTGCAGGCGCCGCTAACAGCTGGCTTTATCTAGTCGGCATCCTGGTTACCGGCAACCTGCTGCCGCTGCTGCAATACTTCAACGACGAATATGACTGGAAGATCCACCTGATTATGGCAGTGGGCGTGGGCCTGGCCCCGGCGTTGATCCTGGTCTGGATCAAGCGATATTTCAACAACCGCGACCGGCGCTGGATCGATATTGCCTATCTGGGCTTTGTTGCGCTGGCAGTGCGCGCGATCCTGGCGATGACAATCAAGGGCTACCCCAACGACATCGCCTGCTGGCTGGGTTGGTCCGGCCAGGCAGCCACCAACCTATTTGGCATGTACAAGGGCGAAGGGTTCCTCGATTACCCACCAGGATACATGTATGTGTTGTTCTTCGTGGGCAAATTGAACAGCCTGATCCCAACGGAAAAAGCTCAGTGGCTCATGGTCAAGCTGCCCTCGATCATCGCCGACCTCGCCACAGCCTGGTTCATCTGGCGTATTGCAGAAACCCGCCTCGGGCCCAAGCAGGCGACGCTGCTGGCGCTGCTCTATGCCTTCAACCCTCTGGTGATTTTGGATTCCTCGGCCTGGGGCCAAATCGATTCGATCCTGGCGTTGATCCTGGTGGCCTGCTTCTGGAAGGCCTATCAGGGCAAGCTTTGGCAGGCGGCATTGATCTATGGCATCGGCTTACTGGTGAAGCCGCAGGTGCTGCTCTTCGGGCCGGTGATGCTGGCGGCGCTCATCGTGGCCTGCCGCAACGCAGGGGGCTTTGGGAAAGGCGCAATGCTCTTCCTGAAAGCAATCAGCGCGGGCCTTGCCGGGTTTGTGATCCCGGCGCTACCCTTTTGGATCGCGCAGGGCGACCCGATGTGGCTCATCAACATCTATGTGAAGGCCACCTCCACCTATCACAGCGCCACGATCAACGCCGCCAACCTGCTGGCCTTCCTGGGCGGCAACTGGGTGGAAGATACCCAAGGTGTCCTGGGTCTCACTTATGCGCAGATCGGCTACGGCGGCATGACGCTGGTTTGCCTGTTTGTACTGGTCTGGATGATCTTCCGCGACAAGACCAACCGCACGGTGTTTTTGTGGGCCGGCGTGCTGATCACCGGCCTGTTCGCGCTGGGCCTGAGGATGCACGAGCGCTACATGTTCCCGGCGCTGGCGCTGTTTTTGATGCACTACGCGCTGGAGCGTGACCGCCGGTCGCTTTATCTGTTTGGCATTTTCTCCATTACACAGTTCATCAACGTGGCCATCGTGCTGGCCAATGAGCACCTGCCGCAGGACGTGATGCAACTGGGGGACTCGCTGCGGATCGCCAATCCCGACGGACCGGCGACCTATTGGGTCTTCCTGTTGTCGCTCATCGTGGTGGCGGGCTTCGGTTACGCGGCGTGGGCTGCCCATATGGCCAGAAAGCCTTTGCTCTGGAAAGCAGCCGATGGGCCTGGCTTGCCTTCACCGGAGGAGACGACTGGACAGGAAGAAATGCTTGGCTCCATTGAGTATCATACTCCCGAGCCCATCGCTCCGGCTGCCGAAAGCAAGCCGGAGGAGAGCGCCGTTGAGGACGAAGGTGATGAAGACGGCGAGCCGGAGGAGACCAAACTGGCCCGTTCCGAACGTAGGAAGCTGAGCCTTCAACGCATCCGCGACGACTTGACTGCGCCGGCAGAGCTTGCCCGCATCCCGATGAAGAAGAAGGACTGGCTCATCGTGGGCATCCTCACGCTGGTATACGCCGTGGTGTCTCTGGTGAATCTGGGCACCACAAAGGTGCCGCAGACGATGTGGACGGCGATGAACACCGGAGATTATGCCGTGATCGATTTCGGCCAAACCAGAGATGTTGCCGAGATCTGGCACTATGACAGCCTGACCAAGGGCAACATGCAGGTTTTTGTATCGGATGACGGTGTGAACTGGGTGGATCAGTACGAGTTCCGGCACAAGGAAACCGGTTCGGATAAAGAAAACGATTCCAATCTCTACCGCTGGGCCGTCACACCGATCAGCTTTTCTGCCCGCTATGTCAAGCTCACTGTGACAGCCCCCCCGGTGCGGCTTCTGGAGATCGTGTTCAAGGATTCAGCTGGCAGCATCATACCACCGGTGGCTGTCTCTGATGCAGGTGGTAACGACAAGACAAAGGCATCCGCAGCCAGCATCATCGATGAGCCGCAGATGACGCCGGATCGCCCCAGCATCCTGAACGGCACCTATTTTGACGAGATCTACCACGCCCGCACCGGCTGGGAGTTCACCGAGGCCTTCAAGGCCAGCGATGACTATAAGCCGCCGGTGCCCTACGAAACCACCCACCCACCGCTGGGCAAAGACCTGATCGCGCTTGGCATCACGATCTTTGGTATGAACCCCTTCGGATGGCGCGTGATGGGCACGCTGATGGGCATTCTGATGGTGCCGGCGATGTATCTGTTTGGCATGGCGCTCTTCAAGAAGACGCGCTACGCCTTCATCGCGTCCTTCCTGATGACCTTTGATTTCATGCACTTCGTGCAGACCCGCATCTCCACAATTGACAGCTACCCGGTGCTGTTCATCATCCTCACGTTCACGTTCATGTATCTGTATGTGAGGACCAACTTCAACTCGCAGAAGATGGGCCGAGGCTTGCTGTGGCTGGCGCTATCCGGTATCACCTTCGGGCTGGCGGCAGCCAGCAAATGGATCGGCCTTTACGCCGGAGCCGGCCTGGCAGTGATCTTCTTCTACAGCCTCTACCGACGCTTCCGCGAGTATCTGGCCGTGCGGCGCGGCGAGGTGGAGCTTGAAGAAGAAACCCGCGAGAAGGTGCAGCGGGGCTTCCCCCGCAAGGTGATTGTCACGCTGCTGTGGTGCCTCATATTCTTCGTAATCATCGCGGGAGCCATCTATCTGGCTTCCTATATCCCCTTCAACATCGGCACCGGCGGGCACCTGAGCGATTGGGACAATCTGAAAATCGTGTTGAATAACCAGACATACATGTTTGGGTATCACAGCAAGCTGGTGGACAACCACAGCTTCAAGTCGCCATGGTTCCAGTGGCCGGTGATCGGCAAACCGATGTGGTTCTACAAGGCCGACTACCTGCCCGCAGGCTGGACCGGCGGCGTCTATTCCACCGGCAACCCGCTGGTGTGGTGGCCGGGGCTTGCGGCGCTCGTATGGCTGGCGGTGCGGGTGTTCCGCAGCCGTAAGTTCCGCACGATGGAGATGTTTTTGCTGGCAGGGTTCCTCACAGAGTTCCTGCCTTGGGTGCTGGTGCCGCGCACCACATTCATCTACCACTACTTTGCGTCGGTGCCCTTCTTCATCATGGCGATCGTGCTCTGGATCCGGGAATGGGAGGAAAGACCCTTCCCCACCGAGCCAAACCTCTTCCTGCAGGCAATCATCGCGCTGGCGGCAGTGCTCGCGGTGTCCATCCTGATCAGCCCGCTGCTGGCGATGGTCGTGGCGGTGCTGCTGGTGGCGGCAATCATCCTGCACCGCCAGCGGGAGTCGGCCAGCCTTGTGAAAAAGGACTTGACCCACATCTATCTGGCTGCGGTGCTGGGATTGTTCATCCTGTTCTATCCTGTGCTGTCGGGCCTGCCGGTACCAAAGTGGTATGCTGATTGGCTCAAGTGGCTGCCGTCATGGTTTGTGAATTACTAATTGTGACATGCAGAAAGGGAGGGCAAACGCCCTCCCTTTCTGTTCTTAAGCTCCTAAAAAGGCGGAGCTTTCGTCCTCTCAAAATGAAACAAGATCTGTTGTGCAAGGCCGGCCAACATGCCAAACCGGTCAAAGGCAAATCTCCTGACGTCATTCGGCGTTTTGCCCTCGCAGGCAAAGTGCAGGTTCATCGCCCGCCTCACCCACACATCAACAGGGAACGCCTCTCGGTAGCCGCAGGAAAACAGCAGCACACAGTCCGCCACCTTCTCCCCCACGCCGTGCAACTGCATGAGTTGTTCTTTGGCAGCGTCATATCCGATCCGGGGCAGACTCTCCAGGTCAAAGCCATCCATCACCGCCTGCGCCGCCCGGGCCACATAGGCGGCGCGATAGCCGGCTCCGCAGGCTTTGATACCCGCTTCCCCGGCAAGGCCAAGAGCCTCCGCCGTGGGGAAGGCGCGATAACCGCCCATGTCCTCCCCATATGCAGCGCACAACCTCTCCACGATGCCGGTGATGCGCTTCACATTGTTGTTGCTGGAGAGCAAAAAGGAGACCAGACACTCCCATACCGGCTGGTTCAGGATGCGCAGGCCCCCGCAGCAGGCAGCCATCGGAGCCAGCACGCAATCCTGCGAAAGCGTGCTCTGCCAGGTGGCATAGTCGCCGTCCAGATCTAGGTAATGCCGCCAGAAGCCTTCATAGAGCGCCTCATCGCAAGGCGTGATGGCAATACCGCATTCGGTGCGGCTAACCCAGGCCCTGTGCTGCCCTGCCACGCCCTCCCACGCGCCGGTTTCCGCCTGCCTCCAGCGGAACGCCTGCCCGCAGGCAAAGGTAGCCTCCAGGTCGAAACAACCCTGCACCGGGATATAAGCCGTGTCGTGACTGAACTCAGCCATTGCCCGCACCCATTCCGCCGCCAGGCGCATGTCTCGTCTGGAATTTACGATAAACAAACAACCCAAATGCCGCCGCAAACAATGCGGCACTGATGACAAACGGTGATTGGGGCGACCAATGGTCAAAGGTGAACCCGGCCCACAGCGGGCCAAAGATGTTCATCAGGCTGCCCAACGCCGTCATCACGCCCATCAGGCTGCCCATCTCGCGGCCCTCCACACTGCCTGTGATCAGGGTGGTCATCGAAGGATAGATCAGGCCGTTGATGCCGCTCATCAGCACATAGAGCACAAAGAACACGATTGCGTACGGGCTTAAGAAAATGACCGCGCAGCAAAGCACCAGCCCAGCAAGGCTCGCCGCGGCCACCTTGCGCTCCCCCACCTTGGGCACAAACACAGGCACCAGCAGGATCTGCACCAATGCCGTGGCCACGCCCACCAGCACCGTGAGCAGGCCAACCTGCCACTGTTCCCCGGCGAACCTGCGGATCAGGTATGTAGGCCCTACATTGTTTACACCGCTGCCGGCAAGGTTGAAGATTGCCATTACAATCAACAGCCAACCGGTCAACGGCTTTGTGAGCATTTTGCCGATGGGTCCAATCGGGTTCAATGTGGAAATGGCAAACCTGCCGGTGTCCCGATGGTCCTCCTGCAATGTCTCGGGCAGCAGGAAAAATGCAGCAGCGAAACTCAAGGCCATCAGCACAGCCGCAAGAAAGGCGGGAGCATTCAGGCTCCAGGTACCAAGTGCAGACCCCAGCGCCGGCCCCGCCACCAGCCCGATGCCCCAAGCCATGCCCACCAGGGTGAAGTTCCTGGCGCGCTCATGGGGTTCGGATACATCGGCAATCACTGCGCTGGCGGTGGACATGTTGCCGCCGGCCAGCCCGGAGATGATGCGAGAGAAAAACAAAACGGCAAGAGAGCCGGCAAAGCCAAACACCACATAGCCTGCGGCAGACCCGGCCAGGCTCAAAAGTAGGACCGGCCTGCGGCCGTAGCGGTCGCTCAGTTTGCCCAGGATCGGTGCGGCAATAAATTGCGCCGCAGAAAAGATCACATTGAGCATCATGATCATGATCACTTCAGGTGTAAACCGGCCAACAATATATGGCGCGATGGGGATGAACAGGCACATGCCGATCACATCCATCAGCATGATGAAAAACACCAGGGCAAGCATCGCCTTTTTGTTTCTGGTAATTGCTGGTTTTGGTTTCATTCATCCACTCCCAATATGAAAAGAAGCTGCAAATTCACATTTGCAGCTTCCGGTCAATCAGCTTGTTTAGTTTGCGAGGGCTGCGGGATACACGCTGACCTTTTTGCGGTCTTTGCCCAGCCGCTCAAACTTCACAACACCATCCACCAGCGCGAAGAGCGTGTCATCGCTGCCGATGCCCACGTTGTTGCCAGGGTGCAGCTTGGTGCCGCGCTGGCGAACTAGGATGTTGCCGGCCAGCACTGCCTGCCCGTCGCTACGCTTCACACCCAGCCGTTGCGCATTGCTGTCGCGGCCGTTCTTGGTGGAACCTACGCCTTTTTTATGAGCCATTCATCTCACCTCCGGTCAATGGCTTCAGAGAAAATAATCAATGGTTGATGGCCGTGATCTCAACCTGTGTGTAGGGCTGCCTGTGGCCCTGCTTGCGACGATAGTTCTTCTTGGACTTGAACTTGAAGACAACAACCTTCTTGCCTTTGGTCTGGCGGACGATCTTGCCTTCCACCTTCACATTGTCAAGTACGGGAGCGCCTACGCGGATGTCTTCACCTTCGTCGGAGAAGAGCACCGTGTCAAACGTGATGGCCGCGCCGTCTTCCATTGCCAGCTTCTCAACATAAATGCTGTCGCCGACCTGAACGCGAAACTGCTTGCCACCCGTTTTGATAATCGCATACATGAGGTTTACCTCCTTTTGCCAGTCTCGCCGGAAAAAGGCAGGCTGACGCCATTTCGAGCCCGTTCCGTGCGGCTATACCGCAATATAATAACACTTCACGGATATTTCTGTCAATTTAAAATTGAACAGCACGCCAAAAAACAAGCCATAAAGCAAGAGAAAGAAAATGCCATTGTCCCGACAAGAAACGCAGGCATTTCATATGATCAGTCAAATTGTGTATACGCAGTGGGTCATAGCAGCAAGATGAAGCACTCAATTAGTCCTGACCAATCGCCATCTGCGCCTGATTGATTGCGTCCAGCGCTTGCTCCAGCAGCCTTTGTTCATTAAGGTCACGGTTATCAATTTTCTGCTGCGCCTGCATGATTTTATCATGGGCTGTCTTCAGGTAATCATGGATGTTTTGCCCGGTAGTATTGTCAGGTTTCATTACGGCCTCCTGTTGTTTTGGTTAGTTTATCAATTTTCAACAAGAATAAACCACATACCATCCTCACAAGAATTTGAATAAAAACTCATATGCATCAAAAGCTAACCGAAATACCGATCAGGAGAATACTGATGTTCAAACATGAGAAGAAGATGCTGAGCGAGGTGCGGGTTGATAAACCCAATCCCAACTACGCGGCAATGATGCAGGAGCAACTGGGCGGGCCCCAGGGTGAGTTGAAAGCAGCAATGCAGTATCTGTCGCAAAGCTTCCGGATCAACGACCCGCAGATCAAGGACCTGTTCCTCGATGTCGCGGCGGAAGAATTGTCCCATATGGAAATGGTGGCACAGACGGTGAACCTGCTGAATGGTCACGATCCCAACGCGGCAGGAGCCACAGTTGGAAACATTCAAGCTCATGTCTCCACCGGCCTGACCCCGGCCTTGGCCAACGCGTCCGGCTTTCTCTGGACAGCGGCTTATGTGAACGAAACCGGCGACCTGGCCGCCGATATCCTCTCCAACATCGCCGCTGAGGAGCGGGCCAAGGTGGTTTATCAATATCTGCACCGGCAGATCAATGACGCCGGCGTGCGAAATACCATTGACTTTCTGCTGAACCGAGAGGAAGCGCACAACACGATGTTCCGCGAAGCGTTCAACCGCATCAAGGACACCGGATCACTGAAGGACTGGGGCGTCACGAACGATTCCAAACTGTATTTTGATTTATCCACACCAGGTGGGCAATACTTCGCCGCCAACTCCCCCAAGCCCCCTCAATTCACCAGCCCCAACTGATTCGCCATGAAAGCAATTGTGTATGAGGGCATGCTGGAAGGCGTGCGTGTGGCCGATGTGGCCGATCCCAAACTTGAGCAGGATGACGATATCCTGCTGCGTATCACATCCACGGCAATCTGCGGGTCAGACCTGCACCTGATTCACGGCATGGTGCCCAACATGCCTGCCGGGTTCATCCTGGGCCATGAAGCGATGGGCATCGTGAAAGAGGCCGGTCGGGAGGTCACCGGCGTGAAAAAGGGTGACCGGGTGATCGTGCCATTCCCAGTGTCCTGCGGGCATTGCTGGTACTGTGAGCACGGCCTGTGGAGTCAGTGCGACAACTCCAATGAGAACGGAGAGGTCGGCGGTATCCTGGGCTACAGTGACACCTACGGCGGTTATGACGGCGGGCAAGCCGAATACCTCAGGGTGCCTTATGCCAATGTAGGGCCTGTGGCTGTGCCTGAAGACCTGGCAGATGAGCAGGTGCTGTTTCTCACCGATATCCTGCCCACCTCGCTATGGGGCGTGGAAAACGCCGGTGTGAAGGCAGGCGACACCGTGGTGGTGTTGGGCTGCGGGCCGGTGGGCCAACTGGCAATCCAGTGGGCTTGGATAAAGGGAGCAAAACGGGTGCTGGCAGTGGATAACATCGCCTACCGCCTGCAGCACGCCCATGAGCATGGGAAAGCCGAGGTGTTCGATTTTGAGCAGTTTGACAACATGGGCGAGCACCTGAAAGAAATCACCCATGGCGGAGCCGACGCCGTAGTCGATTGCGTAGGCATGGATGGCAAGATGACCACGCTGGAAAAGATCGAGACGATGATGAAGCTGCAGGGCGGTTCCAAGTCCGCCATCGAGATTGCCACGCAGGCTGTGCGCAAGGGCGGAACCGTGTCACTGGTAGGCGTATATGGCGCACGTTACAACATGTTTCCTCTGGGAGATTTCTTTGCGCGGAATATCACGCTGAAGATGGGCCAATGCCCGGCCCACAGCTATGTTCGGCCCATCCTCAAGATGATACGCGAGGGCCAGTTTGACGCAACTGGAATCATTACGCACACAATTAACCTGCGGGATGGCGCTCATGCTTATGATATCTTTGAAAAAAGGAAAGACAATTGCATCAAGGTGGTCTTGAAACCATAACGCACAGCGAAAACATAACAGGAAAGGATGTTTCCCGTGCAACTGGCAGCACATGAATTGTATGACCTCAACGAGCTGACGCTGAGCTGCGTCAACTCCATCACCAATATGGCTCTCTTCCTCAACAAAGCAAAAGACCCGGAGCTCAAGTCCCTGATCCAGAAACACTTCCCCTATCACATCAAAGACTACAACACCAAGGTGGAGTACCTGAGCCGTCAGGGTGGTGCGAAGACTGGCCTGCCCATTCCGGAGATGACCCATATACTGGGAAACTATACGCAGGCCGCCACAAGCACACAGGCTGTGACACCACGCACCGACGTCCAAGACTTGAATGACCGGGAGATCGCCACGGCTTATCTACTCACACTGAAGCGGGCGGGCCGCGAATACGCCTGGTCGGCGATGGAAGCCAGCAACCCGGAGATTCGCGCATTTCTGGAGAATGCTTTCCAAATGAGCTCCCACCATGCCTTTGACATCTGGCAATGGATGGTCAAAAAGGGGTATTATCCCCTCGAACAAGCCCAACCCGCTGCGGCCGGTGTGATCGGCAGCATGTATCATGTCGTGGACCAGCCTTCCGCGACACTGCAATAACCACAAGAACCGATTACGCATTCTATGCACCCCCTCTTGAGGCATATCACATGGGCACTGCTTTAGGAGGGGGTTTGTGTTATCGGGCTCCGGCACCAACTGCATACTGTTTTTTCGCTCGTCGAATACTATCCGAAGGCATCTCTGAGGTAGCATGATGAAGCTTTTGAAAAACATTGAGTGTTATAACCCAAACCCCATCGGGCACAGAGACATCCTGCTGGCCGGCGGCAAGATTGCCCGGATCGCACAGCCGGATCATATCCCACAGGTCGACAGCATCTGTCAAGTGATAGATGGATCTGACTATCTCGCGTTCCCCGGCATCCTCGACCAGCATGTGCACATCATCGGCGGCGGCGGCGAACAGGGGCCGGCGAGCAGCATCCCCGAATTGGAATTCAACGAGATCCTGCTTGCTGGCGTGACCACCGTGGTGGGATTGTTGGGACTCGACAGTGTCGGAAAGACTCTCCGCCAACTTCTTCAAAAGGTACGGGCGCTGGAAGCGCAGGGCCTCACAGCCTATCTCTACACCGGAAGCTACTCGGTGCCCTGCACCACCCTGACCGGGTCTGTCACAGACGACCTGGTCTTGATTGATAAAGTGATCGGCACAGGTGAAATTGCTATCTCCGACCACAGGGCGACTGTAGCCTCCGCAGAAGAGCTCCAGAAACTGGCAGCGCAGACCCACATTGGCGGCATGCTGGGGGGCAAGGCCGGTGTGCTGCACCTCCATGTAGGGGATGGCCACAGGGGGTTGGAGCCGCTGATGGAGCTTGCAGACAACACCGACCTCCCGCTGAATATGTTTGTGCCCACCCATGTGAACCGCAGCGAACAGTTGTTTCGCCAGGCCATGCGATACTTGAAAGGCGGCGGTTGGATTGACCTGACCGCCGGGGAGGAAGCAGGCGTGCCGGTGCCGGAGGCTGTGCTCCGGCTGGCCGGGGCCAAGCTGGACCTGAGCCGCGTCACGATCAGCTCCGACGGCAACGGCAGCATACCTGACGGCGGAGTATCCAGCGTACAGTCCCTTTACTTTGACAGCCGATGCTGTGTGCAGACCGCGGGATTGCCGCCGGAGGTTGTCTTCCGTCTGGTCACAGAAAACGTTTCAAAGCTCTTAAAGCTTTATCCCACAAAAGGCGCACTGCTGGAGGGCAGCGATGCCGACATTCTGATCACGGACCGGCAATACAATCTGGAGAAACTGTTTTGCAAAGGCACGCTGCTGGTGGATAACGGCATGCCGGTGGAAGCCGCCAATGCGTGATGGAACAAAGGGAATTCTGGTTATCATCGGCGGTGCGGAAGACAAGACTGGCGACTGCGTGATCCTGAAGCAGGCGCCGCAGTTGCTTGCGCCGGACGACAGGCTGGTGATCCTGACCACCGCCACCGAACACCCCGAGCAGGTGGGAGCGGAATACACATTGGTATTCCGGCGGCTGGGCGTAGAAAACACATCGGCGCTCAACATCAACACCCGCCGCGACGCCGACGACGAAGCGATGTGCAGCGCCATCCGGCAGGCTCGGTGTATTTTTATGACCGGCGGAGACCAACTCCGCATTACCAGCATCCTGGGCGGCACCGCCGCCAGCCAGGCGTTACAAAACCTGTATGCATCCGGCGGCATCATTATGGGCACCAGCGCCGGCGCGTCGGTGATGAGCTCCACAATGGTGGTGCAAGGCAACGATGATGCGCCTGCGCGGAAATGCACGCTCAAGATGGCCCCAGGGCTGGGCTTCATGGAAAACGCGATCATTGATCAGCACTTCGATCAGCGGGGCCGGTTTGGGAGGCTGCTGTGCGGCGTGGCGGAAAACCCCGGCGTGCTGGGCATCGGCATCGACGAGGACACCGCCATAAAGGTGCACCCCGACGGCCAATTTGAGGTGATCGGCAGCAACGCCGTGACGATCATCGACGGACGATCCATCCACAGCTCCAATGTGTCGGAACTGAAGCCCGATGAGCTGCTGGCCATTGTGGGCGTGACAGTGCACGCGCTGCCGGCTGGATATGGCTACGACATGGTCAAGCGGGAAGCGCTGCGCCTAAAACAGGATGAACCGGGAGACCGATGATGCAGATACAGGACATATCCGTTTATCGCGGCAGAAACATCCACAGCCACAAAACCACCATCCGGATGCTGGTGGACCTGGGGGAGTATGCAGACACGCCCACCAACCGCATCGAAGGGTTCAATAACGCGCTGCTCACCCTCTTCCCAAACCTGAGGCAAAACACCTGCGGCCTGGGCTACCCCGGCGGCTTTCTGGAGCGGCTGCAAACCGGCACCCTGCTGGGGCATGTGCTGGAGCATGTGATTCTGGACATGCAGAACATGCTGGGTTATGAAGACGTGAAGTATGGGAAGACCAGGGGCACCGACAACCCCGCCCAATACAACGTAATCTTCGAATACAGCAACGAGGTGTGCGCGCTGGAATGCGCCAAAGCGGCGGTGTTCATCCTGAATAGCCTGATCGACGGCGAACCGATTGAGATCGGCGAGTTTATGGAATACCTGAAAAAGGTCGCATTGGATGCCGAATTGGGGCCAAGCACCGACGCCATCGTGAAAGAGGCGATGCGCCGGGGCATCCCGGTGAACCGCATCGGCCATGACAGCCTGATCAGCCTTGGTTATGGCAAATACCGCAGGCTGCTGGAGTCCACATTGACCGATGCCACCAGCTGCATCGCTGCCGACATTGCCACCAACAAGCAATTGACCAAGCTCCTGCTCAACGACAACAAAATCCCGGTACCCTTCGGCAAGGTGGTCTATTCAGAAATCTCCGCCGTAATGGCAGCACGGGACATCGGCGCGCCGGTGGTGGTCAAGCCCTACGATGGCAATCAGGGCAAGGGTGTGACGTTGAATGTTAGCGCCGAAAGAGACATTAAGGCCGCATTCCGGGAGGCCACGCAATACAGCAAAGGCGTGATCGTGGAGCAGTTTGTAGCCGGCAAGGACTACCGGGTGCTGGTGGTGGGCGGTAAGGTGAGCGCGGTTGCCGAACGGGTGCCGGCCAGCGTGACCGGCGACGGCTCCCACACAATTGAGGAGCTTGTAGAGATCGCCAACCGTGATGAGCGGCGGGGCGAGCACCATGAAAAACCGCTGACCAGGATCCGCATCGATGCCGTCTGCCAAAACATCCTGAAGCGCAAGGGCGTCACGCCGCAGCACGTGCCGCAGTCTGGAGAGCTTGTGCTGTTGCGGGAGAATGGCAACCTGAGCACCGGTGGCATTGCCATTGACCGCACCGATGAAATCCACCCGGACAACGCCGAAATCGCCGTTCTGGCCGCATCGGCTATCGGCGTGGATATCGCTGGAATTGATTTTGTAGCTGAGGATATCTCCCAGCCCATCCAGAAAACCGGCGGAGCTATTGTGGAAGTAAACACCGCACCAGGCATCCGCATGCACCTATATCCCAGCGAGGGCACACCCCGCAACGTCGCCCGTGACATTGTGGAAATGCTCTTTTCACCGGAAGAGCCCATCGACTTCCTCATCGCAGCCGTGACCGGCACCAACGGCAAGACCACGGTGACAAGGCTCATCGCCCATGTATTGGGCCTCCATGGCCGGTCAGTGGGCATGACGACAACCAGCGGCGTGTATGTGAATGGCAAATGCATCAGCAAAGGCGACAACACCGGCCCGGTGAGCGCCCGCACGCTGCTGTGGAACAAGCAGATTGACTGCGCGGTGCTGGAAACGGCCCGCGGTGGCATTGTGCGCTCCGGCCTGGGTTATGACCTGGCCGATGTGGGCGTGATCACAAACATCACCGCAGACCATCTTGGCCTTGACGGCATCGAGACGCTGGAAGACATGGCCTTTGTAAAATCCCTGGTGGTGGAGGCGGTGAAGGAAGGCGGCCACGCCGTGCTGAACGCCATGGATCCGATGACAAAGGTGTTGCTGGACCGGGTGGTTGTGGATGTGATCCTGTTCACCACAGACATGGAAGCGTCCGTTGCGGAATATGGCGGCAGGGTGACCAGATTTGTCTATACAGGAGACGGGTTCATTCACCTGCGCGATGGTGACAGCGATGTGCAAGCCGCTCGGATCGCCGACATCCCCATCACCGGGGGAGGCACAATCGCCTGCAACATTGAAAACTGCCTGGCAGCGGTAGCCGCATTGTGGGCACTCCGCGTGCCGTTGGCCACCATTGTGTCAGGGCTCAATTGCTTTACCAGCAACCCCGGCCGGTTCAATTACCACAAGCTGGGTGACATCACCGTGATGGTTGACTACGGCCACAACCCGGCAGGCTATCAGGCGGCGATCCAATCATTGAAGGCAGTTGGGGCCAAGCGGCTGTTGGGTGTGATCGGCGTGCCCGGTGACCGGCTGGATGAGGACATCCTCGAAGTGGGCAGGCTGAGCGCCGGGGCTTTCCAGTTACTATACATCAAGGAAGATCTGGACCTCAGGGGCAGAGCCCCGGGCGAGGTGGCAGGGCTTCTAAAAAAAGCAGCATTGGAACGCGGATTTGCTGCAGACCGTATCACGGTGATCAACCGCGAGCTTGATGCATTGAAGGCAGCCGTGGAGCACGGGCAGCCCGGCGATATCATTGCTGTGTTTTATGAGGAGTTGGAACCGATCGAGCAGTACTTGTCAGAGTTGATGCAGACAAAAGGATGATCGATAACAAGATGACCCAGTAAAATGAAAACCCCGAAAACATCCGTTGTTTTCGGGGTTTTGGGATGTGTAAAGACGCACGGAAGAAACAAAGCAGCAGCCATCAGGCTGCCGGGCAGCACTTGGCAGAGAGAGATTTGCAGTTTTCCGGACTTTCTTACGCATCTTCTTATTTGTTTAACTTCGTATTCGCTCCCATTGTGTGTTTGGGCAACAAATAGCGCTTCCACATGTCTCGCAATACATCCCCAGGCACGCTGAACCGTTCTCGATTGATATCCAATCATCCCTCTCAGAATGCGCCAGTGCAAGAAGGTAACAAAATTATAGAAATCAGATAGTTTATTCCATTAATTTTTGGAAGGCTGTATGATACCATAACCACAAATCGCATGGAAACAGGAGGAGTAAAGTCCATGAAGCACAGCAAAATCATCTCTCTTCTCATGGTGGCGATACTCATTTGCGCAGCGTTGACGGCCTGCACAACCGGCGGCACCACGACCGCGCCGGCAGCCACTGACAAGCCGGTAGAAAAAACCACTGCGCCGGCGTCCACGGTTGAGGCGAGTCAACCTGCCGCAGACGATACCCTGAAGGTGACTGATAAGGAAATCACCATCACGTTGTGGGATATCGCCACGGAAGACCCTGGCAACAAGATCCAGCAGGGCGCGGTGGACCGCTTCATGAAGGCATACACCAACGTCAAGGTAGAGACCACCCATATCCAGAATGACACCTATAAGCAAAAGCTGGTCGTTGCGATGAGCTCCGGCCAATGCCCGAACATGTATATCCACTGGGGCGGCGGCCCAATGAATGAGTATATCGATTCCGGATTCGCGGTTCCGATTACGGAATTGATGAACAAATACAACAAGGTCAAATTCCTGAAGGCTGCTATTGAGCAGAGCTCCTACAAGGGCGAAATTTACGCCGTGCCCTACGGCGGCCTCGGCGGCAGCGGCATTTTCTACAACAAAACAATCTTCTCCAAGCTAAACCTCCAGGTTCCGCAGACGATTTCCGAGCTGGAAGCGGTTTGCGAGACTCTGAAGAGCAAAGGTTACACCCCCTTCTCTCTGGCGAACCAGAACAAGTGGACCGGTTCGATGTACTTTATGTATCTGGCCGCGCGCTTCAGCGGTGTAGAGGAATTCAATGCTGCAGCAGCAGGCACAGGCTCCTTTGAGTCCCCCGCTTTCCAGTATGCAGCCGAGACCATTCAAAAATGGGTCAAGGCCGGATACTTCCCAGAGGGCGTCAACAGCCTGAACACCGACGACGGGCAGGACCGCCAGCTGATGTACAAAGAGGAAGCGGCCATGATGCTCCACGGCGGTTGGCAGGCTGCCAGCATGAAGAACGACAACGCAGAATGGTACACCCAGAATATCGGTTTCTTCGGCTTCCCGAAGCTTGATGGCAGCAAGGCGGACCAGACCATTGTCGTGGGCACTTCCATCGGCAACGGATTCTCCTTCAACATCAAAGATCAGGATGTACTCAACGCCGCCTTCGTGTTGGCCACGCAATTCTATAATGACGACACCTACAACCAGCAGCAACTGGAAGCCGGCACCATTCCCTCCATCGAAGGCATGGGCGACACCATTCAAGATCCTTGCATGCAGGTGCTTTGGAAGAATTTCTCCAGCGCCGGCAACGTCCAGCTTTGGTATGACCAGTATCTGCCCCCGGAAGTCGGCGAAGTCCACAAGAATACTTGCCAGGAGATCTTTGGTTTGACAAAGACTCCCACTGAAGCCAATAAAGAGCTCAATGACGCGATGCAGGCATACCTGAAAGATCAGAAATAACCATTCATAACCAAGCATCCTCATGCCAACAGGAAGCCCGCAGTAAACCAGGAGACTGCTTTCTACGGGCTTCCTCCTTCAATTATCCGGTGCCAGGCTGGCTTACAACATCAATTCTTAGGGATCGGAGGGGCAACCGGTGCATAGAAAATCCCTTGGTCAATACAGGAAGAGGACGGTGCGCACTGCGGCAACAGTTTTTCTTACGCCTGTCATCCTGATCATGCTCGTCTTTATTGTTTACCCCATCATTTCAACCTTTGACATCAGCTTATACAAATGGAACGGCATATCATCCAAGAAAGTTTTCATCGGGTTTGGCAATTGGGCTACACTATTTGCAGATTCCGATTTCTGGATGGCCTTTATAAACAATATCATCATCATGGTGTGCTCAATCGCCATCCAGATACCGATCGCAGTGGCCCTGGCAAGCTTTTTGGATGCCAGCGGCCGCAAGGCGAATTTATTCAAGGTGGTTTGGTTTGTACCTCTACTCATGTCATCTGTGGCGATTGGCTTTCTATTTTCTTATGCTTTGGCCACCTCTGGCGGCATTGTCAGCACCATTTCCAATTGGCTTGGCGGCAAGAACATAGACCTTCTCGGGCAGGCACCACAGGCGCTGTATGCTGTGATTGGTGTAATAGCCTGGCAGTATACGCCTTTTTACATGGTCTTCTTCCTTGCTGCGTATTCCAACATCGGCACGGAAATCTATGAGGCCACCATCATCGATGGCGCTACCCGCGGGCAGTATTTCCGCCATGTCGCGCTGCCATTACTGAGCCCGGTGATCAAGGCCGCCTGCATCCTCTCTCTGATCGGATCGTTAAAATACTTCGACTTGATTTATGTGATGACCGGCGGCGGGCCTGGTACGGCGACCGAACTGATGGCAACCTACATGTATAAAATGTCGTTCCGCAACTTCAAGATGGGTTATGGTTCCACAGTCGCAGCGGGCATGTTCATCCTCGTAACGACCATTGCTCTGTTGATCCAGCGGCTGTTGCGGGCCCGGGAGAGTGTGCTATGAAAAGGATCAGTCAACCGAAACTCCGCAGCCAGATCGCATGGGGCATTGCAATCCTCCTGGCGCTTGTGTGGCTGCTGGTTACGCTGCTTCCCTTTGTGTTCATGGTTCTTAATTCTTTTAAGGAGCAGTTTGAAATGCTCCGGAAAGGAATCTTTCAGCTGCCGGACACCTTATACCTAGACAATTATGCAGGTGTGATCAGCAAGGGTTTTTTGAATTACTTCCTGCACAGCGTGATCGTGCTTGCCGTATCGCTGGTGATCCTTCTATTTGCCACAGCCTGCGCGTCATATCCACTTTCCAGGATGGAGTTCAAGTTCAGAGGATTCATCTATGGCTTGATTGTGGCCTGCATGTCTATTCCCATTCATATTACGCTGATCCCAGTTTTCAAAATGAGCACGCAGATGCAAACTTACGACACCCTCTGGGCGTTGATCGGGCCCAACGTGGCGTTTGGCATCCCGATTTCCTGCTACATCCTGACCACCTTTATGAGCACCATCCCCAAAGAGATCGAAGAGTCAGCGGAAATTGACGGCTGCGGAAAGTTCCGCACCTTCTTCAGCATCATCCTGCCGCTTTCCAAGGCGGGGCTTTCCACGCTTGCGATTTATAATGGCGTGAGCATCTGGAACGAGTTTGCATTTGCCAACACACTCACGCAATCTAAAGCCGCCCAGACACTGCCTCTGGCGATCTCCGCCTTTCAAGGGGAGCACTCCCTGGACATACCAAGGATCATGTCTGTGCTGGTGCTCACGGTGCTGCCGATGATTGTGTTGTTCATCATCCTGCAGGATAAACTGGTCAAGGGTTTGATGGCCGGCGCGGTGAAAGGCTGATGATGATCATAAAGATATGGGAAAGGTCTTAGGAAAGGACTAGAATAAAGATATAGACATTTAAGCATCCACGCTGTCCCAGTACGTTTTATACTGAAGGTGGAAATGTGATCAGGATCATGAAAGACAAGTTTCTCAACTGGAGCTTGGATCGCAAGATCTATTTTGTTGTCAGGATCCTTGCAATTGCTATTTCGATCATTATGCTGGTTGTCTTTTCCATCTTCTTTTTTACCTCCTATATCAACCAATCAAACAGTATTGCCCGCGACCAGCTTTATTCCATTGCGGTAAATGAGGCTTCTGCGCTGGACGGCTATAAAGAGCTTGCGGAAGCCCTCACCATAGACGACGCGATACAAGCCTATCTGAAAAGCGACGGCCCGACGGATCCACGCTATTTTGATCTGGTTACAGGCACAAAAAACACGTTTCAGAATGCTCAGAACATGTATCCTGACCTGATGTTCATCGCGGTGATCAGCAATCGGTTTGACGATGTTTTATATAAAGGTACGCTCAGTAAAATCTCCAACAATATCGTCCAAGAGTATTCTGCGGATTATGCCGGTTGCTCCTTCTGCCGCGAGACCGGCACGTTGAAAATGAGTTATAACGATGCCTATATGGGCGGGGGGAGTAAGCTGCTCAACGTTTACTTCCCTGTGTATTCCATTTCGAATATGATTCACGAGAATGGTCTACTGGTGATGATCTTTGACGGAAGCCTGTTTGAGAAACTCACGCCAGACAAGAGTGTCTTTAAATACAATTCGGATTTGTTACTGGTGGACAGTACCGGCACTGTGGTTTCCGGCTCTGATCAGGCGCTGATGGACCAACAGTTTGCTTATGCTGGCGAGTTTGAGGGCATGAGCGGCAATTTCAGGCGGAACAGCAATTTATATATTTACCGCAAGATCGGAAAATGGAATTATTACCTGGTCAGCAGGATCCCCCTCATGGACATGTATCGCGACAGCCTGGTGATATTCCTGCTGCTTCTTGGCATCTGCGTCGTCGTGATCTTTGTAGGCCAGCATATCTGTAGAATGATTATCCAGCGGGCTTACCGGCCGCTGGATCATGTCGTGCTGATGATGAACGGTGTGGCCCAGGGTAAGCTTGATATCCGAATCAATCTGGAAAAAGTGGGCATTGATTTCTTAAAGCTGGCAGACGGGTTCAACTTCATGTTGGACAAAATCAACACACTTATGGAGCAAGTCAGGCTTGACTCCCAATTGAACGAGCAACTCCGCCTGAGCGCGCTGCAATCGCAGATACAGCCTCATTTCCTCTATAATGCGCTGGACTGCATCCACTGGCAGGCCAGCGCCGACGGCAGCGAGGAAATCTCTGTGTTTGTGAAGGCGCTCGCTCAGTATTACCGCATCTGCCTTAGCAAGGGGGAAGACGTAATCTTCCTTGAGCAAGAAATTGAGCATGTAAAAAATTATCTGATTATTCAAAACATCCGTTACGATAATATCGTATCCAGCACCATCGAGGTGGATGAAGATTGCAGGAAAACACTCATACCCAAAATCACTCTCCAGCCTCTTGTGGAAAACTCCATATATCATGGCATCAAAATCAAGGAGGGCTGCCGCGGAAACCTGAGCATCCATGCGTTCAGGCAGGGCAGCGATGTGCTGATCCAAGTTTCTGACAACGGCACAGGCATGACGGAGGAGCAAATTGCCAGGATGAACAGCTCCATATCAGAATACAACAAGGATTTCGGATACGGGATCCGCAACGTAAACAAACGCATTGAAATCCTGTTTGGGTGTGAGTATGGCCTTCATTATGCTAAAAACCAGACCAATGGCATCACAGTTACGGTCCGTCTGCCCGGTGGGATAGCCCGAATCTTGGGAGAGGTCAGCCATGTATAAAACCTTGATTGTTGACGATGAGAAGATGATCCGAATGGGAATGCGCAAGGCAATCCCATGGGACTCTATCGGGATCAGCAGCGTTTTTGTGGCCAAATCGGGCCGTGAAGCACTGGCCATTATCCGCGAACATAAGCCAGAGGTTCTCATTACCGATATCAAAATGGATGAAATGACCGGTTTGGAATTGATCGACCAAGCCAAGAAGTTCGTGCCGGAGATCAGGGTTTTGGTCTTGACCGGTTACGATGATTTCGAGTATGCCCGGCGCTGCATTAAATTGAACGTACAAGATTTTTTCCTGAAACCGATTGATGAAAAGGCATTGATGGAATCGGTTCGCAAACAAGTTGATTACCTGGAGAGTAATAAGATCGACAAGCTTGCTGACGTCAACGAAAACCGGGCACGTGCCGTTGCCGAGCAGATGAACATTGAGAAGCTGCTACAAAACCTGGTATACAACCGCAGCACAAACGAGCAGGTGGATGAATTTTGCGCGAAATATGGTTATTGCACGGATCAGACGGTTCAGGTAGCTGTCCTGCCTCCAGCATTGACTCTCGAGAATGGCAAATCTGATGAGTATTATACAGCCCTCACGATCAAAAACATATGCATAGACTTGGTAGACGCCCGAAACAGGGGTCTCACCTTCATAGATGAGTACGGACGCATTGTCATTGCATTTTTTCTTCACGATCAAAAGGGTTGCAGCACGGTGGAGTGGCTGCATGAGCTCAACAGCATACTGGGGGACGAATATGGACGCCCGCCGAAGATGGCCATCGGCAACCCTGTAGCCAGCCTACGGTATTTACATCTATCGTATAATGACGCCGTGCATCTGCTGGAGCATGAAAATAGTGAATATGACGACATCATCCTAGCCAAAGGGCACCGGAACAGAAATTACGTCTTCCAAGAAATTTTTCAAGAGATGAAGAGCGCTATGTCTGCCAACATCGGTGACATTGAAAGGACTTTAGGGATATTTGATCGCTTTTGCCTTGTGGCGGATTGTTATCATCTGTCAGACTCAGCAATTCGCCGGTGCTGTTATGAGATGGCTTCATCTGTATTCTATGATCATCTTTGCCATACCGGAAAAGAAGCCGACGACCGGCTTGACGCTTTGATCAACAGTCTGATGAATCTCCGGGGAGAAGAGCAGCTTCAACTAGTCAGGCAATTTCTGAACAAGTTGCTTGACGACAAAGAAGATCTTCAGGGTTATGAAATAGTTAACAGAGCCAAGCGTTATATTCACGAACATCTGCCGGATGATTTGTCAGTTACCGGGATCGCTTCTTTCCTTTATGTCACCCCAAATTATCTTTCGAGGCTTTTTAAGAAGACAACTGGCGAAGGCTGCAACGAATACATTGTACGCAAGCGGATAGAGAAAGCCAAGCTGCTATTGGAGACAACGCAATTGCAAACCTTCCGGATAGCAGAAATGGTGGGCTATAATGATACAAATTACTTTTCGCTTGCCGTGAAAAAGAGCACCGGCGTGTCACCCAAAAAATACCGCGAATCTTTCCAGAAAAGCAGAGCGGACAGGATTCAACTGTAACGAGGAAGCCTTCTAGATCTAGTGGCGAACATGAGTGCTTTACCTAGTACCCTCAATACTAATAAACCCCGATCCTTGTCAGAGTTGGATACAACCGTGACTGTTCGATTCTTAGTCTGATGACCTTCGTTCTTACCTGACTAAAAAGGCATATCTTCTTATATCCCACTACGTTTCCAGTGAAGAATGGCTTGAATTGCCCGGAGTTATCCTCATATTCCAGCGTGAAGGCCTCAATCCTCTGGCCGGAGGAAGCGATATGCTCCATCAGCACCACTTTATCAAAAGTTTGCTCAGCAGGGAACCTTACCGCAATTTCTGCCTGCTCCACACCGTCTGCCGGCCTCCAATAAGTGCTTGGGTCGCCATCGGCAGTGCATTGCGGGCCATGGGCGACATCCAGAGAATCGGAGGCGCTCAGTACAGCGGTCTGCACCAAGTCGCAGGTGAAAGCCGAACGGATTGCGTCACCCAACTCTTTCAATCGGGCCACATCGTTTTCATGGAAAAGCCCCCGCTTGTCCGGCGGGATGTTCAGTAAAAATGTAGCGTTACCGCCAACGGAGGAGTAATAGATTTGAAGCAGCTCTTCGACTGACCTCACTTTGTCATTCTCCTCCGGATGGTAGAACCATTCCGGCCGGATGGAGGTGTTTACCTCGGCTGGGTACCACACCAGCTTCCCGGCGTGGCGGATGGCCTCTCGGCCGCCCAAGTTCTCGTCGGAGCTTGTGATACGGCGAGAGAACTCGCCATTATCAATCTGCTGGGATTTCTCCTGGATCTTTTCCAGATCAAGCAGTGCTGCCGGCACCACGCTCCACTCGCTCGTGCGGCAGTGGCCGGCCTCATTGCCGCACCAGCGCACGTCCGGCCCGCACACGCTGATGCAGGCATCAGGCTGCAATTCGCGGATTGCGTGATAATAAGCATCCCAGTCATACACCTGGCGCTTGCCGTTGGGGCCCTCACCACAGGCACCGTCAAACCACACGCTGAACACCGGCCCGTAGTTAGTGAGCAGCTCACGCAGCTGACCCACGAAGTAGCGGTTGTAGGCTGGCGAGTCTCCGTAGCATTGCTCGTGCCTGTCCCACGGAGAGAGATAAACACCGAACTTAATTCCAGCATCGCGGCAGGCATCGGCAGCCTCGCGCACAATATCGCCCTTTCCGCCCTTCCAGGGGCAGTTTTTCACTGAGTGCTCAGTAAACGCGCTGGGCCACAGGCAAAACCCGTCGTGGTGCTTGCAGGTGAGGATCATGCCCTTCATGCCGGCGGACTGGATGGCTTTCACCCATTGCCGGGCGTCCAGCTCCGTGGGGTTGAAGATGGCCGGGTCCTCGTTGCCCAGACCCCATGCCCGGTTGGTATAGGTGTTGGGGCTGAAGTGCACAAAGGCGTAAAACTCCGTTTCCTGCCAGGCCAGCTGCCGGGCGGAGGGTTTCACCTGTGCCGCATCCAGAATGAACTTCTCCATGTCGTCCCTTCCTAACTGTTTTCTTCCTGGTGTTTCATTCCGGAAGCGAGAGTACGTCGTCGATCAACCGGAGCATGGCTCTATACTGGCGCTCCAGGCAATCCGGGCCATTTCCAGGGTAGAGGATTTCCATAACTTGTTCCCCCAGGCTCTCCGGTTTCACGGAGAACTTTTCGGTATAATGAAGGTTCATCCCATCGCCGGGAAAATAGAACCGGTTCAACGCGTAGATCACCTGCATCACATCGTTGATGAGCCTCGACGTGATCGACGCACAGAAAACAGGGTCACGGCGGGTCACCTTGTTGCGGTAATGGTAATCGTTGCGCCAGTAGCGAAGGGAAAAGGAGCACCTGTCCAGGATGGCCTGCCGGAGCGTTTCTGGATAAACGGCCAACCGGTCCTTCCATCCTTGCGCGATGCCGCAGGGGTCTTCCACAATTGCCTGGTTATAGATATCTGTCAAGAAATGATAGCCCCACACATTCCAGAACATCGGCACAGGAGCCGCCTTGCCGGAAATCCACTCGTCCAGCTGGCGATCCACATCCGACACATTCCTGGCCCAGACCCCATCGATCTCCACATCAAGAGCCTTCCATTTCTGAATGAAGCGGTTCAAATCTGCAAAGGCAGCATCCCATAATGGTTTATCAGCCTGTTGCGTGTAATATAGGCGGAAGTCAAAGTCAGAACTCTTGTCCGATAGACCCTTGCCGTGGGATCCGCCCAGCGTAATGGCATACCGTCCGTCCTTTGACATGCTGCGAAAAACCGGCAGCACATCGGCGCACAATTGGTCATACAATGCCTGATCGATCATGGGGCCCTCCTGAAATATGGTTACCGCTTATGGTATCTGAATTCGATATCATTATATTTCTTATAGTGAAAACAAGCAATTCCTGATTATTCATGATGTTTTGTTATATTCACCTCGTATATCTTGAAAACGCCTGCAAGGCTATGTATGATTCATTGGGGTTACTAAGTCTAATTCATTGGGAGGAGCCCGATGCCAGAGCCCACATACGCATTCTTTTCCATTGACAGCAATGATCTTGCACTGCCCTTGATTGTATCCAGTATCGGCCTCAGCCAGGATCAGAAAGGGATTGTCCGTGAGAATGGCCATGAGCACTTCCACTTTTTTCGCTGCATCGACGGTGAAGGGAAGCTTACTGCGGGAGGCCGTTCCTTTACAGTCGGCAAGAATATGGCGATTGTGCTGTTCCCCAACGAACCGCACAGCTATGCCCCTGTGCAGGAGCCATGGATTGTGGACTGGTTCACATTCACCGGAGCAGGAGCGGAATCGTTTCTGGGTTATCTTGGTGTGACACACTCTGTCGCGTTTGATCTGCTTTCTCCGGGACTATTAGCCACAGAGATCATGAAGTTTTACACCTTGCTCAAAGGGAGCAAACTATCTCAAAAGCTGGATCTCTCCTGCCAGATGTATCAAACACTGGGGCTTTTATATGGGGCCATGCCATCAGGCAAACACAAGCCCAGAGGCCTGCAATATGAAAAGATCGAGCCAGCGATCCGATACATTGAGCAGAATTTCCACCGCACCTTGACCCTGGCTCAGCTTGCTGAAACGGTCGGCGTTTCAACCAAATATTTCTGCCGCCTGTTTCAGCAAACCATGCACACACGACCGTTTCAGTTCATCAACACCGTCCGAATCAACGAGAGCAAGCGGAGGCTGTTGGAAAGGCGGGAGATGAGCATCCGTGACATCGCATCGCAATGCGGTTATGATAATATTAGCTACTTCAATCAAGTGTTCAAGGAAATGACTGGGATGTCTCCAATGGAATTCCGACAGCTGAACTGACCAGACGAATTGGTGAAAAGCAAGCCGCTGGGCTGCGCGGTTTCGGCGCAGCCCATTCGTCTACCAATGAACAAGTCAATTTGACGTCTTCAGGTTTTATAGGTCTTTTGTTTCTTTCGGCACCAACTTCACCATGGTCATTGGGAACCCATGTCCATTTTCATTGGTCAAGCGTAAGGCACGGATGGAAATGCTATGCATGCCTGTCTTGTCAATCCGGACATCACCTGCATGGAATGTCCGCTTCTGGAACCCCGTTGTTGCAATACCGCTGTCTTCCACCTGGAAACTGCATTCCTGGTCATTGTATTGCACAACCAGCTGGTGGCCGAAATCCCACAGGCCGTTGAAGTCAGTGCTGGCTGTCACCATCACATCGAATTGACCGGGGTGTTCGCAGAAGAAATCCCAGCTAAACCAATCTTCAGTGGAGAACCAGCGCTTCACGACACCGGTGATATTCACATGGGCTTTTGATTCTGAACCAGATGAATGAAGAGTTGCCAGGCAGGCCGGAAGCTGAATGCAGCCGGATCCATCCTGTATGATGCCTGTCTCCAGCAGCATCTGGTCTTCGAAACTCACTTTGAGCACATTCACATTGGGGTCTGGGGCATCGCCGGGCAGGTGAATGGTCAGTTTGTTGTAACCCAAATCTGCACAGGGCTCGCTCACCCAGCCAATCTTCCTGCTGGGGTCTGCAAGCAGCCGGATATCTGCCACCCTGCTCTTGATGCCAGCCAATGAAATCGCACTCTGCCATTGATAGAGGTGCAGATAAAGAGAATTGCCTTTCGTCGTGATTTTACCCCAGGACGGCTTTGCCGTAAAGGGTGACGCAGTGGTGCCATGGATCGCCTCACCATTCACGCGCATCCATTCCCCAATACCCTGGAGCCTCTCCTGCGCCTCAGGGGGGATGATGCCGGTTGGGTCCGGGCCCACATTCAGCAGGTAGTTGCCGCCCAGGCTCACAATATCGATGAGCTGGTGGAGCAGTTCATTCAAGGGGCGATACCGGTTGTTCGGCATCTTGTTGTAGCCCCATGCGTGGCATATTGTCATCGGGGTTTCAAAAAAGACACCATTGTTGTATTCAGGCACTTCATCATCGCCCAGGCTGTGATAATCAAAATCAGCAAACTCCCCCACCCTGCTGTTGACCATGCAATCCGGCTGCAAGCCCTTGATCAGCTCCACCAATTCCTGCGCCTGGTCTGGCCGGATGAGCGATGGGGTGTCAAACCAAATGGTGCCGATCTGCCCATACTGAGACAAGAGCTCTTGCAGCTGGGGTTTGTCAAACTCATCCAGATAGACCTGCAGATTCTTCTTTTCCTCATCCGGATAATCCCAGAAGTTGCCATAATTTCCATAACGGTCCGGCGACTTCTTCTCCAGGCTCTGCGCATGCGGATGCCGCCACTCGCGCACATGAGAGTAGTAAAAGCAAAGTTTTATTCCATGTTTCTCGCAGGCCTTTGCCAGATCAGCCATCACGTCTTTCCCATATGGGGTGCCATCCACAATATTGTATCGGTCAACCTTTGTTTTGAACATGGAGAAGCCGTCATGGTGTTTGGCCGTGATCACGATATATTTCATCCCCGTGCTTTTGGCGAGCTTGACCCATTCCTCTGCATCAAAGTTCACAGGGTTGAATTCTGCGGCAAGTTTTTCATACTCTTTTACCGGGATGCGCTTGAAATACATCACCCATTCGCCCATTCCCATCAGGCTGTAAATGCCCCAATGGATGAACATGCCGAACCTGCCCTCGTTCCACCAGGCTTGCACATTGCTTTGTGTCATCGTGATCCCTCTTTTCCAGTTTGGGTAACAGGCCGCCGCAAGGGCCCGTGACCGGGTGTTCATGCGGCGGCCTCAACTTATGGTGCTGTGGATTGATTACTTGGCCAAGGCGTCATATGCCGCCTGGTTCAGTTTGAGGTATTCCTCAAAATTCAGTTTAGACAGGCCATCCAGATATGCTTGCCAATCTGTATCCACATTCTTCTTGCCAGTGATGAACTCGACCACAGCAGTCTTCACATAGTCCTGCAAGGGGGTCTGCAGCTGGCCAATCTTCGCGGAGTCGTCTGCGCTCAGGAAGAACGGGGGCACCTGCTGCACATCCGCCTTATAGGGGGTGAGCTTGATTGTGGCCTGATAGAGCCTTGCCTCGTAGTTCGTGGGATCATTGATGTCGCCATCCACCTGGAACAGATCCTTGAAGTCGGGCTCAACCAGTCTCATTCCCCAGCCCCAGATATCGTTGCGGGATTCGACGGATGTTTGCAGGTATCCGGGCAAGTATTTGTATTGCGCGGGGGTCTTGCCATCCATACCGGTCTTGCCGGCATCGGCCACGTCCCAGGTTACGCCCTGAATGCCGATGTTGGTGCGGATTGCCCAGTCCATCGAGCAGAACAGGTCTGCCATCTGCATTGCGCGGTCAGGGTTTTTGCACTTGTCCGTGATCGCAAAGGCCGCACCGCTCAGCATGACATCTTTGTCATACGGGATGCCCTGATAGCCATTGGAGCCCTTCAACGGCAAGATGTTGTCATACTGCTTGGCACGATCCGCATTGTTGATGTCCACAAACATGGCCAGGTGGCCGCAGGTGGCAGCGCCGCCGATGGCGATGTCGCTGTTGTTGCCGATGGCGGCCATCTGCTGTTCGTTTTGCGTGAATGCGGCGGGATCAATCAGGCCTTCCTTATACAGGTCTGCAATGTACTTCAAGCCTTCCCGCATGCCGTCCGTGTTGGCGGTCAGCGTGAACTTATCATCCTTGAGTTGCAGAAGATTGTAGGGATAATAATAGGTGAACGAATTCAGCAGGAACAAATAGGGATCGGCCGCCCAGGTGTTGATGGCGCCAGTCAGCGGGATTTCATCCGCTTTGCCGTTCCCGTTCGGGTCCTTGGTTTTGAACGCGATCAACACATTCTTGAACTCTTCGGTGGTGGTCGGCATTGAGAGATTCAAAGTCTTCAGCCAATCCATGTTCATCCAGAGCTTGACGGCGCAGGCACCGTGGCCCGTGATGCCGGAGTCCGCGCTGGGGATTCCATAGATGTTGCCGTCCGGCGTGGTCATTTGAGTCTTCCACTCAGGATGCTCAGCCCATCTCGCCTTCAGGTTGACGGCATACTGATCAATCAGGTCATTGAGAGGAATCAGGATCTTCTCCTGCGTGCCGTATTTCACAAGCTCCGCATTGGAGAGCCCGGGCCCGAGGAGGAGATCCGGATAGTCACCGCTGGCAAGCATCAATGTAAGCTTGTCATGGGCACCATCATTGGGAACGGCGACAAAGTCCAGGTGAACACCTGTCTTTTCTTCCAGCTCGATTGTCTCAAGGTTCTTCACCGGATCGGGCACATTCGTCTGCAGCACAAAAAATGCTGACATTGTCACCTTTTCGATCGGAGCAGGAGTGGCTTCAGCCGAAGCGGTTTCGGCAGCCGAGGAAGGAGCAACTGTTGGGGCGGTGGTCGGGGCTGGCGTTGCGGACGAGCAAGCCGCCATTGACGCAAGCATCAACAAGGCAAGCATGAGTATTGCCAGTCTTCTGAGCTTCATAACAAATCCTCCTGTTTGTCAATTATAGAAACAGCCGCGCGCGCTGTGCCTACCAATAGGATGTGACACGGATCAGCCTTTGATTGATCCAATCATGATGCCCTTGATGAAATACTTCTGAATGAAGGGATAAATCACCAGCAGCGGAGCGCTGGAAACGATAATCAGCGAATATTTGAGCAGTTCGCTCAAATAGGCCTTTTCCATCATTGTTTTTGCGTCAGACTTACTGATGGAGTTGATGTCAAACTGATTGGCAATAATAATGTCCCTCAAGACAATCTGCAAGGGGAACTTGTTGCTGTCTTTCAAGAAGATCAACGCATTGAAGTAGGAGTTCCATTGGCCCACGGCAAAATTCAACGCCAACACCGCCAGTATAGGCTTGGACAGCGGCAGAATCACCCGGAAAAAGTACTGGGTGTAACTCCCCCCATCCAGGCAGGTTGCTTCATACAGTTCCTCAGGGATCGTGGATTGTATGAATGTTCTGCCGATGATGGCCAGCCACACACTGAAGGCTCCCGGCAGAATGATCGCCCATATGGTGTTATACATCCCCAGGGTTTTGATCAGGATGTATGTGGGCAGCAATCCACCACCAAAAAACATCGTAATCATAAACAACACGGTGATAAATCGTCGCAGAGGGAATTCCTTGCGGGAGAGTACGAACGCCCCTAGGATCGTGACAATCACCCCGATTGCCGTGCCGCAGACTGTGTAAAGGATGGAGTTGGAATAACCTGTCCACACCTGGGCATTGGCAAATACTGCCTGATACCCCTGCAGGGAGAATTTGACCGGCAGCAAAAACACTTGGCCGTTGACCAAAGATTCCGCCGATGAGAACGAACAGCTCACCACATAGATCAAAGGATACAGGATGACCAACGTGAAGAGGCCAAGAAACGAATAAATGAACCCAAGCAGAATCCGGTCTATACTGGAACTTTTTATCTTGTTGAAGCTTTTCCTGCTGATCTTCATCACAATCACCCCGCTCTAGAATAGGCTCGTTTCGCTCATTCGGGACGCAAGCCAGTTCACCAGCACCAGGATGGCGCAGTTCACGACTGAGTTGAACAACCCAACGGCCGTGGCAAAACTGAATTGAGCTTGCTGGATACCCGATTTGTATACATAAGTCGCAATGATTTCGGAAGTGCCATAATTCACCGGGTTTTGCATCAGGAAAACCTTTTCAAAGCCGACATTCAGGATTCCCCCGGTTGTCAGGATCAGCGTGATGATGATCGTGGGCATGATTCCCGGCAGATCAATATGCCAAATTTTCTGAAAGCGGTTTGCGCCATCCAGATAGGCCGCCTCATACAGCGCAACGTCTATGCCAGACAACGCCGCAATGTAGAGCACCGATCCATATCCGGCGCTTTGCCATACGCCTGACAGCACATAGGCAGGCCTGAAAAACGATGATGAGCCAATGAAATCCACAGATTGCCCGCCTAGTAGCTTTATCAGCTCGTTTGCAACACCGTAACGGTATGAGAATAGCTGCATCAAGATACTGACAACAACCACTGTGGAGATGAAGTAGGGCGCGAAGGTTATCGTTTGTATGGTTTTCTTCAGCCTTTGGCTACGAACCTCGTTGAAAGCGAGAGCCAGGATGATCGGAAAAGGAAACCCGGCAGCAATGGAATACAAGCTCAGGATCACTGTGTTCTTTAAGATATCAACGAAAATGGGAGTATCAATCAACTGGTTGAAGTAGCGCAATCCCGCCCAGGGGCTTCCCATGATACCCTTCCGGATGCTGAAGTCCTTGAATGCCATCAGAATTCCACCCATAGGCAAATAGCAGAAAACGACGACGAAGGCAACCGGTATCAACGCAAACAAGTAAAGCTGCCAGACACCCTTTGCCAAAAGATAACGCTGCAGGAAACTCTGCTTCTTTGGCAAGCCACGCTTCTGCTGCACAAACGCTTCCGCTCCAGAAGTTGTCATTCCTCAATTCTCCAATATCAATATGAGTTCATCTTATACATTTTCCACAAATGAAAAAGGGGCTTTTCTTAGCATAAGGCATAAAAGAAGTTCTGGCGGCAAGGGTTTGAATCCGGCAGTGAACAGTTCTTTATATTATCTGAAAAATTGCTTCGTCTTTAAATGTGATTATACCGGGTCGTCCGGGTTGCTGTTTTGGCTCAAATCACCGGACGGTGCAAATCCAAAATGCCTCTTGTAAGCCCTGCGGAATACCTGCGGAGAGTTGTAACCCACCATTTGGGCAATCTCATTGATCCGAAAGCCGTGCTCAATCAACTCCTGCGCTCGTTTCAACCGGAGCTTCTCAACATACTTAGAAAAATTCTCACCGGAGATATGTTTGAACAGTTGTGACAAGTACACCTCAGTGATGTGGAACACATTTGCCACCGAAGTGAGTGATAGCTGCGAATCTATATAATGCTCATTGATATACTGCTGTATCTGCGACTGCTGCGACATATTGCTCTGCCTCGCCGCGTCCTTGCTGTGGATTGCTAATGCCACAAACGCTTCCTTGAGCAGGAACAGGATTTGAGGCAGATCCTCTCTCGTATCTAGCTTTGATGAGATCTTGGCGCCTGTTTTGATCACCTTGTTTGAATGGTTTTTAGTTTCGTTGACGATACGGATCAAAGTCGAGTTGACAGACAGCAGGAGGTTATAGAACACCGGGTTGAAATCCTGAGAAATAATGTGAGAATTCTCCCGTACAATTCGATCGAACGTTTCCTGAAGCTTCTCCACATTGCCGTCCCGCACAACCAACATCATTTGGGATTCCAACTCAATCGGATAGTAAAAATTGGATTTATCAGCCGATTGGGTTTTGACAAACCACTGCACCGTTGAAAAGGGATCCTTCTGCTTGTAGTTAATCGCAGTGAACGCGTTGAGGAAACAGGATGGGATTCTCTGAATATCGTCTGTGATGTCACCGGCAAATGATACACTCATCATAACATTGGTCATAAACTGTTCAACAGCATCCTGAGCGCTTCTATCCATGCGGTCCAAAACAGTCTTCAGCTTTGGTTCATTGCAACTGATTAACAGCACAGTTCTTTCAAAATCCAGGTTATAGATACCCTGAATGTTGCCAAAGTGCTGCGTAAGCACGCTGTTGATGAAAATTTTCTGTGCGCTGATATCCTCCAGTTTGGCGTTTGAATTCAACTCATTGACTGAAACAATCAAAACGACGTAGTATTTGGCACCCATATCAATATTGATCTTCTTCAGATTTTCGGTAACTACCGCGGTGTCATGATATCCGCCGATCAACAAATTATAGAATATGGACGTCTTGAGCTCCGGAATCTGATTATTCATTGCTTCCTGGAGTTTTTCATTGTTTTCAACCAGATTGGAGATTTCATATTCGAAGTCATTGTAAGAAAGGTTCTTGTTTTTCTCCGCAAACAGCACGAAGATATTTGAGATCGGTTTACTCAGTTTCGTCACCGAGGAAATAACCAGAAATGCACCGGATAAACATGTGAACAGAATCACCATACTTATAACAAAACGGATATTTGCTGTGGGCGCTAAAACTTGGCTTTTGGGGAGGGCTGCAACATAGGTCCATTTCATTTTCGCACCCTTATAATAGGTTACGAACATATCCTTCCCATCAATCTTTTGAGAAAAATAGCCGCTTTGTTTGGCAAACTGCTTCATATCCATTTTGGGGTCGCCTATTCCTGATTGGTTGTTGTGCAGCACAACCCTTCCGCTGTCATCCAGAACGTAGACATAGCCAGAGCCCTTATAAGGAATTTTGCTATACTGATTCAGTAAATATTCTTCGTCCAGATAAAAGAAGGCAACCCCTTTTGTATCAGAGTCCGTGAGTGGAAGCGATACCGCATATACAATATAGTTCTTCGGCTGCCCCCCCTTCATCACCGTCATGTCTGCAATGACGCTGTATCGGTATTTTGTGCTCAGAAATTTGTTTTTCCACTCTTCCACAGACATGCCCTGCACATTTTCGTAAAAGTAATACCTGTCCAAATACAGCACATTGGTTGTGGAATCAATCAGTATGTTGTTCTTGATAGAATACAGTTGAATGTTTTTGATGATGTCATTGGCGAGTGTCAAAGACTTAATCTCGTTTTGCGCGTTGAGCATGTCGGTTGTGGTGGCCCCATCCTTCAGCGGGTTCACAAACATGAGGAAATTATTCACGATTTGGTTTCCGTTGAGGTATGTAATGAGGTTGTCAACATTCTGAAAGGTCTTTTGTAAGGTTTCAGCGCTGTTTTCCAAAACAGCAAGATTTTTTTCGTAAGTCTGCTGATTGATGATTTGTATACTACTATAGTATACTAGAATCAATGCAAACAAGGGCACGATGAATACAGGTAATACCCGCAGCAAAAAACTCACAAAGACTTTATTCAATTTCCTTGCTTTAAGTGTACTCACGCCAATACCTCATTGATGAATCAGCTCTGACACTGATTGAGTGTTCATCTATTCATAGATTATACCTTATCAATATAATGCCGTAAACAAGGCTGGATACAATGGCCTGTCTATGTGACATAAACAAGTTGGTTATTAAGAGCGTAGAAAAAGAGGGCAACACCATGAATGAACTCCCCCGAAAGTTAGACAAAGGATCCATTAAGCAACCGAGAGGGCTTGATGTCTGTGCTGAGCAGGCGTCATTGTCTTTACTGGCCATAACCTCGAGATGATCCGAAATTGAGTAGTTCATTGCGATGATTCCTTTCAGAAAGTCATGGTTCATGATGCAAATTCTCGCAACTTTTTATTGGGCTTTATTTAGTTGGGCAACAAATTCCCCTTTCCGAACTTCCATTCTTTTTAAGAATTAGCCCTTACAAAAGCCGAAGTCCCGGAAACCTACTGTTTCCGGGACTTCTTGTGCCTCTTGGCGGAGAGAGTGGGATTTGAACCCACGGTAGAGTTACCCCTACACATGATTTCCAGAAGTGAAAATCCTTCAAAAACGTCATATAACTCATTATATGTTCTTACAAGATTTGCAGTTCTCCGGGCTTTCTTGCGTATCCTCTTATCAGGTCCTATAACTTCTCACTCGCTCCCATTGTATGTTTGGGCATCAATTGGGCAACAAAATACCGGGAAGCGAATCAAGGGGCGGGCTGTCTGCGCGGCGCCGCCCCTGTTTTTAAGACGGAAAGATCGTTACAGCACGTTTAGCCGAACCCGCACGACGCCGCAATGGGCGGTCGCCCAAAAACCAGCCACTGAGGCTTCGTCGCCGTTGCGCTCCCTCGTCGCGACGAATGTTCCATCCTCATCAAGCGTCCCTTCCTCGACGGACAGATAATCTTCCGGCATAAACACGGTTTGCCCCAACAATATGGTATTCCATTCCGGGCTCTTCTTTTGCGTGAGATACAGCCGGAAGTTGCCGGACAGATAGAACTCACCAGGCCCCGCCTCGATAATAAACCCAAAGCTTGGTCTGCCCTCCGTGAGGCCGGGGTTTCGTCTGTGGCGGTGGTCCAGGTGCAGATGCAAAAGATTCCTGCCAAAATCCACCGCGCCGATGTATTTTTCAAAGTCCAGTCCCTGTATCATCTGGTGCTCTTCCTGAATGACGGCGTGTATCCTGCCCGTTCCGCGGTATTTCAACAACAGCGGCAGCACGGCCTTGACCGAGCGGAAACTTTCAGCGAACAGGCGGCATTCGGGCCGCAGTTCTCCGTCGGGCGTCAGAATACTATCCGCGGCAAAAATGCAGTAACCGATAGCGCTGAAGTCTGCGATGGCACGCAACATGTTCAACGCATTGCTGTCGTTGGCGCCGGACTCCGGCACAAAGAGGGGATTGTCCTCGCGCCGGTATACACGGCAGACCCGCTGGTAATCACTGAAGTTGCCCGTATAGATGTCCGGCGACAGAAAGTTAATGTGTGGCGCTGCAGCTTTCCAGACGTCCAGCACACGACCGACGGCGCCGCCGGCGGGGTAGATCCCGGGAATCTCCCAACCCGGTTCGCCGAGCCATGCGTTGACATAGACCGGTAGGGAGCAGGACTGTTTGCCTTCGGCTGCCACTGTGTCGATGTAACGGGCGATGGAGTATGCCTGACAGAATTCGCCGCCATACAGCCCGAACAGCTCCATCCAGCTGCCGTTCTGCAGCGCGCCGTTGGCGGTCCATAGGTCCCACGCCGGGCCGCAGCCCCGTTTCTCGATGGCTTCGACGATGGCTGCAGGCACCGGCTCCGTCAGCGCTGCTGTGGCTTCCGGGTTATAATCTCGGTCGCTGCCAAGTATGCCGGGCTCGTTTTCCGCCTGCACGGCAATGATGGTGCCGATGCCGCCATCGATGCTCCCGATATGGGCCATCAGCGCGCGGAACGCCGCGCTGTCGGCAGCCATGGACGCCTCGCAGAAGGACGAAAGCACTTGCATCTCAGTGCCGTCCGCCCGCCGCACGCGGCGGAATCGCGCGCGGTCCTTCTTAACCCACTCCGGACAGTAGCGCATCTCGCCGTTCTTCCATGTCGCGAACCACAGAATCACGAGCCGCAGGCCCGCCTTGCGGCATTCCTCCACGAGCATCGTTGCTGAATCGAAATTGAACCGGCCTTCCTCTGGCTCGACCTGCCCCCAATACACCGGCGCTTCCAGCGTGTTTCCGCCCAGGGCCTGCACACCGGCGATTGCTGAGGCGATTTCCGCCGCATTGTAAGCACTGGAGTTCTGGGATTGCCCGCCCAAGGGAAAAAACGGCTTGTCATTCACCACGAAACCATCCATTGCGCTCCCTCCGCCGACTGTTTGATGATGATCTTCATATTGATTTAGTGCTCAATGCCCGGATGCAGCAAAAAACATCAACTCGACAACCAGATTGTATCAGGACAAGTTATTCGTTGATGTTACTGCGCAAACGCTGCCTTGATGCAAACGGGCATGGAATCGTCCAGTCCTTCAGGCAGATTTACGAGCAATGCTCCATCCTTCTGCTGGAACTCCACCGAGCGCCCGGAGACCTCCACGGAAGCAATCTCACTTGAAGTGTTCCTCCCAAGTGCCTGCACGACTGCGCGTTCCTCTCCGCCCGTGCGCATCTGGAACGCAAACACAGCGCCTTTCTTTTGCGTGAACCTGAAATCCGTATTCCGCCATTCCGCCCTGCCCTCTTTCATCGTACCGCCGGCCATCACCGTCTTGCCTTCTTTGTATGGCTCGTATGGTCGCGAGCCGTAGATGCCCTCGCCGTTCGCCTTCAGCCATTGGCCGATCTGCTTAAGCGTGTAGCGGATTTCCTCATCTACGGTACCGTCCGGCTTCTGTGTCACGATCAATAACAGGTTGCCGTTCTTTGAGACGATGTCCACCAGCGTATCCGTTATGTCGGCCGCAGTCTTGTAATTGTCCCTTACGTCATAAACGCATTCGCCAAAACTGGTGTCGTCCTGCCACGGGTTGGAAAGAGGTCCTTCCGAAAGGCCGCGTTCGATATCTAGCACGCCGATTTTGGTATAATTAGGGTCGTCGATACCAGTGGCATGCTTGAAATTGTAGACGGCCTGGTTCACGCCGCCGTGTCTGGCCACACTGGTATTGTACAGGTGCGCAACAATGGCGTACCCGTAATCTTGAAACGGAACATATCCGTCAGTATATAGAAGATCCGGTTGAAATTTGTCCACGACGTCCTTGATCCTGCGGAACCAATCGGCATGGTATTTGGGGTTCTTCGTGTACCAGTTCCACCCGTTGTCCGTGATCAGCAGCTCGCTGTCATTATCACGGTAGAGGCTTTGGTTGGCCGGGTCGGCGCCGTCGTAGAGAACGCCTGCGTATGGGCCGGCTTTGTCCGCCCCGTGCGAGGCAGACATCCAGGTGTATGATGCGCCAAGGTGCTCCGAAAGCCCGAAAGGCAAGCCATGGCGCTGTGCTTCCGCCTGCCATAGCGCACAGATGTCCTTCATCGGCCCAACTTTCACAGAGTTCCATGGGTTATAAGTGGAGTCGTAATTGTCAAAGTTGTCATGGTGCACCGCCTGCCCCACGAAATAGCGTGCCCCTGCTTCCACAAACAGGTCCATGAGCTCCGCCGGATCGAAGTTTTCGGCCTTCCAGAGCTTCACAAGGTCTTTGTAACCCGCCTTGGACGGGTGACCGTACACGCGCCAATGATGCCGGTACTGGGGCGATCCCTCCACATACATGTTACGGGCGTACCAGTCACCGTACATGGGCACGCATTGAGGGTTCCAGTGGCTCCAGATACCAAATTTGGCGTCACGGAACCAATCGGGGCAATCGAACTTTTTCAGACTTTCCAGCGTACCTTCAAATGGACCCTTGAATATCTCATTCTGAATGTTCATTTTAACTGATGCCCTCCTCGTGCTTACGTCTATTTAGCAGTGATGGTTATCTGCTGTGCTCGTAATCCCTCGGCGCTGACAGTTACCACAATATCACCAGGTTCTCCTGAGGAGCGTACTGCCGCAACCGCCGCACCATTGAAGGCTCTGTGCTGATTTTCGGTGAATGGTTCATCTGACATGGGGTCTCTTGACCCAGCTGCCAAAAACGCTCCCGCACCGGAGACTGCAAAGAATAACTTGTTCCGCGCCCATGGCACCAAATTGCCATTGTCGTCTACAACAGTGGCTGTCACATAGGCTAGTCCTCCCCAAGCGGATGTTACTTCGGGTCGGTCAGCCTCAAGATGGATCGTGGCAGGTGCGCCGCACGTAGAGACATGATCCTCTCCTACGGCCTTCCCGCCTACATATGACACCACACTGACGGAGCCCGGATGATACTCCGTTTCAAAAGAGACGATGTTTCGGTTGGGTTCACCGGCAGGCTTCTTTCCAAGCGATTTATCGTTGACAAATAATTCGACTTCATCGGCATCGCTATAGACATCAATGTAGGCTTTGAAGCCCTCCGCGCCGGGCCAGCTCCAGCTGTGATGGACATCGGGCCAACCCCAGAAACTGCCCTCGCTTTTTAAGCCCTTGTCATTCGGGCGGTGCACTGCGATCCAGGGAGCCTTACGGTGGCCCCACACGATTTGCCTGTAGATGGATTGGGGTTTGGGGAAACCCAGGATATCCAGGTCTCCGCAGTTTGAGAGCATCCATGGATATTTTGCGCCCAGATACATCGGCGGTTCACCAGGCAAAATCGACTTGCCCAAGCCGGCCTCGCCGATATAGTCCATGCTTGTCCACACACAGTCCCCAATGACACGCGGGGTCTTCAACGCCATCTGCCAGTTCTCCAAGGCTTCCGCCGGATAGGTCTCTGTGCCGTAGATAAAGCGATCGGGAAAAGCAGCCAAGTCCTCCTCATAGCGCTTCCACATGTAGTTGTAGCCGACAACATCCAGCGGAGCCGCAAATTCACTGCTGTCCTTGGCAAAGTCTTCGATCACCTGGTCATAGGCAAACGTCAGTGCATTGGTAACGAGACGGGTACTGTCCAAAGCACGGACGGCGGCAGCCAGCTGCCTGGAAAGCTCGTTCCCACCTGACAACCCGAAACGCTCCGGCACTTCATTGCCAGTGGACCAGAAAACGATGCTGGGATGGTTTCGATCCCGCAATACCATGGAAGAAAGGTCTCTTTGCCACCAGTCCTCGAAGAAGAGATGATAATCATAGGGCGTCTTCCCCATACGCCAGCAGTCAAATGCTTCGTCCATTACGATCATGCCATGCCGGTCACAGGCATCCAGAAAAGCCGGAGAGGGCGGGTTATGGGCGCAACGGATGGCGTTGAAGCCAGCAGCTTTGTGCGCAGCGACTTTTCTCTCCTCAGCAGCATCCCAGGCAGCAGCGCCAAGTATGCCGCAGTCGTGATGCACACAGCCACCTTTCAGCTTCAGAGGCCTTCCGTTGAGAAGGAAGCCCTCGTTTATGTCCAGCGCGATGGAGCGGATCCCGACGGCTGTTTCCACGGAATCCGTCACCACGCCGCCGGAGAGCACCTCGCTACGCAGCGTGTAGAGATATGGTTCCTCCGGCTGCCACAAGCGGGCTCCCGACACCTGCATCTCCTGCACGTTTTTACCCTCTACAGCTGGTGCTTCGGCAGACGCCACGGCGCTGCCGCAAGCGTCCAACAGCGTATGGCGCACAAGCCCGTCGCCTACTACCTCCGTTTCTACCCGGATAACCGATTCATCTACCGCTGCAACCGGAGTTGTGACATATACCCCCCAGGGTGCGATGTGCGGCCCATCTGCCGTGAGCAGCCACACATGGCGATAAAGACCGCTGCCGGAGTACCATCTGGAGTTTGGCAAGGCATTGTTCTGAATCCGTATCATCAGCTCGTTGTCACTGTTCTTTTTAAGCCATGGGGTCAGCTCCACATGAAAAGATGTGTAGCCGTTCGGATGGAAAGCTACCACGTTGCCATTCACAAACACCACGGCGTTTGTATAGGCTCCTTCCACTTCCAACACAACCCTGCCTGCCAGCCCTTCCGGAAGCATCTTCCGATATTCACATTCTCCTCCCTGGAAATAGCCGCCGCGCTCCGCCATCAGGCTGTCTGCTTTGCGCGGCATGGCGATGGAAAAGTCGTGAGGGAGGTTTACCTGCTCCTGGTGAAATCTACCGCGCGAAAACTTCCAGCTCAAGTCAAAGTTGGCCCTTTTCATGGCTGCCCTCCTCATGAATAGCTTTTATCGACATATTATCGAAATGCGCAACATACGGGACATGCCCGTATGCCGCGCATCGTATGTGGGTTTACGCATTAACCCGGATTTTGCTCTGAGTACTATTTGCCGTATTTTGCGTCATAGCCTTCCTGGCAAATCGCAAGGTACTTTTCAAGACCCAGATCATTCATGCCTTTGATGTAAGCATCCCAGGCCGCGTCGTCGTTGATGTCCAAGTCGCCGGTGATAAAACGGGCGACATACTGCTTGACATAGTCGGAGATGCTGGTCTTCATCAGAGAGAAGTCTGTAACCTTGTCTGGTAGTGCAGCGATTGTGGGCACAAGAGTGTCAGGCGCCGGAGCGAAAGGATCATAGAGCTTCGTTGCCTGGAACAGCTGCAGCTCTCCATCGCCTTTGCCTTCGCGCCAGTCCTGACTCAAAACCTTCTTGCCTTCCCTGTAGGCTGCGTCGCGGATCGTCGGCAGTGACTGCTCCAGGATCACGTTGTTGTTGATCAGGTCCGCATGGGCAACGAGCTCAACATATTTGGCCTGATTCCCATTGAAATCAAATTCGTTTGCGTCACCAGCGCGCCAGTCGCGGCCTTCCAAGCCCATGTCGATAAAGTCGCGGCCAACAGGAGAATAGAAGTAGTCCAGCCAACGCATGATCAGCGCCGGCTCTTTGGCAGCCTTCGTGATGACAAACATACCGACATTGGCTGGGGACATGTCATTATAGGAAGCAGCGGCTGCATATCCTGTGGGGCCTTTGAGCGGCGGGATAGCGTCATACTGCTTGAATTTGTCGGATACCGCCGAGCCAGAACATGTGAAGTTGACGCCACCGAAACCAACGCCAATCACAGGATCCGGGCCCGCTTCGTTTGTCTGAGACAGCACCTGCGTGCTCTGTGTGAAGGATTCGGGCGCGATCAATCCATTTTTATAGAGATCCGCCAAATACTTGAGTCCATCTCGCCATGCAGTCTGAGCAGGAGCATACTGTATCTTCTTGTTGCTGTCGAAGATAAAGTTCTGATCAGAATCTGTATAGATGAAGGAGCACATCAGGAAGCCGTCGAGGTTGCATCTCCAGCCGCCAGTCGCTGTGGCCATCGGAATTTCGTCTGGTTTACCATTCTTGTTCGGGTCCTGAGACTTGAACGCCATCAACACGGTCTTCAGCTCTTCCGTGGTCGTGGGCATGTTCAAGCCCAGGTTTTTCAGCCAAGTCGTGTTAATCCAGGCCTTCTGCTGGTGATTGCAGTGATAGCATTCATTGATATCAAAGTAGCCATAAATGTTGCCGTCCAGGCTCGTGACGAATTTCTTCACGTTGGGCTTATCGGCAAGAAATTGCTTGAGGTACATCGAGTCGCTCTCAATCAGATCCTGAAGCGGGATAAACACACCCTGCGAGCCATATTGATCCAGTTGTGTCTGTGTGAAGCTGGATCCACCAAACGTTGAACCGGCTGCGATGGCATCAGGAAGGTTGCCGCTGGCGATAATGACCGACACCTTGTCCATCCATCCGTCAGAGGGCACCGTTTGCCAATTGACTTTCACGTTCGACAACTTCTCATATTCGATCACGTTCCAGTTTTGATCGATTGGCGCGTTGATCTTCCATGGGGTCAAAATGGTGATTTCCTTCTTTTCCTTGGTGATCGGCATCGCACCGAGCTCGTTATATGCCGATTGCTGCGCGGTGGCAGTTGATCCGGCTGCCGTGGCGGATGATTCAGGCGCAGCGGTAGTTGGTTGCTGTGTGACTCCAGTCGTGCTGCATCCGGCCAGGACGAGGCTCAGGATGACGATGCCCACAAAGGCATTCAGGATAAACTTTCTCATTCTAGATCCTCCTTCACAGTATATAGTAGCATGCTTCCATCGTTCAGGGTACATAGCAATCCTTTTGTTGCACCGAAATAGCAGCCCTCCTTCCATGCAACACAACGGTTATCCTTTGATTGCTCCAATCATGATGCCCTTCACGAAATATTTCTGAATAAACGGATAGAGGAGCAACAGCGGCAGGCTGGAGAAAATGATTACTGCATACTTCAATGCTTCCGCATCCGCAAGGTTCCTGCTTTGGTCAGCCCCCCTGTTTTGCAGCATTTGAGCCTGGAGTTGGGAGCTGATCAACAGGTTTCTCAACACAAGCTGAAGCGGAAATTTGTTTTGGGTTTGCATATAGATCATCGCGTCGAAATATGAATTCCAGATGCCCACCGCATAAAAGAGCGTCATGACAGCCAGTATGGGTTTGGATAACGGCAGCACGATTTGGAAGAACGTGCGAAGATCCGAGCTCCCATCAATTGTTGCGGCTTCATATAGCTCTTCCGGAATAGTATTCGTAAAGAAAGTCCTGGAGATCACGATGTTCCAAACGCTGATGGCATTGGGTATGATCATAGCCGTAAGTTTGTCAATCATGTCCAGTTTCATCACAACCAGATAGGTCGGGATGAGCCCGCCGCTGAACAACATCGTAAACGTGAAATACCACATAAACGCATTTCTGCCATAGAGGTTCTTCCTTGCCAAAGGATAAGCCGCCAGGATCGTGAGTGAAACACTCAAAAATGTGCCCAAAGCCATAATGAGGGCGGAGTTTGCAAATCCGCTCAGAAGGACAGAGCTTTGCAGAATCTTCTGATAACTGACCAATGTTGGTTTGATCGGCAGCAAGATTACTTTGCCTGCCAGCACGCTCACCGGGTCGCTGATGGATTGACTGATGATGTTCAGCAAAGGGAAGCACACGACCAACAAGCATAGCGAAAGAAAAACCATATTGAGCCAGTTGAAAACTCTATCTCCAAGCCTCATTTGAATTTGTCGATTCACCATCATCGTTTTTCCTTCCATTACCACAGACTGGTTTCTGAGGATTTTCTTGCAATGAAGTTGACCAGTGTCAACAACACGAGAGAGACCACGGAGTTGAATAGCCCAATTGCAGCGGAAAAACTGTATTGGGCTGAGATCAGCCCGATCTTATATACATAAGTGGAGATTACTTCCGAAACATTCATATTGAGTGCGTTCTGCATGAGGTAAATCTTTTCGTATCCAACGTTGAGTATGGATGCCGAATTAAGGATTAAAAGAATGATGAACGTGGGCATAATGCCTGGCAGATCGACATGCCTGATTTTTTGCAATGTTGATGCCCCGTCGATCCGTGCTGCCTCGTACAATTCTTTGTTGATGCCTGACAAGGCAGCCAAATAAATCACAGAAGAGTACCCTGCAGTCTGCCAAATGCCTGACCACACATAAATAGAAGTAAAAAGCTTCGGTTTCGCAAGCAGATTGACCGGCACGCCGCCAAATAGCTTGATCAGGTTATTCAACAAGCCAAACGGTGACAGCATCTGGTTCACCATTGCGACTAAGATTACTGTTGATATGAAGTATGGTGCATATGTCACCATTTGGACGGTCTTACCAAAATACTTGGATTTGCATTCATTCAAAGCCAGCGCAAGAACAATCGGGATTGGCGCATTGGCCAGAATGGTATAAATGCTGATGGAGAATGTGTTCAATAACAGCTTCGCGAATTGCGGTGATGTAAAGAACATCTCAAAGTATTTGGTCCCAACCCATTTGCTTTCCAGAATGCCAACACCTGGGTTGAAATCGCGGAAAGCGATCTGCACACCATACATTGGATAATACCGGAATATCAATGTCCAGACAATCGGGGCCAGCAGCAATAGATATAGCTGCCAATGCCTGGCAATCATCTTCAGCATTTTGGGGGTTGTCATCCTTTTTGCTGGCAATGCTTTGTTCGCGGTGCTCGCTTGCATCATCGATATCTTCCAATCAAATTTTGTTAATACTAGATAAACATAAGCAAGGCAATATGGATAGAAACACATTTTTAGCACGGCACAGGATCTCATAATCAACAGGGAACAAATTTTTAGCAGGTGGCAATATTGAACAATATCGCCTCTGAAGTGAGAAGTTTGGGCTGCTAATGTGTGTGAATGAGGGCGAAAAATGAAGAATACTTAGTGATACTACAGATTGCCTCTATACTCGTTTGGCAGCTTTCCTATGCAGCGCTTGAACGCCCTGCGGAAGGAATAGGGGGTGTTGTAACCTACACGCCCCGCGATCTCCTCCACCGTAAGGCTTTGATTAGTCAGTAACACGCAGGCTTCTTTCATTCGCAGTTCTTCAAGGTAGTCGCTGAAATTCTGACCGGTTTGTTCCTTGAAAAATTGAGACAAGTAGGAAGCAGAAATCTTGTAGCCTGAAGAGACACTGTCCAAGGAGATATTTGGATTGTAAAAATTCGTGCGGAGAAAGTCTATAATCTCATCAAGCATTTTTTTGTTGTGGCTTCTCTTATTGCTGTTAATCAAAGCGCCTAGATTGAAGAATTCCTTGGATAGCTCGCTCAAACAATCTTTGGAGGATGTATCCCACATCTTCAGATCTTTGAGTTCCTTCAAAGATTCTCCAGCATTTGTTTCATCGCATATTTTCAACAATGTCGCTTTCATTTCATGAAAGAGCTGCGACTGCATGGAAAAAGGAAGGCAACGTTCAATGAAGTTCTTCTGGTTGATGTGATGAAGGGTCCGCTTCAGCTCTTCCTTGTTGCCGCTCTTGACCATATTCACAAGCATCTTTTCCACGTCCAGCGGATAATAGTATGAGCATCGTGAGACCGGCAAATCAGAATACCAGATCATATACTCTGATGATACCCCGAAGTTCAAGTGCTGCAGCGCAACCTTTGCTTCAGAGAACGAAAAACTAACATCCTGCAGACTATGATAAATACTGCCAACGCCATATCCAAACCCAATATGGCAAGTCTTTATCAACTCATCGTTGATTGTATCAATGTATGCGCCAAGCTCCTTTCGGCAGGTTTCATCGTCAACATTTTCAAAGCATAATATTGCTCCGATATTTTGGGGATCAATCGAACAGGTGCACCCATTCCCATTCATGTATCTCACTAAAATGCTTTCCGCCAACCTGTTGATTATCTTCTCTTCCAGGATGGTGTTCACATCCAGCGTTTTCACTTCAACATTCTGGTTCATTGTGGCCACAAGGACCGCAAAACGTTTGCCCTCCAGGCTTGTTCCAAGATTTGCTAAAGCTGTTTTGATCTCCTGCAGGTTGCTGACAGTGCCGTGCAGCAACTGGCCAAGCAGTAAATTTTTCAACTCGCTCATAGACTCGTTCATATTTTTGTTCTTATCGATAAGGCTGTTGATATTATCTTTAATTAAGCTGTATTCATCCTTATCTCTACGCTGGCTGGGTAGAGCATTGGCCAGTGATGACAGGATTTCATATATGGGTTTGGATTCCTTTCTGGAAAAAAAGAACGCAATCAAGCAGCCGACGACCAAAATGACAATTACGTCTAGTACAGTGGTTCGTGTGATATTCCTAACTTCGCTCATCAGGCTATTCGTCGGAATCACGCAAACATAATACCAATTATTGTAGCCAGACTTTAAAGAGAATACGAGCGAATCTTCTTTGTTCACCGGCATGTGAAGAGGGCTCTTCGCCTTGGAAAAAAGCTGTGGATCGAGATCTCCCAGAGCATCAACTTCGGTGCTTTTCGAAACGATTGCATTGTTGTCATCAACAATAAACGAATACCCGTTGTGATCAATCACAGTGTTGTGAAGCAGTTCCCGTACCTTCTTCATATCGATTTGTACGACGATTGCGCCTTGCGGAATGGACTGGATATAGGTAATAGCCTCATAGGTGATGTCACTTAAGCCGGGGCGTTTTTGGGTGATTTTGTGCGCTGGCCATATGGTCTTGTTGTTTTTTACATCAAAGACTTGTCTATACCATTCTTGATATGAAATACCATCATATTTCATATTGTTTTCGTAAAATCTCTGAATTCCATAATTGGCATAGTAACTATCAATCACAACGTCTGTTTTTTGTAGAAAGATATAGGTTGTGCTGTCAATCGTTCCAGATATGTTATTGGATTTCATATCGTTGATCACTTTAATTAATTGATATACCTTATCGGAACCGAAAACGGGCTGATTCATGTTCAACACAGTTTGTAGCGTTGTATTGGTGGACAAAGAATAGACTGATAGATCAACAGATGATAAATAGTTGTCTACAATGTCACCGCTTTGCTTAATCAGGAAATTCTCTGCACTGATCGTGTTTTTTTCTATGACACCCATAGCTTGAACATAGGCATAGCTTCCAAACGTGATAGGTATAATAAGGATCAAGATATAGGAGACGAGGAAACGCTTGAAAACAACATGCTTACCAGTATCATTCCTCCTCATTTTCAAGCCCCCTCCGTTTACAACTATAATATAGTCCAAAACCATTTGTCAACTTTGCACAAGTCTCCGCAAGATAACTATACGAAATGGAATTTGATCACCAAAATAGGAACAAGCTCCAAAATGTAAGAGAAATAGTGGCCTGACAAGCGCGCAGAGTTTATATGTTTCAAAAGCCTGCAGATCAGACATGATGATAGAACTGCCTGCAATTTGGGGGAACAGTTTTCAAATAAGGAACACATATTGCTAATCATATGTTCTGTGCCTGTTTTCATATACCTGATATGATATACTCGGTACACTTATCAAATACGGATCACAATCTATGCTTCGAGAGACGCAGACATGAGCCAAAGCATACTACAAAGCGGAGCCAGCCTAAAACTTCACCGATCGAGGATTCACGCCTGCTGCAGCATTTTTCTTGCTACGGTTTTTCTATTACTGTTTTCACAAGGTGCTGCTTCGGCTGACAGTACACGATCCAAACTGACCATCAGTTATTATTATAACAATCCCTGTGCGTCCTGCCACGAGGACAAAGACTTTAAAGACCTATTTCTGGGCCTTGTCGGTGAGTCTGCACAGGATGTGACACTGGATTTTTCCTTCTACAATGTGTTCCGCGCTGAGGACCAGAAGAAATACTCAGAAGCGTGCCAGCAATACGGCATACTCCCAGAGGAACAAACCACCCCCCTGCTTGTCATTGGCGATACACCACTGAACGGGAAGGAAGAAATCAACCAGAAACTTATCTCTGTTTTTCAAGAAGAAAAAGGCAAAAAACTAAGGCAGGCTGCCATAACATCGGGCACGGCATCCAGGATAGTTTATTTTTACGTTTCTCCGTGTGAAGAGTGCGCGGAGACTGAGCAATACCTGAGCGGACTTGCCCCGACATATCTTGTTAGTTACAACGGCAAAGAACTTGACAGTATGCTTATCATCGAATCACATAATGTGGCAGAGAAACAGAACCTAGAGTTGGTGAACCGATATTTTCGTGATCATCAAGTTCCACAGGCTCGCCAGAGCGTTCCGGTTGTGTTCCTTAGGGATGGATACCTAAGCGGTAAAGAAGAAATCATAAATGGACTGCAAGCAGCCATTGAAGGCGGCCGGTGTATTGGTATTGCCTCCCCCGGTGATCAAGTTGAACTAAAGATTTACGACTGGCCAACGGTTTTCTTGATGGGTCTGATCAATGGATTCAATCCCTGTTCCATCTCAATGCTGCTTTTCTTAATTGCTTTGTTGCTGGCGCGAAAAGCAAACGTGCTGAAGCTGGGAATGCTATTCATCATCGGCAAATTCCTGGCATACCTGGCATTGGGAACAATCCTTTTTAGCCTATTGTCAACCATAAATAACAGTGTATTTGCACTTTTTTCAGATATCGGAAAGTATATCCTGCTTGCGCTGATGATTGTTGTTGTCGCATTGAATCTAAATGACTTTTTTGCAAGCAAATATGAGAAATACAACAAGATTCGGCTGCAATTACCCCAGGGGCTGCGAAGGCTCAACCACAAATGGCTCAGCAGTATCAGCAGTATGAATGGAGCCGGTTTGCTCTTTGCCGCATTTATCTTGGGGATAGCCATATCAATTGGTGAATTTCTATGCACCGGGCAGATCTACCTGGCGACAATCATCTATCTGTTGAAACGCAGCAATGTCTTTGATCTCCAAATTGTGGTATCTTTTCTCTTATACATCATAGGGATGCTTCTCCCTTTGCTCATAATCACCATCACGGTGCACAAAGGCAAAGAGATCTTCCGGGTTTCGGAATTTGCGCGTAGCAGAATGCCGCTGATCAAACTAATCAACGCATGTGTTTTCCTGGTGTTGGCTGTGATTCTATTCATATTTTTCTAGGGAGAAAGATGAAAAGCAAAAAGAGCGAGGAAGTTGTCCTGCAATTCAATGGTGAGAATGGTGAGAAAATAGTAAAATGCAAGTTATTCTCAATACCGCTCAGGGAAGACGCGGTGCTTCAAGCTTGCATTGAGTTCTTTGCTGACCCAGAGCCCTGCATGCTTCACCGTTCAGCTGCGATGAGCCGTATGTATATGGAGTTACAGGAGTATTTCCTAAAAGTATGGAACGAGGGTAACGATTGTTGCTCATTTTCAGATATTCCCGAAAAACTTCGATCACATCTAGACATCCTTCAGTTTACAGATGTTGTTGTTTATGTATCATAAAAGTGCAAAATTGGAGGTGCGCATAGATGATTATCACGATACGCGAATCGGCGGGCTGAACAAGCTTAAGCATTTCGCTTCATCGGGTACGAATCTGAAGAAGCCAACCGTTTACCTCACCACCAGCAACACAAAGCTCAATCACAACCTTCAGATAGAAAAATACCTTTAATGCGAAGTAAAGGTTACTTCATTTTAACATCTGATTGATCTACCTCTCCTCTATTCTACCTAGGAAAATAATGATATTATCTACAATATAGAATGCCATGGATAAACTGACAGAGAAAAGATTCATCCGCATCACCTACCTGTCACTGGCAGCGTCTTTGGTCTATAACGTGCTGCACGCCGGAGACAGGTTGTGGATTTTATTGCTTCTTTCCGGGTTGATGGCCTTATCGATAACTGTGCGGCACATGTTGTTGCTCAGAACCATGCGGTACACCGGCCTAGGCTGCCTGGTCTATCTGCCCGATCTTGCGCTGGCCTTTTTGATAAGTATCTTTGTGAGCCGGGACGGTTCCATAGCATTTTATCTGATTCTACTATGTGATGCATGCCTCTTACTCCCAAGGGTGGCGGGCTATGGGGTTACAGTAATCGCTACTATCCACTGCCCATCAACCTTGCTACACTAATACTAACTAAATGCAGGGGGGATGGAGAACATGGTGAGCAGGACTGGCAGATTACTTGTGACGGTGTTTGTCACGATGGCAGTATTGGTCTTTCTGCCGGCAGCGGGTTTGTGCGCCGGCGCCGCACCCGGTCCCGTGGATGATCCGGATTTTGAACTCATGGACCGCTATATTCAAGACATGATGAGGGATTGCAGGATCCCGGGTTTTTCTGTGGGTATCGTCCGCAATGGAGAGATGATCTATGCCAAGGGATATGGCAAGGCCGATGACACCGGCAGGGCCGTGACGCCCCAGACACCGTTTTTGATCGGCTCTGTCAGCAAGACGTTCACAGCGCTGGCGGTCATGCAGCTGGTGGAGAATGGAAAAATAGACCTGGATAAGCCTGTGCGGGATTACCTCCCGGGCTTTCAACTGGCGGACGAAAAGGCATCCTCCGAAATCACCGTGCGACAACTGATGAACCACACCAGCGGAATCGCCGAAGGAACTGAATTTGGCGTGGCGACACTGCGCGGCGATGACGAGACCATAGGCGATCTGGTGAGAAAGTTCCGCTCCGTCAAACCAGTTTATCATCCGGGGACCCATTTCGAGTATGGCAATGCCAACTATATCATCCTGGGGGAATTGATTCAGGCGGTCTCCGGCACGACATATGAAGATTATATTCAGACGAACATCTTTGCACCGCTGGCAATGGCGCACAGCTACACATCGGCCCAGGCGGCCAAAGCGGATGGCCTTGCTGCGGGATATCGACCCATCTTTGGCTTCCCGAAGGTGTCTGCGCTGCCATACCGCAAAGATTTCCTGCCAGCCTACAGCATCATCTCTTGTACCGAAGACATGACTCACTATATGACCGCGATGATGAGCGGCGGGCACTACAGCGATGCCGTAGTCCTTTCGGAGCAGGGCATCAATGAAATGACTGGGGCTTCGGTGGAGATCTCAAAATGGATGTCCTACGGACTCGGCTGGTATGTCACATCGGGCAGCGTTTATCACGGCGGTGAGTTGCCAGATTATCAGGCGAAGGTAAAGTTGCTGCCGCAGGACGGAGTGGCGGTGGTGCTGATGTATAACACATCCAGCAGCACAGCGACCGAGCTGTTCAACGTGGGCTACCGCGACAAAATCGAGACCGGCATCATCAATGTGCTGTACGGTGTGCCGCCGGCCATGCAGCCCGGCCAAAACCCGATGGACCTGAACAGCCAACCGATGTCGGTTACCTATGGCCTTATGCTTGGGCTGGTGATTCTGGCAATGATGCTGTTTGTGCTGTCAGCATGGCGGTTACGATCAACGCGCAGGCGGCTGGCAAAATCCCGGTTTGCATTCTGGCGCATCACGGTGTTGTCCGCGCTACTCAACGTGGTGTTACCGGTTGTCCTCCTGATAGCCGTTCCGTCATCAGCCGGTGCAGATTGGGCAAAGGTACTATACAATATCCCGGATGTCGGATGGTTTGTGTTGGCGTCGTCAGTGTTACTGCTGCTAGGTGCAGGAAAAGGTATTCTCGTCTTTAGGTATTTGAAAGGAGATTGCATTCAATCGAAGAAACTGGTATCACAGTGAACTGCTGCACAAAGAAGCTGCCATATGGTGGCTTCTTTTCTGTTTGTCAATAATACGCAGTCCTGCGATTTAGAAGAAAGGCCAAGATAATGTGAGATACTGATGCGCCAGACATCTGGTTGAGTTTGTTTGCATTTACTGTTCCCTCTTGGTCCAGAGCACCTTCCTTAATCAGTTTCTCGCACGATTCTACATTGTCTTTGCTGGTCATAATCTTGAGATGATCCAAAATTGAGAAACTCACCGCGGTGATTGCTTTCAAAAAGTCACGGCTCTTGATACAAATTCTCGCAACCTCTTATAGGGCTTTATAGATTTGGGCAACAATCAGGGCAATAATTTTACTTTCTTAAATTCTCTCCTGTTTGAAGAGGAGGCCATAATAAAAGCAAAAGTCCCGGAAACCTACTGTTTCCGGGACTTTTTGTGTTTCTTGGCGGAGAGAGTGGGATTTGAACCCACGGTAGAGTTACCCCTACACATGATTTCCAGTTCTGTGTTGTGGAGAAAATGTTCCCATAACTCTTTATAACCATCCATAAGAATCTAGTAAAAATGCGGATTTCCAGGTTTTCTTCATGTATCCTTATGTAAGGGTTCATAAGCCGTTATATCACCTCGGATAACAAAAAGATAACACGTCATCGTTCAGCTTCTTTGTGCCTTTTCTTTTGAATGGCCTTGTTATATGTTCCGAGAACGATACGCTTTCTCTCCAGACGAACATCCACATAACGTTCAGTAACAGCTTCCAAACTGCCGATAATACCAAGTTGATTACCTATGCCTTTGAGAGAATGCCCAAGGATCTCGCTAACAGTATAGAAATCTCCTGTTAACTGGTGCATGTTGATTGCGGCAGTATGGCGGAGATCATGGAAACGAATGTATGGCAGTCCGATATACTTGATGAGCTTATTGAAATCTCTAGAGATATGTCCCTTCGGTAACGGTGTACCATCTTCCCGGCAAAGAATAAAGTCAGATGTAGGATGCCTTCTATTCTGCTGCCTTTCATAATAAACACAGGATTCATCCGTTATCGGCAATGTGCGGACACTATACTCTTCTTTGAGGACAGCCAAATCATCGCCGGTCGCTTTTTTCGTTTCAGCTGTTCTTGATGCGCAGGGTGTCCATCTCAGCGGTGGAGTGGTACCGACCTTTGACGGTGACATGGTAGCCCAGGCTGGACAGCAAGTCGGGCAGATCGGTGTGCTTTGCCACCTCCATCTCACCATCGGTAAAGCGAGCAGACGAGGTTCGGTTCATCTACGTTATTACCTTTCTTATATATTCTCTATAAGATGACAAGCATGACACAACCTATAAAAAGTGCTAAGAAAAAGAATCTCTGGGGTTACTATTATCAAGGAAGGCAGTACCGTATTGTCAGCAACCATTTATCTATAAGCATGACCTGCAATACTGATAGATCTGCCGGCATTATGTAATCATCCGCAGATCCGCCTGATCAGTCAGACATAGTGTCACCACCTTTCGCGGTAGCTTCATGCGAAAGGCGCTGGTTTGCTTTCTCTTTAGAATCTTTTAGTTTTCTCATTCTTTTCTCACAAATTTATCACAACTTACCCTTAGTCTAGCAAAAGTCATATAGAATGTGGAGGTGCTCAATGAAGCGGTTTTTATCGGTTATCCTATCCATTACATTAGTTATGGCTTTAGTGACCGGCTGTAGCGGAGTCGCCACGAGTGGTAGTTCCGCGCCCGCCAGCCCGAACGGAAGCTCGCCGGCAAGTGCTGCCGTCTCAACCTCCGCCACGACGGCAGCAATCTCCGCCGCGACGACGACAACTCCAGAGGCAAGCCCAAGCGGTACCGTAGCCAGTAGCGCCACCACGCAAGCCGCAACCCCCAGCGCTGCGTATCCTACTCCGTCAAAGGAGCCTTCGGCCAACGCGCCTGTGGTTTATATGACCAAGGCTATCACCCCTGAAGGGTTGATGGCAATTTATAAGGCGCTTGGGATGAAAGCCACAGGAAAGGTTGCGGTGAAACTTGCCACAGGCGAGCCCCCTGCCAGCAATTATCTTCGCCCCGAACTGATAAAAGATCTTGTACAGTCGCTGGACGCAACCATTGTGGAGTGCAATACGGCATATGGCGGTCAGCGTGCCAGCACTGCCATGCACATGCAGGTGGCAAAAGATCATGGGTTTACTGCGATCGCCGATGTTGACATCATGGATTCCGAAGGAGAGGTCAGCTTGCCCGTCGTCGGTGGCGAACTTATGAAAGAAAACGTTGTCGGCTCACACTTTAAGAACTATGACTTTTTCGTCGTTCTTTCTCATTTCAAAGGGCATATGATGGCTGGTTATGGCGGGGCGCTCAAGAATATTTCAATCGGCATTGCATCGCCGGCTGGAAAAAGCCTGATCCATACGGGAACCAGCCGCACCAACCCTTTTGGAGGCGATCAAGACTCATTCCTAAAAAGGATGGCCGAGGCGGGGAAAAGTGTCGTAGATAGCCTGAATGGGAAAATCCTTTACATCAATGTCATGAATAGGTTATCGATCGACTGTGACTGCAATGGCAATCCTGCTGAGCCTGATATGCATGATGTCGGCATACTGGCATCCCTTGATCCTGTTGCCTTAGACCAAGCCTGCATTGATATTGTAGCTACCGATCCCGATGGGAAGTCATTGATGGATCGCCTCAATTCCAGAAATGGGTTGCTCACGCTTGAACATGCCGCTGAAATAGGTCTTGGCAGTCGCGAGTACAAACTGGTGAGTATTGATGATTGATGTCCTTCAACGGGAGGGTATTTATCTCTGGTATTACTTTTCCATCCAGTTTGAACAGATCTTTCAATACTGGCTGATCGGTATTGTTCTGGGCTCCGTCATCTCCGTTTTCGGGAAGCGAAAAATTCATCAGTTATTCGGCGCTCTGCAAAACAAAAAGCTCGGAGTATTTGGGGCGATCCCGGCAAGCATCCTCGGGATCGCCTCACCCCTTTGTATGTACGGAACAATACCGATTGCCGCATCGTTTTCAGCGAAAGGTATGAGGGATGACTGGCTAGCCGCCTTTATGATGAGCTCCATTTTGCTGAATCCCCAGTTAATCATATACAGTGCGGCATTGGGTACAACGGCGTTGGTGATCCGCGTCGCTGCATGCTTTTTGTGCGGGGTAATAGCCGGTCTTTGCGTTCGGTTTTTTTACACCAATAAGGGGAAGCGCTTTTTTAACTTCTCCGGATTCGGCGAGATGGCAAACCACGACACCGATCCGAATATATTGATGCGGCTGATCAAGAACATTTGGCGTAATATAAAAGCTACCGGGCCGTACTTCCTGTTGGGTATTGCGCTTTCAGCGGTCTTTCAACGCTATGTTCCTGAAAGCTTGATGGTTGGTTTGTTTGGCGGGAACAATGCTTTTGGTGTCTTGATGGCCGCTACCATAGGCGTACCACTATATATGTGCGGCGGTGGAACAATTCCGCTTTTACAGGACTGGCTTCAAAACGGCATGAGCATGGGATCGACCACTGCCTTTATGATCACCGGTCCTGCCACAAAAATCACGAATCTGGGGGCTGTGAAGATCGTGCTGGGGGCAAGGCGATTTGGCTTGTATATTCTTTTCAGCTTTTCATTTGCTTTTCTAAGCGGTGTGCTGGTTGATCTCATCCTATGAAGCGCTTGTTTCAATGCCCGAAAATTGCAGTCTTCAGCCTAGTTCGCCCAGTGCTTACGGATGGATGGTCTGTGCCTGAAATAGTACCTGAGACGGCTAACTGCTATCGTTTCCTACCGCTGGCAAAATGCATACTAATCCGTAGAATAAAGGGATCGTGCTGCAGAAATTATTAATTGTCGATGATGATATTCATCTGCGGAAACTGGTGCTCACCTATGATGAACTGAAAGGATTCCGAAAATTGTCGAGGCAAACAATGAAACAGATAATCGAGGAAGAGGTTTTACTATGAAAAGACTACTCAAATGTATTCCTGTCATTTTTGCCCTTGCCATGATTCTGATGCTTGCTGGTTGTGGTAGCGGCAACAGCGTTATTAACAACGAGTCGGAACCATCGATTAGCAGTCAAACACCTGAGAGCAACGTAGAAAGCACTGAAGAGAGCTCCCCTGAGTCTTCCGCAGATGCTTCATCGTCCAGCAAATCACTTGTAGCTTTTTTCTCCTGGTCTGGCAATACGGATCAGATGGCACAGTGGATCGCCGACGAAAGCGGCAGCGACATGTATCGCGTCACGCCGGAGGAGGATTACGGTACGGATTATAACGCTTGCGCAGACAGAGCGAAAAATGAGTTGGACAACGGCATTCGCCCTAAACTTGACAAATTGATGGATGCGAAAACCATGGCTCAGTACGACACGATTTATATCGGGTTCCCCATTTGGTGGTACGATTTGCCGATGCCAATGACATCCTTCCTCGAAAATTATGATTTGTCCGGCAAGACGATCATTCCGTTCTTTTCCCACAACGGCAGCAGTTCCGGTGCAGGTAGTCTAGATACGCTTGCGGAGATTTGCGAAGGCGCTACTGTCCTTACCGATGAGGTGCTGTCTGTTGCCGGAAGAAATGTCGATAATTCCGAAACCGTGATCCGTGAATGGGCCAAGAACTTAAATCAATAAAGGAATGAATTGTAATGATGAAAACGGCAAGAAGGCTGGATTCACTACGATCAAGAGCGAGTTTGTCAATGCCCCTGTTATCTACGCGTTTCATTTGATGCTGGAATGTGAGTTGAAAGACGTAGTTGACGGAAAGGCATTGAGACAAGAACAGGAGGCGGCAGAATGAGCCGAAAATCAACAGTCAAGATGATGACCGACATTGCTATGCTGGTTCTTCTGCCGCTGCTTATGGCGTATTCGCTGGTCGGTGAAACGGCGCACGAATGGCTCGGACTTGCTATGTTAACCCTTTTGATTCTTCATCATGTACTGAATCTCGGGTGGTATAAAAGCCTTTTTACAGGCAGATACACAGCCTTCCGTACTGTCTTAACCCTTGTAAATTGTTTGCTGCTTGCCGATTTCCTGTTGCAGATCATCAGCGGGATTGACCTATCAGAGCATATCTTTCCGTTTCTGCCGCGTTTTGTGAGTGCATCGCTCTCCCGTGTGATCCACCTGTCCGGTGCGCACTGGGGAATGCTGCTGATGAGCTTTCATCTGGGGCTCAATGCAAGCCGATTTATAATGCCTTTGAATGAGTATAAGACAGTAAAGCGAGCGCTTGCGGTGCTTATATGTGCGGCTGCATCATACGGAGTCTATGCGTTCTTTGCTGAAAGCTATCATTCCTACCTGGTTCCGACCTCCACGTTTTTATTCTTTGATGCAAGCAAACCCCTTGGGCAATTTATAATCAACGCTGTTTCCATTATGGTGCTTTTTACCTTGTTTGGACACTGGACAGCAAAATTATATCAAGGAGCAAGCGTATTTTCCAGAATACGGCTTCACTGACCAACATGGCGATCGCTCGTTATTTGCACATGATAAAGCAATCATGGTGGCTGTTTGGAGAACAATGAAAGGAGAAACGCGATGATAAAGACGAGAATACTGCCACTTTTTATCACGGTGGCGATGCTTGCCGGATGTTCTGCGCGGCCTGCTGATCATTCAGCTGACGTTGATTCAGCTGCAGTAATCATGAGCTCCGGACCGAAAAGTAAGAGCGAAGATATGGCGGATGGTACAATAATGGAGACAACCTATGAAATTCGGAACGGAACTTCAGAGCATACCTTTGCTTTTCCGGGTGATCTTCCCTCCGCCTATGATTACGGATCGGGCAGAATATCCGACTGGGCCTCTAGCGGAATGAACCGCAGACTGCCCGTGTCGAACGGAAATGAAACTGTTCTGAATACAGCACCGGATTTAAGCAAAATACAAGCGCTTTATCTCTGGGAAGAAGACAATGTCCCGGCACAAACAGAATTTACGGAAGAAATGACGGGATATTATGATAATTATGATTTCCGCCCGTATATATCCGCAATTCCCGCCAAAGAAGGAACCGCAGTGAAGGGCGCTGTCGTACTGATGGCAGGCGGTGCTTATCAGTTCCGTGGCAACTATACGGACACCTTACCCACTGCGGTACATCTGCGAGAGCTTGGGTACCATGCTTTCATTGTGGATTATCGATTGCGTCCGTTCACCCCACAGGAAGGAGCGCTTGATGTAGCCCGTGCGGTGCGATTCATTCGAAAAAATGCCGATGTATATGGCATAGACGCCAATGATATCGCCGTAATGGGATATTCTGCCGGCGGCATTCAGGCGGGAGAGTTTCTGATGCACTATGACGAGGATGTCAATGGCACGGCGCTCAATTCGGATTACGTACCGGATGAGCTGGATGCAATCCCGGCACACGCCTCCGCCGATGCTATGATCTACTCGTTCTATGGCAGACTCAGCTTTGGTTCAACGGATGTCGAGGATTTGAAATCCGGTGAACTGCCACCAACCTTCTACTGCTACGGTACCAACGACCCGTTTTATTCTCAGTTTGAGGCGCAGGTCGAAGTCATGAAGGAAGTCGGTGTTATCACGAAAACCATCGTGCTTCAGGATTGGCCCCATGGCTTCGGCGGTGACGGCGGCTGGGTGGAAGATTATGCCCAGTGGTTGGAAGCGGTGTTCAGCCAGAATTGATTGTGAGCGATCGCTTTGCCGTTTTACGGCAGAATGGAGACTATAAATGAGAAAAAACGCAGCATTTCTCTTTGCTTTCCTGCTTGTGGTGGCACTCTCGGCTTGTGCCCCCGCAACTACCGGTGCTTTACAAACGGTTGCCGCTCCTCAAGAAACCATACAAACGACGGTTCTCGTTCCTCAAGAAACCGCAGATGACAGAATAAGCGATCCAAACGACTTCGTCGTTCCGGAGCAACTTGCCGAAATACCGGATGACTACTTTTCGGCAGCAAAGGAAAAGGGTACGCTTGTCGAGTTGTATTACGACACCTATGAATCGATGACCTATGAGCAAAAAACCACACCTTTGAAAAAGCGTGCGATCGTCTATCTGCCCTACGGGTATACAGACGAAAAGGAATATAATGTGTTTTATCTGATGCACGGCGGCTGGGGCAACGAAAGTACCACGCTTGGTACACCGGACAATCCGTCGTCCTTCAAAAATGTGATTGATAATGCCATTGAGCACGGCAAGTTCGACCGGCTTATCATCGTCTGTCCGACCTATAACAATACCAATGAAAACGGTCAGGACAGCGCGAATTTCAGCCTGGCACTGCAGCTCAATCAAAATTATCACAACGAACTGATCAACGATCTGATTCCCGCGGTTGAAAGCAAATATCATACCTATGCCGAGGATGTTACGCCACAGGCAGTTGCCGCTTCCAGAGATCATAGGGGCTTTGGCGGCTTTTCAATGGGATCAGTCGCCACATGGCGTACCTTTCAGAATTGCCTTGATTATTTCAGTTATTTTATACCGATGAGCTGCGGGACCAGCCTCGATGATGACAATATTCTTGAGGCCGCAAAAGGGCGAGAGCAGAGCGATTATTTCGTCTATATCATGACGGGAACCGAAGATTTCGCCTACAGCTATGACAATAACCGGGCGGAAAAGATGCGTACTTCTCCGTATTTCACCGAAGCCGCCGAGGGTGCGCACGGCAATTTTGCCTATTGCGTCAAAAAGGGGTATTCCCACGGCGGAGTTGCGGCAATCGAATATACATATAACGGACTGATGCTGTTTCGGACCGGCAAGGATACCGCGAAAAAATCCGACTATACGGTTGATACGAAGATCGCGGATGTCATGGCTGACCCCGCTTTCGGCAACTACGGAAGGCTGATTTTTCCTGTGGACAGCGGGTATTACCGCGGCGATACATTGGGCGATATCAGACTTACATGGTACAACAATATCGATGCAGCAAAAACAGTAGAAATCGTGAAATATATGAAAAGCCACGCCGAAGCGGGTGAAACGATCTTTTATGATATCTACACGAATGCCGAAAAAGCCTCCGATCCCACCAAGGCAGACACGGGATTATTTTTTTTCAGAGGCGATGCAGGCGCTCCCTTTGCTGTCTGCAACGCCGGCGGAGGATTCGCCTATGTAGGCGCGATGCACGATAGCTTTCCCCACGCGCTAGAGCTTTCAAAAAAGGGTTACAATGCTTTTGCACTGATTTATCGCCCCGGTGCGCAAACTGCTTGCGAAGATCTCGCACGAGCAATCGGCTTTATCTTTGAACACGCTGACGAACTCCACGTTGATACCGACTGCTATTCTCTCTGGGGCGGATCAGCCGGTGCAAGAATGGCGGCTTATCTCGGCTCAAATGGTACGCAGTATTATGGTGGTGATGATCTGCCGCAGGCAGGCGCTGTCATTATGCAATATACCGGACATTCCGAATACGAAGAGAGCGATCCACCCACCTATGCATGCGTGGGGAAAAGCGACGGAATTGCCAACTGGAAAACAATGAAAAGCAGACTAGACGCCATGTCCGATCTCGGAATTCACACTGAGTTTCACGCATATGACGGACTCGGACACGGGTTCGGTCTCGGCACGGGAACGGTCGCCGAAGGCTGGATCGACGATGCGATTGTGTTCTGGGAAGAACAAATCAAAAAGAATAAGTCATGAAAAGAATGGTACCATCAGCTATACATCATTTCATATGATTCGACAGAATGGTATACTAATTTCAAGAAGGAAGGGACAGTGATGCCAAAATTACTGATTGTCGATGACGATATCCATCTACGGAAACTGGTGCTCACCTATGCGGAACTGGAAGGCTACCAGTGCGAGGAAGCCGAAAGCGGCCAGAAAGCACTGGAAAGAGTGCGTCAGACAACATTTGATATCGCTTTACTGGATGTCATGATGCCGGGATTAGATGGTTTCGAAACTCTTGCAGAGATACGCAAAGAGAGTCAGGTTCCGGTTATCATGCTCACATCACGCAGCGAAGAATATGACAAGCTATTCGGCTTCAACCTAGGAGCAGACGATTATGTGGCAAAACCGTTCAGCCCGAAAGAGCTGATGGCTCGTATCGGCGCTGTGCTAAAACGAAGTATGAACAAGCCTAACGACAAACTTATTTTTGATGAGTTTACTATTTCAATTGGATCACGGACAGTAACCGCATGTGGTAAATTGTACGTCTTGCCGCCGAAAGAGTTTGATCTACTTGTGTATCTGGCACAAAATGAACGTCTGGTTCTGAGCCGCGAGCAGCTGCTAAACAAGGTTTGGGGCTATCATTACTACGGAGACGCCCGAACGGTGGACACGCATATTAAATCCCTGCGGGAGCACTTGGGCGAATACAGAAAGATTATTCAAACTGTTTGGGGGGTCGGGTACAAATTTGAATATCAACAAGATACTTAATCGATCGCCTATCCGCTCCAGGATTGTTGTACGCCTATGGTTGATGATGATGCTTCTGGTGGTGCTCGGCGTAGCTTTCATGTGGGTTGTGCAGATCGTTTTATTTGAACGGAACTTCGTCAATTCCACTGTCACCGAGGTACAGGAACGTTTGAATCCCCTGATGGAAGATTTGAAAACCGAGGATCTCGCTGGCAATGAACAAATGATTCTCTCCTTGAGTAAAGTCACCAACGGAAAGATGATGGTAGTTGACGGTGACGGAAAGCTAACCGCGCTTTATAGCGCAGGTCATAAACTAGATGAGCAGGCAATGGAATCCACGTCCATGTTTTTGAATTACCTGACACAAAGTGCAGAATACCAGCAGCTGTTGCGGGGAACCCCATATAACCGTGTCTTGCGATATGGCTCTGACCCGATAGCGCTGGAAGTCGGCATCCCGGCAAAGTATGGCGGCCGACAGGCCTCTGTTATTTTATATAATACGATGGATCAATTGCACACCGTGCTCCAGATCAATCGGAACCAGCTTGTAATGCTGAGTATCGTCCTTACGATGCTTGCCGCTATGGTGGCGGCATTTTTGTCACGCCGCTTTGTAAAGCCTATTCGCGTTGTAAAAGATACCGTGGATCGCCTCGCAAATGGAGATCTCACAGCATCACCGGGCCTTTCTTTATATGACGAGTTGGGGCAACTCTCTGATTCGGTGGAGTCGCTTGGCCGGGCGCTTCAACGTGTGGATGTTCTGCGCAAAGAGGTCATTGCCAATGTGTCTCATGAACTACGTTCCCCATTATCTCTCATCGCAGGCTATGCTGAAATGGTGCGGGATATCAACTGGAAAGAGGATCAAAAACGCGAAGAGGATCTCAACCTGATTATACGAGAAGCCGGTCGGATGAGCGAAATGGTCAACGATATCATGGATTACTCCCAGATTCAAGCTGGATATGTCCAGTTGAAAAAGGACTGGTACAATCTATATGAACTCATTGAGTCTGAGGTCGCCCACTGCGAGCGAAGTGCTGTGGAATATGGGATTTCAGTCGTGTTCGAAAGTGTACGCAACGACATTCCAGTTCAAATAGACGCGCTGAAAATCTGCCAGGTGATACGCAATTTGTTGAACAATGCGGTCAACCATACCGCGGACGGGGGAACCATTGTTGTTCGGATTGAAGAAACACCGGGGAAAACCCGCGTATCTGTTGTCAATCCGGGGGAACCTGTCCCGGAAGAGGATCGCGAAATCATTTGGGAAAGATATCAACGCAGCCAACATCATGGTGGACGCAAACAAGGGACTGGCATTGGGCTTTCTATTGTCAGCACATTTTTGAAGGCTCATAATATGAGTTACGGTGTGGACTGTACGGATGGCTTTACGACATTTTGGTTTGAATATGAAAGGCTGTGACAAACCGTGTATAACCCGCAACTAGAGACATTTCTCCGGGTAGCGGATGCAGGCAGCTTTATCAAAGCCGCCGAGGAATTGTATATCACGCCCCCCGCGGTTATTAAGCAGATCAACCTGTTGGAAGTAGCTTTGGATTTGAAGCTCTTCATACGAACGCATCGCGGTCTGATGCTGACCGAAGCCGGAAAATCTTTGTATCAGGATGCGAAATATGTGATTCAATACTGTAAAGAGTCCGTCGAGCGAGCAAGGTGCGCCGTACTTGAAGGCGAGAATATCATCCGTATAGGAACGTCCCCCATGACTCCAGGGCAGTTTCTGGTGGAATTGTGGCCCAAAATACACGATTATTGTCCAGACATCAAGTTTCAGCTGATACCCTTCGAGAACACGCCGGAGAACGCGAGGGAAATACTAAAAAATCTCGGGCAGAACATTGATCTCGTCGCCGGCGTTTTTGATGAGGCTTTTTTGGAAGCGCGCAAATGCACCGCGCTAGAGCTGATCAAAGAACCGATATGCTGTGCCGTTTCTATCCGGCACAGATTGGCTGCAAAGGAGAACCTGACAGTTCAAGACCTGTATGGTGAAAAGCTCATGCTCATTCGCCGCGGGTGGAACGGTTATGTGGATATGCTGCGTGATGATATCCGGCAGCGTCATCCGCAAATCCAAGTGATAGATTTCGATTTTTACAACGTCAGCGTGTTCAATCAGTGCGATAACAGCAACGATGTTCTAATGACGATAGACAACTGGAAGAACGTACACCCCTTGCTCAAGGTGCTTCCGGTCCACTGGGATCACTCGGTACCGTTCGGACTGCTTCATTCTCCCACCCCATCGCAGACCGTGCGGCGCTTTCTGGACGCTGTGCAGGCGGCAATGAAATAAGTTCATTGCCGATAGTTACCTTTGGGTATATACTGACCAACTAAACGAGACTTCTGCGGAAGCCTCGTTTTTTTTATACTGTAAACGTCACAAAATCCCGACGGATTGGGCGACGGAACCTTGCATCGATATTCGAAAGCAATGAACCGAAGCGACACGATACATCGGTCGGAGGAGGTCAATATGAATTTTGCAGAACTTACTTCTCAGCAATGGCTCCTTTATGAACGTCATATGCTGTTCAGCACCGTAAACTCGGACTTCACAGCATACGACTACAAAGTAGCGGGATCGCAGTTTTGGGCGCTTTTTGGATCGGCGAATGATGCAGGGGCGACAGAAGCGCAAAAGCGGGAAACTGCCCAGCGTTTACATGATGTGCGGATGGCGTCTCAACCCATTAAAGATGTGGAGAGCACCCGGATTTATCTCTGGAAAGAAGGAAACATTCCGGCATCCACAGTGTACACGGAAAACAGGGATTACGAGTATGCGGATTCGCCTGATTTCCGTCCATACATGGTGGAAATCCCGGTTCCGCAGGATGTGGCAGTGAAAGGGGTGGTCATCCTATGCTCGGGGGGCGCTTTCCTGTTCCGCAACAATTTTGTGGAGGGCGGACCTGTTGCCGAAGAATTGAGCAAGCTCGGTTATCACTGCTTTGTGGTGAATTACCGACTGAACCCCTATACCATGCAGGAAGGGGCTTTGGATCTGGCCCGCGCGGTCCGGTATGTCCGCAGCCACGCAGAAGAATATGACATCGATGAAAAGGATATTGCGGTTATGGGCTTTTCCGCCGGCGGTATCCTTTGCGGCGAGTTGTCGTTACATTATGCTGGGGCCGTGGATGGAACCACGATTGATCCCGGCTATGTGCCCGATGAACTGGATAAGATTTCTGCCAATGCCAGTGCAGTGGGAATGATCTACTCCTTCTATGGAAGGCTGAGTGTTGCATCAACGGATGTGGAGGAGTTTATGGTCTCAGATCTGCCTCCTGCCTTTTTTCTTTATGGCACGAAAGACTCATTTGTAAATTCTTTTGACGCTTGCGCAAATGCGTTGCGACAGGCGGGCGTACCGGTGAAATCCCATGTTTTGCAAGGTTGGCCCCATGGGTTTGGCGCCGGGGACGGCAAGTGGATACTGTATTTTGACAAATGGTTGACGGGTGTTTTCGATCATGCAAGAAACACTTCCGCGCAGGAGGCGGACGCATGAAAACGCGTATACTAGGCAATGGTCTGAAGGTCTCCGCAATCGGTCTTGGCTGCATGGGTTTGAGTCACGCCTACGGAGCGCCCACCGAAAAACGCGAGGCCGTCGCGCTGATCCGCAAAGCCTACGAGATGGGCTACACCTTCTTCGACACCGCCGAGGTGTATGGCCCTTATGTCAATGAGGAGCTGGTGGGCGAAGCGCTTCATGCTGTGCGAGAGCATGTGGTCATCGCCACCAAGTTCGGCGTGCGCCTGGAACACGGCAGTACCGGCGCGCCTCTGCCGGATTCCTGCCCCGAGGTCATACGGGCCTCGGTGGAAGGATCGCTCAAGCGCCTTGGCGTGGAACGCATCGATCTGTACTATCAGCACCGCGTCGATCCGGCGGTTCCCATTGAGGAGGTTGCCAGCGCCATGCGGCAGTTGATGGACCAGGGAAAAATTAAGCACTGGGGCATTTCGGAGGTCACAGAAGACGTCCTCCGCCACGCACACAAGGTCTGCCCGGTCACAGCCATTCAGAACCGCTACTCAATGATGGCCCGGCATTACGAGTCGCTGTTTCCGGTGCTGGAAGAACTGGGGATCGGCTTTGTAGCATTCTCCCCGATGGCGAACGGTTTTTTAACCGGCAAATACGACAAGCATTCCCAGTTTGAACGGGGTACCGATTACCGCAGCATGATGCCGCAGTTTAGCGCCGATGGGATCGAACAAAACAAGGAATTGCTGGATCTGCTGTATACGACGGCAGAGAAAAAAAACGCTACGCCCGCACAGATATCTATGGCCTGGATGCTCTGTAAAAAACCATGGATCGTTCCCATTCCCGGAACGCGCCAGTTGGATCGTCTCACGGAAAATGCAAATGCTGCAGGGGTTGAGCTGACAGCCGGGGAAGTTGATGAACTGGACAAGGCGCTGGGGACAATTCCGATGTCCGAGGTGTTCGGCGGTACAAGAAAGGAGAGATAACGAAGAATTTCCATCCCTAGGGCTTTTATCGAAATACAACAATGTAAAGGAGATGCGATCATGGAATTTATCACATTAAACAATGGAGTAAAGATGCCCATACTGGGCTACGGCGTATTTCAGGTAGCCAACGATGTGTGCGAGCGCTGCGTGTTGGACGCTATCAGCGTCGGCTACCGCTCCATCGACACCGCCCAGTCCTATGGCAACGAGGAGGCGGTGGGCAACGCCATCGTCAAATGCGGCGTGCCCCGCGAGGAAATCTTCCTGACCACGAAGGTGTGGATTTCCAATGGCGGCTATGAAAAGGCGAAGGCATCCATCGAGGAATCGCTGCGAAAGCTGCGGACGGACTACATCGATCTGCTGCTCATCCATCAGCCGTTCAACGATTACCACGGCACCTACCGCGCCATGGAGGAAGTCTATCTGACGGGCAGGCTACGAGCTATCGGCGTATCCAACTTCTACCCGGACCGGCTCATTGACCTGTGCCAGTTCGTCGAGGTCACCCCTGCCGTCAACCAGGTGGAGACCCATGTGTTCCAGCAGCAGGTGAAAGCCCGGGAAATCATGGACAAGTACGGTGTGCAGCATGAATCATGGGGTCCCTTCGCGGAAGGCCGCAAGGACTTTTTCAGCAATCCCGTGCTCAATGAAATTGGCATGAAACACGGCAAGAGCGCGGCGCAGGTGGCGTTGCGCTACTTGATTCAGCGGGGCGTGGTTGTCATTCCCAAGTCCGCCCACAAGGAGCGCATGGAACAGAACTTCAATGTGTTTGACTTCGCGCTGACCGCCGAGGATCTGCAGGCCATCGCCGCACTGGATGAAGGTGCCAGCCTGTTCTTCTCTCACGCCGATCCATTTATGGTCGAGATGCTGACCAACCGGGCCAAGGGCAAGTAAGAAAGTGAAGGAGAGAGGAAAATGAAGGTATTTCTGGTAAACGGTAGCCCGCACAAGGAGGGCAACACCCATGCAGCGCTGTCTGAAGTTGCGAAGACCCTGAACGAGGAAGGTATCGAAACTGAAATCTTTTGGATCGGCAATAAACCCATCGGCGGTTGTACTGGCTGCTTTGGCTGCTATCGAGCCGGCAAGTGCGTGATCGACGATGTCGTGAACGAATTCCACAAAAAAGCGCTTGATGCGGACGGCTACGTCTTTGGCACGCCGGTGCATTATGCGAGTGCCTCCGGAAACATGACGTCATTCATGGATCGGCTTTTCCACACGGAGTTGGTTGGGAATGGGAACAAGGCGTTTCGCCTGAAACCCGCTGCTGCTGTGATATCCACCAGACGTGCGGGGACCACCGCAACCTTCGACCAGATGAACAAATACTTCACCATTCAGGAAATGCCCGTGGTATCCTCCTGCTATTGGAACCTGATTCACGGAGGCCGGCCGGGTGACGTGAGCCAAGACGCCGAGGGCCTGTACACGATGCGGGTGCTGGGCAGGAACATGGCCTACCTGCTGCGCTGCAAGGAAGTCGCTCAGCAGGCCGGTGTGCAGCCGCCTGAGCAGGAACAGCGCGTATTCACCAACTTCATACGGGAATAGCCCGCGACGTGCAGCATCCTTGCGTAGAATCCAGAACGCGGGTACGCGGTCGCTGGAAGGGTAGCCTTTCTTTGAGGCGTTGTACACGAATAGGTTTGGAGGTCACCTCATGGATCGGGTATTGGCAGAAGTCGCGGCAAATGAAATGCCGCAGGGAACGCAAATACTATACAGTCGTTACGCGCAGGACGGCAAGAGCTATAGCTGTGAGTACCTCCCCGATGTTCCTTATGTCACCTACGGGGATATCACACTGAAGCTGCAAATCATCAAGCCCATGGCAGCAGAAGAAAAAATGCCTCTGGTCGTGTTCATACAGGGTTCGGGATGGAAAAAGCAAAACCTCTACTTTGAGATCCCCAATCTCTCCGTGATCGCCGCCCAGGGCTATGTCGTCGCCAGCGTGGAATACCGGAGCATACCGGAATACCGTTATCCGGCGCAACTGGAGGATGTGAAGTGCGCGATCCGCTTCTTGCGAAAGAACGCCGACCAATTTTGTGTGAACCCAAATAACGTGGCCATATGGGGGGACTCCTCGGGTGGACACCTGTCATTGATGACGGGACTGACCATCGGACAGTTCAACAACGGGCATTATGCCGAGCAGAGCGACGAGGTTCTCGCGGTGGTCGACTACTACGGCATTACCGACATCTCCACCATGGGGAAATTCAACGATATCCTGGATCACGACGCGGATGACGCGCCGGAGGCGCTGCTCATCGGCGGCAAGGTTTCACAAAACATGGAGAAGGCGAAGCAGGCCAGCCCACTCTACCAGAACATGGATCGGCCGCTGCCGCCGTTTCTGCTCATCCACGGCGACAACGACATCGTCGTGCACGTCAGCCAGAGCATTGAGATGTTCAAAGCGCTGCAGCGGCACGGTAAAAACGTCCAGTTCTATAAGGTGCTCGGAGCGGATCACATTTTCGGCTTCTGGAACCCGGACGTGCTCCAGGTAACGGAGCGGTTCCTCTCCACGTATCTGAAAAGGCCGCCCGCCAGCTTCTATGCCCCGCCGCCCGCCAGTCAGCCGCAAAACGCAGGGGATCCGCGCTAGCAGCATGGGGGTCGCGCAAACGCTTTATGACAAGGACGTCCGGCAGCGGCGGGACAAACCCGCCGTGCCGGGCGTCCATCGCGACGCACTTCTCCATAAAAGGGACGAGATTCTTAGGAAGGTAAGAGAAATGAAAGTAGTTTTAGTCAACGGCAGTCCCAACGCCCATGGGTGTACATTCACAGGACTCAATATTATCAAGGAACAATTGACAAAGAATGGCATCGATTCTGAAATATATCAAGTTGGCAAGAAGCCAGTTTTAGGATGTACCGCGTGCCGGGTTTGCAGACAACCTGGAAAAGGAGGTAAATGTGTTTTTGACGATGATATGGTTAATACGGTAGGTCGGGCATTACGTGAAGCGGATGGCATTATACTTGGGTCCGCTGTGCATTTTGCATCGGCCACAGGAGCCGCGACCTCTTTTTTCGATCGTTTGTTCTACAGCTTGGAGCCGGAGGCAAAAAGGCTGAAGTTTGGCGCGTGTATTGTCAGTTGCAGAAGAGGCGGTTCCAGCGCGACTTTTGATCAGCTTAATAAATACTTCACCATTTCGCAAATGCCGGTGGTGTCCTCTTGTTATTGGAATGGAATTCATGGATACACCCCGGAGGATGTATACGCTGATGAAGAGGGCGTCCGCATTATGAAAACGCTGGCGAATAACATGGCTTATCTGATCAAGTGCAAGCATCAGAGCAATGTGGAGCTTCCGGAAGATCTCCCGTTTGTGATGACGAATTTCATCCGCAGGCAAGACTGAATAGACCAACTTCCAAGGCATGTTCTAAGGAGGAGCGCTATTATGATGACAAAAACGTTTCAAGACAAGCAGCTCTCCTTGCTTGGGTTCGGCACAATGCGTCTGCCGTTAACCGGCAAGGAAAGAGGCGCACCCGTCGATGAAGCGGCGGTGATCGATATGGTGCGCTATGCTTATGAGCATGGCGTGAATTACTACGACACCGCATACCCCTATCACGATGGGGAGTCGGAGCGAGTGATTGGCCGCGCGCTCAAGCAGTTCCCGCGGGATACCTTTTATCTGGCTACAAAATATCCGGGCCACCAGATCTTATCGAGTTATGACCCAAGCGAGATCTTTGAAGAGCAGCTGGCGAAATGCGGTGTGGATTATTTCGATTTCTATCTTTTGCACAATGTATACGAAAACTCGATTCAAACCTATACGGATTCCCGCTGGGGCATTGTTGACTATTTCCTGCAACAAAGGAGACAGGGGCGCATCTGCCATCTTGGGTTTTCCAGCCATGGCGGTCCCGAAAACCTGCATCAGTTTCTGGATCTCTATGGGGATGAAATGGAGTTTTGCCAGATTCAGCTCAACTATTTGGACTGGACGTTGCAGGACGCCAGTATTAAATACAACTTGCTCACCGAGAGGAACATCCCCGTTTGGGTAATGGAACCGGTCCGCGGCGGCAGACTGGCGGCATTGGCGCAGGAAGATGAGAAGATGCTGAAGACATTGCGTCCGGAGGAATCTGTTGCCGCGTGGGCATTCCGCTGGCTGCAAACGCTGCCGAATGTGAAAATGGTGCTCAGCGGAATGTCGAACATGGAACAGATGGTGGATAACATCCGGACGTTTTCTGTGGAAAAACCGCTCAGTGAGAGCGAGGCTCAGGTGCTGCAGCAAATCGCATCCGGCATGAAGAATTCTCTGCCATGCACCGCTTGCCGCTATTGCTGTTCGGAGTGTCCCCAGGGACTCGATATACCGATGCTGCTAAATATCTATAATCAGCTGCGTTTTTCGCCTAATATCAACGTTGGGATGAGAATGGATGCGATATCGACGGACAAGCAGCCCGCCGCCTGTATTGCCTGTGGCGCGTGCAGCAGGCTGTGTCCGCAAAACATCGACATTCCCGCGGCGATGCAGGAGTTCACGTCGGCTTTGTCCAAGTTGCCCAGTTGGGCGGATATTTGTCGGATGAGAGAAGAAGCGGCGAAAAAAGGCGTTTAATTGCTCACTTGTTTTTTTAGCCTCGATGGAGGTGTGCGCCCTAGGAGTTCGAATCCCATCAGAAAGTCTTTTGAGGCTCCGCACATCTACGGAAACGCATTTGTCGGAAAATTTGATCAAGGTGCCAAAAAGCCCGTAACTACGGGCTTTTTTGGCTGTGCATCTTTTTGTCAACACATTGTGGCGGAGAGAGTGGGATTTGAACCCAAGGTATGGTTACATCCGTATGGTTCATATCCTGTTATTTCATGCCGGATAACAAAAAGATAACATGTCATCGTTCAGCCCCCTTGTGCTTTTTCTTTTGAATGACCTTGTGATATGCCCCAAGAACGATGCGCTTTCTCTCTAGCCGAACATCCACATAACGCTCTGTAACAGCCTCAAGCCCTCCAATGATTCCAAGTTGGTTACCTATGCCTTTGAGTGAATGCCCAAGGATTTCGCCAACAGTATAGAAATCACCTGTTAATTGATGCATGTTGGTTGCGGCAGTATGGCGAAGATCATGGAAACGAATGTATGGCAGTCCGATTTTCTTAATGAGCTTATTAAAATCTCTAGAGATATGTCCCTCCGGTAACGGTGTACCATTTTCCCGACAAAGAATAAAATCAGATGTAAGATGCCTTCTGTTCTGCTGCCTTTCAAAATAGACACAGGCTTCATCCGTTATCGGCAGAGTACGGACACTATACTCTTCTTTGAGGACTGCCAAATCTTCGCCGGTTGCTTTCTTCGTCTCTGCTCCAGCGAGCTGTTGTACGATATGGAAGCATTTTGAATCCATATCTACATTACTCCAGCGAAGGCCCAACACTTCGTTGCGACGAAGGCCATATAGACCTCCTAATACGACGATGAACTCCCATTGCGTGTCCTTAATGCCTTCAAGAAGCTGCTGCACCTGCTCAATAGTATAGGGGTCGGGCGTTTTGACATGAGAATTGAACTTTGTCAAAGTGTTCCGGGTCGGATTGCTTTCAATGTATTGATAACTTACTGCATGCTCCAGCGCGATGCTTAAAGTCCGATGTACATACTTCACCGAGTTAATGGCTAGGCCGGATTTTAGTAGGGACCTGTATAGTGAATCCAGCATTGGAGCGCTGATTGCGTTGAGTGGAGTAGCACCCAATGTGGGATTTATGTGCTTGCGAACATTTCTCTCATAGCCTGCCGCTGTGCTAGGGCGTACATTAGGTGGTGTAGCATAGTCTATAAGCCATTTTGCAAGGTATTCTCTTAATGGCTTTTTACCTTCTTCGGCAGCCTTTACGGAATACGTAGGCTTTGCCAGCTTTAAGCGCATTTCGGCCTCATGGGCTTGAGCTTCTTTGCGATCAGTGAAGCCTCTCTTTCCATAGGTCTTGCTTCCTTCAGAGGTGCTGTACTTGAAAAAGACATCATAGACGGTCCCCTCTCGATTTGACGAAAGACCATCCTTTTTCTTATTTCTCACCTTGCGGCTGTAGATAGGCATAATTCCTCTCCTTCCTGGTCTAATGCCGATATCTTGTTTTTTTCGTACCAAGCCCATATAGCGGCATCCGTTAGCAAACGACGATTGCCGATGGTGAGGTAATCAATTTCCCGGTTCTCAATCAGGGATCGTAATGTGTTGATTCCGATGCCACTAACGTAGCTCATCTGCTCAACGGTCTTGAAGTATTTGCAGCTGTCATTCTCAGGTTTCAGGCCCGAAGTAGATTCCTTCCTTTTTACGGCCACATAAACACCTCCCTTCAAACGGATTGGTATTGATGGAGTGTGCCTTAGAGCGAGGCAATATGGCTGCTGTAAGGCACACTCCGATCATATTCGTTGTGTTCATACAAGGTCTTTGCCGGCGAACGGTGCTAACCATCCCATAGGACTGCATCCTCTCCCAGGCTCTCTGCGAGCCGCCCCCATTGCGATAAGCTGTGGCTGGACGGAAGTATCATTATCCCTCCGCATGGGTCATCGCCATAGATGGTTCTGCTATCTATCGATTGCGCGGTGTTGTCGCTCCTACCTTGCCATCTTCCTTCATACGAAAGAGAAGATGGTTGTCATCCAAGCTTAAGGCCGGACAGGTAATCTTGGCGGACCTGCAATCTGGCTTTCCTTCATTAGGGCCATGCGGGGAACGTACCGGAAAGACTATTATTCAGTTTTCAAGGTGCTATGGGGTAACTCCACTGTGAGCTGCCCCTATGCCCTATCCGAGAAAAGCCAGTGGTGGATACCCTAAGAGCCGAGATTTTCTAGGATTCTTTTGAGAATGCGGTTTCGTGTCTTGAGCACTGCCCGGTGCGTTATGCCTTTCTGGCGTGCTATCTCGCGAGCAGACATCTTCTCAAAAAACAAAGCGCGGATGAGCTTCATCTCATCCGCGCTTAGCATAAGGAGTACTTGATGCATCCTTTTTAGTAGAAGTCTCCGTTCTTTTCGTTCCTCCACCTCGACTACAATATCTTCTATAGATTGGTAGTGTTCAAGTGCGTACAGGGAAGCCGGTATTTCATCGAAGCTCTGGATAGCATGGGTCACATGTTGCATATCGAGTTCTTGCAAGTACCTTTCCCTTCGCTCTGCCGTTGAATATGCCTTATAAACCTCTTCCGTCACCTCTATGTTTTTTCCATCAATCGTGATGATGTAGCGGACAGAGTTATCATCCATGTGGATAATGCGGCAGTTCCTGAGTTCATACCACTTCTTCATATTCTGACCTCCGATTTTCGATTTGATATGGTGAGGACTCAAATCGAGTGAAAGGAGGCCCGCGGCCGCTATGCATGACATGCTCCAGGCGCACAGAACACAAAAAGGCCGTACCCGAAGCCGGGTACGGCCTTTATAGGCTGTTATTCTGTTTGGATGGGCGTTAAATTTGGGTAATGCAGAATCGATCCTAAGTTCTTTCTACATATTCCTTCCCATCATACAGAGCATAACTTGTCATAAATGCAATGTCAGTCGCAAATCAGTGCCTATTTGGTGCCATATTAGTGCCAATCTGGTGCCAATTCCATAACATCATGACCGGAGAGCAAAACCGGTATCATATATCCCCACAGAATAACGCCCAGTAAAGATATCGCCATTTTTTTGGTGCGATACAGTGTGCGGCGGCTTATTTGCATAGTATCAAGAAGCTCATTCTCGGAATACGGGCTCTGCAAAATGTACGAGCGGTTGATAATCTCAAAATACTTCTCACCGTCATCTGGATAGCTCTTTAGTGCCAGCAGTGCCTTATCGGTTATGAGAATCAAGGCACGTGTGAACAGCATGCTTTTGCATTTATCCTGTAGTCTTTGGATATGAGCATCATCTTCCATGCTGCAGGCCAGCAATTCGAGCGCCTGATGGATATGCTCATATCCCATTTCCGCCGATTGAAGTTCAACATCATTGATATCGTTTTCCAAACACCACATGATGCTCCTGTAAACCTTTATTAGTCGCTTTGCGTTATGATAATACCGAGCATGTCTAGCCTGAGAGCCCAAATCCATTGCTTCTTTGAGCTTCTCAAGGCTCATTGTCTTATCCATAGCAACCTCCCCGAAAAGCATATTCATTCGTCTTGACGAAGTTACCTTCGTGTGATATTATACAAACGGGATGTTCCCATGTCAAGAACAAAATACGAACAATCTTTCGTATGTGGCGTATGGGCAGATAATAAGATCGGGGAGAACAGAAATGACATTTGGTGAGAAGGTCAAGGAGCTTCGGGTAAAGGCTCATCTGACACAGAAGGAGGTGGCTGAGCGAATCGGAGTATCAACGCGTGCTTACCAGTGTTGGGAGCAGCAAAATGCACAACCAAAGAAAAGATCGGTTCTACTAAAGCTTGCTGAGTTATTCAGCGTGAGTATAGACATGCTAATGAGTGATGAAGAGCTATTTATTCTGGATGCTGCTGAGAAATACGGATACCGTGGCAAACAGCAGGGGCAGAAGCTGCTGAACGATATGCAGGCATATCTTGCCGGTGGTGATCTTAACGATGAAGATAGAGATGAATTTCTCCAATCCTTCATGCGGATGTTTTTCAAAACGAAGGAGATTGCCAAAACAAAGTATGGCAGACAAAAGTAGTAGTAATGTGCCATTTACAGTACATGTCTCATGATATACTTATTCTAAGTAATCCTTAGACACGAGGGTACGGTACATATGATGAAGAAGAACCAAATTGATTCATTATCTGAATCATTGATACGAAAATATTCAACAAACGATCCGTTTGAGTTGGCAGAATGCTTGAACGTACTGGTGGTGTTCGACGATATTCGTAACTTGAAAGGATATTATGCCAATATTAATCGCTCACGATTGATGGTAATCAACAGTAAATTAGATGAACCGCTTCGTAAATTAGTTTGTGCACATGAGCTTGGGCATGACCGTTTGCACTCAGCACTGGCAACCATCTCACCTTTGCGTGATGAAGGAATATATTCTCCTAACAGGACTGAGATAGAAGCAAATCGCTTCGCTGCCGGTTTGCTGGTGCCAACTGAGACATTCGTCGAACTTGTATCAGACGGCTATACCATCGATCAAATCGCAAGTTCATTAAATACCTTTCCCGAGATTATCAGTATAAAGATGAATGCACTAGCACATGAAGGAATACAATTACGCCTTCCTGATTTACCGTTTGGCAATTTTATCAAAGACCTTTAAGCAGAGCTCAAGTGAAATCGTAAAAGAAAGCCTGGATTAAGAGACCAATCTTATAATCCAGGCGAATAGGGACAACTAACTATCATTCTCGCAGATCATAAAAGATTTACTTGTTCTAGCTTGCCTAACCACCGTGCTCATGGGATAGGCATACTTGTTCCTGTTCCTGTTGCCCGGATCATTGACCAGTACATGACCGTCCTCCGTGATCCCCCTTAGAACAATGTAATGCCCGCCTGTGGTGAAGATTCCCGGCCCCATATGGGCAATCACAGGATATCCAGCCCTAAGGGCTTCGGCGATCTGTTCTTCATCGTTGGCGATCCATGTCCCTTCTACTCCATATAGTTGAGCCAGTTTGGTCAGGCAGGTATGGCTAAGCCCGTTCCCGTCGTAGTAGCCATTGTCATAGGCCCATTTAAACAAAGTATATGGGTTCTGGCTGGTATTGCCCGTCAGATAGGAAATAACCATCGACATGCTCGCTGCACCGCACCCGGATGTTTTAACGGATTTAGCCTCGCCGTCGATATAGCAGACAGTTTGAGTGTAGTCGCCCTGAAGATACAGCGGAATCGGCATACCACCCTCCGGGATGTCTATTACACCCGACCAATCCGTAGCAGGACTTCCCGATACGGTATTCGCAAGCGATGCCAGCATGGTGTAGTATTTCGAGCTCGTCAGAGATTCGAGAATTTGAAGCTGCTGCTCCGTGTAATTGAAGTCGGTCAGCGTGTCATCCCAATACCGGGCTGCCACTGTGATGTTTAGAATGCGTATTGGGGCAGGTGTTGGAGTTGAGGTAAACAAACTTGCTGGCGTAACAGTAGCCTGTGGTGTTGATACCGGAATCTTCTCTGTAATCGTGTGTCTGATTGTTACCATCTTCCAGAAAACATCACGAAGCATGGAAATCCGCTGATTATCCATGGTTACGACATCCATCGGATTTTCGGCATCCAAACTGGCGATGACCGCAAAGACGGCGAGGATGTCCGGCCAGTTATCAATAGAAGACCGTTCGTCGTCTCCCACAAACGCCAGTCTGACCTGATCGACCTGTCCGGCGGTTCGCTTGATGTTCTCCACCTTGGCATCGAATTCACTGTTCAGCTCTTGAACAGCCTCGGAGATAGTTGGCGTTCCATCCGCGCCACCATTGACAAAGATGCCGAAGGGGGAGCTTAACAAGAAGACAATTGCGGCAATGATGATAATGATGACGACTACCACCCAGCCGCCGGCAGCTATAGCGGAGATGAGCGCCTTGGTTGCCGCAATGATCGCCTTTACACTTGCAATGGTAGCCTTGACCATGAGCTTGATTCCGGTGGCGATTGCCTTGGCAGTTGCTCTTGCAGCTCTCGCAGCCTGTACTGAAGCTCTCGCGGCTGTTCTGGCAGTCCTTGCCGTAGTCTTTACTGTCTTTGCACCGGTTTTGATCGACCGCGCCGATGCCTTAACGACACGTTGGGGCGTTTTCATGCTCTTCGAGGCTGTTTTAACGGTGTGTGCCGCGCCTTTCCGGCCACTGACTACTGTGTTATGCAGAGTTTCGGCAGGATGATATCCGCTCTGCCCGGCGTTACGGATAACAGGCGTCCGTCCTGTGCCGTAGGGCTTATCAGAAGGCGTTGAGATTGTGGATTGGGTGGGGGTATGTTTCGCGGAATATTCCTTCCCACTCGGATTCGATGAATGGGAGGTCTCTGCCTGACCTGACCTATCTTCGACCTTTTGCTTCCAGGCCTGCTTTCCTCTCCGTGCAAGCCGGTTCACTAAGGTGCGGATCACACGTGAGCCCTTCTGAACTACGGTGGAAGCGCCTCTTGTTGTCTGGTCAGTGGCATACTGCTCAGGCTGCTCGCCTTGATTGTGAGTTTGAGTCTCCTTTAATTTATCCCTGGCTTTCAGCAAGTTGTCCTTCGTCTTCCGCGGCAACCGTACCGCGGTTTTCAATATTTTGGGGGTGTTCGCCGCGGCTCTGGTCTTGATCTCTTTCACCGGTAAGCCTCCTTTTGAAGCGGCATAGAAAACGATGCCGGAAAGATCATTCTTCCGGCATCGCTGTGATGGGCTTATGCACCGCGTCTTCGTCTTTCGTCGGGTTTAGTGGTCATTAGCTTATATAGCTCTGTATTCCGATCAAACCTATCTACAAATGGGACAATGGCAGACGAGCATTTTAGCAACCCCTGCCCGGCCTCCGCATTGGTGATGTAGGAAAGCTGCGCGGCAGAAATGTTCAGCAGCTTGGCAAGCTCTTTTCTGTCGGTTGGGGCTTGGTTGAGCATGACAACGAATTCAGAGTTGGCGAGCATGGTGCGGGCAGTTAGGGAGCCTAGGCACTCTTCGATATTTTGCGTGATTCCGGTAGCCAGTGCTCCATCCTTGCGGAACTGCTTCCAGCTCTCAGACAGAAAGTTGCTGGACAATTCGTTCCCGAAAAACACATGCATCTCGTCGATGAAAACATGCGTCCGTTTTCCTTGCTCTCGGTTCCGGGCAACGCGGTTGCGGATGGCGTCCAGCATGACCAGCATGCCCACGGTCTTTAACTGCTTTCCCAGGTCGCGGATACCGTAGGCGATCAACCGATTATCCACATTCACGTTGGTCTGATGGGCGAATACGTTAAGATTCCCGTTGGCGACCATCTCGATGGCGAGGGCGATGTCCTTCGCCTGCGGCTCCGGTTGCCGCTTCAGCTCGGAATACAACTCCTTGAGCGTCGGCGGTCGCGTCGTGAAGTTGCTCTGCAGGTATTTACGGTATACGTTGGTCATGCACCGGTCGATGATGGATTTCTCCATCGCGCCCAGTTTGCCGGCTCCGATGAGCTGCTCGCAGAAGGATAGGACGAACTCGCTCTTGGCGATCAGCGGGTTATCTTCGTCGCTGTAGCCGGCGGACATGTCCATGGCGTTGATATGATGCCGGGACGATTCCGATAGTTCGATGACCGTGCCGCCCAGCCCCTGTACCAGCGGCGCATACTCGTTTTGCGGATCGCAGATGATCACGTCGTCGCCGGTCGCAAGAATGAGTGCGACAATTTCTCGCTTTGCGATGAAGGATTTTCCGCTGCCGCTCACGCCTAGGATGAAGCCGTTGCCGTTGAGTAGCAGGAGCCTGTTGACCATGATCAGGTTCATGGAGATGGCGTTCTGGCCGTAGTAGACTCCACCGGTATCCATGATTTCCCGTGTTCGGAACGGCATGAGAACTGCCACGGACTCGGTGGTCATGGTACGCAGCGCCTCGATCTGTCGCAGCCCGTAAGGCAGCGCCGTGTTCAGTCCGTCGTACTGCTGCCATTTCAGCGTGGACATCTGGCAGAGGTGCTTGCGCGCCACGGACAGGATGCTGTCTGTGTCAGCGTCAAGTTGCTCCTTCGTGTCGGCCACCTGTACCAGGGTCACGACGATAAACATCATTCGCTGGTCCCGGTTGGTCAGGTCGTCGATGTATTCCTTGGTTTCCTTGCGTTGCTGCTCGATCTCATAGGGCAGCACGGCTGAGAAGTTGTTGTTCTGGTTCTGTTTTCGCTGCCAGTTTGTTGCGTTAGTTTCAACACCCAGGAGCGTGTTTTGTGCCAGTCGAATGGCCTCGTCGGTGGGCACGGGCAGGATATCAATAGACAGCATCATGTTGCGGTTGAGTTCCAGAAGCTCCGCAAGTAACGTATCCTTGATGTAGGAAGCGTACTCGCGCAGGTACAGCACCCTGCCATACCGGTTATCCATCCGGAAGCAGTCCTTATCAAACTCCATGCTGTCCGGACACAGATAATCCCGAATATCGTGGCCCTTTTTGAACGTGTCTTTTAGATCAAAGGTATAATGGGATTCTTCGCCGAGGCGGAAGAAGTCGTGAAAAACCCTGAGCCGCTCCCCGGCGTCCAACTCCACGGCGCGGGAAGAGAGTTGCGCCAGCCGCCCCGAGATGTCGTTGTGAATGCGGTTGAAATACGCCCTCGCTTCCTCGATGTTTCGCTTTCGTACGCTGACGGTGATGTACTTCTCCTGGACAAGGCTGTTATGGCTACCGGTTGCCCGGTCAAGGAGCATGGCGTTGTACTCTTTGCGGAAGTGGTCCAATTCATCACCCTGCTCTGGGATAAGGATGGATTTCTCAAAGTCCACACGGTTGAGTCGTCGGTTGTTGATCGTGATCTTCGTCGTAGCTCCGACATCCAGCGTGTTGAGCAGCGCCGAATAGTCCAGGAACATCGACGTTTTATCCTCTTGAGAAGCCACGCTGTAGTTGATGTCCTCGAAACGCCAGCTTTTGGTGTACTTCCCACCAGCCAGCATGATCCCGTCAGGCCAGATGTGTTGGATCGGTATCGCCTGCTGTACGCTGCGCGGCACGACGAATCGCTCTTTGTCCTGCTTCAACAATCTTTGTAAGAAAAGCATAGGTTGGTTCTCCCTTCAAAATGATTTGGGCATACCGGTTCTCGGCCTTGAAGACGAGCCTCCTGGGCAACAGGATTTCGGACTTGACCCATGCCGCAGCAAACTGCTCGGCGGTCATGCCGTGATACTTGATGAACCCAAGGGTCGCGAAAGGCGCGGCTCCCAGGATGCAGAGCCAGCTCACTGTCTCCGTGCCGATGTGGGTGTGCAGTCCGAAGTAAATGCCTATCGCAACGCCCACGGCCAGGACAGAAAAAAAGAACTGCCGTAGCGACAGTCCGAAAAAGATTGCTTCTGTGTATTCCCGAATCTCCCGGTTGATCTTGACTTCCATGGCTTCGTTACCTCCATATGGAAAGAAAAAAGCGCCTTGTGAATCAAAGCGCTTAGATGTCATATTCTCTATCGTTCCTGGTGATCGCGCCTGGGACTTTTCATCTCCTCCTGGATTTGGGTAACTAAGGCATCAACCTTCCTGCTCTGCTCCAGTATCCTCTCGTTAAGGGTGATGGGTATACCTAGTTCCAGCGTTTTACAAATCAGCCGGATGAGCTTGTTTCTCTCTTTTTCCAGGGAACCACTTGTTTTTCGGCTCTCCATTATGCACCTCCTCATAAATGGATTTTTTGATGCTTTGAAATCGATCGTTGCGTTTGTTCAGAATGTCAACATCTCCCTTCTTTTTGCATAAAGTAATCCAATTGTGGCATAAAAGCCAATAACGGCAATTATACACTAAATCGAAACAAGATAAAATTCTACTAACGAGTTAATTGGATTTGAGGTGGAGCCGTTGAGTGAAAATCGCGGTGATATGATAGAAGGAATCAACGAGCGTATTGCCGCCCGGAGGCAGCAACTCAGGCTGACACAGGAGAAGACGGCTGAGATAGCGGGGCTGTCCCATCAATTTTTCTCATCCGTCGAAGCTGGAAGGAAGAACATCCGGGCTGAAAATGTGGTTAAACTCGCCCGTGCTCTGAATGTCAGCACGGATTACCTGCTGACCGGTCATAGCAATGCCGCCGATTTCGAATACATTACCTCCATGCTGCGAGAGTTGGATGAAGAGCAGCTGCGCTGCGCGGAGGAGATCATCAGAAACCTTGTTACCGCGTGTAAGCGCACCAAGTAACCGTATCCTTTTGTTTTTTCCCTTTGTGCACGATAATAGAGATGGAAGGTTCATTCTGCCCTCAATCTGTGTGGGAAGGAGAGTCCATCATGTTAATCGCGGTTATAGTTTCTCTTTGCCTTTCGGCGGTTCTGCTCATTCTCTCTTTCATATTCAAGGTAGCCGGAAAGCTCCGGCTGACACTTCCCATCCTTTGCTTTCTGCTTTTCGGTACGGTATTGAGTAAATGGGCGGGAGAGCATGAGACTTTAGCCTTTACCATCCTTTTCTCACTGCTTGGCCTGACCGTCTTAAGCTGGGTCGTGTCGCTTGTAAAGGCGATACGGCGCAAACGGGATGAGAAATACTTCGAAGATGATGTCGCATGGCAGATTCAGAGGGCAAGGGAGATGGGCATACCGCTTGATCACATCCAGTTCAACGAGCGGGGAGATTTGCTTGATCCCAGAACGGGGGAACCTGTTGTTTTTGGGAATGGCGGCTGATGCATGGATTTATACGGATGCCGGGTTATCAAGCCCGGCATCCTTTTCTTACCGTGCCCCGTCATCGCGCCGAGGGGTTTTCGGTTGCAAATCCGTCGGCCTCCTACCGTCCAACGGCTTGACAAAATCGACGTAATTCACCGCAGAGATGGCATTGCCGTTTAACTGCCGCTGCCATGCGCCTTCCCGAGGGGACCAGTGGAAGCCCTTGTGTTTCAAAACAGCGCACTGCTCGGCTGTCGGACGCTCGGTAAAGATCAGTTGCAGCCGGTTAAGTTCCGTGTTGACTACCGCCTCGCCGCCTTCAAACTCCCATCCGGCAAAACCGACTTCCCGATTGTGAGCTATTTCTGCGATTCGGTTCTGCAGGCGTTTCATTTCGGCGTTGTTGCCGGAAAGCTCATACGATGAGAAGGGGTGCTTTTCCCATGAATACGCCCGCTCGATCTTTGCATCCAGCTTCGCGGCCAATTCATCGGACACATTAGGGCATCCTCTACAGGTTCCGCTCTTGCGCCAATAAGCGTTGACCGTTTTCATGAATTCCTGCTGTTTCACGCAGGTATCAAGCTTGTCATTCAGCTTTTCTAATGCTTGTGGATCACCGGCTGATATGGCGTTGTTGTGGCTCATAATGGCTCCTCCTATTATCTCATTCTGTTAATGCAAATCTATAAAGCATGGAACGGTTTCATCGATCACAGCCCCATCATTTCTCGTACCACCCGGTCGGCCATTTTCACTGCACCCGTCAAAACCAGTAGATTGAATATCAACTCTGCTGTATAGGCCCACACCATCGTGACGGCGCTGGCGTTGGGATCAACAACCGGCGGCGATGCCGCGAACACGCTGAATATGACGCAGGCCAGAACGATGATTGCCCCCTCCAGACATACCGCCGCGTAGCTCTTCAAAAAGCTCCTGCCCACCTGTGATGTTGGTTCTCCTGCGAAGGTGGACAAAGGGATCGGCGCGATAGCAGTATAGAGGAACAATTTAAAGAATCTACCGTAGACGCTCATGATCATGATAAAGGACAGCACGATGATGAATAGACTGCCAATCAACGTGATCGCCCAAAGGGGTATGGAGTTCCAGAAATCGACCTCAAGTATTTTCTGGCGGATGACATCCGGCAGCACGATGTCATTCTGTGCTCCGATACCTGCAGCGCCCATCGTCGTACCGATGATTCCCTGTACGATCCGGAAGAACGCCATCATGATATCGAGGCCATATGTCACGACGGCTTTGGCCAATACAAAACGTATGAACAGCTTGATTGCATGTTCCGGCTTTTTCAACTCCGCAATGCTGCCACACGTTTTTACCACGCCAATCACGAAGAACAGGACAAGCAACGCCAGGCCGATGGCCTTCAACGCGCCATTTACATCCAGAATCACCCCCCAAATACCGCCGCCCTTGAACTGCTCCGGCGATTGGGTGATGATCTGCCAGATCTCAGCCAGTTTTGCATTCCAGGTCTTCAGGGCGTTGTTGAGATTGTCGATGATCCAGCTCGAATCGCCCATATTGTCACCTCATTTCAACGGCGGGCCCACTGCATCAGTGAGCCCGCCGTTTCTTGCGTTCATCGGCATGGATTGTCCCTGCCGGGTGCTTTATCCTTGATAACGCCGTACTTGTCGTCCACATAGAACCTGTTGACGAAGGGGTTGTAGATCGCATGGCAGCGCACACCGTTATACTCTGCCAGATAGTCATTGTCGCCCAGCTTCTGCAGGATGGTGGCCTCGTACAGCGCACCGTCCTGCGAGTGGATGTGCATGAGCTCGGTGATCGGGAATCGGTCAAGCATGGTGATCAGCCTCCCGTGATGAGATTCAAAATCTCTTTGGCGAAGGTGATGATCACGCCGCCGGCCAGCGTCAGAAACCCGTTCGCCCGCTGGCTGGGGTCGTGGGACTTAAGGCTAAGGCCGATTTGCACAATTCCGAAGCCCAGCAGGATCATGCCGATGGCGCGGATGAGCCCAAAGATGAAAGTGGACAGATTGTTCACGACCGTGAGCGGATCGTCGCCGTCCGCAGCCAAGGCAGTTGCCGGGAAGAGCAGCACCACCAGCACCAGCGTGCAGTACAGCAGGAAAGCCAGTCGGGTCTTCTTGGGCATCTTCATGGGGACATACCTCCTGTTATGAAAGTTGGAATAGAACCTGTAGGTCTTCCTCGGACAGCAACTCATAGTCGCCGTCCGAGCGAAGCGGCAGTGCGCGCCAGTCCAGCGCATTGTCGGCTACGCCGTGTTGATAGGCCGGCGTGCCGCCGTCTGCGGTCAGAATGAGATTGGGATGGCGCAGGATGTCATACTTGGTATCCACTACAGCGTTTTCACCGCGAATGAAGAGAAGGGCTTGGCTATTGTCGAGCATCCGTACCTCGTCAGAGGTAAGGAGCTCGCGCCCGGAGAGCTGGTAGTTGGTCGAGTAGCTGCCATTTCTTCCTTTGGATTGGCCATATGTGTTCAGGTCGATGGTTTCCTTGCCCAGCAATTCGGAGACGTATTTGTGGGTGCTCTGTTCGTTGCCGCCCAGATAGAGAAACTCGTCGCAGTTTCCGACGATGCTCTCCCATGTATCTTTGAAAAGGGCCTTTAGTTGGGCCAAGTTCTGCAGGATGATCGACACGCTGATCTCCCGGGAGCGCATCGTGGACAGCAGTTTGTCAAACTCATCGGGTAAGGCAACGTTTGCGAATTCGTCCATGACGAAATGCACATGAACAGGGAGTCGGCCTCCGTACCGGTAGTCAGCCAGATACATCAGGCACTGGAAGAGTTGGGTGTAAAGCATGCCTACAACGAAATTGAAGCTGCTGTCATTGTCGGGGATCACAGCAAAGAGCGCCGTTTTCCTCTCGCCGAGGGAGTCGAGTTCCATTTCATCAGCCATGGTAATTCCGGCGAGGGATGTCAGGTTGAACTTCTCCAGCCGGACGCCCAGGCCGATCAATATGGATTTGGCGGTTTTTCCTGCAGCCAGCTTAAAGATTTGATACTGTTTTACCGCCAGATTCTCCGGCTCCCGCATGGCGAGTCGTTCAAACAATTCGTCCAGCGGGCTCTGATAGGATTCATCGTCCTCCCGCACCTCGGCAGCGGCTATCAATTCCATGACCATCGGGAAGTTCTGCTCGTTTTCCGGTGCTTCACACAGTAGATAGAAGATAAGGGCTTCCAACAGAGCCGTCTCCGACCGCTCCCAGAAGGGGTCGTTGGTGTTGGAGCCCTTGGGCGTGGTATTGCGGATCAGATTGGTTACAAGCTTCATCACGTCCTTGTCATCCCTGAGATAGGCGAAAGGGTTGTAGCAATGGGATCGATCCATGTTGATCAGGTCCAGCACCCTGATGTCATAGCCTTTGGCTTTGAGCAGATTGCCTGTGTCCCGCAGGATTTCGCCCTTGGGGTCCAAAATGACGAACGAGGTGTTAGCCTGCATGATGTTGGGTTTCGCATAAAAGCGCGTCTTGCCGGAGCCGGAACCGCCCACGACCATCACGTTCAGGTTGCGCCGGTGCTTCCTGCCGTTCAGCCCAATGCGGACGTTCTGCGTCAGCAGCTTGTTGTGCTGCGGGCGCTTGTCTCGGTACTTTGAGCAGATCGTGGCGGGCGAGCCCCACTTGGCGCTACCATGTTCCTCGCGGTGTCGGTAGTTGCGCCGCGTGGAAAAGTAAATGCCGAGGCCCAGGCCGTAGGCAGCGACGAAGAGCAGGATGCATTTGGGGGTATCGTTTACCCATCGGACCGCAAAGGGATGGTTCATCGCTTCGATCAGATTCGCAAGGATTGCCGGCAAGCCATCGGAAAGAAAAGGGGCGGCCAACAAGGCCGCCCACACCACGGGGATCAGGAGAATCGCAAAGAGCCATACGCCGCTCCTTGCGGTGTCATCGCGCTTCATCGTTCCTCCTTTTCATCTGCTTCCTGGTCGGGGCTTCGATGGTTCTGATCAGAAGATCGTCCACGGCGTCGGTGGACCGATGTTCCCCGATCAGGTCATTCCGCATTTCGTTGAGTGCGTTCACTACGACGCCGTGCTCATACCTGTCGAGTGTGAGTACCCGCTTTTCATCCTTCATCCGCGAATACCTCCGTCAACGCTCATGGTCCTCTCGCCTCTGCTGCCGCTGCTGATTGAGCGTTTTCTCCATTCTGCCGGAGATCTCGCTGGTTGCTTCACGAATAATGGAGAGCTCGTTACGCACCTCCTGTGGCGACATGCTCTCGAACATCTCCGGTGCCCGCTCAAAGCTAAATCCGCCCGTTTCCACGCCGTATTGCCGGCACAGCATGTAGGACGCGCAATAAGCGTGGAAACCGTGCTCGGAACGGACGTATTCGCCGTTGCCTCTGTCCATTTCAGCGTGGGCAAGCTCCTGCGCCAGCGCTCGGAAGATGCTGCTGGCGTCCATACCGCGCCGCACCAGGATATCTCGTTGATCCGGCTGGTAAAGGGCTTGAACGCCTTCCGGCAGCGAATCACTGATGCGGATGGGGACGGGAGAATGGTCCGTCAGCGCCTTGATGCGAGTGCGCTCGTCGGGGTAAACGGGGGTTTCCCGTCTCCGGATAGCCCCCGTCTGCGAGATGTCAAACACCTTTTTGGCGTTGTAGCTGATGCCGGTTGTGCCATCGTCGCGCTCATACTCATCACCAGGTTCCAGGATATAGAAGCCGGCTTCCTTCTTGCGGATGTACAAGCCTTGGTCCTTCCAGGAATCGAAGTCCTTGACCACGGTGGCATCGGGGCGCTGGGCAAGGATGAGCAGGGCGTTGGAGACGCTGTAGCGGCTGAATCGGCTCTGAACATCCAGGTATTTTTGGAAGGACGCGCCGTCGCCGGCAACGGATATGGCAGCGTTGTCGATCATTCCGTAGACCAGCTCCCGCTGCTCCTTTTTCTGCTGTGCCCATGCCTCTTTGTCAAAAGGTTGATCGCGGAAGGCCGCTTGGCCGCCGCTCTCTTGCGGGGTGAAAAGATCGTCATAGGTGCTCATGGGTGTTTACCTCTCTTTCTTTTTTCTTTTGGATGGGGCCTTAGGCTGCGCGGAGGGAGTTGCTTGCTTTTCAGATTTCCGCTTCTCTCTGGCCGGTGTACGCTTCGGCTCCGCCTTCTTCCCACGGGCCTTCACGATTTCCCGCAGCTCTTGCCGGACGGATTTGCGTTTCGGCTCACTCATACCCTCGGCGGAGCTCCCGCTGCGCTCGGAGATAGGCTCGGACGGAAGGGATTTCTCCGTCGCTGCCATCGTAGGGTTTGGGTTATCGGCCCGCGGGGCTTCAGGCTCCGGTCGGCTAGCCATGAGTTCGTCGAGGAAGTCGTCGGCGTTCTTTTCTGCAGGCGTTCCTTTTTCGGCTGGTCCCTTTTCCTCAGAGGCTTTGGCTCTGCTGGCCTTGGACGTCAGGATTTCCTGCCTGATGGCGGCGGTATCGACGGCGGCGAGCTTGAAACGCTCTACGATGCGGGATATCTTGGATGCGTCTTCCACTCTGACCATGATGTCGCACATGCCGTCGATGCTCTTTTTGTCCCGTAGTACGCAGTAGAGTACGCCGTAACGGTTGGCCTCCATGGTGAACTTTTTGAGGTCCCCGTTCTTAACGGAGAAGACTTTCAGCTCCTTGCCGCTACGCAGCATCCCTTCCAGACGCGTCTTGCCCTTGGTCTTTTTTTGGTCGCGCAGCACGGCATACAGGTAGGTGGCGAGGTTCTTTGCGCCCGCGCCGGTGATTCTGGCGACCATCTCAATGCCTTTGAGGCTCATGCTGACGACCTGATCCGCCGCGTCGTTGCTGTTCATGGGTCTGTTCCTCCTTTCGCTGTTCTTTCTCCTCTTGGTTCACCCGATGGAGTTTCTCCTTCATCGCATCGGATCGGGAGAGGATGCCCGCGCACAGTTTCACCTCCTTGCGTAGCGCACGTATTTGCCCGGAGAACTCGGCGATCTGGCGCTTGTAGTCCTCGGTGTGCCCGTCATCCGTGCACCGCCGTAACCGGTGGTAGACGGACTTGCGGGCGTCGGTCAGGGATTTCATCTGCTCCTCCAGGACGGCCTGATACGATAAAAGCTGCTCCTTACTCGAAATGCCGTGAGCGCAGAGCAGCTTTGTCTGGGCGATGATATCATTCAGATGGCGGATATCCTCCCGCAACAAAAAGTGCGTCCTCTTGGGGGACGCACGGCTGCGGCGGGGCAGGATTCCCATCTTGTACAGGTAATGGAGATAGAGGGCCTGCAGGCCGGTGCGTTTTTTTGTGCCCTTGATGGAGCCTTTGACATAGCCTCGGCTTCGCCTGGGTTTCGGGTAAGGATGCGGTCGCCTGGGTACATGGTTGTGAAGGATGCGCTGCTTGATGACTTCCTCGGTGTACTCTTCTCCGAGGGAGCGCAGCCGGATATACCGTTCCTTTCCAAGCGGGCGTACCGCCATGTGCTTCACACTGGTTTTGACCTCATAACCCTGCCGTTGCAGAGCGGCCACAAACTGCGTGAAGGTCATAGCCTCGGCAATCGCTCTGTCCACGTCCTCGCGGATGAGCCCCCGCCATGTGGATTTGCCATTCTGCTCGGCTCGCCATTCGGCGTAGTGCTTGGATTTACCACGCCGTGGGTTTTCGATGACGGATAGCGCATATTCACGGCAGAGCCGGTCGGAGGTCTTGCGCATCAAGGCGTATGTGGCGTTGTTGTCGTAATACCGCTTGCCGTCAACGAAAGAAACGGAGTTCAGCACGAAATGATTATGAAGATGCTGCTTATCCAGATGGGTGGAGACGACCACCTCGAAGCGGTCGCCCCAAAGCTCCTGTGCCAGCTTGACGCCGATGGTGTGGGCGATCTCCGGGGTGGCTTCTCCGGGTGCGAAGGCTTGATAGCCGTGAAAGGCAAGAATGCCTTCCGCCTTTTGGTATTGGAGCTTAGTTTGAGACATCTGTATACAGGCCATGGCCGGATCGCAGTTGATGCCGGAAACGAAGAACTGCTTCTCCGTTTTTTTGTCCTGTTGCGCGTAGTCGAGCACATCGCGAAGGCCGCGGAAATCGGGATGGGAGAAGTCGATGTTCTCCGTCTTTTCGGGATTGGAAGCATAGTCGATCACACGGTCAAGCCGGTCGGTGACATCCCATATCGCCGTTGTTGCCGTTATTGCTCCTCCTTTCCGGCGTCGTGAAAGCCGACTGTATATCCAAAATGGCTTTTCGCAGCTGATTCGCCTCATACATAAATACAGCCTTGTCGATGTGGCTTGTGGTGTTTGCCTTTGCCGCAAGCTGATTGAGATTATTACCGATAGCATGGAGCTCACGCATGAGGTTGAAATAGTCGGGATGGGGGCGTTCTTTGGGGACATAGCCGTTGATGAGAGTGCGCAAATAGCTCTCTTTTGTAAGCCCTGTTTTTTCTACATTGGCCTGGAGCCTCTTGTTTTCCTCTTGATTTAACCATACTTGGATGCGGACGCCTCTCTTTCTCAATACCTCAACTCCCTTCCGTTGGTGTTTATTGAAATAAAAGAAGCCGCCACAGGAAGTGACGGCTTAAAGGGGTCTTAGGGGCTCTGCCCCTAACAAGCGAATTTGGGCGACCGTTGGGAGACCAAATTCAGTGCTTGCTGCAACACGAGACAGCGGTCTCGCGTTGGGATGTGATAATGATTGGCTTCATGGACCAGCCGAAAAAGAAGGCAGACCTATCGCTCCGAATGATTCATCGGGCCTCATGCCAAGGTCGATGCCGATCCATATATTGCCGAAGACAGTCGTTCATGTCTTTGCCGCGTTTTGGTGGTTCGTCGGATATAGAATAGGATTGGGCTAAAAGTGTGATGATTGTTCTCGCAGCCACACGACCGGTTAAATCATTGTCCAGATGCAGTGTCAGCGACTGAGTACTGGGATGATCCTTAAAGTACTGTACCAGAGCAGCTGGTGGGGTGCTCTCATTGACATCACTCTTTGGCCTATAGACACCGGCTAGGGACAGGAGATGATCCTGTCGCCAATCCCGACCGGTAAGCAATTCCATTGTCCCATATGAAAGCAAGTCGATTGCGCTCTCGAACAGGTGCAGGCTTCGGCTTTCTTCTTTCGGCTGGATGGAGAAGGAGTATCGTTTATCGCTGCCGGCCACGTCACCTATATAGCGGGTTGTTCCGGTTCCCCGCACTGCACCGTATCGGGCGAGACCTTTTGGATCGAAGCCGACGAACACGGCATTGTGATGATCTCTGGACTCAAACAACCGTCCAGTCTGGATACAGAAGTTGACGATGTCCCGATGGATGCCGCGACTTGCGAGATATGCTATGGCGCGCTGATTATCTTCATTTGGTTCCGGCAGGAGCAGCCTTTTGGGCTTATCTATAGGTTTCGGAGGCTCTAAAGTGTGATATGGAACCAAGCATGTCTGCCCAAGAATAAGGTGTACGGCATCCGGCAGCGGCATACCTCTGACCTTTATCAGGTAATCCAAGGCAGAACGGCCTCCGACGCCCCGTGACCACCAGCACCATTTGCCGTGGGAAATTTTAAGGCTGTCGTGAGTGCGGGTGGTGTAGACGTTGTCGGAGAGGCGAACCAATTCTTTAGGTTCGCAGGTTTGCAGGTAGGTCAGTAGGTCCATTTGCTTAGCGTCTTCGATTTGGGCATGTGTCACAAATGGCATATTCACCTCCGACATTAGGAAAAGTTGGTTGATCCGGGGGGTGTCTATGAGATATCGATATATAATGTCTTGGTTCACACATGAAAAAGTATTACAATATATATCGATAATTAGGGAACGAGCGTATATGCGGGCGGATTACAGCAGTTGAAGTTACCCCTTTGCACCCCTCTTCCCTGAGCAGAAGCGCATCGTGGCGCGGGTGGAGAGACTGCTGGCAGCGGTGGAGGGGTAATTCCAAGGCGCGGCTGCTCGATTACAAGGGAAGATTATCTATTAGTGATTGTGTGTCATATCGGAGAGGAGGCTATTGTGGCTATAATCGGAGACCATCCCACGAATAGGCATCCTTATGGGGATTCACTTACTGCCGCTGATTCTATTGTTGCAACAACAATCCAGCACAGATCTCTGCTGGAGTGTGGACGAAACGAAGAATTTTTGGGCTATACGGTACAGGCCTTGCAACGCCATCATATTGATGAAGCGACGCTTAGGCGTAGGCAGGAATTGATGCGCGAGCAAAACATCACAGGAGCTAATTACCAGCGAGTATCTCCATACCCTACCAATCCTAATACCCGGAAAGGTAATTTTGCAGAGATAGTGCTTGCTGAGTACCTTTTAGCAACAACAGACGCTCATATGCCTATTTATAGGCTTCGGTACAATCCTAATCCTGATCAAGCTATGAAGGGCGATGATGTTCTTCTGTTCGATTTGGATTCGCCGGAGCCCCGTATAATTGTCGGGGAATCTAAGTTCAGAGGAACGCCTACGAGACAAGCAGTCTGTGATATTATAGAAGGGTTGGTTCGCTCGAACAAAAGCATGATTCCCGTCTCCCTTACCTTTGTTTCTGACAGGTTGTTCGGAAGCGGTAATGAAGCGTTGGGGCAAAAAGTGCTCAATTGCGTGAACCTAATTATCAGCAATAGAATAGATGTGCATTATGTGGGGTTTTTGCTCAGTAACACTAATTCGAGCCAGTGTATTGAAACCCATGCGGTTTGCGATATGCGAAACCTCTTAATGCTTTCCTTAGGTATGGATACTCCAGAAAACATCGTTGAACAGGCGTTCCGGCAACTGGAGGCGTAAGTATGAGCATCCCTGCGAAGATTGCCAAGGATACGGCTACCCGCTTGCTGAGCGGTAGATCTCAGAATCTCAGCGCTCAATCCGATGCGCGGCATATTCTTCAAGAAGTGAATGAACTTGAAGAAAACTATCCCCAATTTGATACGCTCCTCACCGAAAAAGCCACACATATCGCTTATGCACTGATTGCTTGCGGATGTTCCATAATAGAAAATGATGATGCAAAAGGCGATGATTATACATACGGCTTGAGTCTGTTAGAAAAGGCTGGAGCAATTCTATTTGACACATATGGTCAAAACAAAACCGAGGAATTTTCAAAGGATTACAACCTTTTGATTGCTGGGATGTCGCTATATGCATCAAAACAGTTTTCGAGAGCGTACATAGCCATTAAACATATTGGCGTAGATTTTGTTGCAGGACAGATTATTTCCGATTTCATTCGGAAGGACTTCCGTTCATTAGTTAGCAATATCAACCGTGCTTGGTTTTCGGCTTGCTCTGATGAAACAGACTTACGAGTTCTGGATGAATGGGTAATTGCACATGAGATAGCACGTTGTTTTATGATGTTAATGGATTTTGTATTTTCAGGAAATAGCGATGCCTTTTTAAGGATAGATGAATTACTCAGTGAGCTACTTGCTATAGCTGCGGAAGATATTTTAACCTTATATTGGCTTATTGTCCGTTTGCTGAAAATTCTTTTCACATCATATGAGAACGCTTCATTATGGACGCTTTTGCCGCCATTATTGCCAATGGACGCGTTAACCGATGAATACATCAGGCTACTGGGGAGTTTTCGCTCGCCGATTACAGAATTATGGACATCACAAATCGATGCTCTAAATACAGCTTTAGGCAACAATACCGGCGCTGTCATAAATTTACGAACAAGTGCAGGAAAAACACGTGTCGCTGAGCTGGCAATTCTCCAATCTCTCATGAAAAATGCTGACTCAAAAGCACTATATCTGGCACCATTTCGTTCACTGGCGTTTGAGATTGAAGATAACCTAAGCAAAGTGTTTTCACCGCTTGGTTATACTGTTACACACTTATACGGAAGCGCCTCCGTAAATCCATCTGACTTCGAAATGCTTGCTTCGTCAAATATTATAATAGCGACGCCAGAAAAGGCAAAAGCCCTCATTCGCTGTGATCCTGCCATTGCAGATGGATTGAACGTGATTATTATTGACGAAGGGCATTTATTGGGTGCGAATGAACGAAATATTCGAAACGAGTCATTCATTAATCACATTAAAGATTTTGCTACAAAAAACCAAATACGGGTAGTCTTATTATCCGCAGTATTGCCAAACGCTGATGAATTAGCGGAATGGATAACAGGCGACTCTTCTTTAGTAGCCAAATCAGAATGGAAGCCTTCTCTTGAGAGAACGGGTCTGTTGCTTTGGGATGGCGAAGATGTGAGGCTTGAGTGGAATAGCGACGGCAGTCCTTTTAATCCCAATTTTATAAGGAAACATCCTCTTGGTTTTGGACGAAGGAGAAATGGATTTCCGAACGATAAAACCGAAGCGGTCGCTGCAACCGCCGTGCGCTTGGCTAACAGCGGCACCGTAATGATTTTTTCAGCGAAAGCGAATTCCATCACTAACATTGCTGGGGCAGTACTTTTAGCTATGGGGGAGAATCCTGAGGACTATCCTTGGGATGTAACGCCTTGGGAACTTTTTGAAAGCGTCTGCATAGAGGAACTGGAAAGCGATAGCATTATTCTTCGGGCTGCGCGAAAAGGTGTTATATGCCATAACAACCGCCTTCCAACACAAGTCCGCATAGCGATGGAACACCTAATGCGTTCAAAACAACCATTAATAATTATTGCCTCCACTACATTAGGGCAAGGTGTCAATGTCGGAATATCGACGGTGATTGTGTCTACTCCGTACTACAGTGACGAAAGTATTTCTAATGCCGATTTTTGGAATGTGTGTGGTCGTGCTGGTCGTGCTTATTCTGATTATGAAGGCAAAATTCTCTATGCAATTGACATCTCCAAAAAACAGAAGTCTTGGCAAATCAATAGAAATCGCAAACTTGCAAATCAATATTTCAACAAAAACAGGATCGGAAAAGCAAAAAGCGGAATATTGTTCGCAATTAGTGCTATACACAGCATTGCACGAAAAGCCGGTGTAGATTTCGAATCCCTCATTGAAATCGTTGCAAACGATACTGTTCAAACGTCTCTGCCAGAAGAAGCGAGCAGAGACATAAGTTTTATCTTTGAGCTCTTTGATGATGAGCTTCTTTCAATGCATGAGGATTTTTCAGACGATGACGATACTCTGGATTGGGCAGACGATTTACTCAGAAACTCGTTAGCCATCATCCAAGTTGAGCATGAACAGGGGAAACTGGAATATATCTCTTTGCTTAAAGCTCGAATAACGGGACTTATCAGGCGTTTTCCAAATCGTGATTTCAGAAAACGCTTGATTTCCACAAGCATTCCGCTGTCGGTATCACAAGCCATGCTCAACGATGTCGACTATTTTAAACGGCTTGCCGAGCAGTATTGTATAGAAGCAGAAAGCACGCCTAATAAGGTAGCTATATTATCCCAATATATAAAACTGGTCGAAGACTGGGTATTCAGCCACGCGGATTTTCTCATCGAAGATCAAGTGAATCAAACACTTCTTGAAAAAATTCGTATCGATTGGCTTGGCGGCACAGCGCTTAAGATAATCGCTGATATAGATAAAAATGCAGAAAAAGCAACCAAGGAATTCTATGGCTATACTCTTCCGTGGTTACTGAATGCTATCGCTCAGATGTTCGATCCTTTTTTTGAAGAGCAATTGCGTAGAGTGTATTCAACATTTGCAATGTTGGTTGAGATTGGGCTTCCAAGCGAAGTGGCAGCAAACATCTATTTAGCAGGGGTTCGTTCAAGGCAAGTTTCTTTGGAGTTGTCGCTGTTAGAGTTAATGAAGGAGCAAAATTCAAATGGCATCAGAGCTGCGTTAAGTAAATTAGCCTCTTTGGATTCGGGCGTTACCGATGAAGCAAAGATGTGGGTTCGCAGTTTGTCGAAGGCATTTGAAGAACAGGGCTTCGCTACAATATCGTTTACCCCTTTTACCATAAAAAGAGATATACCCGTGGAAAAACTCTACATTAGAGAAATCAATGGCAACATATCACTGATTTCATTTGATGGAGGCGTTGATATACCTGTTAGGCCAACGGAAGAGTTGCCGTTTGACAAGCTCGCCAATCGGCTTGATGTATTCTTCGAAAAAGTCAACGGCATATGGAATTTGGCTTCGTATGACCCGAGAATCAAGGTATCTCATTAACCTAATTATGTAATGCCCCTCTCTCAGCCGTGGAGGGGCAAGATCTATGATGGCAACACGATTACTCCAGCTTTCGTCCCGGAAGCGTCACCCACAGGCACGAGAGTGCACTCGGTTCCTTCGCCCTCGCCACCGACGATCAGCGCGAAGTTCGTTTTACCAGAATCATAAAAAAATAGCAGGTTAAGAGACATCACGCTGTGGTCGACGAAGTGGTATGCAGTTTTACGTTAGAATGGGATTATCCTATGCTGTGCTTCAGCTGGATAAACATAGTTCATTACTATAGAAAGTGGTTTCCAGAATAGAATAATTACAAGATGGCGGCGACTTTCCGTTTCAGAACTGCCAGCCTTCTCTTTCGGCGAGCTCGGTTATGTTGTAGCAGGGGATGCCATAGGCTTCACAGATTTTGGGGATTTTCTTGGGGGACGTCTTGTTTTCCTCTGTGATGACCGCGAGTCGGTACTTCATCGCCGTGGCGATCAGGAAGGCATCGGCGGAAGACTTGGCGTTCTTGAAATCGATCAGCTCCGGGTGCTCGGTCACAACGCGGGCTACAAGCTGCTGGATCTCATCGTCGATATCCAGCACAACGCACTGATGCCGGGCGAGCCATTGCCGGAGTTCTTCGTCCTCCACTTCATCTTCGATTTCGGAACAGGTTACAATGGCTTGTCCCCTAACAAGTTCATCGATCCTCTCCCACAAGGTGCTGTAGACATTGCGGCGGTGAGGCTCGTCCGACTTCTGGGAGATAATCGAACACGTATCGATGACATATCGATATAGGGGCGGCAGAATGGTTTGTTGTCCAGGGGCTGCGTTCATCACCATTTCGCCACCTCCGCGATGAACTTCGGTATATGCTTTTCTTTGATGCCGAGAAGCCCAGAAAGATCTTGCTTGCTGAAGTAGCCCTCTCCGTAGCCAATGAGCAATAAGCGGCAAATGGCGGCGCTGTTCTTGTCAACGGCTTCTCTGCTCATGTTCCTTGGTATGGGCTGCGCTCTGCCTTCCTTCTGGGCAGCTTTATCTGCTTCACGTTCCATTTCGAAGGACTTCCGTATTTCGTTTGCGAACGTGTCATACTCATCTTTCGAGAAATGGTCTGTGTCAAACAACCGCCGGGTTATGACTTCCTTGCTTACACTGAACCTTTCGGCAATCGTTTTGATGTCTTCCAGACTGATGCTGGCGAGCTTATGAGCTTTAAGGTAGGCGTCGAGTGAATCCGCCGGGACGAGGACTTCACCGGCAACAGCGTTGCAGAAAACCTCCTCGCCCTGTGCGGTGAAAGACGAATACATATCGTTGCACAGCGTGGACTGGCGTTTGAGAATATGCATCAACTCATGGATAATGGAGAAGGATTTCGCCGGATAGCGGTCGTCGTCGTTGATGCCGATGATTGGTTTTTTTTCATCGAAGATTGCAATGCCGCGCACAGCTTCCACTTCCACCCCTGTGAAGCAATGAATGAAGATGCCTTTGCTTTCAATCTTCTGCCGGACATACAGATAAAACTGCCGGGCAGATGTTGCCCGGAACTGCGCTTCAAGCTCAATCCCATAAAACTCCCGTATGGCTCTCGCATATTCGGTAGGAGGTGCTGTGTCAGGAATAGTGGGAAGAGACAGCGGAACGTTCGCCAGACCGAGTTCTTCCTCTGAAGTGTACAGAAAATCACGGGCGCGGATGAGGTCAACAATGGCAAGGTTCAACGCGCTGTCATCAATGGCGATGCCTTCCGGCATCGTCCGCAGATTCCGCAGGTTTGCCAGGTGTTTGAAATTGATGTGTTCCTTGCTCATATACAGCCCGGCAAACGGCACCTTGAGTGCCTTCGCCAGCGTTTTCGCCTGATTGATAGTCGGAACGGCAGCGTCATCGGGCGCGAGCCACTTCGCTATTGTAGCCTCCGCGATATGGGTTCGCTGAGCAAGGAACGCGTTCGTGACGCCTATATGCGTACATATATGCGCCAGCGTGTCTTTATTGATCAAAGCATTAGCTCTCGGCATGATGACACCTCCTTCCGCTATTATATGTAAGAATACTACATTTGCTCGCCTACCCGCAAACCCGCACCTGCCCGTTCATCAGCAGCGGCAGCAGGAAGTCGCGCAGGGCGGTGAGTTCATAGTTCTCATGCTCAGTACTTTTGACCGTTTCGATCATAGGAAATATTTTTTCGCTGTATTGAAGGACAAGTTCATCGGGGGGCATTGCAAAGCTGTATGCCTCAAGCTCGCCCTCCCAATTTACATAAGGCTGCTGTGATTTGCCGGAGAGTTTTACGGCATACGCGATTGTTTCATCAGCATTCACCACTTGGTATAGGTAGGGTAGCATTTCTTTCTTTTTCGGGCGCATGACAATGCTCGTCGAACGTGTTATTCCGTCTTGCGCCGAGATGCATACTCGATGGAAATGAACACGCATGGCACCTAGAAGAATATCATTTTCTTTGTATAGCAATAAACTGCTGTTGGCACTCTCATATGGCTGGCCTCCAAAGAAGCTCATCCGTCGAATCGGAATAACTTCAAGCGGTGAATAGTACATGCCGGACAGATGCTGTCCGGGTTTCGTGCCTTCTGTAATGTTATTGACAACATCCGAAAGAGCATTAACGCTCCAACCTTTTGGAATCTCCCGTTTTAACTGTTTGTTGTAAACCATTTCCCCGCCACTGGCACGGTAGGGTTTGCCCTCCGCGTTAGGGAAGTCGAACTGCACGAACCAGTAGTCATAGAGCATTTTTGCTGTCTGCTCCAACAGCTCAATAATCTGTTTGTTAAGCCTGATTTTCTTCGCAACACTTGACAAAACAAATGCGATTTTATCCTGTTCAGGCTTTTCAAAATACGGTATTTTAAGATTCTTTAAGTCTGGTATATTCAGGTTGCTAACAATTGACCCAGTTTTATCAACGACGGAAATCTGCTTTTGAACATAGTCAGAAAGAATGGCGAATGTAAGATAAGCCGGATTGCATATGTTCTTGTTAACCTTCAGCAATACGACTCTTTGCCCCAAACAGCATTTGATCCCGTTTGGAATTATACAGACTTCGCCCATCGGGGCTTCCCTCGAAATAATAAGGTCGCCCTCTTCTGGAACAGCCCGCTGGGTTCGTTGCATATATGTTTTCTCATCTACAAACGATGCGTCAGAAAAATCGAGCTCACCGTGCTTGATATTGTAATTCCTTACAACGTAAATACCCTCGCTCTGCCAAGCGGGTGTTGAGTGGGGACAATCAACGACATCGGTGCAAAGGCTGTTCAGGTCAATTGTCGGTGCCATGGTTTTCCCCCTCGCGCAGTTTGAGATAATATCTTTTCCAAGATTTTGACGGTCTCCGGCAGATGCTATCAGACGAAGCAAAGGCGCACACTTCATCTAAAAAGCAAGCATTGCATATCTCAGGGTTCGAATGACGGCACCCATAAGTCTGCTCCTCGGTATCGCCTGTGTTCAACGGAGCAGTTAACGAAAACCGTAGGTCTTTACTTATTCTCATAACGCAAACTCCTCAGTGCCTTGAAAATTGCCTGATCGGTATTGCGGCAGTCTGCAATGAGTTCACCAAAAACGGTCTCAAAACGCTTAATACGCGCCTGAAACTCATCGTCCGTTATCGGGTTATACATAACCTTTATGTCAAAGTAGCTGCCTGGATTGAAGGAGTATTTCCCATCTTTTAGGTCTGCGAAAGTTTTTACAACACTAAATTCATCATCGTCTACTGCGCCGTTGACTGTGTCGATTATCCTCTGTTCCTCGTCTTCGGACAACAGTGTTTTTTGGTTTTTTCCATCTTTGATTTTTGTTCCAAGAGTGGACGCATCCACTAACACCACTTTGCCTGAAGTGTTGCCTTTATCGATGAAGATGATTGACACATTTGTACCTGTAGTGGCGAAGATATTGCTGGGCATAGAAACAACCGCTCGGAGCCAGCCCTCATTTACAAGGCGCATCCGGATTTTGTTAGCAATGCTGGTCGCCTTGCCTTTGCCAGCGGTCAAAAAGCCTGTCGGCACGACCACGGCGGCTTTGCCCTTGGGGGCGAGGGAGGAGATGATGTGTTGCAAGAACAGGAGGTAAATCTCCATCTTGTCGACATCTTTGTTCGGAATTTTTGGCACCCCAGCGAAGAAGCGTTTCTTGAACGCCTTGGCGGTTTCGCTCTCATCCTCCACGGCGGACTGTTTGCTTGCGTCGACGCGGTCGCGCCAGTCGGAAAAGTCCAGCTTGAACGGCGGATTGCTGACGATGTAATCAAAGCCGTCCTTTGGTTCCCGTTTGATCAGGTGGTACGGTTCCGTCATGGTGTTGCCCTGTACCACGTTCAACAGCGAATGGGCAAGGTTGTTGAGGATCAGATTCATGCGGAGCAGCGTCGAGGATTTCTGGCTGATGTCCTGGGAATAGATGGTGCAGCGATCCTCGCCGATCTGGTGAGCGAGACTCATCAGCAGGGAGCCCGTCCCCGCGCCGGGGTCGCAGCACTTGGCGTTGGAAACTTCGCCGACGACCAGTATTTCAGACATGATCCGCGCTACGGCGTGGGGTGTGTAATACTCGGCATATTTACCGCCGCCGTCTTTGTTGTAATCCTTGATGAGGTATTCGAAGATAGTGGCGAAGAAGTCGTATTTTTCATGGAAGATATCGCCGAAGTTGCAGAGAAACAGCTTGTTGACGATGGCGCGGCAAAAACCGTCGCGCTTGGCTTCCTCTACCACGTACTGGCTGATGCCGCTGAACAGCCGGATTTTTTCGCCGCCGGATGTGCCGACGGAAAAGATGTCGGCGTTCAGCGACGCTACCGAACGCATGGTGTCGTCAAACAACTTTGCAAACTCGGGAGCGTTCTGGCTGTTAAACATATTGGATATGTAATGCTCCCGGTTCAGCTTGGCAACACCCGGCGGTAGAATCGCAAGCAGCAATTCATATTCATCATCGGGCAGCGACTTCAAGAGTTCTTCGAGGTTCTCAGCTCTCTGGTACTTGGCGTCCAGCTTGCGAACCTCAAAGAAGAACTTGTCGTTCATGAACTTGTACAGGAACACTTCGGTGATGATCTTATACTCGTTGCCGTCGTTCCCTAAGCCGTGGTTCGCACAGATGGCTTTCAAGTCGTCTACAAGCTGCTTTGTTCTATCCCTGACGGTCAAATTCATCAGACTGCCCAACTCCTGTATTCTTCGAAATATTCTCTGGCGACGATATCGCCGATCTGTTTGGTTGTGGTGGCGTCCGGCTTGAGCTTCACGCCGCTGAAATTATCGAATATCAGCCTCATCAGCCCTTGTTTGAAATACGCCTCATTTTTGATCAGAGCTTCTTGGTGAAGCAGGTTCTCGTCTGTACGCTGCTTTATGCCCAGCAGGGCTTGATTAATGGCGACCATTCGGTTGCCCCAACCGGGGAAATTCAGCTCCGTGAGCCGCTTATGCACACGGGCGAATTTCGGGTCTCCTTGGTATTTATCAGCCAGCATCCTGTCGCGGCGGTTCTGGTCGCTGATGCGGTCATATATGCTCCGCAGGATTCTGATGTCGCTTTCCAGTTCCTCCGGCGTGGGTGTTTCGGTCAGCTTCTTCTTTTTGAACAACCGCTCCAGTTCCTCATAGAGGGTGACATATACGGGGTCTTTATGGTCAAAGTTCTGCTGCATCGCCTCGCGGGTTTTGCGGACTTGTTCTTTATAATCATCCACCAACCCGAGGGGCAGTTCGCGCTCGCTCACCTTGCGGAAGGAGAACACGATCTCCTCAAGTGCCATGTTGAGGATGTTTGAGTTGTCCTCGGCATTTTCCAATGCCTCGCGCTGGTTGATGAGGGCAAGGCGATTGTTTACCTCAGTCAGCAGGTTGTTTAGCTTTTTGAAGTCGAGCCTGTCGGCAAGCTCGTCGTGACCGTAGGTACGGATAAGGTTGCCGAGCACCTTGGCGTTTTCCAACGCCCGCTTCAGTTCAAGGATTTCTGCGCGGTCGTCAATATCGCTGATCTGCTCACTAAACCGCTCGGCGTTTTGAGTATCGTAATAGAACAGCTTCTCTTGGATTTGCCCGATTTCGGCTTCGATTTCCTCCGCTGACTTGAACAGCGTGCTGTACTGCTGCCATTCGTCGCCAATTTCTTCTTCAAACTCCTTGAAGTAGGCGGCGTTGGTTTTATCAAACTCGCGCCGAATGTCGGCAAAGTCCACCACAAAGCCATAGCGAAAATCTTTGTAGGGACGGTTCACCCGCGTTAGTGTCTGGAGCAGGTTGTGGTCTTTGACCACGCGATTCAGATAGAGTTTTTTCAGCCGCTTTGCGTCGAAGCCCGTCAGGAGCATATTATAGACGATGAGCAGGTCGATGTTACCGAGCTTAAACTCATCGCGGTTGTTGCGGCGCGTTTCTTTGTCATCCACATCGTGCAGGATCAGCGATGTCTTTATCGCCGGGTGCTTCTCGCCGATGATGCGGAACAGTTCCTTCGCCTGTTCGCTGGTGTCGCAAACCACCATGCCGCCGATGGACGGATCGCCCAGCTTCACGCGGCTGGCAAGGAAGTCGTTGACGATATATTCCGCGAGCGGCTCCACAAAACGATGGTGGGCATAAACCACGCCCTTCTTGACAGAGCCGAGGGCAACCTCCAACTGCTCAAGGATTTCTTTGAGCCTTGCCTTGTAGGTGGTTTCAATGCCCTCCCGGATCAAGCGTAGGGTATAACCGTCTTCGATGGAGCGGCTGTAAAAATACTTGTGGATGTAATCACCGAACACATCTTTGCTATTGAAGCGCAACGGCTTGCCGTCGGCATCCTTGAGCTTCTGGTTCAGGAGCGGCGTACCTGTCAAGCCGATGATGATGGCGTCCGGGTCGCTCTCATACAGGTTGGCAAGAAAGCTGCCGTGTGGGTTGTAACTGCGGTGAACCTCGTCGATGAAATAGACACGTTGGACATTGATGTCATAGTCGCTCTGTTTGACGACTTTGGAATCGGTGCTGAATTTTTGGATGTTGACGACCGTTATTTCGGGCGTTCCTTCGGGATTTTCGATTGCGCCTTGCGCGGTGATATAGCCAACAAATTCGTCTTTGCTGTTGGCGATGTTCACCCGCAAGCCCCGGTTCTCGAATTCGTCGCGGGCTTGGGTCATCAGGTCGAGCCTGTCCACGATGAAATAAAACTTCGGCACCGTTTTGCGCTTTTGGAAATAATCCGTCAGGTAGGCGACATTGAAATAGGCAAGGGCGGTTTTGCCGCTGCCCTGCGTGTGCCATATGATGCCCTTGCGGACACCCTCGTCGAGCTTATGCGCGATAGCTAGCGTCGCAAACAGCTGCGGATATCGCATGACGTGCTTTTCCAAGCCATTTTTCTCTGCAACATACACGATGCCGTACAGCAGAATGGTCTGCAAGCGTTCCCGGCTGAGAAGCGAGGATATAATGCGGTTCGTCGGCTTATGCGGCGATTTATTGGTGATGTACTCCTCCGACGACTTGATCTGCGGCAGGTTATTGTCGCGCAGGATGAAATCTTCTGTTGTGTCATCGGACGGAAGAAGGCGGTCGAAAATGTCCGGGTTTTCCTCGCGAAAGCAATTGAAGCTGGCTTCCTTCGCCGCGACCGAGGCATAAAACGCGCCTTGAATCGGCACGGTCGAATCCGAGTCATACTCCATGTTGTTGGAGAAAATCATAAACTGCGTCGCGCCGATAAACCGCCGGAATTTCTTGTTCTGAAAACGGGTGTTTATGCGGTTGCGCTCGGCAAGGATACCGTCTCGATTGTTTGGCTTTTTTACCTCGACAAACACCAGCGGAATGCCGTTGATAAGAATAGTGATGTCTGGGCGAAACTCCTCTTCACCGTTTTTACAGGTTAGCTCTGTGCAAACATGGAAGCTGTTATTGTTGAAATTGTCAAAGTCGATCAGGCGAATGCCCGTCTTGGTCATCAGGCGTTTATAGAAAGCGCGTCCCAAATCGTCATAGTCTAGCAAGTCAGAAAGCTCAGACAGTAATGCCTGAGGATTGATTTCTTCACTGGCATTCAACCGCTGGATGCTATTCGCGAAGATTTTGGTGAATATGTTGGTGTCGGTATCCCAAACGGCATTTTTCAAAGATACATACTCGTAACCGAGCCGCGTCAAGTGGAGCAACGCCGGGATTTTCACACGCGTGTTCTCGTTGAACGCCATTTGGGCTCCTCCTCCAATCGAACGTGATGTCGCCCGCATCTCTGGGCAGAGACACCACCCCATTCAAAATATTATATCAGAAAATGGCAATTGTTCCAATACCGGTCTGATATATCATGCTTTTTTCAACTTTCTCGACATGGCGTTCATTATTAGCTTTCGAGCTTAGAGACTATAGCCACACAGCATCGGCGACAGACCTAGAGAGGGACGCCATTTGGCGACCCTCTCAACATTCTTGCGCCTACCTCTCGTACCCAACCGCCCTACGCTCCGGCTCCGGCGCTTCCTCGTCCGGTTCCGCATCCATAATGACGTTCTCCTGCTGATCCATGTTCAGCAGGCTGTTGAGTTCCGCCAGCCGCGCCGTCTTCGCCTGGAGTTCCTCCTCCTTCCCGAACGGAACTTCGATCTGCTCCTTGGCTGTCTCCAGTTGCTGCTGGAGTGATTTAAGCTGCTCTCGGCAAACCTCCAGCTTTTCCGGGATATCGGCGAGGGCGTTGTCGAGGCGGGTGATGTTGCCATGCACATCGGTGCCTAGCGTTACCGTATGACCGAGTACCCCCTGTAGAGTGATCTGATACTGCTTCCTGAAGCTGTCGAAGGAGAAAAACATGGGGAAGCCCAAGTAGCTGCCCAGCTCCTGCGGTTCCGGGGTAGTCATCAATTTACAGGCTTCCAGGATGGCTGCGCCTGCGTGAGCCTTCTCGGTGTAGGAGATACCCTTGACCATCATGCCAGCGAACTTGCTCTGCGCATCATCTCTCGCAACGGAAACAGCCGCTGCCGTACTGTATTGTTCCAGGTGGGTGACATCCTTCCCAAAACCAGATATGCGTTCATTCAGCAGTCGGGCCTCCTTGGGGAACCGTTGGAGTACCGCATCCTCCAGCGCATACCGCTGGCTTAGGTGATTGGCCTTCAGCAACTTGAGCTTGGAGACCTGGATGTCCAAGTCCATCTTCTCCTTGATATAGGGGTTGCCTGTGGCAAGGGCCTTTACCTCCGCGTAGGAGAGCGCCGTCTCGTCAATATCCTCGGCGCTGCGGACCGGCGATTTTGAGGTCATGATTTGGCTGATGAACCGCTGTTTGTTCTCCAGAATCTGATACAGATACGCGTCGAAGGTGTTCTCCGTGACGTACCGGAAGATATGCACCTCCTCGTTCTTGTTACCCTGCCGGATTGTGCGTCCGGCTCGTTGCTCTAGGTCCCTCGGTCGCCATGGACAATCCAGATCATGGCTAGCAATAAGTTTATCTTGCACGTTGGTGCCAGCCCCCATCTTGAACGTGGTGCCGATCAGGACACGCACCTGGCCTTTGCGCACCTTGGCGTAGAGCTCTTTCTTCCGGGTCTCGGTATCGGCCTCATGGATGAAGGCCACTTCCTCCGGCGGGACGCCACGAGCCTTGAGCTTCTCCCGGAAATCGTCATAAACATTGAACGTGCCGTCGCCCTTAGGCGTTGAGAGGTCACAGAACACAAGCTGCGTCAGCCGCTTATCCTGATGCTGCTGCCAGAACTCGAATACACGGTCCACACAGGCGTTTACCTTGCTGGCCTCGTCGTCCGGCAGCATCGGGTTCGCAAGCCGCTGGTCCAGCGCCAGTTTACGTCCGTCGTTGGTGATCTTGAGCATGTTATCCTCATGGGGTTCCACCATGCGGTTGCGCACCTTCTCGGCGCGTGTCGCCAAATCAGCCACCATATCCCGCTGGAACTCGCTGGGCTTGACGGCGACGTTGTGGTAGTTGGCCTTGGGGACGGGCAGGTTGAGCATGTCCGCCGTTTTGATATCGGCGACCTCGCGGAACATGCTCATCAATTCAGGTAAGTTATAGAAGCGGGCGAAGCGCGTCTTGGCGCGGTAGCCGGTGCCCTCCGGAGCAAGCTCAATGGCGGTGATGGTCTCCCCGAAGGTGCTGGCCCAGCAGTCGAAGTGCTGGAGCCCGTGCCGACGTAGCGTCTCATATTGCAGATACCGCTGCATCGTGTACATCTCGGTGATGCTGTTGGAGATCGGCGTCCCCGTGGCAAAAACGACGCCGCGACCTCCGGTCAACTCGTCCAAATACCGGCACTTCATATACAGGTCGGATGACTTCTGCGCCTCGGTCTGGGATAGGCCTGCCACATTCCTCATTTTAGTGTAGAGGAACAAATTCTTGTACGTATCCGCCTCGTCCACAAACAACCGATCTACGCCCAGCTCCTCGAACGTGACCACATCGTCCTTGCGGCCGGTCTCGATGAGTTTTTTGAGCCTCAGTTCCAGCGTCTTTTTGGTCTTCTCCAGCTGCTTAATGGCATACCGCTCGCCCTTGTTTTCCTTGAGCTCCCGGATGCCGCTGGTGATCTCGGCGATCTGCTCGCGAATTTGGTTCTCCTGCCGCTCGGCTGAGATCGGAATCTTCTCAAACTGCGAGTGCCCGATGATGACCGCATCATAGTCGCCGGTCGCAATCCTCGCGCAAAACTTTTTGCGGTTCTTCGTCTCAAAGTCCTTTTTAGTGGCGACCAGGATGTTGGCCGAGGGGTAGAGCTGCAGGAATTCCGCTGCCCACTGCTCGGTCAGGTGGTTGGGCACGACGAACATGCTCTTGCTGCACAGGCCCAGGTGCTTGGATTCCATCGCCGCGGCTGTCATTTCATATGTTTTTCCCGCGCCGACGCAATGGGCCAACAGCGTGTTCCCGCCGTAGAGGATGTGGGCGACAGCATCTACCTGATGTTTCCGGAGCTTGATTTCCGGGTTCATCCCGGTGAAACGAATGTGGCTCCCATCGTACTCCCGCGGGCGAATGGAATTAAACCTCTCGTTGTAGAGCCGCGTCAGCCGTTCTCGGCGCTGCGGGTCCTCCCATACCCAGTTTTGAAAGGCATCCTTGATGGCCTCCTGCTTCTGCTGGGCAATGGCGGTCTCTTTTTTGTTCAGTACACGGGTTTCTTTGCCGTTGTCATCAAGGACGGTATCGAAAATGCGGACATCCTTGAGGTTCAGCGTTTCCTCGATGATCTTATAGGCGTTGATGCGGTTGGTGCCGTAGGTGATGTTGGCCTTGATGTTGTTGCTGCGGTCGTCGCTCTTGCCCTTGATGTTCCAGTTGCCGGTGTGTTCAGAGAACAGCACGTCGATGTATTTGCGGTATAGGTAGGGCGTTTCCAGCAGTTCCAGCATAAAGTCTCGCACGACATCCGGGGGAAGCCACGTCGCGCCCAGCCGCACGTCGATCTCCGACGCCGACAGGTCCGCCGGTTGCACGGCTTCCAGAGCACGGATATTCACCGCAAGTGGTTCTCTCAGGTCGGGCCGCATCTTCGCCAACTCTTGGGCCAGCCGGAGCTTGCTTCGAACGTTGCCAGACAGATAAGCGTCGGCGGTGACGAAGGGACGGCGTTTCAGGTCGTAGAAAGCCCTGGGCACGTCGGCAGGGTCCTGGTCGCCGGTGTCCCGGAAGATCACACCCTGCAGGTCGGACTCAAGCTGCTCTTCGGACAGTCCGGTGAGGCTGCTCATATAGCCCATGTCCACACAAGCTTTTTCAGCGATGGAGATTGCAAGGGCTTCCGAGGCGGTGTCCACATGGCTGACGGTCACGCGCTGCTTGATCGTCCGCTTCGTGAACATGTCAGCCTTGCGCTGCAGGTCGCCGTTCTCGTCCAGAACTTCGAGAGAACACAGCAGCGCGTAGGAGCTGTCGTCGGAAAACGCCATCTCGTTACCGCGGCTGTTCAGCAGGCCATAATTGGATACAAAGATGTCGTAGAGACGGCCAAGCTTTTGCTGCTGCTCCCGGATGGCATCGTCTCCGTAGTCCTCCAACTGGCGCTCGATGAGCTCGCGGGCGCAATCCCGCAGGGCGACCATGCCCTTGATGCGCCCTCGGGCCGTAATGGAGGTGTCCACCTTGTTCATCCGGCTGTTTTCCCGGAAGTAGATCTGGCCGTCCACGACGGTGAAGCTGAAGTTGCGTACGCTGGGATCGGCGGGAATGGACGTATCCGCTACCTCGTCGCCCTCTTCTTCGCGGTCCAACTCCTCATATTCAGCGTGGATGTTCTCCAGAGCCTCCTGAAGCTGCTCGGCCAGGTCGTCGTTCTCATGGGGCAGGCAGGTCGTTTCCCGTGCATTGCCATACATCCGGTCGTCGTAGGCCATGCGGCCTAGTATCATGTCCGGGTTGTCGGCGAAGTATTGATTGACCGTGATACCGTCCTCGGTCTCGCCAAGGTATACCCATGCCGGTAACACATCGGTAATGCGGTCGCGCTTCTGCAGGAAAAGGATGTCAGTTGTGACCTCGGTGCCCGCATTGGCAAGAAAGACGTTGTTTGGGAGCCGGACAGCGCCCAGCAGGTCGGAGCGCTGGGCGATGTATTTGCGGACCTCCGGGCTCTGTTTGTCCAACGTCCCCTTGGAAGTGATGAAGGCGATGAGCCCACCCGGGCGTACCTTATCGAGGGTCTTGGCAAAGAAATAGTCGTGGATAAGGAATTTGTGCTTGTCGTATTTCTTGTCGGAAACGCCATACCCACCGAAAGGAACATTGCCGATGGCCAGATCGAAGAAGCTGTCCGGCAGGTTGGTCGTCTCATACCCTTGCACGGCGATGTTGGCATTCTGGTAGAGCTGCTTCGCAATTCTACCTGTGATGCTGTCCAACTCCACGCCGTAGAGCTTGCAGTCCTTCATGCTCTCCGGTACAAGGCCGAAGAAGTTGCCGATGCCGCAGGCCGGTTCCAGCACGTTGCCGTTACGGAATCCCATGTTTTCCAGGCAGGCATAGATCGCCTTGATGGCGGTGGGGCTGGTATAGTGGGCGTTTAGGGTGGAGCCACGGGCGAGCTCATACACCTCACTGTCCAGCAGTTCCTTGAGCTCGGTATACTCCTTGGCCCACTGGGGGTTGGCGTCATCGAACGCCTGCGGCAGGCCGCCCCAGCCGACATACCGGGACAGAACTTCCTGTTCGCTAGCATCAGCAAAGCGATTCTCGGCCTCCAACAGCTTGAGCAGACGGATCGCGGTGACATTGGCGGCATACTTCGCCTTTGAGCCGCCATGGCCCAGGTTATCGTCGGTGATGCGGAAGTTCCGCAGAGGTTCGCTTTGAATTCGCTTCGCTTCGCGCGGAGCGTTCTCGGATAGAGATAAATGACTTGGCTCCGGGTCATCTGGCAGCGCCACGTCCATCTCCACATAGTTGTGGTCACCGGGCTCTGGGCTATCGATGGTTACGGTATCCCCTTGGTGGGAGATCAGGATGTCGCCGGTCACCTGTACCCAATCCGGTACGCCGGGATTGTCGGCACGGAGGATGATGCTTTCTTTTTCGGCTGGTTCTCCCGCGTCAGCGGTGGTATCAATCAGGTGGTCGTTGAGCGGATTTTCCCGTAGCAGCCTGTCAAACTCCGCGCGTGTCAGGTCTTTGCTCAACAGCGGAAAGCGCGCATCCCGCAGGGAAACGACATCAGCGCCAAGGGCGTTGACCTCATATTCATCCGCACCCAGATAGACCGTGCTGCCGAGGGGGAGGACGTACCGGGCGGTATCCCGCGACGCAGGCGTCGACACCGAGAGGTCCGGTGCGCGGCTCAGAATCCCGCGGACATACGCTTCCTCTGCGGCCTGCTGGCGGCGTTCTGTCATCTGTTGCTGGTAGGTGAGCAGGTATTCCTTTTCCTTGGGGTTCAGATACCTGTCGGCGGCGATGAGCTCACCGATGCGCTTAGCCACCTTGGGCCATGTCAGCAGCAGCTTCGCGTTCGGGTCGGTGGACTCACCGCGGCGCAAGGTGATACCCTTGGGATCATGCCACTCGTCAATCCCCGTACCGGTGATGGCGGGGTACTGACCGCCGGTGCCGTATTCGTGCTTCAGGAAGTCAGCGTTATCCTTGGTTGAGGCATTCCGCGCGAACTGCTCAGCGATGCGGTATTTCCCATCTTGAACGCCGCTACCCCGCTGCAGGATGAAGTCGATGGCCTCCTGCGGGATCAAAAAAGCGGTGGTCTTTTCAGCCGCCGCCTGTTCGATGAGCGTCATCTGCTGCCGCTCGCTGGGTAACCCGTCTGGGGGTTCGTCGAGGAATTCACCTAGCAGTATCATGCCGGCATAGTGCCCGGCTATCACGCGCCAATCAAAGTAGCTCTGGGAAGCCTTCGCGTCGAAGCTGCCCTCCCAGAGGTGTAGTACGTTCTCAGAGGGCTGATATCCGGCCTGCAGGGCTGGCAGTTCCGTGATGCCCGTGGGGAAAATGCTTCGGATGTACGCTGTGCGCTCTGCGCTATCCGGATGGCCAGCGAAATAATCGGCGATCTCCCGCTTGGTCGCCTTTAGTGTATCGGTCTCGCACAGGATGGAATTGATCCGCTCCGTGGCATGAAAAAACGGAAGACTCTTGTCTTCCGTTTCGCGGTCGAACCATTCTAGCTGTAGACCAACTCCGTCAGTACCAACTCCTCCGCCTGATGCTTCAAGCTGTTCATGTGGCCCACCCAGCCCATCTGGTCGGTCGCCTTGTCCGGGGCCGGGTCCTGCTCCAGCAGCTTCGATACGATCTGATTCACCCGTTCCCGTGCCGTCAGGTCGATCTCCGTCAGATGCTCCGTCAGTTTGCCGGAGAGCATCAGGCTGGCGTACATCCCCCGGTCGTGGTTCTTGAGGTAGGTTTTGCGCAACATCCCATACTTGCCAATGAGCGCTTCCTCGGGTAGCGTCAGGTCGGGCAGCAGGTAGTCCCCCTGCCGAGTGTAGGTCAGCTCCATGCTCATCCTTCCTTTCATCGTGATCTCTGCGCTCAGTATGTAACGGTCTCTTCGATTTTGCAAAGGTGCGGCGCTCTTTTTCTTCGGCGCGCTGCAGGCTGCGAACGGTGACTTCGATTTCCCTGAGTACCATTTCCGAGATGTCGCTGGTGGCCGCACCCAGCCGGGCCACGGTATCCAGCGTGTTGAAGTCGGTGACGGCAAGGAAATCCTCGTCGGCGATGTAATCGTCGGGGTCGTAGCCGCAGCGGGTCAACACCATCGTGGAGACGGAGGCGATCAAGGTCTTTTTCAGCGCCACCTTGACGTTCAGTTCGTCCAGATCCTCCAGAAAGCTGTCCTGAAGGTTATGCAGCAGTGTGGTCAGGTAGTCGGCATAGTTATCTTCGACGGCGTTGCTCACCGCGGACAGTAGCGCGTCAGGCAATGTGCCATCGCTTTCAAGTTCACCAAAGGTGTTGCCCAAGGCTTCTATCGTTGCTTCGACATATCGTTCCTGAATACCCCAGAGGGGGACGGGACGGTCGGAGCGGCTATTGGTGTCCGACACGTCGAACACATGCCGAAGGGCATGGCGGTCGCCGGCATCGTCGATTAGGGCGATGCCTTTCGCGCCTTTGTTTACCCAGCGGCCCAGTTTCCGGTTCCAGAATTCTATGGATGCGCACGCTGTGGCATCGGGTTTTTGTGCGAAGATCAACACTTGTTCCTGAAACGGGTATTTATAGTTCCATGCCGCCGCTTTCAAGAAGACCGCCCAGGTGCTTCGCGTTCTGGTTAGCTCCTGGGCGGTCTGTCTGGAAAGGTTGGTGATCTGCTGTAGTTTGGTTACCAACCGTCAGCCCTCCTTCATTTCACGATGTATTGATTCGATAGCCTGCCGCCGTCTTCAGAATGCCGGGGGGCAATACCGATGATGTCCAGTCGCTTCAAGCGATTCAGGTTGCGACTGGTTGCGGAGCGGGAAAGGCCCACGCTCCGTGCGAGGCTTCGCATGGATATGGTCACGGCTTTGTGACAGCCGCCCGTCATATCCAGCAGATAGCAGTACAACAACTTTGCCGAGGCGGGGACGTGAAAGCCCGCGCACAGCCTGTATCTCGTCAGATCGTTCATGATCCTCCTTTCACCCTCACCGCTCAGGGAGGCTAAGCTTGGTCTTTGGTTGTATCGGTAAAGAAAAAAGGCGCTTCATCCTGGGTAAGAGGGAAGATGCTATACTCCATGCCGCACCGCCTACCGATCCCTGTCCCTGTCGGGCAGCTTTTTGAAAGGCTGTGTGCTGATGTCCTTTTTGTTTCTGGCAGCAAAGGATGGGTCGGGGTGTATCTTGTTTTTCGGCTGGTTCTCCGGCTGCGGTTGCTGTTCTTGCAGAAATTGGACCTCATCAGCGGCGCGCTTGCACAGGTCTGCTATGGCAGTGAGCCGGTCGCCAACGTAGTGCCCCCAGAAGCAATCCTTCTCACCCAGCTTCCGCTTCCATGTCACAAACCGACCCGGCGCGCTCTGATTCTCTCCAATGACATATTCAAACTGGCCCACGGCCAACCGGTCGGTGATGAGATATCCTGCGACAATTTCCTGTTCCATGTACGCCTCCTTATCGTTCGGGTTGATGCCGTTTCTTTTGCTGTACGGCACGAAGCTGTGAAAGACGTTCTTTCGCCCATTGGGGCATATGCTCGGGCTTGAGAACGCCGAGAATGTCCTCCCGATTCCAGCGGGCTTCCTTGCCGGAATATAGGTTGGTGGTGAAAACAGCGCGGCCTCGGGAATTAGGAGACGCACCGAAACCGCCCGTAATCAAAACGAGCTGCTTGTCGCCGGTGTGATATTCCGGGCGCAGGCTGCTCTGACGCAGGACGGCTATTTTGTTCTCCAGATTCATGTTGTGGTCGATGAGGATGCACTGTTCCGGCGAAAAGCAGACATTGGGAACGGTAATGCTTTCCCGTTCTGCCGTTACCTGGGCAAGTTGTGCCTGCACTCGGCTGACAAATTCGGTCATGACCTCGATGTAGTCGTTGCTCCCCACGCCATCGAAGAAGTGCTCGATGTTCAGCGGGTTATCCCAGGTGCAAAAGCAGACCATATATGGCGTCTCGGTATTGTTCTTATCCACGCAGAACAGGACTTCCTTATCTCCGACGTGGATGGCATGCTTTACTTCAAAGGTGTCTACCATCCGTTTTTCATCGCTCATATTGCTTCCTCCATTTCGGTAAGCGAAAAGGGACGGATATTCCGTCCCCTGCTGCCGATGTGCTGCTATTTGGACTTGTTTCTTTTCCAGCGAAGGAGTATGAGTGCGCCTATGATGAATAGGCATAGCCCCAGGGTGATGAAGGGCTTCATATCGGTATGCCTCCTTTCCGTTAATGTGGGAGATGCAGGTATCTAAGCACAACCATAGCGGCTGCGCCAAACGCCAGGACGGGAGCCAGGGGGATTCGACATTTCAAAGTCTTCTTTTTAAGCCAAGAGTAGGCCATTAAAACGGCAAGGATCGGGATCATCAGTACAAACGCAACCAAAGTGTTTAGCAGACCAAGATAAAGGCCGATGGCCATGATGAGCTTCACATCGGCAGCGCCCATGTCGTTTTTGTACCATGTAATGAGGAAAGGGATAGATAGCAATAACCCTGCCGGGTGTTGCCACCATAGTGCGCATCCCGGTAATGAGACAAGAACAACTTTCGTCAACCCCAGGCACACAAGTAAGGCGACCGGTAGGTTAGAAACTGTTCTGGTTCTCCGGTCTGAGTAGGCACACCATGCTAAAAGAGAAACAAAAAAAGCATCCGAAAGGATGCCCCAATAATGAGTATTCACTTGTTGTCTCCTCAGGAAAAACTATGGAGGTTTACATTATGCTCATAATGGCCAGTTGAGCGATTTCACAGCCATCCCAGTATGTTTATTATGGGCGGGTAGTTTATCTACACATCATTAAGTGTTCTTTCGCAAGTAGTATTTGAACTTGTTTGGTGTACCGTTATATTCTTTTACCACAAACATTTCCTCAAGAGGGAATAGTACTTCTTGTTCTTTTTCGTAGCGAGTAACTATCCCATATCTATTTAAAATTTTGTTTACATCAATCCCAAAGAGCGATTGTGTGTTGATATGCAATAAAATGGCTTTCCCAGTAGGATTAACTTTATAAAATACGTTTGTGTCGGTAAAATCAAAAGACTTGCTGTACGCAACCAACTTATGAGAATATTCTGTAATTGGTAATGCCCTACAACTATCATCTGAGCATATCTTTCCAATTATACATTCTCGCTGAGGGTCAACATTTGTAGAACAGGTAAAAAATGGTGTATGTAGGCGAAACAAATCTCCCTTATAGAAAAAATCTTCTTCGGGAATCCCGGAATTTATTAGGTCAAATAATTTTTGAAGTGTCGGATACTCGGTATATTCATTAATTCTTCCGTTGTTCCAAGGGGCTTGTTGACGATGCATAATTTCGTTGATAATCTTATTAGCATCTAACGGAATATTCTTTGAAACAACCACTTTATTCCTCCCCAACTTTTAATTATTGATGTCCTCTTCGATTTCAAGCTTCCCATTATTACTATAACAAGTACCTACTCCGACCTCGTGTTATAGGCAAACCCATCAGTACTAACGGTGCATCAAGATTGTATCACGCCCTGTGGATATTACCATAGGGCGTGATACAAATTCTATCTCCTGACCGTGGAAACTCTGTCGTACATATCACCCAAGATTGTCAACGTATCTGTTTTGTACTCAAAAAGCTGCCCAACCGGGCTCCAGGCATAAAACGATTGCGACCATGCTGTTAATACACCATCCGGAAACCATAACGGTGTGTAATGCAGTCGGCTTCCCGACATCGACCAGGGGTTCACAGCAAGCTGCCACGTGATGGCATGGCTCCCTAGGCTTCCGGTTTTCGTAACCAGAGCGTCCCGTACATCCTGCCATGCGGATAGCTGTCCGTAGGCAGATTCAGGGGCACGCACCCAAACCATCTGTGCGCCTACGAGCTTCTCTGCTTTATCGTAGTTAGTGGTCAGCGTGGTCGTGCAGGTCACAGTAAATCCGAAACCTGATTCCATCTGCCAGGGCTTGTCTGGATAGGTAATCCGGCTGTCAGGCGAAAGAGCAAAGGCCGTCGTCAGCCTCGCCCAATAGTTTTTGGTAACGTAGTTCCCGTTCTCCAACCGCACTTCCTGCCAAGTGTGATAGGTGGATGAGGCTGCGGACGGGATGCCTGACAGTCCATACGACTTGTACCGCTGTTCCAGTTCTGCGCTGTCCGGGTCTGCAACAATGGATGCGGGGACGGGTTTCACCTGAATGTCTTTGACCAGGACGTTGTTGGTTTCATCGGTTTCCCGGAGAACGCCATCGGGGTCGGCAGTGATGCGCACGGTATAGCTGCCTGCTGCCGGAACGGTGATCTTGAAAACAGCGAGGTTACTCCCATTTCCGGCGATGGGGATGCTCTCCGTATACGAGGCGCTGTCGATGGTCAGCCGGATCGCCACCGCTGGCACAAGCTGCGCTGTTCGGTTTCGCACGGTCGCCGAGACTGTGACTTGCATGCCGGCATACCAGTCCGTGACCGTGGAGTCCGTCACCACGATGTCCGGTCGCAGCGCGTTGACCGCAACGACGGCGGTACGGGTGTTGTTGCCTTCATTGCTTTCTTGGACGGTGTTATTGGGATCAGCATAGGCCGTGGCAGTTATATTTTGCGCGGTCAGTGCGGTTGGCGCGGTAAATGTGAACTGGACCGTCTGACTTGCCCCCGCGTTCAGAGCAGCGATGTTCTTGGAATACGCCCCAATACCGGGTACGGTAAGCCGAACCGTGGTGGCCGCAGCCGTGGTCGGGCCATTGTTCTTCGCCGTCGCGGAGATTGTCACCGTTTCGTCCGCTTCATAGACCGGCTTGTCACAGGTCAGAGCAGTCACGACCAAATCGGGAAGAGCCAACACGGTGAATGTCGTGCTCCGGGTGTTGTTGCCCTCATTGATCTCCATTACCACGCCGGTGGAGTCGGCGGTTGCAGTGACTGTGATGGCTTTGGTTGCCGTCAGCGCAGGCGCGGTATAGGTGAAGGTGATATTGGTGGATGCTCCCGCCGCCAGCGAGGAGATGTACTTGGTTTGCGTGGATAAGTCAGGCGACGTTAATGAAACGTAGCATCCGCCCGCGGCGTTGTATCCCTGATTCTTGATCGTTGCGTTTATGGAGATCGTGTCGCCAACAATGTAAGTGGTCTTGTCACTGGACAGAACCGACACGATCAGATCGGGCAGCGCCCGCACGAGGAAGGATGTGCTGTGTGTGTTGTTTCCTTCGTTACCCTCGGGTATAACGCCGGTGGAGTCCGCGGTCGCCACGACCGATATGTTTCGGTCGTTGGCATACTGGGGCGCGGTATAGTCGAAGACTACATTGGTGGAACCGCCCGCCCCCAGCGAGGAGACATATTGTGTCTGAGTCGGCAGGTCAGCGGAGGTCAGAGAAACATAAAACCCGCCTGTCGAACGAATCCCTTGATTCACGACCGTCGCGTAAACCCTGATGCCGTCCCCGGCATTGTAGGTGGATGCATTGGAGTATAGCGAAGACACGACAAGATCGGCGTAGATCTGTGGCGTGGAAAAGGTAGTTGAGCTACTTTGTGCCGTATGGTATTCGGTCGGTTGCGCGACCATGACCTTCTGCAGGCTGTTGTTCTGCGGTGCATATGCGGCCATGCTGAAACGGGTGCGGTTGTCGCTGCCCGTCACCGATATGCCGAAGGAACGGTTTGCGTTTCCCTCGCTGACCGGTATCCGGATCGTCAAAGCGTCCCCAGATTTGCCCGTAAAGCCTGATACGCTGGAGCCGGAGGGGAGGTCGGAGGTATCCAGCGTATACCCGCCGTTCATGTTGGTAAGCGATACGCTGGCAGAGCCGACGAAGTAACTGCCGCTGATCGACATGGATGGCCTGGAGATAGAGATATCGTGTGCCATCAGCGTCTGAGAGCGGGCCTTGACCAATAACTCAACCATAAATTGCAGCACGTCGGTGTATCCGCTGTTGGCTCGTATCTTGCTGCCAATCGTCCCACTGGCTGCGGCGCTGCGAAGCTGGGAATCACTGTAGGAGCCGAGGTCCATGAAGTTGTATTGGGCGCTATCGCCGTTTTCAGAGAGCCAGCAGCGCACGGCATTGGCCGTGGCGTACCGCGCTTCGGTGGCCGAGATTCCGCCGGTCGCATAGGGATACCCGTTCTCCAAGATAATACGCAAGCCCGTCTGCACCCGGCTGGAATAATTGCCGAGGATATCAGAGGTGCTGTATGGCGAGTTGGCGGGAGAGTCAGCCGTATGCTGCAGGCAGTAGGCGACCTGTTCCGGAGAACTGCCGACAATGTAGTGCTCCGGAGTCTTGAGTTCCTTCCAGCCCTGATAGTAGTAATCGAACATGTTGGTGACGTTCCGGGAACTGACGTTAATCGCGGCCAGGGCATTCGATGAGAACAGCGCCAGTGCGGCGATTAAAACAACACCTATGGCAACCTTTGCGGCGATCCGTTTCTTCTTCATGGCCTCCTCCTTACCTTAATCGATAGTCAAAATGCTCGTCTGCGCCCGGATGGGTATGGAGACTTCCTTCAAACTGCCGATCTCCCAGGGCAGAGACATCACGCAGTCCGCGGTGATTCGTAGCCTCCTGCCGTCCGCCGTCGCAACCAGCCCGTCCAGCCGATACAGGCTTTTCCCGTTTGCTCGCATCACCCAGGAGCTGTTCTCCTTCGCCCAGCCCATGCCGGTTAAGCTTTGCTCCAATGCAGCCAAGGCGGGCGTTGCAGGTGTGTCAAGCTGCATGTCTCTTACCTTGGGATTGCTCATGCTTTGATCTACGGCCACGATGGCTGTACGCTCCAACTCCGTCTCGCAGTTTTGGTATTTGGAATAGATGGTGACGGCACCATAAACAACGAACGACAGAGTAAACAGGATGAGGACCAGGAAGGCAGACCAGACAACTGCGTTGCCTCGTTCGTCCTGCAAAAACAGCTTCATCATTTGTGATACACCTCCGATATGCCGTGCGCGGAGGCCGTAATGCGGACATGGATTACGAAGGGGTTACCCCAGGAAGGACGCAGAATGACGATGGGAACCGTCTTGACCAAGGTAACCGTAAAGGGCGTTTTTAGCTGGATCGTCTTATCGCTGGCTTTGAACCACTCGGCGTCCACCTGGATTTCGTCCGGTTCCACAAAATCGCCGGATTCGGTCACGGAGTCCAACGTTGCCCGGTCGGCCCTACCGCAGAGCTCCACGGTGCGCGCCGTGTATTTTGCCGTTTGGTTAAGACTCTGTTGCGCTGTGAAAATCGGAAACAACCCAAGAAGGGAGGCCGTAAGAAGGACGATGATGATCAGAGTTATGGCAACGTCGATGTAGCCATCGCCCGTCCGGTCGCGGATGAATTTCTGTTTCATACGTGCTCCTTTCCCAATGGAAAAGGGGAGCTATCGTTACTGACAGCTCCCCATGCCCATTGTGTGTGCCGCTCAGGGCAAGACGTTGATGCCGGTGAGTTCGCCGCTGATCTTCTCGATCAACCCGTCAAACAAATCAGGAACGGTGGCGTTGAGGACGAGCAGTACAGCCGCGCCGATGACGACGACAATGAGGATTTTGAGGGCGACATCCAAAAAGCCCTCGGCCTTTTTCTCGGAAATGAAACGACGGGCGGCGCTTTTGAGCTTGAACATGGTCATTTCTCCTTCTTTTTTAGTGTTGATTTATCTGGATTCCGAGTTTTTGGCAGCAGAACAAAGCAGCCCTCCTTTCGTGCTGCCGTATCCTGCGGATAAACAGATGGCTAGAAACCGACCGTTTGCAGGCTGTTAACGATGAGCATGACCAAAGGAATCATGAACATGAAGATCATAAGCACCGTCAGCAGGAATGAAGCCGCCTTGATGCGGCCGGGCCGCTTTTCCATGTTACGCCGCAGCGTTTCCCGCTCTTTGGTGCGCATATCCTGTTCAAGCACCAGCAGGCTCAACCGTTGATCGATGCCCTGGTGAACACCGCATAAGATCGCGCAAAGCGAGGAAAAGGAGGGCAGGCCCAGGCGGGCGTCCATGCGGCGTAGGGCTTCCTCTTGATTACCCGTCTGCAAATCCACAAGCAGCCTGTCCAGTTCAGGAGCCAGCACTGGCCCCGCTACGTGGCGGTATTTCTCAAAGAAGGCCGGGAGGTCCCGGTTGTCCTGCAGGGCATATCCCAGCGTTTCCACCAGCCGTGGCAGTTCGCCCTCGATCTCCCGGTTCCGCGCTTCGATCTTATTTCGGATGGTTTGCGTCTGCCGCATATAAGCAAGCAGCGCGGCTACGGCGGTAATGAGCGACAGCCACGGTGCGCCGATGGGGATGAATACCAGCCCGAATAAGGCCAGCAGCAGCGATTGAGCCAGCGCCGAGGACACATAGTCCTGCGGCGTCTGCTCCATACCCAGCCGTGAGAAGTCCGCTTCCAGCCGCTGCCTCCGGTATGCGCTCATGGGGAACAAGCGGGAGAGCAGCCGCGCCAGCGGCAGCAGGATGTCCTGCAGGCGTTTCGTGAGCGGCTTTTTGCCCATCCGGTAACGGATAGCCCGTGCTGCCCGGCCGGAAGGCAGGGGCAGCGCCGCCTGCAGAATGCGGTACAGGCCGAAAGAAAACAGAAGCCCGCAGGAAATGGACAGAACTAACGTCATGACTTGTCACCGCCTTCCACGGGCCGGTACAACTGCGCCACCCAGATCGATGCGGCCAAAACTGCCGCCAGCACAACCGCCAGCGTGATCTTGCCTGCCGGCGTCTCGGTCAGCATGACGTACCAATCAGGCATCATGGCTCCCATCAGCGGGATGGCTCCCACGACCAGCAGCACGGTGATGATGTAGTCCCCGATATGCTTGCGGATGGCCGTGTCCGCCTCCATCTGCGCCCGGCGCATTTCTCCCAGGCGGCTCACGATGCCGGGTAAGGCGAAGCGAAGCTGCCGGTCGCGGCGGCATTGCAGCAGCACGTCGCACCAGTCGCGCCAGTAGCGGTTGTCGATACGCTCCCGCATGCGCCGCAGCGCCTTGCCGACATCGGAATCGACGAGTTGTGTTTCGGCATGGAATTGCCGGAAGATACCTTCCAGCGGTGAGGGCAGCAGATGCAGGCTGCTCTCTACAGCGCCGATGAGGTCGCCGGAAGCCAGATAGCTGTTGGTCACTGTTCCCATCGCGCTCTCCAGGCGTTCATGCAGGTTGCGGATGTAGTCGCCGGTGCGGATTCGGATGACGATCAGCGGCGAAGCGCCCAGGCCGGCGACCAGAACCAGCGCCGCCGGCAGATTATCCAGCGCCAACCCGATCAGCAAGCCCACAACCGCCAGAGCAACAGCCGCCCATTGATAAGAAGCGATCTGCTCACCCATGTTCGCGGCCAGCAGCATCGCCCGAGAGTCGTCCAGCGTTTTTGCCAGCCTGCCCTTAGGCTTGCCAGTGATGCGTCGGATGCTCTCTTTGCGCTTCCGGTGACGCTGAACGGGCCGGGTGAACCAGCCGGTCACATCGGCAGGGCGCATGCGGAACATAAGAAACAGCCCTGCGATGATGAGCAGGGCGCAGAGAGCTTGCAGCATCAGGAACTCACCTCCCGGAACCTGTCGATTTCGCCGGGTTCTGCGCCGTTGTCCCTTAGCAAAGATGCCAGAGTGTCCGAAATACCACAGGCCCGGACAAATTTGCCCGCCTCTCCATGGGACTCGAAGCGGTAGAGCGTGCGGGCCTGCACCGCGCCATTGTGGATGCCGGTGGCTTCCACGATCTCCATGATGCGGCGCGTGCCGTCTGGGAACTGGCGCTTGAAAACCATGACCGGGAAAGCCTCCACAACGAAGGACAGCAACACCTCAGTGGAGATGTTCGTGCCCGACATCTGGCACATGGAGAGGATGCGGCCATATGCCTTGCGGGCCGAATTGGCATGCAGGCTTGTGACAACGACATGCCCGGTGCGGGCAGCTTCCTGTGCCACCATCGCCTCCGCGCCGCGCATCTCGGCTACTGCGATGATGTCCGGTGAAAAGCGCATGGCCTTGCGGAGCAGGTTGTTCATGTCCACATTGGCGTTTTCCAGTTCGCTGGGGCGTGTGCAGGTATGGATGACGCGGTTGCGCGCGTGGCCGTCTTCACCCTCGTTGAACAGGTCGAGCTCCCGCGTTTCTTCGATGGTGTAGATGCGCTTTTCCCTGTCGGCAGCGCCCAGCAGGAAAGAGATGTCGGTGGTCTTGCCGCTCCCGGTCTTACCGGCCAGGCCCATTGACACGCCGTGGTTGATGCAGCATACCAGGAAGTCCAGCATTTCCTGCGACGCGGTATGCCAACCTACGAGTTGCTCCTTGGTCACCCGTGTCATCCGCTGCCGACGCAGGCTGAACGCTGCGCCGCTACGCCGGTCCGCGACCGGCGGGATCATGGCAGAGATGCGGATGCCCTCAGTGATGTAGCTGTCCACGATGGGATTGGTGCCGTCCAGCACCATGCCGCCTAGCCGCACCATCTTGCGCAGCGTGTCCTCGGCGTGCTGGGGGGATAAAAAACGCTCCGGGATTTTCTTCCACCCGGAGCGTGTGACGACCTCGATGTCCCGCCAGCTATTTCCGTTAATTTCCTCCACCTCATCGTCGGAGATGTAGCTGTCGAGAAAGCCGAACCCGACCATATCGGCACATAGTCGCTCGCAGAGCTGATGTGTGGTCAGGCCGTCCAGTCGGATACCATGCTCGGCGAGATAGGCGCCTACAATCCGCTTCACCGTCTCCGATGCGCCCGGTGCGGTCAAGCAGGAAGCCAGCGCCTCGGCATGGTTACCGGTCACATGCCCGCGAACCTGTTCGAGGATGCCCTCGTATTCGCTGCCCGCCTGAGCAGCGCTTTGCCGCGCTTCCATCGCGGCTTCCCTCAAGGTATTCATCATTCCTCTGCGCCCCCCTTGATCGCACCATAGAGCTTGTATACGGCGCGGGCATACCGGATCGCGGAAGGCGTACTCCCATCGAGCGGCGAAACGCCCGCGTCGCGCGTCTGACGCAGTTCGTGAGCATATGGCAGGAGCGCGGAGAACCGTGCGGCAATGGACTTCTCCACCAACGTCACGTCGCAAGGCTGCACTAGCGGCAGGCCGATGGGTAGCGCGGTTTCCTGCACTTGTAGTAAGTTCAGCAGAGGTTTGACGCCGTTAAACCAACTGACGCCATGGAGGTCGGGCGGCAAGGCGATGAGTGCCCTGTCCGAAAACGCAAGCCCGGAGGGCAGGAAGGGATCGTATCGCTGCCCGGACAGATCGACGATGACGGTATCGGCCATGTCCGTGCATTCCTCCAGGAAGGCGACGGCTGAGTTGATTGCCTCCAACCCGAGCTCGTAGGACAGGTAATCGTCGCTGTCCGTCAGTCCCGCATAAAACAAGGAGGGGTTCTTGGCATGCTGATGCCAATACCTTGCGATGTCACCGCCGCCGCCCGTCCCCGATACCACTTTGCCGAGAGAGGCAGACGTATCCAGATCGGACTTGCGCAAGCGCCCGGGAATGCTGGCTTGCGTCAGGTCCGTATCGATGACCAGCGTGATGCCCTGTTTCGAAAACAACTCTCCCAGCGCGTCACAAAGTGTGCTTTTGCCGATACCGTCGCGTCCCCATACTGTGATCAACATGTTATTTTTCCTCCGATCCAACAATGATCTGATTGGTCTTATATTGCTTTGTGGCCTCCCCACGGGCGACGAATGCCAGATGAACGACGCCCCGCTGTTCCAACTCGGCCAGCTTCAGGGCCTGGGTGTCCGTCACATAAAACGATACGGTAGCCGGCAGCAGGTTCTTCTCCTGATCGTCCGGATGAGCGGCCACCCGCGCGTCTGAACCGTCTGAGGTCGTGACCATGCAGACTTCGAGATTCATCAACTCTGGGTAGATGACAGCGCCTGCAGGCTCCACGGCGGGCGTGGTGTCCGGTTCCAGCCCCAGCGACTGGTTGACATCCTTGGGCACGACGATGATGGATACGATATCACCGGGCAGCAGGTGGCCCGACACGCCGGAAGCCAGGGACGGCAGCGTGATCGACACGACGCGTTTGTCTGCCGGCATACCGGCCGAAAAAGAAACCTCGTCCGGGAGGGTAGCGGTGGTCTTGGCGGCGGTCAGGTAATCCCCTGCATAGAGGTCGGTTGCTGCGTACTGCCCAACGACTGAAGCGGGGTCCGCGATGCTGCCGGATATGAGCTTTGCGGGGATGCTGACGGTTTCCAACATGTCGTTGGTGATCTGACTGCCTGCTTGCACAGGGACTTTCATGCGCACGGCACGGATGGTTTCGCTCTGTTCACGCTGTTGGAGTGCTGGTATGGCGACGAAGCCGACTAGCAGACCGACAAGGATGCACAACACGCCGACGAGGAACTTGTTACGCAGGATTTTCATGGGGTTACCTCCTGTATTTTGATAAACCGGCCGAAGTCTGTTCTTTTTCGGCTGGTTATTCGGCTGGTGAACCAAGGTGAGAGCTTAAAGCAAAGGGCTGGGGCAGAATGGTGATGTAGGAGAAGATGAAAGGCTGATGCCGCAAGGTGAGCTATTTAGTCATCAAAGACGATGCACTTGTTTTGAGTGCATTTTTTCTTGCGCTCGTTGTAATACAGGCAATGCTTGCAGTCGCGTTCTTTCGGCGTTCGGATGGGGCGTTGGTCAAAGTTGGGCTTTCCCTGCATCAAACGCTCAAAGAAGCGATGCTTGCCCTCGGTAAAGATCAAAGGCGATACCTCCCTTCCAAGGACATAAAAAAAGCTCTCGTAGCTACGAGAGCAGGGACTGGTATTCACTTGATAGAGCACGCTATTCATCGCTCCTGCTCCCGTTGGCGTTTCTTGTACCAGCTTTCCAGCAGTTGCACGATCAAATCTTCCTTTTGCTTTTCGGTGAAATCCTTTGGAAAGAACCGATCAACGCGCTCGGATTGAATCGTGAGCTTTTCCTTTTGGTTGGGCTTTTCCTCAGTCAGAATGGTGAAAATAACGTCCGTGTTCAACCGCCCGTCCTGGCTGAGCTTCTTCATGCGCTGGGCCTGTGCCAGTGAGGGCGTACACTCCTCCGATTGTATGGTTTCCAAAAGTGCCTGCTGTTCTTTTTCGGGTAGATAGGAGAGTTCAACGGCAGGATTTAGAGCGATCTCTTTTTTATCAACCATTTCAAGTAGGGGTGGGGCGAGTTCCGTAAGCCGAATGTAACGAAAAATCTGGGCACTACTATCTTCGCTTTTCCCAGCCAACAAGTCTCTGGATTGCTGCCCTTTGAAATTCAGTTCAACTTGAACTGGATTTTCCTTTCCAGGCCTGCCTGCCTTTCTTTTAATCGCCGCCAGCTTCATTTTGTACGCAAACGCCTTCTCGCTTGGCGAAATGTTCTCCCGTTGCAGATTGCTATCCACCATTAGAATAATGGCTTCGTCGCTGTCAATATTTTTTACGATGCAGGGAATGGTTTCACGCCCGGCAAGCTCACTTGCCTTTTTACGCCGGTGCCCGGCGAGCATTTCAAACCCGCCGCCCTCTTTGGGCCTTACAATGGCGGGCACCAACACACCGTATTGTTTGATGCTGTCGGCCATTTCCAACATGGCTTCGTCAGCCCGGACTTTGAAGGGGTGATCTGGAAAATCGCTGATTTCAGCAATCGGAATCTCCATGACCTTTTCCCGCCGCTCGTCAGCGCGGGATTCCTCGGTTGAGAACAAGTCAGCGACTTGGGGCAGCTTGATTTCGTCTGTGATTCTTTTCGCCAATGTCACGCACCTCCTTCGTAAAGGTTTCATAGGCTCTGGAAGCCGCGCCGTGTGGATCGTGGACATAGATGCTCTTACCCTTGGCGCTTGTTTCCGCCGCGCGGATAGACAACGGGATTTCAGTGCTGAACACCTTCAGCTTGTCTCCGTAGTCTCTACGCAGGATGAAGGAAATGTCCTTGGCGAAGTTCGTCCGGCTGTCCACCATTGTCAGCAGAACGCCGTCGATGGTCAGTTTCGGATTGATGTTCTTTCTTACACGGGCGATGGTTTGCAGGAGCTGCGTCATTCCTTTGGCCGGGAGATAGTGCGACTGGACGGGGATGATCACGCTGTCCGAAGCGGCCAGCGCGTTGATCGTCATCATACCCAGCGAGGGCATACAGTCAATTAGGACATAGTCGTAACGGTCCTTGACGGCGTTGATGTAGCTGCGGAGTATGACCTCGCGACTCATGGTGTTGACCAGGGAAACCTCGATGGCTGACAACTCGATGTTGCCCGGCATGAGGTCAACGCCTTCCCCGTGATGGAGAATGCCTTCCTCCGGGGTGTATGGTTCCTCCTGCATGGTTCTGGTGAGAATTGTGGCCAGCGACACCGGCAGATTATCCGGTTCATGGAACCCCAATGAGTCCGTAAGGTTCCCCTGGGCGTCCGCATCCACCAGCAGCACCTTCCTACCCATCATGGCAAGACCGATGCCCAGGTTGACGGTCGTGGTCGTTTTGCCCACGCCGCCTTTTTGATTGGCGAGAGCGATTACCTTTGACATTTGATTCCCTCCTTTCAGATATAAAAAAGCCGTCTGCATAGAAGCAAACGGCTTTCTGTTCTGGATCGAAGACGTTCATGAGTGCATCTACTAGATCACACTATGGCATTCTTAGACTGTGTCGCTGTCGTGGGCGGATTCGTGGCAATATTCTCACTACCAAATTGGAATTTGTCCAGCTGCATGTTATGCTTATAATCGACAGCCAAGATATCACGACCATACGCATCGTCCATTATAACGGCGTTTTATATGAAATTACCCACGTGGATGTATTCGAATGGCACAAGCAGATTTGACGCTGTACGCAAAGAAAGGGTATAAAAAGGGTGTCTACATCCGGCGGACAACGCCTTTTGGCTACGCCTCATTTGCCATTGTCCCGCATTTTGGACAATTAGGCCAACAGCCAAATACAAGGCCTCCGTTTCCATAATTACGCCACTCGTGCCCACAATTTGGACAAACAAAGTCCCCATATTCATGTGGATCGCTTCCTGGCGTTCCACATTTCGGGCACGGCGGCAAACCATAACCATCGCACAAACCATCATCATCGGCTTCTTGGCTCCACTGGTTTCCGCAGGAAGAACAAATAAAATCTCTTTCCATTTTTATACTCCCTTTCTGCCGCATTATTGTTTAACGCATTTGAATTGTGACGGCGTCAATATTTGTATCAATACTCATCAAATAATCCACAGTTTAAAACCGTCCGGTAAATTCCTGTTTTATCTGCAGGTTATAGGCATTATACATTATTCTTATAATTTTGTTAATAACACGTAGTTGGAGTCTAGGGTCAGTAACTAGCATTTGTGAAGAGAACAATTTCATTCAATAGATACATATGCTGTAATGAAAGCTTTAGCTTTTTGTCTTAACTCGGCTAATATCTTATCAGCTTCCTTAACAGATAACTTGATAAAATCTGAATCGTCTAGTACCTTATCCATAAAGGCAAGAACCTCTGATGCCGAAGGAATATCCGCCAGTAATATTTCAAGCTCAAAATAAGCTTGTCGTGATTTTTCTGATGTAGCACCGATATCAATTTTCCTCTCTTGATCAATAGGGCCACCCTCAGCCACCTTAAACAAATAGTTCCACTTAGAACGATATGCTAACATCTCAATGCAAAAATTTGAAACTAGATGCGCAACATGGTTACATAAGATGTGTCTCTTTTCTCTTTCTTGTAGAAGAAAACTACTTGACAATGTTGATTTCATAACTATTAATGTTATTATTCCACCTATAATAGATCCAGAGTAACCACCCCAAAATCCAATCCAATCATTTGTAATTACTATGTTGAAAAATGCAGGTGTCGACACGAGAAGGCCAATCAGTAGTGGTATGATCAAAGCCAAGAGACCAATAGCTAAGTACATAAAATAATGGCTCTTACTCTTTCGGTTATTCTTCATAATTTCTAATCCTTCACCAGCGGGTTGCGAGTTTTGTAATGCGAAGTTGAAGCACCTGCTCCAGATAAGGTAGCTATTTTTCATATAATTGAAAACGATCAGAAAGGGAAGGACATATCATGTGTACGGAAGTCTTCAGGCTGGGGTGAGCTGCAGTATTTCCTCCCGCAACCTGTCAGCAGTTTCCCTTGATGCCTCGCTGCTCTCGATGCTATTCAGCAGAACCTTCTGGTCAATATTCAGTTTTTTGAGGAGGAAGGAGTATCGTAATTCGTAAGACTTAAACACGTCATCCCAGGTCATAGAGTAGATCTCATAGTTTCCGACCACATGCGTTAGGAACCGCTTGTTGTAGTTTTTAAACGATTCATACAAGTTATTTATATCCTCATCCACGGATTTGCAAACCGCGATGAACCGCCAAACCCGCAGCTGGCTGTTGAACCGGGGTTCTTTGATGATCAAATCCATGTAGTCCTCGATTTGACGATGAACCTTCTTGCTGAGGATAATCTGCGGGGCTTTCAGTTCGACAATGATGTTCTGCTCTAATTGGGAGCCGTCCAAGTTTTCAATTGGTCGTTTCTGGCAGATAAATATGTCCGGCCTCCGCATCCGCTGGGGGTTGCTTATTGAATAGGCGGCTTTATCCTCATTTCCGTCAATGATGTATAAGTATTCGGACAATGCCCTCTCGAAATTTTCGTCTGCAGAAACCAAGTTGAATTCTTCGCCAAAAAGCCAGTAGTTCTCAGCAATAACCTTTTGAATGTGGCTCCTTTCGGAGGCGAACGCTTCATTGTCGTATATCAGCCGCCTCAGAAGCTCGATTACGCGCATACGGTCGGTAATCAGTTTTATCGTTCGAATAACATTTGACAGCTTTGTGTATTGCAGAACAGCCGCAAGGTCAGTGCGCTCTTGCGGTGTCAGATGCGTTATCTCCTCAATGATTTTGACGACGTTTTCGCGCTCGTCAGTAGATAACAGCAAGTTCAAGAAGCCCAGAATTGACTTCTGCGGTTCCTTTTTCAGCCCCTTGAATATACGCGGCTCGACACAGTATATCTCTTTGACTACGTTTACGAGATCTTCCTTGCGTTCTCGGTCAAAAGCCGTTTGCCCAAATTTCGGGAAGCCGCCTTCAGATTCGATTTTGTCAATAAGTCGGTCAGCATCCTTCTTAACGTATGCCCTGAGCTTAGTTCCTACCAATTCGTTTAAAGCTTTAAGCAGATTCTTAAATGTCTCAGCCCGTTGATTTTTTGTATTTGACTCACCCATGATGACTTGGTCCTCAGGTGCATTGTCATTGAGCGGAGTAAAATCATCAAAGTAAGCGGATTCGATATATACGCTGTGGCAAAATTCGATGGCGTTATTATTGAACTTGGTATGCTTTTCGTATTTCTCCCGCGAAACGGCATCCAGAAAATAAAAGAAATAACGCGACTTAATGTTGTCGATCCACTTCACAAAATAGACATCAAATGGCTGGCCGTCAATAGTTAACACCCGATCATCGCTTAATTCGGCATCAATGAATTTCGTATAGTCAAGGGTCTTTCCGTCGACCGTAATTTTATATCCCTTTGACTTTTTTAGGTATAGGAATGAAGCAAACGCATTCAACAGCGGCTTTTCAATTTGCTCAAACTCCACGGATTCCATGGTGAGTGAATTGATCCCTTGCAGTATGACAGTTGTACCCGTGTTCGTCTTTTCGCCCGTTACGTCTTTTGGTTCCTCATCGAAATTAACGTAGGTCTTTTGAGCCGCGTTAATATTGATAGTATATGAAAGCAGCTTATCTCCATCTCTGTATACAGTTTGCCAGGTTGCTGAATTGGCGAAGCTGATGAACGCATAGCGGCCCCTTCCTTTGTTTCGCCCGATATTTATGGGCTTCAGCAGGGGTTGCTTGTTTGACGATAGAAACGACTCGAACGTTTGCTCTAAAGTGCTGTGGTCAATGCCCATGCCGTTATCAACGATCCTGAGTTCTTCCAGACCGCCTAACTCGTTCAATGTGGTAGCCACGGATACCTCGGTAGCATTCGCTTCAAAGGCATTCAGAATATATTCGACGAGAGCATCTTTGTAGTCCTTATTAACTATGCTTTCAATACTCTCGTTATTGATCTGAACTTTCTTAATCATACGAACGCCACCTCCTAAAATGAATGTCTTATGCTCTCAAAATTCCATCAACGCCGTCATAATTTCACCTGCGGTCTTTGCGCCACCGGGCTTTGCCATCGATAATGTCGATTCCGCCAACCGTAACCTCGATCTTAATATTCTGCGTCGTCCAGCCGCAGCGAGACAGAGCGGGGTCAATTAGCTCGAACCGTGTCTGTGCTTCGTTTCGTGGCATGGAGTCACTTTCCTCTCCGCATCTTGCTCTGATTCGAAATATAATGCCGAATTGGTATTTTAAACACAATATCCTTTTATATTTTATCATGCGAATGCTAATTTAGCCAGAAGATACCATTTGATAACTCAGAAGGGATGCGGTAATGTACTATTTTTAGTTACTTATTTTGTGGGGATAGGCATTATACAATACTAAATTCATACAAATCAATGATGACTTCACAGGCATTTGGCAAAACTATAATGTAAGATAAGCGCCGATATGGTATCGAAAGCGGGCAAGTTTTGGCCGAACTTTATTGTCAAGTTACAAAAGGTCAAGTTTTTGATACCCATGCACTTAATTGAGTTTAGCCTGATTATGCTTAACAATTCTATCAATCACATCGCGGTATTTGTATTATAATTGAAGTATCGTTATATTTTGTCTTGCCACAATACGCAAATTGAGAGGCAGGTTATACAAGTGTTGAAGAGAAAAAGTTTCTCGATTTTGTTACCGATAATACTGACCGCGGCAGTAATATCCGGATGCTCCACAAGTCAAATAACTACAGCTATTAGCACAAATCCTTCGATTCAATCCCTAACCGCATCGCCAGCTTCTTCTGTACTGGCAACATCTCCGAGTTCCACAATTATACCAGTTACAGTGGAGCCAACCGCAACACCAGCAGGAGTACCCACTCAATCAACCTCCTTTCCCACAGAGACAATTGACTCCATTTCGGTACACTTTATTGATGTTGGGCAAGGGGACAGTATTCTTATTAAAGCCGGGTCTGAAGCGATGCTGATTGACGCAGGGAATCCCGGCGATGAAGATGAGATCATCGATTATCTGGAGGCACAGAATGTTGATGAGCTTGACTATCTGATTGGAACACATCCGCATGCCGATCACATCGGAGGCATGGATGATATCATCGACACTTTCCCAATCGGTACAATTCTGATGCCGGACGTTACCTCCAATACAAATGTCTTCGAGAATGCTCTGGATGCGGTGGATAGAAAAGGAATGACTATCACGGTCCCAGAGGTAGGGGATAACTACAATCTCTCCGCTGCTCAGTTCACTGTTCTGGCCCCGAATGACTCGGGATATGAGGACCTGAACAACGACTCTATCGTGATACGCTTAGTTTTTGAGGAAACTTCCTTTCTCTTTGAGGGTGACGCCGAGGATATATCAGAAAGCGAGATGCTTTCCAATGACTATGAAGTTGATTCTGACCTTTTGAAGGTGGGCCATCATGGGAGCGATTCCTCTTCTTCGCTGCTCTTTTTGAATGCGGTCAGCCCGCAGTACTGTGTGATTTCTGTTGGAGAAGGTAATTCATACGGGCATCCCACAGCCGGCACGCTTGCCAGACTAGCTTCTATCGGTGCGGAGATTTATAGAACGGACCTATCCAGCACGATCGTTGCTACAAGTGATGGCACCAATATTACGCTTGATAAAAGCGCATCCCCAATTAAAACAACAGTTCCACCTGCGAGTTCCAATACACCGGTTTCTTCGGATGAGGATGAGGTTACGGTTTACATAACAAATTCTGGAGAGAAGTATCACGCAGACGGCTGCAGGTATTTATCAAATTCAGAGATCCCAATTTCACTAGACGACGCCTTGGCTGAAGGGTATGAGCCATGTAAGGTATGTAAGCCACCAACGAAGTGATTGTTAGTCAACAGGCCGAACAATGTGTTGAGGAGATTCGGAGGATGTTTGACCATCCCGAAAGATGGAAGGCTTTTTCGCAAGGTCGGTCACTGAGGGGAAAAAACCATCGAAACCTTGTACGATGATTCGCTAAGCACGCCCGCAAATGGATCAGCGGGCGTGCTTGCATAGCCATTTGCCCCGAACAATATTAGCAAATAGCTTATCAACTATGGGATTCATGAAAGGGTTATTCTTCGAGATCGTTGAGACATTCTTTGAAATCTTCCGATACCTCATCGATATAGTACCTCAATGCATCTATATGCTTAGGCATTACCATGAAGAGGTGAGGGACTTCCAACCCCAGCGCTCTAAATAGGCACAAGAGGAAGTAATAGATGCCCATATGCTGTTTTTGCTGCCGCAATTCATCCAGGTAATCCATAACCCTTTGCGGATTCATATCGGCGTCAACGATGGCGTCAACAAGGGGAGAAACGAATGTGCCGGACATCAAGTTAATCTTGTCCCTGCTAATTTGGCCGTTGGCTGTCAGAACACCTTCTGTTCTGAGCAACCCCAAGTCAGCATCAATATCGTCGTCGATTGACTTGTCCAGTAAGTCCAGCAGTTCATAGTCCATCAAATTGACCTCCTTCATATATTTTGTTATAGGCTTTTATATCTCCTTATATCGCCCCATCTGAGCCTGGATAACAAAAAGATAACAATCTCGGTTCCTCATACATTTGCTGCATAGTCGTTCTTTTTGTTTGTGGTATTGAAAATTGGATAACACGGATAACATTTTGTCGTTTTGCGGGTGGTAGCATTAATGAAAGGGATATACCCCTGATAAGCGGAAGTCCCGAAAAACCTGATAAAATCAAGCTTTTCGGGACCCTTTGGCGGAGAGAGTGGGATTTGAACCCACGGTAGAGTTACCCCTACACATGATTTCCAGTCATGCTCCTTCGACCACTCAGACATCTCTCCAAGTTATAAATATTCAGTTTTCCGCTTGCCTATTAGCTTTGGCGCACGATTTCCAGTCATGCTCCTTCGACCACTCAGACATCTCTCCATGCCGAATAGACCAATTAGCTTAAATAGTATACAACAGGCCAAGTATGAAATCAAGTTTTGATCACATGATTTTTTATTGGAAAGTTCAGAAAATCACCGAAATTGCTGTTGACAGTCCAGCGCTTCCTGCATATAATAAATCTCACGTGCCAATCACGTTCCTCAGTAGCTCAATGGCAGAGCACTCGGCTGTTAACCGAGGGGTTGTAGGTTCGAGTCCTACCTGGGGAGCCAAGGCGCCCTGTCAGGTTGGCAGGGCGCCTTTTCAATAAGGATCAGAATGATGGAAACCGGGCAGCAGTTGGGTCAGAATAATACGAACGAGAGAGTCCGGGTGATGGTCATTAAGTCCCGCCGGCTGCTGGAAGTGTGGTGTGACGATACAACGCTCCTGAGCTTGCCTGTAGCGCTCGGCAGCGAGCCGGTCGGGCCGAAGCAGCGCCAAGGCGATGGGAAGACACCGGAAGGCAATTATTACACCTGCGTGAGAAACGGGAAAAGCAAATATTACAAGGCCATCGGCATCAATTACCCGAACAGGGTGGATGCAGACCGGGGGTTGTTGGACGGGCTGGTCAGTATGGAGCAACACAGCCAGATCATTGATGCGCTGCAAAATGGTAAACGGCCGCCTTGGGACACAGCATTGGGCGGGGAGATCATGATCCATGGCGGCGGCACGGACCATGACTGGACCGCCGGCTGCATCGCCCTTTCAGACAGCGATATGGATCTACTGTGGGAGTTGGTTCCGGTCGGCACAAAAATCACGATCCAACCATAAATCCGTTCACGATTGCAGTTCGGGAAAGGTGGAAGCAGAGATGAAGCGGTTGGGCTTTGCGGTGGTAATAACGCTGCTCACAGCGCTGCTTCTGGCCGCGTGCGCCGCAAAGACAGTGTGGCTGCCCTTGTTTGATTCACCAGACCCAAACAGAACGCCCACTTATATCGATGACCCCTCCCCCACACCCACGGGCAAAAACCAGATTAATGAGAATGACATCTTCAAGAATGATGCAGAGTCGATGGCCGCCCCCCGCGTCGTCGTCTACAAAAGCAGAAACGTGCTGGAGTTGTGGGATGGAGACACGCTGATGGCACGGATGAAGGCTGCGATGGGAAAACATGACGGTCCAAAGCAAAAAAGCGGAGACGGCAAAACACCGGAAGGTACATACTATATCTGTAAATCCGTTGGCACAGGCCAATATTACAAGTCTCTCTTTTTCAGCTATCCCAATACGGACGACGCACTCGCAGGCCTCAATGACGAGAAGATCACCCAAGCGCAATACGATGAAATTGCCAGCGCCATCGACCGGCAGGAAATCCCCTTATGGAACACCAAACTGGGCGGAGAGATCGCCATCAGCGGCACCGGCACCATCGGTAAGGGGCTGGAAGGCAACTGGACTGGCGGCAATGTAGCTTTGAGCGATGAGGATATGGATTATCTTCTCAAGTATGTATCGCTAGGTGTTGAAGTGGAAATCAACCCGTGAAGTCCTGAAAGCGAAACAGCCTGGAGCAATAGGCTCCAGGCTGTTTGTTATCTCTCACTTAACGCGGGCTTCCAAAGCAGAATATTGCCATCGTGCCGGGGCCAGAGTGCGCGCCGATCACCGGGCCTACCGTGTGAATCAGCACCTCCACATCCGGCAGCTTCTCCTTGACCAGGCGCTCCACCTCCTGGGCTTCTTCCAGCACATCACCATGGCTGATGAACACGGCCTTCACAGAGCCATCATACCGCTCGGTGATCTTGTCCACAATCGTTTGAAGCGCCTTTTTGCGGCCCATCACCTTTTCCATTGCAATCAATCGGCCTTCATCATCCACATGCAGCACGGGTTTGATCTTCATCAAAGTGCCCAAAATCGCCTGCGCCGCAGAGACCCTGCCCCCCCGGCGGAGGTGGTTGATGTCATCCACAGTGAACCAATGCACCAGGCGCAGCTTGTTCTTTTCCAGCCAACCGGCCAACTCCTCCGCACCCATGCCGTCGTCACGTAGCTTGGCGGCCTGCCACACCAGCAACCCCTCGCCCATCGACGCGCACATAGAATCGATCACATAGATCTTACACCCGGGAAACTCCTCCCTCAGTTGATCCGCCGCCTGCATCGCGCACTGGCAGGTGCCGCTGAGCGCAGAGGAGAAAGCGATATAGACAATGTCCACACCGTTTTCCAGATAGGAGCGGAAGTGGGTGAGAAAACGGTCTGTGTTAATCAGTGTGGTGCTGGGCATTTGGCCGGCACGAACTTTTTCATAAAAGGTGTGAGGATCCATATCGGCGCCGAAATTGTCCCGATATTCATTGCCCTCAAGGTTAAATAGCAACGGAAGCGTATCCACACCCATGCTTTCAACGGATTTCTTGGGCATATCCATCGTGGAATCAGAAATGATTTTGTAAGTCATGGGTAATCCTCCTTTGCGAATACAACAACATTGTACTCAATATCATATGGTTACGCAAACCATATTTGTTTAATATTACCTCAATTTCACTTTTATGTACTAATGATTCTAAGATAATCCATTACCACACAGTATTCTGCCCCAATCTTCCTCATACAACCTAGTCGCTGCCTGGTGTGGCGGTTGCATTTGCTTTGGACTGTGCTATAGTAAAACTAACAACATGCATCAGCATGAGCATGGAGATACAATGGTAAAAAAGATGCATGGCGGCTTCGCTCTGGAGCAAGAGCTATACAGCCCGGTGAAGGCTTTTCTGCACACAAGGGGCTGGGATGTGAAGGCCGAGGTGCAGGGGTGGGATGGCGCCGCCTGCCGGGATGGCAAATTGCTGGCAGTGGAAATGAAGCTCACGCTCAACCTGGAAGTGATCCTGCAGGCGGTGCAGCGGCAGAGGGTTGCCGACACTGTTTATATTGCCGTACCGGTTAAGCGAGCAGCAATGCGCACGCAGCGTTGGCGGGACACACTGGAACTGCTGAAGCGGTTGAACATCGGCCTACTTGCCGTGACGATGGCGGAGGGCGGCCACGACGTGGAAGAGCTGATCGAACCCGTGGAATCGCAGGGGCCGGCTGCCAGGGGCCACGCCGTGCGCCGGAGGATCCGTGTGCTGCAGGAGCTCAACGGCCGCTCCGGCGACTACAACACCGGCGGTGTTCACAAGGTGAAGCTGGTCACCGCCTATCGGGAAGCAGCCCTGCAGCTGGCATCCAAGCTGGCCGACAGCGGACCAATGAGTGCCAAACAATTGAAGCCTGACGGGCAGAAATCCAGAGCCACCTACAACATCCTGACCGCAAACCACTACAATTGGTTCCAGAAGCTGGGTGGTGGGCTATTTGACATCACCGACGCGGGCAGGGCTGCGCTGCAGACTTATTCAGAAGTGCTGAACCACGCATGCACCGGATCCATTGGGGACGAAGAAGTGTTCGCAGGTACAGTAGAGGATTGAACACACTCAAGCCAACCCACTGCCGATTATCGAAAGTCCTGTTGAATCCAGCCCCATCTGTTCACTTGACTTGATTAATTATTCTTCCAATTGTATAATTATAAATATCCCCTCATCAATCGGAGGATCCTATGAAATACAAAGCATTCATTGACGGCCAGCACGGCACCACCGGCCTGCAAATTGAGGAGCGGCTTTCCGCCCATCCCGATATCGAGCTCATGCCAATTCCGGCAGACAAGCGCAAAGACACAGCAGCCCGCAAGGAATTCATCAACCATGCTGATGTGGTGTTCCTCTGCCTGCCGGATGCCGCCGCAAAGGAATCGGTCTCCCTGCTCGAGAACAACCATACGAAAATCATAGACGCCAGCACTGCCCACCGCACCCACCCCGAGTGGGCCTATGGCCTGCCGGAGCTTGGCAGTGGGCAACGGGCAAAAATCGTCTCCTCCCGCTTCGTGTCGGTGCCAGGCTGCTACGCCACCTGCTTTGTGCTGGCGGCGGCTCCGCTGGTGGCGGAAGGCCTGGTGGGCAGCGATTATCCCTTTGTAATCAGCGGCGTATCCGGTTATAGCGGCGCAGGGCGCGAGGCCATCGAAAAATATGAGAACCCCAGCCGGTCAGACCATCTGTCGGCATCACTGTATTACGCGCTGGGGCTGGCCCACAAGCACCTGCCTGAAATGCGACTGCGCGCCGGCTTGCAAGCCTCCCCGGTGTTCAACCCGATCATCTGCGATTACCGGCAGGGCATGGCGGTCTCCGTGCCGGTGCTCAGCCGGCTTGCCAAACAGCCCCTCTCCCCCGCTCTGCTCCAGGAGTTATACAGCGGATATTACGCCGGCCAGCGTTTTGTGCGCGTAATGCCGCCGGAGGCTGCCGCCGGGTTAATAGACGGCTGCCTGGACCCGATGGCTTGCAACGGCACCAACATGGCCGAGGTGTTTGTACGCGGCAACGAGGAGCAGGCACTCGTGATGGTGCGGCTGGACAATTTGGGCAAGGGCTCCTCCGGCGCGGCAGTGCAATGTATGAACATCATGCTGGGGCTGGATGAAGAGCTGGGGCTATAAACAATCATCCTCGCAACGGCGCGGTAAGGAGAAGACCATGATCCTGCGTCATCTTGGCATGGAACCGGAAATAGACCCGAGCGCTATGATTGCGCCCACTGCCACCATCTGCGGAGACGTGCAGATCGGCCCCAATTGCCGGATCATGCACGGCGCGGCCATCATCGCCGAGGGGGGCAGCATCCGCATCGGCGCAAGCTGTGTCGTGCTGGAAAACGCTGTGCTGCGCAGCACACCTCGCCATCACCTCACAATCGGCAGCAATGTGCTGGTGGGGCCCCACGCCCATGTGGTCGGCTGCATAGTGGAGGATGAAGTTTTCATCGCCACCGGCGCTTCCATTTTCCATGGCGCAACGCTGAAAGCCCGCTCAGAAGTGCGAATTAACGGTGTGGTGCATTTGAGAACCGTACTGCCGGAGAACGCTACAGTGCCAATCGGCTGGGTCGCCGTGGGTGATCCGGCGGTGATCCTGCCGCCGGATCAGCACGAGGAGATCTGGGCTGTGCAGAAGCCGCTGAACTTCCCGTTAACTGTCTATGGCATTGACCGTGACGAAGACGGCGGCAACATCATGCCCCGGATCATGAAAAAAATGACCGACAATCTGGCAAGCCACGGCCCTGACCACATCCTGATAGAATAACAACCGCATACCTTATGAACACGTTGCATACAATCTCCTGTCAGGAGGCCGGTGCCCGTGGCAGGATTATCCGCAGTCGAAGCAAGATTGAAGCTGCCCGTGTTGAAACGGGTGAAGAAACTGAAGAAGCTCCGCCGCCGCATGCGACTGTGGGGTGCCTGCGGCGCGCTGCTTGCAGTGACCGGCTGCGGGCCGCTGTTGTATTATCTGTTTTCAGGAGCGCTCCCCCCCATTTCGTTCGAGCACACAATCTACATCTCAAACGAGTGGGCGGTGATTGCCGGCACGGTGCTGATCGGCTGGTTGGGCTCCATGCTTTTCTACGGGCAATACAAACGTGACAAGGACAAGTTTGATAAAATCCGTGCAGGCGCCGTTGACCTGATTAAGTCCGGCGACCCGATCTGCGAGTGCAAGTGGACCCCCTGCTCCTGCAAGGATGAATTGATTGGCGTGATGAACGAGCATCACGACATCAATTTGTCATATTGAACCCATCGAGCAGACCCATTTGCTGACAAATTCAGCCAACTTCTTCTCATTTGTCATATGTCCGGTTATAATGGCATCATTCATTTGGGGAGGTTTCTGATGGCAGGATTGAAAGGCCTGGCGCATATCGGCGTCTATACGGCAGACATGGACAAGACACTGGATTTCTACTGCAACAAGCTTGGCTTTGAATTGTTTTACAGCCGCGACCTTGGCACGACACAGCTTCGTTTCGTGCGCGCCGGCGGCTGTATCCTTGAGTTTATCAAGCCTGAACAATATGATGGCTCCAAGCCCACCGACGGCGTGATCGCCCACATCGCCATTGAAGTGGAGGATATCCGCGCCGTTGTGGCAGGCCTCAAAGGCAAGGGCGTGGCATTCCGCACAGAGGATGTGGCCGTGCTGCCGCTTTTCCCAACAGGCAGCACCAACATTTTCCTGACCGGACCTAACGGCGAATCGCTGGAGCTCTACGAGTACAAGACCTGAACCACGATCGCCACCGTTATTGGGCGGATCAAATCAACAAAGCGGACAGCCAATGGGGCTGCCCGCTTTTTCTGATCTGTCCGTTATGTAGCTCAGCAGGGTTTGTTGCAATCACAGTTGTTGCCCAGGAATCCATTGTTGCCGTTGCACAAAAACAGGATGGCGATCACAATCAGAATCCAGGTCCAGTCGTTGCCATTGTTGTCGCAGGGATCGCACGGGTTGTTGTTGTTATTGCCAAAGAGCCCATTGTTGCCATTGCAAAGAAACAGGATTGCGATCACAATGAGGATCCACCAGCTGTTGTCGTCGTTTCCCCCGCAACCGCCGCCGCCAAATAAGTTACCCAAGCTGCCCATATACTCTACCTCCTCGAAGCCGAATGCTCAGTCCTTACATCATACGCAGACTGTTGGGAGGAGGTTACACATGGTTGGCTGGCGGTACTCTGTGACAACCGGGCACCGACGTGGCAGAATAACTGCTGAAACAAGCCTGCTTGAGCTTAGCATGGCGGAAATGGATGATCTGTTTCGTAACCAAGCTCTGTAAGAAAAGTATGCGCTGAACAACAATAAAGCCGCTTCAAACAGTGGGACAAATCATAAAATACAGCACCCTGGCAACAATATTGCCGGGGTGTTTCTTCATGAAATTGCTATACATCAAGTGCAACCCAAAGCCCGAAGCCCAATCGGCCTGCCTGCGTGTGGGCCGGGAGTTCATCAGGCAATACGAAAAACGGTATCCGGGCAATGCCATTGAGGAGCTGGATCTTTATGCCATGGATCTGCCGGAAGTGGATGGCATTGTTTATCAAGGCCGCTCCGGCATTGTATCCGGCAATGATTACGACAGCCTGAACTATGAAGGCCAGCAGAAGGCCGACCAGATAAACGGGCTCTGCACACAGTTTCAGCAGGCCGATCATTACGCCATCGCGGCGCCGATGTGGTCTCTCACCTTTCCATCCAGGCTGAAAGCCTATATCGATTGCGTGGTGCTGAACGGTCGCACCATCCGCGTGTCATCCCGCCGGGTGGAAGGGCTCATGGATGACAAGCCCCGGCGCATGGTGTTTATTCAATCCTGCGGAGGATCCTACGGTAACATCATCTCCGCCCGGTTCAATTATGGGGCGACCTATCTGAAGAACCTGTTTCTGTTTCTGGGCATGGACGATTTCATCCGCTTGCCCGTGGATGGCACCGGTATGCCGGATATCGGCGTGGAATGTGCCGTCAGCAGGGCAGTTAACCGGATTGGGTCGGTGCTGCATGATCTGGAATAGAGGCTGAACCAAAATAAGAGGAAGCCGGCATTCACCGGCTTCCCATCCCTATCATCCGGATGTAGGCAATCAGCACTCTTCAACACCACCGCAAACACCACTGCAGAAGATTATCACAAGCAGCAGGAAGAAGAACAGCAGGCTGTCTGTGTCTTCAAACAATTCGCAGTTGCACAAAATGATGACCAGCAGCAAGAAGAAGAACAGCAGGCTATCGCCATTGTCTTCGTGTCTGATCCCCTTGAACAGGCCATTGAGCATACCCATCAATAGAACCTCCTTTTTCAGTTCTAGTGCAGAATATGCCACGCCCAATGATTGTGTTCGAGGATGCAGCCCCAGCATGTCGGAGCAAAAGCAGTAATCCACACCGGGATGCTTGAGTTGCCAACAGCACAAGTATCATGTAAAATAATAGAAATGTTTGCGGTGGGATCAGTATAAATAGTTCGCCGCATACCTGTGTTTATTTTTCGCCTGACGGGCGAGCATAGAAAGGACGGATCCACATGCCATTAGTCAATACCAAGGAAATGCTTTCAAAAGCCTATCAGGGCGGTTACGCGGTGGGCGCATTCAACGTGAACAACATGGAGATCGTGCAGGGCATCACCGAGGCCGCTGCGGAGCTGAAGAGCCCGTTGATCCTGCAGGTGTCTGCCGGTGCCCGCAAGTATGCCAAGAACTCCTACCTGGTGAAGCTGGTGGAGGCGGCGCTCCTGGAGTGCGACCTGCCCATTGCGCTGCACCTGGACCACGGCGCCGACTTTGAGATCTGCAAGTCCTGCGTGGATGGCGGCTTCACCTCGGTGATGATCGACGGCTCCCACCACAGCTTTGAGGAGAACATCGCCCTCACCCGCAAGGTGGTGGAATACGCCCACGCCCGCGGCGTCACCGTGGAAGGCGAGCTGGGCAAGCTGGCAGGCATCGAGGATGATGTGAACGTGAGCAGTGATGACGCCCTCTACACCAACCCCGACGAGGTGGAGGAGTTCGTGACCAAGACTGGTGTGGACAGCCTGGCTATCGCCATCGGCACCAGCCATGGCGCGTTCAAGTTTGCCGGTGAGCCCAAGCTGCGCTTTGACATTCTGGAAGAAGTTGCCCGCAGGCTGCCCGGCTTCCCGATCGTGCTGCACGGCGCGTCCAGCGTGCCCCAGGAGTATGTGGCTGAGATCAATCAGTTTGGCGGCAAGATGGCCGGAGCCCAGGGCGTGCCGGAGCACATGCTCAGGCAGGCTGCCCGTTTGGCCGTGTGCAAGATCAACATTGACAGCGACATCCGTCTGGCTGTATCCGCTGGCATCCGCAAGCACCTGGCCGAACACCCCGAGCATTTCGACCCCCGCGATTATCTCAGACCGGCTCGCGACAACGTGCGCGCCATCGTCAAACACAAGATTCTTGAGGTGTTGGGCTGCGAAGGTAAAGCATAATTCAAACATAGAACTAGAAGAGACAGCCGATTTCCGGCTGTCTCTTTTGATACCATGAAATTGACCAAAAGCAAGCTTATTGATCTTTACCCGGCCCCAATGTGATGACGATGATATACTTCTCCGCGGCACTCTCTGTTTTCTTGTGATAGAAAGTGCTGATCTCCATCCCACTCTTGTCGCTGCCCTCCCACCGGGCGTCTCCCAGGCCGCTGCCGTCAACCGGCGGCGATTGGGTCAGGAAATCGGTGGAGCCATACTTAGGGGTCAAGTTTTTGTCCAGCACGGCCTTGAGGTCGGCTGCACAGGCAAGAAAGACGCGTTCGGATGCAAACTCTGCACTTAAGCGTACCATTGTCAGCATGCCATCGGAAAAGTAGAGCACAGGCCAACCCGTGATTGCTGGCTCGGTGTAAGCAATCGTCTTCTTATCATACACGATCTCAAGCGTGCCGCTTTCAAGGACTTGTGTTTCTCTGACGGATGTCTTCTCGTCCATCCCGCTGATGGCGAAGAAGTCCGCCTTGCTCATGAACCACTGGGTCTGTTGAAACGCAAATCCATCGTCTTGCACAAGGTCATCCAGCAGCATCCGCTGCGGAGCAGGCTGCTCGGTGTGATTCAAAGCGGTGGTTTCACAAGCACCCAACGCCATCATCAGGAGCAAACAAACTGTCACGGTAAACGGAGCCTTGATGCAATGCTTGCTTGACATCAGGAGCACCTCCCACCCACCGGCAAAAAACGGCAAGGCGATGTGATGCTACCATTATAAGCTGAACGCTCAGCGAAACAAGGGTAAATGCTGTCGAAAACGGGCTACAGCGCCTGCTCTTCAATATGCACGATCTTGGCCCCATAGCGCCGCTGTGTCTTTTTAAATTCTGAAGGCGTCACGCCATAACTGCGCTTAAATTGGTTCACAAAATAGCTCAGATTATTGAATCCCGTATCCATCGCAATCTCCAGCAGCTTTTTGTCGGTGGACTCGATGATAATCGCTGCCTGCGCGACTCGATAATGGTTGATATACTCGGTGATGGTGCGCCCGGTCATGTCCTTGAAGAACCGACACAGATACCCCGGGCTCATGCTGGCGACCTTTGCAAGTGTCTGCACAGTCAGCTTGCTGTTGCTGTTGCTGTGAATATAGTCGAAAATCCTGCTCATCCGCTCGGCCCTGTAATCCACGCATTCCATGGTGACAATTGCTTGGCCCTTCAGCGGGCAGTTGGCACAGATCTCAGCAAACACCGCAAAGAGGCATGCCTTGATCCTCAGCTCATACGCTGCCGGTTGTTTCTGAAGAAGATCATATGCCTGGAGCACATTGTCCATCACGGCTGCCTGCCAGGCAATACCACGCGAGAGCTTGACTGGCATCTCCATCTGCCCCTCGCCCATCGGCGCGATGTAACGCTGCGTGACCACATCGCCTTCCGGGCCCTCCAACAACCTGGAGTGAAACACCAATGCGTTGTAGCTGCATGGCCCTCCATCCACCGCGAACGCAGCATGCACCTGCCCGGCCGGCACCAGCGCCATGTCTCCGGTCTCCATCGAGATCCGCTCATTATTCAGCGCCAGAACGCAACGCCCGCTCACCACAAAGAAAAACTCCCACTCGTCATGCCAATGGGTGGGCAGGATCTGGTGCAGATCTCGAACAACCATCATGTAGTAGTTGGCGGGAAACGGCCCCAGTGAGTGGTGGCTGTCTTCCTTGAGAAGCGGATTATGTGGCGACCTCATTTTCCATCCTCCGTATGTTTCCAGAGAATTATCACTGTGATTCCTACATGGCTATATGTAAAAATACCGATAATGAAGGTCATAATTGTGCAAGCAGTATAACTGTACGAACTATATTATCATTATATAGAAAATTAAGAATTTAGCAAACATCCATGTCGTGGCTGGCATGGAGTGTTTTGTGAATCTGTAAATCAATTTCATGGAAGGAAAGCTGCCATGATCGCTACGGGCAAGGCTCCAAAGATCGCAAAACGACCGCCGGGCGGAAACAACGAACGGTATCATCTTTTTCTCATCGCGATTCCGTTCCTGATTCTGGTGATCGTATTCAACTACGGCCCAATCCTTGGCTGGCTTATATCTTTCTTCAACTATACCCCACGGCCAAACCAATTGGTAACTTGGAACGACTGGAACAATTTCAATTCTTTTAAGCTGATCGTAGGCAATGAGATCCAGCGTGCGGAAATCCTGCGCGTGCTGCGCAACACCGCCGCCATCAGCCTGCTGAACCTGGCCACATCGATCCTCCCGGTGGCATTCGCGATCTTCCTGGCGGAGATCCGTGTGGGGTGGTACAAAAAAACCGTGCAGGTGCTCACCACGCTGCCAAACTTCATCAGTTGGGTGCTGGTCTATTCCTTCGCGTTCGCACTCTTCAGCATAGACAGCGGTGCCGTCAACTCCGTACTGGTGAAGCTGGGAGTCATCACGCAGGACCAGAAAATCAACTTCCTCGCCGATCCCGACACTGGCTGGACAATCTGGCTTCAGATGACCGCATGGGGCATCTGGAAGGGGCTGGGCTGGGGAGCCATCATGTATCTGGCGGCCATCGCCGGCATCGACCAGGAGCTGTATGAAGCCGCCCGCGTGGATGGTGCAGGCCGCTTCCGCATGATGTGGAGCATCACGCTGCCCGGTGTGATGGAAACATTCTTTGTATTGCTGCTGCTCTCCATCGCCAACTTTGTGAACAACGGCATGGAGCAATATTTCATGTTTCAAAACGCGATGAACAAATCCCACATTGAGGTGTTGGACCTGTATGTATATAACGTGACATTCAACAGCATTTCCAACATTTCCATGACCACTGCCATCAGCATGCTAAAATCGTTGATCAGCGTCTCTCTGCTTATGATCGCCAACCAGTTGTCCAAGCTGGTGCGCGGCAACACGATCATTTAGGGGGGGCGGCATGATGATAAAAGCAGATAGCAATATCAGAATCAGCAACCGGATCAGGCTCGGCGCGGGAGATGTGGCGTTCAACATCGTGAACTTCTTCGTGTTCGGGGTGTTCACGCTGATCTGCATCTATCCGTTCTATTACATCCTGATCAACTCCATCAGCGACAACCACCAAAGCGCGCTGGGTAACGTGATCTTCTGGCCGATGGGCATCCACTTCAGCAACTATGTGGAGGTGATGAAGCTCAAGGGAATCGGGCGGGCGGCGATGATCTCTGTGGCGCGCACTGCGGGCGGCACCGTGTGCACCGTGCTCGCATCGGCGGTCCTGGGATATCTCTTTACAAAAAAGCGCATGTGGGGCCGCAGGTTCTGGTACCGGTTCATCGTGATCACAATGTATTTCAACGCTGGCATCATCCCCTGGTTCATTGTGATGTATAACCTGGGGTTGATGAACAACTTCCTGGCCTACATCCTGCCAGGCATCGTATCCCCGTTCTTCATCATCCTGGTGAAAACCTATATCGAGTCTGTTCCGCCATCATTGGAGGAAAGCGCGGCTATCGATGGCGCCGGGTTCTGGACAATCCTGACCCGCATCATCATACCGCTGATCATCCCGATCCTGGCTACGATCACGATCTTTTCAGCAGTGGGGCAATGGAATTACTTCATCGACACGCTGTTTTTGATGCCCAAAAAGGAGAACTGGACGCTTCAATTCATCCTGTATAACTATCTGAACAACTCCACATCGCTGTCCACGCTGTTGAAGACCGCGCAAGGCTCCACGATGGCCACCGATGTGTCCAAGCTGCAAACACCCACATCGGTGCGAATGACGATCACAATCGTCGTGGTGTTCCCGGTGCTGCTGGTGTATCCAATCTTCCAGCGATATTTTATCAAGGGCATCATGATCGGCGCTGTAAAGGGCTGATCCAATTCATGGAATCAATACCCCACCGTTCCGGATCGCAGTCAGCCGGCGCGTACCGGGGATTGTATCGAAAAAAGCAAGGAGGAATGAGCAACAATGAAACACCATCGCAAGTTGTTTGCACTGCTGGTAGTGACAATGCTGGTTCTTAGCCTGGCCGCCTGCCAATCAGCGGCCCCGACGGCGGCACCGGCCACATCAGCCCCCGCCACCGAGGCGCCGGCCAGTGAAGCCCCCGCCACGGCAACCCCGGAGCCCACTCCAGAACCCCTGACGATCACGGCATTTGCCGAGACGTCAAACTATTCCGGTGAGCAGCCCGGCTGGTTTGCCAAGGTTCTGAAGGACAAGTTCAACCTGACCGTCAACATTGAGGGCCAGGGCACCGGCGGCGGCGACACCGTGTTTGCCACCAAGCTGGTTTCCGGCGAATTGGGTGACTATATTGTGTTTGGTGACAATGCCGAGCACATCAAGCAGGCCATTTCCGCCGGCCTGCTGCTCGATTGGAACAAGGATGACCTGCTCACCAAGTATGGCGCCGACATTACAGCCAACTATGCCAAGGCCATTGAGTATAACAAAACCCAATACGGCAATGGCACGGCTGTTTACGGCATCGGCCATGACTGTTTCAACAGCAGCGAAGGCCCCGGTGAGCTCACCGACTTCACATGGGGCCCCTATCTGCGCTGGGACCTTTATGCCAAGCTCGGTTATCCTGAAATCACCGAGATGGAAGACTACCTCAAGGTCCTGAAAGACATGCAGGCTCTTGAGCCCAAGACGGCCGACGGCAAGCCCGTGTATGCCTTCTCCTTCTGGAAAGACTGGGACGGCTCCCACATGATGAACGCCAAGCAGTTTGCCTGCATGCAGGGCTACAATGACGACACCGGCGGGCTGGTGCTGGTGCACTATTCGGAACCCAAGTATCAGGATATCCTGCAGGAAGACGGCTATTACCTGCGCACGCTGAAGCTCTATTTTGATGCCAACCAAATGGGCCTGGTGGACCCGGAGTCCCCCACACAGAACTGGGATGCCATGTATGCAAAGGCCACCGCCGGGCAGTTCCTGTTCAACTGGTTCTCCTGGCTGCGCCCGATGAATACCGTTGAGAACTCTGCTGTTGGCAAGGGTTTGATGCTCGTTCCATTCAAAAATGAGATCGTATGCTCCTATGGAAAAAACGTCTACGGTGGCCAGCGCATCACCTCCATCGGTGCCTCCTGCAAAAACCCTGACCGCGTAATGCAGCTCATCAACTGGATGTGTTCACCCGATGGTGTGATGACTGTCACGAACGGGCCGGAAGGCCTCGGCTGGAACTATGGTTCCGACGGCAAGGCGTCTCTCACCGCGCTGGGCAAGAAGATCAAGATTTCCAAAGAGACGATCATTCCCGATGAATGGGGCGGCGGCAAGTTTGGAGATGGTGAAAACAAGTTCTCGTACCCGATGGTGAACCGCAACTCCATCAATCCCAAGACCAACGAGCCATTTGACTGGAGCGGCTGGGGCACCACGCTCACCGACCCCGAGTGCGTGACCAAGCTGGATCTGGACTGGCAGGCGAAGATGGGCGCCAAGTCCTCTCTGGAATGGTTCCAGAAGAATGGCAAGATTGCAGTATCCGTGCCGACAGCCACCAAGGTGGACAACACATTGCCCGATGACCTGAAAGCCAAGCTGGACCAAATCGGCTCCAAGATCCGGGAGTATTCCTGGAGAATGGTTTTCGCCAAAGACCAGGCTGAGTTTGACAGCCTGAAGACAGAGCTGATCTCCACATGCAAAGGCTTGGGTTATGACGAGGTCAAGGCCGCCAACATCAAGATGGCCGAGCAGCTCTTCGCACTGCGCTGAAATAACCAACCTCCAGACTCTCTCCTGTTTTCCATACAAAACGTGCCGGCAAATGCCGGCACGTTTTGTTTTTGCCATCGCGAAGCAATACTGCACATTAAATATTTCATTTTTCATGGTCTTCATATGCAATTTTGATTGATTATGAAATATTATATGCAAAATATTTCATTTTTATGTAGACATTCTCCGTTTACTTCATTATAATGAAGCAGGTATTTTTAGGAATTACAAATTGTTCTGATAGAGGAGGCAGCCATGGAAATCTTAAAGTCAGTCATGGAGCAAGTGGAAAAGAGGAACCCGAACGAGCCAGAGTTCCACCAGGCAGTCCGTGAGGTGCTCGAATCATTGGAGCCCGTCGCCAAGCGCAACCCGAAGTGGGTCAAAGCCGGCATCTTTGAGCGTTTTGTGGAGCCGGAGCGGCAGATCTTCTTCCGTGTGCCGTGGGTGGACGACAACGGAGCCGTGCAGGTCAACAGGGGTTTCCGCATCCAGTTCAACAGCGCCATCGGCCCATACAAAGGCGGCCTGAGGCTGCACCCCTCGGTGAACGCCAGCATTTTGAAGTTCCTGGGCTTTGAGCAGATCCTGAAGAACTCCCTCACCGGCCTGCCCATCGGCGGCGGCAAGGGCGGCAGCGACTTTGACCCCAAGGGCAAGTCGGACGGCGAAGTGATGCGGTTCTGCCAGGCTTTCATGACCGAGCTTTCCAAGCATATTGGCGAGAACACCGACGTGCCCGCCGGCGACATTGGCACCGGCGCCCGCGAAATTGGCTTTATGTATGGCCAATACAAGCGCCTGAAGAACGACTTCACCGGCGTGCTCACCGGCAAGGGCCTCACCTGGGGCGGCAGCCTTGCCCGCACAGAAGCCACCGGCTACGGCCTTTGCTACTTCATGGAAGAAGCGATGAAAGCCAAGGGCAAATCCTTCGCAGGCTCCACCGTGGTCATCTCCGGCTCCGGCAATGTGGCCATCTATGCCACCGAAAAGGTGCACCAGATGGGCGGCAAGGTTGTGGCGCTGAGCGACTCCGACGGCTACATTTATGACGCCGATGGCATCAAGCTGGACACTGTGAAAAGGCTCAAGGAAGTGGAGCGCAAGCGAATCAGCGAGTATGTGAAGGCCCATCCCACTGCCACCTATACGGCGGGCTGCCGCGGAATCTGGTCAATCAAGTGCGACATTGCCCTGCCCTGCGCCACGCAGAACGAGGTGGATGGCAATGATGCAGCGATACTCGTGAAGAACGGCTGCTTTGCTGTGGGCGAAGGCGCCAACATGCCCTCCACCCCCGAAGCGGTGGAAGTCTTCCTGCAAAACAAGACCATCTATGGCCCGGCCAAGGCGGCCAACGCCGGCGGCGTTGCCACCTCCGCACTGGAAATGTGCCAGAACAGCATGCGCTACTCCTGGACCTTTGAGGAAGTGGACGCGAAGCTCAAAGACATCATGATCAACATCTACAAGAACGCCAGCGCCGCCGCCCGCGAATATGGCGATGAAGACAATCTGGTGATGGGCGCCAACATCGCAGGCTTCCTGAAAGTGGCAGACGCCATGTATGCGCAAGGAATTGCGTATTAAGCAACAGCTTGTTCTTTAGTACCGATTTTTTATTCACAAACCATCTACAAAACCTCCCGGTTATCCTGCCGGGAGGTTTTGCTTTTCTTCCGCAATGGAACCTTCCGAAGGAATAATTGCACATTTTACTTGAAATCGAATAATAGTATGATATAATGTGTAATTATTGCAGGATTCCTTTTCGTTTCTTGCAGAACAAAACTCTGGCTGGCAGCTGGACGAAGCCGCAGGCACAAGCCTGTGAGTGCTGTTCGAAAGGATCGGTGGCGGCCGTGATGAACGACGAAGTGTTGTATATGGCCCAGGAGGGCGGCGTGAAATTCATACGCCTGCAATTCACCGACCTGTTTGGCCAGATGAAGAATCTGGCGATCCCGGTGGGTAAGCTGGAGCAGGCGCTGGAGGGGCAATACATGTTTGACGGCTCCTCTATCGACGGCTTTGCCCGCATTGAGGAATCGGACATGTATCTGCGGCCCGACCCCTCCACATTCACAGTGTTCCCATGGCGGCCACAGGCTGGCCGGGTGGCCCGCATGATCTGTGATGTATACTATCCCGACGGCTCCTCCTTTGATGGTGACCCGCGGCAGATCCTGAAACGCGCCATCGCCGAAGCAGAGGCGATGGGCCTGGAGCTCACGATTGGTCAAGAGTGCGAGTTCTTCCTCTTTCACACCGACAACCAGGGCAAAGTAACCACAGTGACACACGATGAGGGTGGCTATTTCGACCTGGGCCCGGTGGATCTGGGCGAGGACGCCCGCCGCGATATCTGCATCACGCTGGAGGAGATGGGTTTCAACATCGAGGCCTCCCACCACGAGGTGGCACCAGGCCAGCATGAGATCGATCTGGGCCCGGCAGGCGCGCTGAAGGCAGCGGACGACATGATGACTTTCCGCCTGGCGGTGAAGTCCATTGCCAAACGCCACGGTTTGGCGGCCACGTTTATGCCCAAACCTTTGGAAGGCGTTTCCGGCAGCGGCCTGCACCTGCACCTCTCGCTTTGGAAAAGCGGCGAAAATCTGTTTGCCTCAAAAGGCAAGCGCGGCATATCATTGGAAGCAGGCGCTATTGCCGCAGGGCTGATGGAGCACATCGGCGCCATCACAGCCCTCGCCAACCCGCTGGTCAATTCCTACACCAGGCTGGTGTCCGGCTACGAGGCACCAACTCATGCCTGCTGGTCCACCCATAACAACGATCCATTGATCCGCGTACCGGAAGCAACGGATCAGGACGCCCGCCTGGAGCTTCGCAGCCCCGACCCGTCCTGCAACCCTTATCTGGCCTACGCCGCGATCCTCACTGCGGGTATCGACGGCATCAGGCGGGGCCTCACCCCTCCGCCTATGGCTGAGGGCAATCTGCGCACCGGCGAGGGCAAATGCCCGCAAGGGCTCAAAACACTGCCTTTGTCGCTGGATAACGCGCTGGAGGCACTGGAGGCAGACAAGCTGATTATGGGGGCCCTTGGTGAGCATGCCTCAGCAAGCTACCTCCGGGCCAAGCGCCAAGAGTGGGAAGAATACCGCCATAAGGTCACTCAATGGGAAGTTGACCGCTACCTGACGCGGTATTGAGCCCATCAGGCCGCATCCAACGGAAGGGAGGGTAGGCCCTATATGCCGTGTAACGTTCTTATTGCCGTGCGCAAGCCTGAGCTGGCAGAGCAGATCCGGGCCATTCTTGCCTCCCGCGGCTATCTTGTAACCGATATCTGCATGTCTGGCATGCAAGGGTTGCGCTCGGTATCATCCCGACCGGTGGATGTGGCCGTTGTGGGTTATTCCCTCTCCGATATGTCCGGGCTGGAATTTGCCGGAGATCTTATTGAAAAGTGTGACTGCTCGGTGCTGTTGCTGACGCCGCCGGAGCAGATGGCCTATGTGAAGGAGCAATCCGGCGGCATGGACATTGTCACACTGCAGCGCCCGGCCACTGCCCAGTCACTTCTCTCGGCACTGGAGCTGATTGAGCATTATCGCAGCCGGCTGAGGAAAGTCAGCGATGAGGCCCAGAAGCTCAAGATCGACCTGGAGCGCCGGGCACTGGCCGAAAAGGCCAAGGTGCTGCTGATGCACAGGCTGGCGATGACCGAGGCCGAGGCCTGGCGGTATCTGCAAAAGCGGGCCATGGACAGCGGCAGGACCCTGAAAGACATCGCCTCCCAGGTGCTGGAGCTTTATAAAAGCAAGTAGGGAAATCCCCCCTGTCGCCTGTGGGCGACATCCCCCCCTTGAATTTTTGCCTTCGGCAAAAACAAGGGCGGGTAAGGAGGGGAACGGGGCGTGCCCTGTAAGCGATAGGGAGTTTGAGGCGCAGGGCGGAACCCTGCCTCCTTCTCTACCCGCCCTTGTCGCTGCGAAGCAGCGATTCAAGGGGGGATGCCCTCCACAGAGGGCAGGGGGGATTTCCTACCGGATGCCACCCGAAGGTGGCAGGAGGAGGTTCTCCGGTAGCGGCAGAGCATCCTCCGCTAGAAGCAAGATAATTTTATATGTCAATTGGTACTTTCCAATTGAGGTAGAACGGAGCAGTAGCAATGGAGCTAAGGAATGCCCCCCTTTGGAGACCGGAATTTGAGCACGACAGCTGCGGCACAGGATTTGTGGCCAACAAAGATGGCCATAAAGCCCATAAGGTTGTGCGTGACGCGCTGGTGGTGTTGAAGCGTATGGCCCACCGCGGCGGTGCCGGTTACGATCCGGACACCGGCGACGGCGCAGGGATCCTCATGCAACTGCCCGACGGGCTCTTTCGGGCCGTGTTGCCCTTTGAATTGCCCGAAGAAGGCCACTACGGTGTCGGTATGCTCTTCTTCCCCCGCGACGCCCAACTCCGGCGCGTCTGCGTGGAGCTGGTCGAAAGGGCCGTGAAGGATTGCGGCTTCTCGCTGCTTGGCTGGCGCGATGTGCCGCACAACCTGCACTCCTGCGGCACCGCCGCGCGAGAGTCCGCGCCCTGGATCACCCAGGTGTTTGTAGCACCGGCAAAAGCCATGGTGGAACTCGAGCAGGCGCTCTATATCCTGCGCCGCACAGTGGAGCGTAGCTCCCACAAGGAGAAGGCCGGCATCTATGTGGTGAGCCTCTCCTCCCGCACAATTGTCTATAAGGGCATGATGCATTCCTGGCAGTTGGAAGCGTTTTATCCGGATCTGGAAGACGAGCGCACTGAATCGGCAGTGGGAATGGTGCACTCCCGCTACTCCACCAACACGCTGCCCACCTGGAGCCGCAGCCAGCCCTGTCGCATGATTGCCCACAACGGTGAAATCAACACGCTGCGCGGCGCGGAAAACGCCATCAAGGCCATGGAGAAGGGCTTGAACGGCGGCAAACTGAAAAAGCATTTGCATGATATCCTGCCGGTGCTGGAAGACGACGGCAGCGACAGCATGAAGTTTGACAACGCCTTTGAGTTCTATTGCCAGAGCGGCCGGCCCATGCCTCAATCGCTGATGCTGATGATGCCCGGCCCCTGGAGCATGGACAAGACAATGGGCGACACCGAGCGGGCATTCTTCCAATACGCCGCCTGCCTGTTGCCGCCGTGGGATGGCCCCGCCGCCATCACCTTCACCGATGGCCGCAAGGTCGGCGCGGTGCTGGACCGTAACGGCCTGAGGCCCGCCCGCTGGGCACTGTCCTCCGACGGCGTGATGGTGCTCTCCAGCGAATCCGGTGTGTTGGACATTCCCCCGGAAAAAATTGTGCGGAAAGGCAAGCTGGGCCCCGGCCAGATGATCCTCCTGGACCTGGAATCCGGCAAACTCATGGAAGACACCGAGCTCAAGGAGCAGCACTGCGCCGGGCCCTACCGCAGATGGCTCAAAGACAATTGCATCCCTGAGGCATCACTGCCCGCAGCCTCCGAGCTGCCCCCGGAGGGCATGCCCACAGGCTCTCTTCAGCAGCTGTTTGGCTTCTCCCATGAAGACTTGATCACCACGCTGCTGCCCATGGCGCAGACCGGAAGCGACCCCATCGGCGCAATGGGTTACGACGCATCTCTGGCAGTGCTCTCTGACAAGCCCCAGTGTCTTTACAGCTACTTCAAGCAGCTCTTCGCCCAGGTCACCAACCCGCCGCTGGATGCCATCCGCGAGGCCTGCGTGACCGGCACCGACGTGCTGCTGGGCCCTTCCGGCGATATTACGCAAGACGCCGCGGAAAACTGCCACAAGATCCACCTGAAGTCCCCCGTGCTTTCCGAGGCCACATTCCGGGCGCTGCGCCAGGGCGTGAAGGGATTCCCCTCCGCTGAGATCGGCATTCTATTCACCCGCGAGCAGGGCCTGATGAAGGCGCTGGATGAGCTTTGCGAAGAAGCCGAGCAGATTGCCCGCGGCGGCACATCACTGCTGATCCTTACAGACCGGGGTGCCGACGAAACCCACATCCCGATCCCGGCGCTGCTGGCCTCGTCTTTGGTGCACCACCACTTGATCCGCAAAGGGCTGCGCGGCAATTTCTCGATCATTGTAGACAGTTTCGGCATCCGGGAAGTGCACCATGTGTGCTGCCTCATCGGCTACGGCGTGAAGGCCGTATTCCCTCGGGGCCTGATGCGCTCGCTGGAAGACCTGGCTGACCGGGGCATCTTGGGCACCATGGAGCTGGAGAAGGCCAAGGCCAACACGCTGCACGCGCTGGAGCACGGCGTGCTGAAGGTGATTTCGAAGATGGGAATTTCCTGCGTGGATGGCTACATCCGTGCCCAGATCTTTGAGGCTGTTGGCCTGTCCGACGAGGTGATTGACCGTTGCTTCACCGGCACGGTGAGCCGCGTGGGCGGCATGACGTTTGCCGACCTGGAGCGTGAAATGCTGGCCCGCCACGACTTCGCCGTGAAGAACCTGGAGGAGCCGCTGCAATCAGGCGGGCGTTATGCCGTGAAGAGAAACGGCGAGGAGCACCTCTATAACCCTCAGGTGATCCACACGATACAGACCGCCGTGCGTGAAGGCAACTACATGCTCTACAAGGAATATACAAAGCTCATCGGCGTGGAAAAGGCCGTGGCGCTCCGGCACCTGCTGGGATTCAAGCCAGGAAAGCCAGTGCCTCTGGACGAAGTGGAGCCAGTGGAGCGCATCATGCGACGCTTCAAGACCGGCGCGATGAGCTACGGCTCCATCAGCCAGGAGGCCCATGAGTGCCTGGCCCAGGCGATGAACCGCATCCGCGGAAAGTCCAACTCCGGCGAGGGCGGCGAGGCCACCGACCGGTTCGGCACCGACCGCAACAGTGCCATCAAGCAGGTGGCGTCCGGCAGGTTTGGCGTGACTGGTGCCTATCTGGCCAGCGCAAAGGAAATCCAGATCAAGATGGCTCAGGGCGCAAAACCGGGCGAAGGCGGCCAGCTGCCCGGCAACAAGGTCTACCCCCACATCGCCCGTGTGCGCCATTCCACACCCGGCGTGGGCCTGATATCCCCGCCCCCGCATCATGACATCTATTCCATCGAAGACCTGGCCCAGCTGATTTTCGACCTGAAAAACGCCAACCCAGACGCTGCGATCAATGTCAAGCTCGTGTCCGAAACTGGTGTGGGCACCGTGGCGGCAGGCGTGGCCAAGGGCGGTGCAAACGTAATTCTCATCAGCGGTTTCGACGGCGGCACCGGGGCCAGCCCCCGCACCAGCATGCAGCACGCCGGCCTGCCCTGGGAGATTGGCCTGGCCGAGAGCCACCAGGTGCTCACGGCCAATGGCCTCCGCGGCCGCGTGCGGCTCGAGGTGGACGGCAAGCTGATGACCGGCCGCGACGTGGCCGTGGCAGCCCTGCTGGGCGCTGAGGAGTTTGGCTTCGCCACGCTGCCGCTGGTGGCAGTGGGCTGCATCATGATGCGTGTGTGCAACGTGGACAACTGCCCGGTGGGCGTGGCCACGCAAAACCCGGCGCTTCGCGCGCGCTTCACCGGCAAGCCCGAATACGTGGTGAACCTGATGAAGTTCATCGCCGAGGACCTCCGCGAAATCATGGCTGAGCTGGGCTTCCGCACCGTGGAGGAAATGGTGGGCCAGGCCGACCGCCTCACACAGGTGAAGCATTCGGCCAAGACCGAATCACTCGACCTCTCCCCGTTGCTTTCCACCAACCTGAAGCTCCCCTGGCGCGACATCCCGGAGAACCGGGAAGAAAACAACCGCCTGTTCTACGACGTGGTGAAGTCTCTGGTGGAAAATGGCGGCACCAAAATGAAGCGTGGCATCCGCAATACCGAGCGCGCCGTGGCCACCCGCGTGGGCGCGTTCATCAGCCGCGAATACGGCAGCCTGCCCGATGGCTCCATCAGGTTTGTGTTTGAGGGCACCGCCGGCCAGAGCTTCGGCGCATTCATCCCGGCGGGCATGGAATTGACCTTGATTGGTGAGGCCAACGACTATCTGGGCAAGGGGCTCTCCGGCGGCAGGATCATCGTGCACCGCTCCGGTAAAGCCGCCTGGCCCATGGAAGACAACCATCTGACGGGTAATGTGGTTCTTTATGGTGCCACCTCCGGCG